>NZ_PGFA01000002.1:0-600000 GCF_002797555.1 Hymenobacter chitinivorans DSM 11115 | reverse complement strand
GGCCCCGATGATGGCCGAGGTCGGCTTGAGCATTTCGGGCATGCCCGGCCCGCCCTTGGGCCCCACGTAGCGGATAATGACGACTTGGCCGGGCTCAATTCCCTTTAAGCCTTCGTTTAGCTCTTCTTCCGAGTCGAACACGCTGGCCGGGCCCTCGAAGCGGGTGCCTTCCTTGCCGGTGATTTTGGCCACTGCGCCCTCGGGGGCCAGGTTGCCGTAGAGAATCTGGATGTGGCCGTCGGCTTTGATGGGGTTGGAAAACGGCCGCAGCAAATCCTGCTCCTCACCCAGGGCCGCAATTCCGGCCAGGTTTTCAGCCAGGGTTTTGCCCGTTACCGTCGGTAGGTTGCCGGTCAGCAGGCCTTCGTTGAGCAACGTTTTCATCACCGCCGGCACCCCACCCAGGGCCGACAAATCCTCCATCAGGTACTTGCCGCTGGGCTTGAGGTCGGCCAGCATGGGCACCCGGTTGCTCACGTTCTGAAAGTCCTGCAGCGTGAGCTTCACGCCGGCCGCGTCGGCAATGGCCAGCAGGTGAATAACGGCGTTGGTGGAGCCGCCTAGTGCCGTGATAAGCACCATGGCGTTTTCGAAGGCTTCGCGCACCATTATGTCCCGGGGCTTGAGGTCCATTTCCAACAGCCGCAGCAGGTATTCGCCGGTGCGCAGGCACTCCTGCCGCTTCTGCTCACTCACGGCCGGCGCCGAGGATGAAAAAGGCACCGACATGCCTAGCACCTCGGCCGCCGAAGCCATGGTATTGGCCGTGTACATGCCCCCGCAGGCCCCGGGGCCCGGACAGGCGTGCTGAATGATACCGCGGTAATCCTCGTCGGAAATGTTGTTCTGCAACTTTTTGCCGTAGGCCTCGAAGCAGGACACGATGTTTAGCTGCTGGCCTTTAAACGAGCCACCTTTAATCGTGCCGCCGTACACCATCAGCCCGGGTCGGTTGAGCCGGGCCAGGGCCATCAGGGAGCCGGGCATGTTTTTGTCGCAGCCCACCACGCAGGCCAGGGCATCGTAGTTGTGGGCCCCGGCCATGGCCTCGATGGAGTCGGCAATGATTTCGCGCGACACCAACGAGTAGCGCATACCCGGCGTGCCGTTGGTAATACCGTCCGACACGCCAATCGTGTTAAACCGCAGCCCCACCAGGCCAGCCGTCTGCACTCCTGCCTTCACGTGGTCGGCCAGGCCGTTGAGGTGCATGTTGCAGGTATTGCCGTCGAAGCCGGTGGAGCAGATGCCCACGAAGGGCTTGCGCAAATCGGCCTCCGACAACCCCGAGCCAATGAGCATGGCCTGGGAAGCGGGCAAACTGTCGTCCTGAGTATAAATGCGGCTGTATTTGTTCATCAGGCAGGGGCGCGTTGCACGCGCCCGGGGCGTTTAAGCTGTTTGTTTTAGCAGTTAGGCGGCCGTTGCAATGGCCGGGCGCGGGCGGCGCGCCCCTACGCCGGGACCAACACGCCGGTTACCAGGGCGTGGTAGCGGCTGGCCAACTGAGCGCCCAGGGTTTCGGCGTAGGGCTTTTCGAAAACTACCTCATCCACCGACGAGACGCCGATAACCTCGGCCGCAGTGCCCGTCATGAAGGCGCCTTCGGCCCCTTGCAACTCGGCCGGCGTGAAGAACTGCTCGTGCACCGTAATGCCGGCTTCGCGGGCCAGGTCGATGATGGTGTTGCGGGTGATACCGCGCAGGATGCTGCCGGCCGGGGCAGTGTAGAGCTCCCCGTTTTTCTCGAAGAAGAAGTTGGCCCCCGGTCCTTCGGCCACGTAGCCGTTCATGTCCAGCAGCAGGGCTTCATCGTAGCCCCGCCCCTTGGCTTCGGAGCTGGCAATGATGGAGTTGACGTAGTGGCCCGCCACTTTAGCCTCAATCGGCACGGCCTTGGGGTTGGGCCGCTCGTAGGGCGAGATGGTCAGGCGCAGGCTTTGGTCGCCGAGGTACTTGCCCCACTCCCAGACGGCCATCAGCAGGTTGCCGGTCGTGGCGTGCTTCAGGCTCATGTTGGGTGTGGCCGCGTAGGCCAGCGGCCGGATGTAGGCGTCGGTCAGCCCGTTCTTTTCCAGCAGCTGGTAGCTGATCTGGGTTAGCTCTTCCACCGAGTAGTTCAGCGGCAGCCCAATGGCCTGGCAGGAATAGTGAAACCGCTCGTAATGCTCCCGAGCCTTGAAAATCTGGGAGCCTTGCGGCGTGTTATAGGCCCGGATTCCCTCAAAAACGGCGTAGCCGTAGTGCAACGATTGGGCGTAGGCGCCGCAGGTGGCCTCGCTGGCCGGCACAAACTCACCATCCAGGAAGGCGACGGTGTTACTGGTGAAATACATAAACGGTGGCGTTAGAGTGGAAGCGTTTAGAAGTAATGGCAGTAAAAAAGCCTTCCTGAGCGCGGGGCTTAGAAAGGCTCGTTTGAGGCAAACAGCAGCAATTCCTTCAGCCCAGCGGCGGCGGAATAATGACCTTTGTGACGAGTAGCGAGGTGAGGCACATGGGAGCAGGCGAATGGACAGTGAGGATGATGCAGGTGAAGCGTAGCCCAACTATCCACTTGGTTTGGTTTAAATTGGCGGTCGGCAAGCCCGGAGGCAGGGCAATACGTGGTGGCGGTTGCCGGTTTGGTTAGCAGCTTCGCCCCGAACTTTTCCGCGGCGGGTAGCCAAAGTCAGAAGCGGTTGTAACTTGCCCGGAAGTCGCCGGTGAAAGCCCGAAGCTGTCCGCAAGTACTAGTGCCTTTGGTGCTTACGAAAAACAATATGGCGGATAACCACTATTTCCAATTACAGCTTTTATATCTATAACTATTTAACAAACAACATCTTACCAAACAGCACACTACAATGCCTAACGAAAGCATTGACCCGGTTTTTCAGTTAATTAAGTCCCTGACCCGCTCCGAAAAGCGGCACTTTCGGCTGTTTACCAACCGCCAGGGCTCCAACGAAGGGCTGAAGTTTCTGCAGCTCTTCGACGCCCTCGACGGGCAGGCGGCTTACGACGAGGAACGGGTGCTGGCCCAGGTACCGGCCATCAAAAAAGTGCAAGTCGCCAACCTCAAGGCCAACCTCTACAAGCAGCTGCTCTCCAGCCTACGCATGTACCACTCGGGCCAGAACCTGGACATTCAGCTCCACGAGCAGCTCGACTACGCCCGGGTGCTTTACAACCGCGGCCTCTACCAGCAGAGCCTCAAAATGCTGGAGAAGGTGAAGCAAAGCGCCCAGCAGGCCGAAATGCCCCACATTACCCTGCTGGCCCTGGATTTTGAGAAGCTTATCGAGGCCCAGTACATCACGCGCAGCCTGCGGGGCCGGGCCGAGGTGCTCTCGGCCGAAGCCTCCGACACGGCCGGGCACGTGGCCCAGCTGCACGAGCTGTCCAACGTGGCCCTGCGCATGTACGGGCTCTACCTCAAGATCGGGCACGTGCGCAACCAGGAAGACTACGACAACATCACGGCCTACTTCCACGAGGCCCTACCGGTGGTCGACCTCCAGCAGGCTGGGTTTTACGAGCAGCTGTACTATTACCAGGCCCACGTCTGGTACCATACCATCACCCAGAATTTTCCGGCCTGCTTCCGCTACGCCCAGAAGTGGGTGGACTTGTTTGAGCACAACCCCTCGATGAAGGAGCAGCAAACCATGCTCTATCTCAAGGGCCTGCACAACCTGCTGATTTCGCTCTACAACCTGCTTTATTTCAGTAAGTTCATTGAAGTACTGGAAACCCTGGAGGCCTTTGCCGCCGACCCCGAGCGCCGCACCAACCCCAACACGGAGATGCTGCTCTTCCTCTACATTTATACCAACCGTATCAATGCCTACTTCCTGCAGGGCCGCTTCACGGCGGGCCTGAACCTGATTCCCGACCTGCTCGACAACCTCGACCGGTTTCAGCTCCAGCTCGACTCCCACCGCCGCCTGGTGTTCTACTACAAGATTGCCAGCCTGTATTTCGGCAGCGGCAACAACGACAAGGCCATTGAGTACCTAACTAAAATCATCCAGTTTCGCGACGTGAGCCTGCGCGAGGATATTCAGTGCTTTGCCCGCATCCTCAACCTGATTGCCCACTACGAAGCCGGCCGCGACGAAGCCCTGGAGTATCAGATTAAGTCGGTGTACCGCTTTTTGGGCAAGATGAATGACCAGCAGCAGATGCAAGTGGCCATCTTCCAGTTCCTGCGCCGCGTCGGCGACATTGCCCCCGACGAGCTCAAAGATGCTTTTGTCCAACTCAAGGAACAGCTTATGCGCATTGCCGGCCAGCCCTTCGAGCGGCGCCCCTTCCTCTACCTCGACATTATTTCCTGGCTGGAAAGCAAGATTGAGAATGTGCCGGTTCAGGAAATCATGCAGCGCAAATTCCACAGCCTGAAATAGGCCAGACACCAAAAAAGGAACCCAGCTGGGTTCCTTTTTGAATTGTGGTCGAACCAGAAAAAATTAGGCGCTGTGGTAAGCGGGCAGCTTGCTTTCAGCCAGGCGCTGCTCCATCAGGGTTTTGCTGGCCAGTACGATGGTAGCAAAGCCCTGGGGGACCTCCGTGTAGCGCAGCGTTACCTGGGGGTCGGTCCAGTTCTCACTTTTGGCCGCTACCCGCTGGCTGGGGCCGTACTCCGACAAGAGCAGGTTGTGAATGCCCTTGCAGTTGTTGTCGCCCATCACGCGCAACTCAATGGAGCAAAGCTTGTCCTTGTAGAAACCGTAGCTAATCCCGGTGACGGTGTAGGCTCCAACCTGCAGATTTTCCCGCTTGCTGGTGTAGTACACGGTTTGGGTGCTAGCCTCTACCCGCTCGGGCACCAGGTGGCGAAACTTGCGGACATCGGTGCCCAAGGTTGCCCGGCGCTGTTCCAGAACGTGCCCAGCCTTGCCCGACTGTGCTACTACGGGGCCGGCAAGGGCCAGCATGAGCGAAAATGCAGCCAGGTATTTCATGGGCTCGGGTTGATAAAAACAGCCCCTAAGATTACTGAAAAAGATTAATAAAAACTACTTTTTCTATTCTTAGCACCTGCTACTCAACCCTCAAGCCGGCCGGCTCCGCCTTGCGGCCAGACTAAGAAAAGCGCGTACCAGCCTGTAGCTACTTCGCGCCCGGGCTGGCTTGGGGCAAGACCAGCGGGCCGCATTCCCTTACTTGCGGGCCACGTGGCCGGACAGTTGCAGCATCTGCCCGGCCTGCCGCTCCTGTAGCAGGTGAAAAGCGCTGTACTGACCCGGCGTCAGAATTTGCAGCATGGCCGCGTCGTACTGCTGCTGTACTTGCTCAGTGGTAAAGGCCGGGGCTTTGGCGGGGTTCGGGGCCGTAATGGCTTCGTTCAGTTGGCTGAGTTGCTCCAGTTCCTGGGTGGTAGCCTGCTTTACGGCCGCCGCCTGACTTATGCTCAGGCGCAGGGCCGAAGCGTAGTAGCACGAGAGCTGCAAGGCCCGCACCTGGCAGCTCTGGTCGGCGGTGGGGTTCTGCCCGCCCGACGCCGTCAAAGACAAGGCCGGGCCGGGGGTTGCCAGGGCTGGAACCGTACTAAATGTGGCAAGGGTAAATCCAGTCAACAGGTGCAGTACGTTTTTCATCGGGCGAGAGGAAAAGGTTAGCGAGAAGTTGTTGTGAAACTGAACGATGCAAACGTAGATTGTACCCCCTTTCGACGCGGACCTTTTAGCTCAACAGTACGCTAAGCTTTCCGAACGACGGGGTAGCCGATGCCAACGGCCGACGTTTCCTTGCCCCGCTCTTTTTCCTCTTCCCTAGTACGCCCCATGCCTACCTCCCCCGCTCGTCTGCGCTGCCTGGTTGTCGACGATAACGAAATCAACCGCCTCACGCTCGAGCATTTCGTGGAAATGACCGATGCCCTGGAACTGGTGGCCTCCCTGCCCGATGCGGTGCAAGCCCTGAACCTGCTCCGCAGCGGCACTGCCATCGACCTGCTGTTTCTGGATATCGAGATGCCCCTGCTCAGTGGCCTGGACTTGGTGCGGGCCCTGCCTGACCCTCAGCCCGAGGTAGTTCTGGTTACGACCCACGCCGATTTTGCCGTGGCCGCCTTCGAACTGGCCGTAGCCGATTATCTGGTCAAGCCCGTCGATTATGGCCGCTTCAGCAAAGCAGTAGCCCGGGTGCTGGCCCAGCGTGCTGCTACGGCCGCCCCGGCCCAGCCTGAAGGCACTAGCGCTACCGAGGGCTCCGAGCTGTTCGTCAAGGTGAACAATAAGCTCGTTAAGCTCGATTTCAATGATGTATTATACATCGAGGCTATGTCGACGTATTCGGTGTTTGTGACGCCCAAGCACAAGCACATTGTGTACATCACCCTCAAAGCCCTGGAGGACCGGCTGCCCTTCAGCCATTTTGTGCGGGTGCACCGCTCCTTTATCGTCAATACCAAGCGCATCGAGGCCGTGGAAGACAATCAACTGCTGCTCGGCGACCATGAAATTCCGGTGGGGAAATCTTACCAGGAAGAGTTTTTCCGCAAGCTGCGCAGCCTCTAGCGGAACTCAGTTCGGATGCCTTAGGCGTCTTCCGAACTGAGTTCCGCGGGCAATTCCTGCACTACCCGGTCGAGGCGGGTGGTGAGGTGGGCAATGGCGGCCATGCGGGTTTCGGAGCCACCAATGCCGTGGCGGGCCTGTTCGAGCCGCTTTACGGCTTCATCCACGCCTTCCACCCCCAGCTGCACCAGGTTGGGCTTGATGTGGTGCACCAGCTCGGCTACGCGGGTCCAGTTGCCGTCGCCGGCGGCCAGGCGCAGTTCCTGCACGGTTTCGGGAATGTTGCGCAGGAAGGAGCGAATGATCTTGTCAACAAACGTCTGCTTACCCCGGGCCAGCTCGCGCAGGCTGGTCAAATCGTAGCTGCGCGCGGGCTGGGCCGCCGAGGCTACCAGGTCAACGAGCTTCTGATAGAGGGCATCTTCCTCGAAAGGCTTGGCCAGGCAGTCGTTCATGCCGGCCGCCAGGTACAGCTCATTGTCGGCGCGGAAGGCGTTGGCCGTTAGGGCCAGAATGGGCACCTGGGCCCGGGCCGCGTCGGGGTGCTGGCGGATGCGGGCCGTGGCTTCCAGCCCGTTCATGTGGGGCATCTGGATGTCCATCAGAATTACGTCGTACACGTTAGCGGCATGCATCTCCACGGCCACCAGTCCGTCGGGGGCTTCGTCGACCTGCACCTGCCATTCCTCCAGCATCAGGCGGGCCACGTCGCGGTTGATTTCGTTGTCTTCCGCCAGCAGGATGCGGCGGCCAACCAGGGAACCAGTATCCACTACGTCTTCATTTTTAGCCCGGGGCGCTTCGGCTTTGGGCAGCGTGAGAACAAACGAGAAGGTGCTGCCGCGCCCCACTTCACTTTCCACCTTGAGCAGGCCGCCCAGCTTTTCGACCAGCACCCGGCTGATGCTCAGGCCCAGGCCCGTACCGCCGAAGCGGCGGGTGGTATCGGCGTAGGCCTGGGTGAAGCCCTCGAAAATGCGGTCAATTTTGTCGGGGGCGATGCCAATGCCGGTGTCGGTAACGCGGAATTCGGTGGTCAGGTGGGTGTCGGTTTCGCCCACGTAGTAGCCGCCCACAGTAATGGTACCCCGCTCGGTGAACTTCACGGCGTTGGACACCAGGTTGATCAGGATCTGATTGAGACGGAATGGGTCGCCGACCACCCAGGAATTGGGGCAGCTCTCGCGCAGGGGCGTGCCTTTGAACTCCAGGCCTTTTTCCATGGCCAGCAGCGCCAGCGGCTCCACGGCCTGTCCCATCGAGTCGCAAAGGTTGAAGGCGGTTTGCTCAAACTCCAGCTTGCCGGAGGTAATCTTGGCCATGTCGAGCACGTCGTTCAGGATACCCAGCAGGTGCTGGCCCGAGGAGCGGATCACCTTCAGCAACCCCTGTTGCCGCTCGTTGAGGTGGGTTTTGGCCAGCTGCCCGGCCATGCCCAACACCCCGTTGAGCGGGGTGCGAATCTCGTGGCTCATGTTGGCCAGGAAGTTTTCCCGGGCTTTGGCAGCGGCTTCGGCGGCTTCGGTGGCCGCTTTCAGGTCGGTAATATCGGTGCTGATGCCCAGCACTTCCACAGTGCCATCGGGGCGGCGCAGGGGGCGCTTAATTGTCTGGAACCAGAGCAGCTCCCCGGAAGGCAGCGTGTAGGGGTCTTCCTTCTTGATTTCTTCTCCCGTGGCCAGCACGTGGGCGTCGGCGGCGGTATACTCGCGCTCTTCCCGGGCCACCACGCTGCTGACATCCTGGGCCGCTTTGGCCCGGTAGGATCTGAACTCCTGCAGCTGGCGCATGGCGTGGTTGCGAAACACGAGGTTGCCAGCCGCGTCGCGCACGTAAATCAGGCTGGGAATAGTATCCAGCACCTGCTGGGTAAATTTCTGTTCGTCGAGCAGTTGCTGCTGGGCCTTTACCCGGTCGGTGATATCGAGGCCGTAGCCCAGCATAAACTGCAAGGTGCCATCCGGACCGGCAATGGCTTTGAAGTGGCGCTGGTGGCACCGTACGCCGTCGGGGTGGGGCGTAATATCGTCCCAGATAATGAGCTGATCGTCCTGGCGCGCCTCTTCGAACATGCGGACGCGCTGCTCGGCCAAGGACATTGGGTACTGGTAGCGCTGGCAGAATTCGGTGATGGTGTGGCCCAGCAGCCAGGTGCGCGCTTCGGTGGCCGGCACGGCGTAAGGGTTGGCGTAGAGGTAGCGCTGCTGGGCGTCGAGCATTACCACTTCCACGGGCAGCTCGTCCAGAATCGTTTCGTAGAACTGCCGCTGCTTGGCCATTTGCAGCTCCACTTCCCGCTGCTCGGTGATTTCCTGCAGATACAGATTGGTGTATTCCTCGGCCGCGAAGGGCATGGCCTTGACCCGGAACAGGCGCGCACCAAAGGCTACTTCCAGGGTTTGGGGCGTTTTGGCCGCTAGAGCCTGCGCCGCCGCGTCGAGCAAAGACTGCCAGACCCGGGCCAGACTGTCGGCGTCGAGGGCGTCGCGCAGCTCGCGCAGGGCCGCGTTGGCAAACAGCACCTCGCCGCTCTTGCGGAAGCGCAGCACCGGGTTAGGATTTTGCTCCGGAATGCGCGACATGGCCTGCAGCTCGGCAGCGGCATGGTGCTGGCCGGTCACGTCGCGGTAGCGCAGCAGCACGTTGGTCGAGCCCACCTCCAGGGCCTGCAGCGGCACTACGTCGCGGTCCAGAACCCGACCGTTGGTCAGGCGCACCAGCTTGCCGTAGGCCGGCTGCCCACTTTGCACCACGGCCTCAAACTCCCGAACCAGCTGCTGGGTCTGGTCGCAGCACAGGGTAATTTCGGCGCTGAGCTCGGCCACGGGGCGCTGCAGCCACTGGCGGGCGGGGGCCGAAACGCCAAAGAACTCGCAGAACGGCTCATTCAGCAGCAGCACCCGGCCTTCCGCGTTGAGCAGCACCACGCCTTCGGTGAGGTAGTTGGCGTAGTAGGCCATACGCTCATCCGCAACCTTTTTAGCCTCATGGGCTTGCTGTAAAGCCTGTTCGAGCTGCGCAATACGCGCCTGGGCCTGGGCAAAATCGGCGAGGGAAGGGGTAGCAGCGGAAGAGGTTAGGTCGGACATACTAGGCACTACAATAACAAGCAACTATGCAAGAAATGGAGAAGTCGGCAAGCGCAGGAGTTTTTTGGCCGAATGGGTTCTGTGACCATGCCAACGGCGGCCCCGACTAGTTGAACCAAGGCCCGCGCCAATTGAAACCCGCTCCTACCCACGAATCCGTTTTCAGCTAGCGCCGGCGCGGGTGGTGGGCTTGCTTGTAACAACTTTTTTCAAGGAAATATTCGATTCCGGCGGTGCTAAGCCCGCCTACCTTCTATATTGAGGGCTCAAGCATTTGGTATGCGCTGCTCGGAATGGAAGCTTTAGTCCCGATTATGTTTGCTTCGGTGGCCGGCCTGGGCCATGCCTTCGAGCCGGATCATCTGTTGGCCGTGGGCAATCTGGTGTCGCGGCGGGAGACGACGGCCGAGGCCCTGCGCGACGGAATATACTGGGGCCTGGGCCACACCACGATGCTGGTGCTGGTGGGCTCCGTCATCCTGCTCAGCCGGGTCACGTTTCTGACATCGGGCTACTTTGAAGCGGCCGTGGGCGTGCTGCTCGTGGCCATGGGCGTGAGCCGGCTGGTGGGCTGGAATAAGCCGGTGAACGTGCGCCCGGCCCGCTACCAGCACCGGTTGGCCTACACCGTGGGGCTGCTGCACGGCCTGGCCGGCAGCGGGGCGCTGGTGCTACTGGTGATGAGCGAAATCCGCCGGCCCCTGCCCGGTATTCTCTACATGCTGGTCTTCGGGCTGGGCTCGATTCTGGGCATGTTCGTGGTGGCCGGCCTGTGCAGTATTCCCTTTACCCGGCGCATGAAAATTAACCGGGCCCTGAAGTTTGGGAGCATCCTGCTCTCGTCGGGCCTTTGCGTGGGCTACGGGGCCTGGATGGTTTTTGAGAATGTATAATTCTAAGTCTGTCATCCTGAGGCGCAGCCGAAAGACCTTCCTCTCCTACCCCACCACAGCGAAGTGCCAACGGACCAAAGCCTTTTATTATAGAAGCATAAAAAGCTTGGTGCGTTGAATAAAGCTTATCACTCAGACGAGGAAGGTCCTTCGCAGGCGGACGCCAGATGAAGGATGACAGTGTAAACCATCAACTCCCAACAATCAGCTCCCCTACGCCATGCACCTGACTCCCAAAGACCTCGACAAGCTGGTGCTGCACCAGGCCGGTTTCGTGGCCCAGAAGCGCTACGCCCGCGGCCTGCTGCTGAATTACCCCGAAGCCCTGGCGTTGCTGGCCACCCAGCTGCTGGAGTTCATCCGCGACGGGGAAGCCGTGACGACGCTCATGAACAAGGGCAAGCTGCTGCTGGGCTTCCAGGACGTGATGCCCGGCGTGGCCGAGATGATTCACGAGGTGCAGGTGGAAGGCACTTTCCCCGACGGCACCAAGCTGGTCACGGTGCACCACCCCATCTGCCGCGAAACCGGCGACCCGGCCCTGGCCCTCTACGGCTCGGGCCTGACGAAAACCGCCGCCGTAGCCACGCCCGACAACCTGATCAACGACACGCCCGGTGAGTACCAGCTGAATGAGGGTGAGTTGATCCTGAACGAAAACCGCGACACGGTGGAAATTGAAGTGGTGAATATGGGCGACCGGCCGGTGCAGGTCGGCTCCCACTACCCCTTTTTCGAAACCAACGCCGCCCTGCAGTTCGACCGGGCCGCGGCTTACGGCTTCCGCCTCAACATCCCGGCCGGCACGGCGGTGCGCTTCGAGCCCGGCGAGCGGAAACGGGTGACGCTGGTAGCCCTGGGCGGCGAGAGAATCGTGTATGGGGGCAATGGGTGGATTGATGGGAAGCTGGATGAGACAGGGCAGAAGCAGGCAGCGCTAGACAAACTACCTGTTAAGCCATGAACTCTTACTTCATTCTTTGGCCCAATGAATGGTGCAAACGTCTCGCGCAAGCCAATGACGCCGGGCCATTACAGGTAGTTTATGGTGGTCCACACATTTCCGTTCCTTCCTTGGGCAAAGTGATGCCCGGCGACCTTATCTACTCAGTTGCAATAAAAGACGGACAGCTGTTTATTCTTGGTAAGCTAGAGGTAGAGCAAATTCAGGATGCAGATAGTTACTTGAAGCAACAGAGGGTCAGTAAACCTGATGGTGAACTTTGGGACACGTTGGCGCTTCCGCTACTAAAGCAACAGCCCCACTTAGGACACCTCATTCCCAGAAGCTGCATTGAAAAGGCGGCCACCGGTCTAGGGTCAAACTTGCGGTTCGACTTCAGTGTGCCAACTGCTGTAGCCCACATGCTGCGTTTCGGGCCCAAACCTGGTCAAGAGAAAGAGCTTCCGCAGGGAAAAGAGGGAAGGGTGTCACACATTGGCTTACAAGGGCATTTTCGCCGATTAAGTATCGACTCGGCTGCCCTTGTAGCCACGCTGATGAGTGAGTTTTAGAGTCAATTTGAATAACAGCTAATCGTCAATCTTCATGTCCCTCCCCATTTCCCGCCGCGCCTACGCCGATATGTACGGCCCCACCACCGGCGACAAAGTCCGCCTGGGCGATACTGACTTACTGATTCAGGTTGAGCAGGACTACACCGTCTACGGCGAGGAATGCAAGTTTGGGGGCGGCAAGGTGCTGCGCGACGGCATGGGCCAGGCCGCCGGCATCAGCCAGAACGAAGCCCTGGATTTGGTGATTACCAACGCCCTGGTGCTCGACTACACCGGCATTTACAAGGCCGACATCGGCATCAAGAACGGGCGCATCAGCGGCATCGGCAAGGCCGGCAACCCCCACATTATGCCCGGCGTGACGCCCGGCATGACCGTCGGCGTGACCACCGAAGTCATTGCCGGGGAGGGCCAGATTCTCACCGCCGGCGGCATCGACTGCCACATTCACTTCATAAGTCCCCAGCAGATTCCCGAAGCCCTGGCCTCGGGCCTGACCACGATGATAGGCGGCGGCACGGGCCCGGCGGCCGGCACCACGGCCACCACCTGCACGCCCGGGGCTTTTTACCTGGAAATGATGCTCAAAGCCACCGAGGCTTACCCTTTGAACTTCGGCTTCCTGGGCAAGGGCAACACCTCCAAGCCCGCGGGTTTGCGCGAGCAGGTCGAGGCCGGGGCCCTGGGCTTCAAGCTGCACGAGGACTGGGGCACCACGCCCGCCGCCATCGACCAGTGCCTGACCATAGCCGAAGAATATGACGTGCAGGTTTGCATCCACACCGATACGCTCAACGAAAGCGGCTTCGTGGAAACCTCCACGGCGGCGTTTAAGGGCCGTACCATTCACTCCTACCACACCGAAGGCGCCGGCGGCGGCCACGCCCCCGACATCATCAAAATCTGCGGGGAGCCCAACGTTATTCCCTCGTCCACGAACCCCACGCGGCCCTTTACGGTCAATACTATCGACGAGCATTTGGACATGCTCATGGTGTGCCACCACCTCGATAAGAACATTCCCGAGGACGTGGCCTTCGCCGAAAGCCGCATCCGGCAGGAAACCATTGCCGCCGAGGACATCCTGCACGATATGGGCGCGCTGAGCATTATTTCCTCCGACTCCCAGGCCATGGGCCGGGTGGGTGAAGTCATAACCCGGACCTGGCAAACGGCCCACAAGATGAAGCAGCAGCGCGGCGCTTTGCCCGAAGACGCGGCCGGCTCGTCCGACAACTTCCGGGCCCGGCGCTACGTGGCCAAGTACACCATCAACCCCGCCCGGGCCCACGGCATTGCCCACGAAATCGGCTCCATCGAAGAAGGCAAACTGGCCGATTTGGTGCTCTGGAAACCGCAGTTTTTCGGGGTGCGGGCCGAAATGATTCTCAAGGGTGGCATCATCGTGCAGAGCCAGATGGGCGACGCCAACGCTTCCATCCCGACGCCCCAGCCCTCGTTTTCCCGGCCTATGTTCGGCTCGTTGGGCGCAGCCATCGGTAAGGCGTCGATGGTGTTCGTGTCCCAGGCTTCGGTGGAAAGAGTGCGCAACACCTACGGCCTGCAGAAGCAGGTGGTGGCCGTGCAGGGCTGCCGCACGGTAGCCAAAAAGGACATGGCATTGAACGACTACCTGCCCAACATCCAGGTCGACCCCGAAACCTACCGCGTGACGGTGGATGGCGTGCACCTGACCTGTGAGCCAGCCCACAAACTGCCGCTGGCCCAGCTGTATAGCCTGTTTTAGAGTTTGTTTAGTAACTCCTCTCATTCATGTCCCAATTTGCCCGTCTGCTCCACCTCGTCGACTCGTCCATTCCGACGGGCGCGTTTGCCTATTCTTACGGGTTGGAAAGCAGTATTACGTTTGGGCTGATCCGCACCCAGTCGGAGCTGCGCAACTTTCTCTATTCCCATTTGCAGCAGGTTGGCAGCCTGGAATTGCCCTTTATGCACGCCTGCTTTCAGCGGGGCATAAGCCCTGAGTTGGCGCCCGTGGCCCAGGAATACGAAGCCCTGCTGCTGGTGCCGGCCCTGCACAAGGCCAGCGTGGTGCAGGGCCGCAACTGGCTTAAGCTGCTCGTTTCCTTTTACCCGGAGGCCAACTTAACCAGCATTAGTAACTGGTTCATGCAACACGAGTTGCCCCCGCACTTCACGCTGGTATTTGCCCTGGGCCTGCAGCAGGTGGGTTTTGCCCTGGACCAAGTTCAGACCATGTTTCTACACATGCTGCTGCGCGACCAGCTCAGCGCCGCCATCCGCCTGGGCTTCCTCGGCCCGATGGAAGGCCACCAGCTCCAGCACGATTTCTACGCCGTTTTCGAGCATATTCTGGCCTCCCAAGCCGGTAAAACCTACGCCGAAGCCACCCGCTCCGCCTTCGTCCTCGACGCGGCCCAGGTTCTGCACGACGACATCTATTCCAAGCTGTTTCAGAACTGAGCCGTCCGTCTGTAGCGCGAACTTTGTAGTTCGCGTGCCCCGCGCCAGTCGAGTCGTTCTGGCACGCGAACTACAAAGTTCGCGCTACTCACTCATTTACCACTTCACTCATTCACTCCATGCCCTTCGTCGAAAAACTCGCCCTGCTGCTGCACGGGCACACCCACGAAGCCTACGAGTCGCCGGGCGACTTTGCGCAGCGCGAAACCCGCCGCCTGCCCTCCTACCGCAACTTCCGCCAGCGGGCCTTTACCGTGGGCATCGGCGGGCCGGTGGGGACGGGCAAAACGGCGTTGCTCAAGGCCCTCTGCGAACGGATGCGCCACGAGCACGAATTGGGCGTGGTCACGAACGACATTTTCACCCGCGAAGACGCCGACTTCCTGATTCGGAACAGCGCCCTGAGCGAGGATCGGATTGTGGGCGTCGAAACCGGCGGCTGCCCCCACGCGGCCATCCGGGAGGATATTTCCCTGAATATGGACGCCCTGGAAGGCCTCATGGCCCGCTTCGAGAACAAGCTCGATTTCCTGTTCGTGGAAAGCGGGGGCGACAACCTGGCCGCCCACTTCAGCCGGGAGCTGGTCGACTACTCGATTTACGTCATCGACGTGTCGGGCGGCGACAAAATTCCGCGCAAGGGCGGCCCCGGCATCACCCAGTCGGACCTGCTCATCATCAACAAAATTGACCTCAAGGACCTCATCAAAGCCGACCTGGGCGTGATGGAGCGCGACTCGCGCAAGATGCGCGGTGAGGGTCCCTTCCTCTTCGCCCGCGCCATCGACGGCCACGGCCTGGATGACATCATCGGCCACATCAAAGAGGCCAAAGCCCGCGCCCTGGCCTCCGTGCGCGAAGACCGGCGGTAAATTCTCAAGGGCCCGAAAACAACTACTTCCGGGTCGTGGAGAAAGTAGCCGGGCTCGGAAACAATTGTTTTTGCGCCTAGCTACTGTCCCCGGGACTTCCAACAACTGTTTTTGAGCCCGGGGACAGTAGCCGAGTCTTCCAACAATTTAATAGACAAACTCCTAATACTTGCGCAGCAGCGGGTTGTAGCCCAGCATGTCCGCGGCGGCCAGCTCCTGCAATAGCTGCTCACACAGCGGCTGCAAGGCGGCGCGGCTGTGGGCGGCGGCCCGCAGAATATACACGTCCGCTTTGGCCCGGGACACGGCTATCAGGCACTCCTGGCTGCTGATCTGGAAGTGGGGCCCCGTGCTGCCGGGCATCTTTTGCTGCTCCAGGCGGGCGGCCAGGCGCTGGAATAAACTGCTTTCCGGGTTGCCAACCAGGTAGAGCGAGAAGAAGGTTTGGTAGCCGGCGAAGTTGGCCGGTGAGGCGGCAATGTGGTGCGCGGGCTCAAAACTCAGCTTATCCAGCAGCACCAGCCTTTCGCCCCGGCTCACGCGCAGCTCGGAATGCAGGCTGGTAAAGGCAAACCTTTCGCCCTGATCCATGCGGCCCGAGTGAAACCAATCCAGCAGCAGCAGGGTGGCCGTGGGGTGGAGCTGCCAGTGCTGGAGCTGCCGGTAGCGGCTCTCGGCCTGCAGCACCACCGGGTCGGGAAAGACGACGGCCAGGGCCCCGGCTTCCACGGTGCCGGCCACGTGCTGCTCGGCCACCGCCCCATCCAGGGATTTGAAAATCTTGGTGTTAGCCTGAGTGCTGACGAAGAGCCGGGCCCCGGCTTCCACGCCAATGCGCAGCCGGATAGCGTCGCCGGCGACCATGCCGCCGCCGTAGCTGCTCAGCACCACGTGGCAGGCGCTGGTTGGCGACTTGGGGTTCAGCAGCTTCAGGGGCTGGAGGTTGTGGCAGGTGATGAGCCGGCTTTGGCCCCGCACCTGCGCTACCTCCACGGTGCTCCACTTCATTCCGTCGGGGTTCAGTGCGTTCGGCCCAACCCTACCGCGGGCGGGGCCCGGCAAAGTAACCGTGCAATTCGCAACCGCCGACATGACAGCCGCAAAAGGTCCAAAAGAAAAAGCCCGCGGGCCACGCTTTTCGGCCGGGCGCCTTCCGGCTGCCAAATGACCATTACCTTGCTGCTTCCGGCTTCCGGCTGCCTACTTCCCCGCTTTCCTTCTTCGCTACCTGCTCCAATGTATATCCCCGCCAATTTTCAGCTCACCGACCAGGCCCAGGCCGTGGCCTTCATGCAGCGCTACGGCTTTGCCACCCTGGTCAGCACCAACCAGCAAATGCCCATTGCCTCCCACCTGCCGTTTAGCGTGGCTGTGGAAGGCACCCAGGTGCGCCTTACTTCCCATCTGGCCCGGGCCAATCCGCAGTGGCAATCCTGGGCCGGGCAAGACGTGCTGGTCATCTTTACCGAGCCCCACGCCTACATTTCGCCCACCCTCTACGACAAGCGGGAAAGTGTGCCCACCTGGGATTATATCGCCGTGCATGCCTACGGCCGGGTGCGTCCCCTCGAAGGCGAAGCCGACACGGCCCGGGCCCTGGAGCAGCTCATTGCCACCTACGAGCCGGCTTATCAGGCCCAGTGGGATAGTTTGTCCGAGAAATACAAAACGGGCATGATGCGCGGGATTGTGGCTTTTGAGGTGGAGGTGACGTCCTTGCAAGGCCAGCAGAAGCTGAGCCAGAACAAGTCGGCGAGTGAGCGGGCTGCCATTGCCGCCCACCTGGCCAGCGGAGATGATGCGGCAGCCCGGGAGCTGGCCCCTTATATCTAACCAAGCAATCAGGGCCCCTACGAACCAATTGCCTGCCCCGATTAGTAGGCCCCGTCCCTTACTTACCGTTTCCTGCCCATGCGTCCTGCCGATACCCGCCACCGCGGCCCCCACCCCAACGATACCCGCCTGTTCGCGCCCGACTGGGTGCCGGTGCTGCGCGAGGCCGTCGGGGAGCTGTCCTGGCTGCTCACGCGCGGCTACCCACCGGCAGCTACTCTGAAGCTGGTCGGCGACCGGTATGCCCTGACCGAGCGGCAGCGCTGGGCCGTGGGCCGAGCCGCCTGCACCGAGGAGCAGTACGCCCGGCGCACGGCCACGCTACTGCCCGCTACTGACCTCGGCGGCCGGCCCGTTGCCATTGATGGCTTCAACCTATTGATTACCCTCGAAACGGCCCTGAGCGGCGGCATCGTGCTGCGGGGCCGCGACGGAGCCCTGCGCGACTTATCCAGCATCCACGGCACCTACCGCGCCGTGCAGGAAACCGACCGGGCCATCCGACTGGCCGCCGCGGCCCTGCTGCCCCTCTCGCCCGGTCCCGTGCAGTGGCTGCTCGACCAGCCGGTGTCCAATAGTGGCCGGCTGGCGGCCCGCCTGCGCGAGCTGGGCCCCGAGCTGGGCCTGCCCTGGACGGCCGAAGTCGTGATGAACCCCGACCGGAACCTGGCCAAAACGACGGATATCGTCGTCACTTCCGACTCGGCCGTACTGGACCGGGCTGGGGCTTGGCTCAACCTGGGCGCCCTGGCCCTGGAGGCCGAGCCACCCCGCTGGCTACTGGATTTGGGGTAAGTACAGGCCTTACTTATTCTGGGCGCCCTGCTCAATCCAGCAGCGGATCAGGTCCCGCTCCTCCTGGGTCATGTTGGTTTTGTTGTTCTGGGGCATCGTTTTGGTGACGACTACGCGCTGCATGATCTTATCCTTGAGCCGGATGATATCCTCGGGCGAGTCGTATTTGACCCCGTTGGGCGCCGATTTGAACACTTCGTCGGTGGGGTTGGAGGAGTGGCAGCGCACGCAACGGTTTTGCACAATGGCGTTGACCTGCGCTATGCTCACATTAGGAGTGCAGGCGGCTGCGCCGGCGCTGGCCGCGCGCGGTGGCGCCGACACGAAGGCTACGGCCAGCAGGAATAGCACCGAAGCGGGCAGAATCCAGGTGGTGGCTTGCTTTTTCTCGCGCAGGTTGAGCCAGTGCTTCACGCCGGCCACGCCCAGGGAAATGGCGGCCAGAATCAGCCAGGGCTGGCTGTGGCCGAAGGTGCTGGGGAAGTGGTTGCTGACCATCACAAACAGCACCGGCAGGGTGAAGTAGTTGTTGTGCAGGGAGCGGGTCAGGGCGTTTTTGCCGAGCGTGGGGTCGAGGGGCAGGCCGAGCGTGGCGGCCTTCACCATGGCTTTCTGGGCCGGAATGATGGTGAAGAACACGTTGCCGACCATGAGCGTGCCCAGCATGGCTCCGAAGTGGATGTAAGCGGCCCGGGCACTGAACACCTGGCAGTAGAAGAAGGCAAACCCGACAATCACCAGGAAGCCCAGCAGGGCAAACCACATTCCCTTTTTCACCAGCGGCGACTTGCAGAGCACGTCGTAGATCAGCCAGGCCACGACAAAGGAACCCACCCCGATGGCCACGCCCGTGAGCGGGGCCACGTCGAGCACCTTGGGGTCGATGAGCATGGAGCCGGCGTTGAAGTAATAGACCACGAAGAGCAGGCTGAAGCCCGAAAGCCAGGTAAAATAGGCCTCGTACTTAAACCAGTGCAGGTCGCGGGGGATTTCCTTGGGGGCCAGCTTGTATTTTTCGAGGTAGTAAAAGCCCCCGCCATGCACGGCCCAGAGGTTGCCGGCCAGCTCGTCGCGCACGTTGTCAGTGCGGTTGAGGGCATTTTCCAGGAATACGAAGTAGAACGAAGCCCCAATCCAGGCAATGCCGAAGGTGATGTGCATCAGGCGCACCACGATGTTCATCCATTCCATCAAATGGCCTTCCCAGGGGGTGCCCTTGATGAGAATGTAGAACACGGCCAGCACGTAAATAACCGCCAGCAGAATAAGAAGATAGGAGAAGCCTTGCATAGTCAGGCCATTTTCCCCTAGCTTACCGCCCCTTTTGTCGACTTTGGCGAAGCGCTGTAGTGCGTACGTTGCTCCCAGCAGCAGCACGAGGCCGAGCAGGAAGGCAGAAAAAAGTAAAACTTGAGTCATGCAAGTAAAAGACCGGGCCCCGGGCGGGGCCTTGGGAAAGGGTGGGAGAAATAGGATTTTTCAGTCCAGAACGCCGCTTTCCGGCAAAAAAGCCGCGCTAGCAGCCTGCTAGGCGTATTTCTTGGTCGCAGGACCACCGAGTGCATACCCGTGCCGCGAGGGGAAAGTCGTGGAAAACTGGCTTGGAAAAGCCTCCAATTTAAAGAGAAAGTATCTTCCGTATGCCAGAGGTAGCCATAAAAAGCCAGCGCGTGGTATTGCCCCAGGGTGAGCAGCCCGCCGTGGTACTCATCGAAAACGGCCGCATTGCCGCCGTGCTGCCAATTGATGCTGCCGTGAGCTGCCCCGTGGTAGACGTGCAGTACCGGGCCGTGCTACCCGGCGTCATCGACCCGCACGTGCACATCAACGAGCCGGGCCGCACCGAGTGGGAAGGCTTCAACACGGCCACCCGTGCCGCGTTGGCCGGCGGCCTGACCACGCTCGTGGACATGCCCCTGAACTCGGCCCCGGTGACGACGTCGGTAGCCAACTTCGAGCTTAAGCTGGCCGCTACGCACGGGCAGCTGCATACCAACGTGGGCTTTTGGGGCGGCATCGTGCCCGGCAACGCGGCGGAAGTAGAAGGCCTCATTGCCCGGGGCGTGCTGGGTTTCAAAGCCTTTCTGACTCACTCCGGCATCGACGATTTTCCCAACGCTACCGAGGATGATTTGCGGCAAATAATGCCCATTCTGGCCCGGCACGGTCTGCCGCTGCTGGTGCACTGCGAGCTGACCACCGACGACGCGGCGTGGAAGCAGCACGATAAACGCTCCTACCAAAACTACCTGGCTTCGCGGCCCAAGCACTGGGAAGACGACGCGGTGAGCCTGATGATTCGGCTGTGCGCCGAGTTCCGCTGCCCCGTCCACATCGTGCATCTGTCCTCGGCCAATTCCATTGCGCCCATTGCCGCGGCCAAGGCCCAGGGTTTGCCGCTGACGGTGGAAACCGGGCAGCACTACCTGTTTTTCAACGCCGAGGACATTGCCGACGGCCAAACCCAGTTCAAGTGCGCCCCGCCGATTCGGGAAAAGGCCAACAACGACCAGCTCTGGCAGGCTTTGCAGCAGGGCATCATCGACTTCGTGGCTACCGACCACTCCCCCGCCCCCCCCGACCTCAAGCAGATTGAAACCGGCGACTTTACCACGGCCTGGGGCGGCATTGCCTCCCTGCAGCTGGCCCTGCCGGTGCTCTGGACCGCGGCCCAGCAGCGGGGCGCTTCGCTGCACGACCTGGCTACCTGGCTGAGCACCAACCCGGCCCGGCTCATCGGCCAAAGCCAGCGGAAGGGGCAAATTGCTACAGGCTTCGATGCTGATTTGCTGATTCTGGACCCCGAGCAGGCGTTCGACGTAACAGCCGACCTGCTTCAGCACCGCCACAAGGTGTCGCCCTACGTGGGACGGCAGCTACGGGGCGTGGTGGAGCAGACGTGGCTGGCCGGGCAACTGGTGTATGAGCGGCCGGAGTTTCGGGTGCTGAATCAGGGGCAGTTGCTGACGGACCGAACGGTGTAGAGACGCATACTTGCGTCTCCTCGTTGAACGGCCTACACCTGAACGACTTGGTTACCAACAACATCAGCAACGATTGAGACGCAAGTATGCGTCTTTACACTGTTCTGACTTCCTTTTCAACTTTAACCACTCCTTTTAGTGGACGACAACTACACTTCTCGGGCCGAGAAAATCCTGCGCCGCATTGAGGCTTTGGCCGCCATCAGCGAAGATACCGACGGCGTGACGCGCACTTTCGGCACCCCGGCCTTTTTGCAGGGCAGCGCCCTGGTCAAGTCCTGGATGGACGCGGCCGGGCTGGCTACGCGTGTCGACAGCATCGGCAACGTGCGGGGGCGGCTGGTGAGCCGCCATGCCGGGGCCAAAACTTTCGTCATGGCTTCCCACATCGATACGGTGGTGAATGCCGGCAAGTACGACGGGCCGCTGGGCGTGCTTATGGGCCTGGATTTGCTGGAGCAATTCGTGCTCAGCCAGACCGAGCTGCCGTTTCACGTCGAGCTGATTGCCTTCAGCGACGAGGAAGGAGTGCGCTACCACACCACGTACCTGGGCAGCAAAGTCGTGGCCGGCTCCTTCGACCAGAATCTGCTGACCAAAACCGACGCGCACGGCATTTCCCTGACCCAGGCCATTGAAACGATGGGCGGCACGACTCAGCTGCTGGCCGCCGAAGCCCTGGCCGTCGACCAGTGGCTGGGCTACTTCGAAACCCATATTGAGCAGGGTCCGGTGCTCTGGGAAAACCGGATTCCGGTGGCTTTGGTCACGGCTATTGCCGGGCAGCAGCGCGTGGCGCTCACCTGGCAGGGCATGGCCGGGCACGCCGGCACCGTGCCCATGAATATGCGCCAGGATGCCCTGGCCGGGGCCGCCGAATTCGTGCTGGCCGCCGAGCAGTTTGGCATCACCCACAAGCACGAGCTGGTAGCCACCGTGGGCAAGCTCGACGTGCGCCACGCGGCCAGCAACGTCATTCCCGGTGAGGTAATCTGCAGCCTGGATTTGCGCAGCGCCGACGCGGCCCGCCTGGCTACGGCCTACGCCGAGCTAGAGCAACACGCCCGGGCCATTGCCCAGAAACGCAACCTGACGCTCGACTGGAACCTGATTCAGTACACCGCGCCCGTCACCTGCGCCCCGGAAATGAATACCTTGCTGGCCCAGGCCATCAGTGAATCGGGACACGCGGTGGTCCGGCTCGTGAGCGGGGCCGGGCACGACGCGGTACCGATTTCGGCCGTTTCGCCGGCCACCATGCTGTTTATCCGCTGCTTTAAGGGCATCAGCCACAACCCGCTCGAAAACGTGGAGCTACCCGACGTGGCCGCCGCCGTGCAGGTGTCCGAGCGGTTTTTGCAGCTGCTTTTCTCCCATTACCAAACCACCCCTTCCGCCTAGAACCGATGGAAATTTCCGCCCTGACCCGCTCCGTGGTCAAGCACAACCACGCCATTATTGCCCCCGACGGCTACATCAACAGCAACGTGCCCGGCTGGACCAACTGCACCGTCAACGTCATCATCAACGAGCAGATGGGGGCCCGCCTGGCCCAGACGCTGATTACGCTGCGGGAAGGCGGGGAGCTGCTGGGCCAGACCCAGGCCGCCCAGATTTTCTTCTACGTGGTGGAAGGCCAGCTGCACGCCAGCATCGACGGCCAGGAAAAAACCCTGACCCAGGGCGAGTACGTCTACGTGCCCATCGAGAAGAGCTACCGGTTTCACGGCCCCACGGAAGGCACCCAGGTACTGACGTTTCACAAAGTATATGAGCCGCTACCAGGCTACGAAACGCCCGGCGTGCTGTTCGGGACCCGGGATATTGCCAAGGCGCCCATCTACATGAACGACGACGCGCTGCGGATTCAGGAGCTGCTGCCAAATGAGCTGGGCTTCGACATGGCCGTCAACATCTTCACCTACGACCTGGGCGGCCACTTACCCATGGTCGAAACCCATATCATGGAGCACGGCCTGCTGTATCTGGAAGGCGAGGCCATCTACATGCTCGACCAGCAGTGGTACCCCGTCAAGAAGGGTGACTCTATCTGGATGGCGCCCTACTGCCAGCAGTGGGCCACCACGATGGGCAAAGTGCCCTCCGTTTACATTTATTACAAGAACGTGAACCGCTTCCCAACGGTACTGTAAGTATTAAATTCTGGGCCTGATGAATATTCTGCACCGATTTCTAGCCACTGCCACCTGGGTGCAGATATTCATTTCGCCCTTCATTCTCGGCCTGGTCCTGGGTGCGCTTAGCTGGTATTACCTACCCGAATGGTGGGGCTTAGGGCTTGGCATACTCGGGGCGCTGCTGGGGGGCGGCGCCGGAATCTGGCTGGCCGAAAAAGCCCGCCGGAGCACCGGCACCATCGAATTTATGTCGCGCACCCGCAGCCACCCGGAGCTGCGCCACGAAGAAAAGTAACCGCATGACTCTTTCCGAACTCAATTCCCTGCCCGCGCCCACCCGGGCCGAAGCCCTGGCCAAGTGCTGCGGGGCCACGGCCTGGGTAGCGCAGCTGAACGCCGCCTTTCCCGTTGCCGACGCCGCCGCACTTTTCGCCCAAGCCCACGACATCTGGTACCGTTTATCGGAAGCCGACTGGCGCGAGGCCTTCACCCACCACCCCAAAATCGGGGACGTAAATTCACTTAAGGAGAAGTTTGCCAGCACCAGCCAGTGGGCCGAGGGGGAACAGGGCGCCGTGAAGCAAGCCTCTCAGGACACGCTCGAAGCCCTGGCCGCCGGCAATGAAACCTACGAGCGGAAGTTCGGCTACATCTTCATCGTGTGCGCCACGGGTAAGTCGGCCGACGAAATGCTGGCCTTGCTGCAAGCCCGGCTGCCCAACCCGCCCGAAGCGGAAATCCATATTGCCATGGCCGAGCAGGACAAAATTACCCGCATCCGCCTCGAAAAACTCTTAGCCGCATGAGCCAGATTACCACCCACATCCTGGACACTACGTTGGGCCGCCCGGCCCAAGGCGTCACCATTGCCCTTTCGGGTTTGCTGGAAAACGACACCTGGCAGGAGTTGGCCCGGGGCCAAACTAATAAGGACGGCCGCATCCCCGACTTGCTGCCCAAAGACCAGCCGCTGCCGCTGGGCACCTACAAAATGAAGTTTTTCACCCAGGACTACTTTGAGCAGCAGGGCACCACGGTTTTCTACCCCTTCGTGGAAATCGTCTTCAACGTGCTGGCCGCCGAGCACTACCACATTCCCCTGCTGCTCAACCCCTTCGGCTACAGCACCTACCGCGGCAGCTGAAACCACAAAACCAGGGATAAAAAGCTAGTTCCCCTCCTTATTTTCAAGGAGGGGTTAGGGGTGGTTACTCTTTGAACGACATAACAGAACGTCATGCTGAGCTTGCCGAAGCATCTCTACCGCAATAGTAATATTGAGTGCTTCGGCAACGAAGCGGTAGAGATGCTTCGGCAAGCTCAGCATGACAGCCTGAGTAAACAACGATTATCAACCACCCCTAACCCCTCCTCAGCTGAGGAGGGGAACTAGCTTTTAGCTCCGATTCTCACTTTAAAATTCCCGCCTTTTTCTCCCATATGAAACTCAGCTTACAAGACACCGACAAAAGCCAGCTGCTCGAGCAGCTCGGCGTGGCCAACCGCCAGTTCCAGCAAACCTACCCCGGCGACAAACCCGACCGGCAGCCGGTGCACACCGTCTACGGCGGGGCCAACCTGTTTAAGTCGGACACCTGCGTGCGCATGGGCGAAATTGCCCTGAACAACCTCAAAACCTACGCCCCCAACTTCACCGAGCTGGCCCGCGTGCTCCAGCTCAAGGGCCACGAGCATTTGCCCACGCTGGAAAAAGACATTCAGGCCCTGACCGAGCGCCTCGACGCCATGAGTGAGGCTGAGCGCAAGCAGGAGCACGCCTGGCTGGCGTATTCGGTCTACAACAAGATCATCAAGAAGCTGCAGCGCGAAGCCGTGGAGGATTTCCGGGTCGACTTCGAAGACGGCTTCGGCAACCGCCCCGACGCGGAAGAAGACGAAACAGCCGTGCGCGCCGCTCAGGAAGTGGCCAAAGGCATGCAGAACGGCACTTTGTCGCCCTTCATCGGCATCCGCATCAAGCCTTTCACCGAGGATCTGAAGGCCCGGGGCGTCCGCACGCTCGACATTTTCCTGACCACGCTGCTCGAAGCCACCGGCGGTAAGCTGCCCGACAACTTCGTGGTGATGCTACCCAAAGTGACCATTCCGGAGCAGATGACCACGATGGTGCGCCTGTTTGAGCTCATCGAGAAGGCCAACAACCTCGCGCCCGGCACCCTGAAGATGGAAACCATGGTGGAGGCCACCCAAATCATCATGGATGAGGAAGGCCGCAACCCACTCATGCGCATCATCCGGGCCAGTGAGGGCCGCTGCGTGGCCGCCCACTTCGGCACCTACGACTACACGGCCTCGGCCGGCATTACGGCCAAGTACCAGACCATGGCCCACCCCGTCTGCGACTTTGCCCACCACATGACCAAGGTGGCCCTGGGCGGCACCGGTATCTTCCTCTCCGACGGGGCTACCAACGTGATGCCCATCGGGCCCCACCGCGGCGACAACCTTAGCTTCGAGCAGCTCAAGGAAAACCGCGACTCGGTGCACAACGCCTGGCGCCAGGGCTTCCATCACACCACCCACTCGCTCATCAACGGCCTCTACCAGGGCTGGGATTTGAATCCGGCCCAGCTGCCGATGCGCTATGCGGCCACCTACAACTTCTTTCTCAGCAGCTACGACGACGCCCTGAACCGCCTGAAAACCTTCGTCGAGCGGGCCGCCATTTCCACCCTCACCGGCGACATCTTCGACGATGCCGCCACCGGTCAGGGCCTGCTCAACTTCTTCCTCAAGGCCATGAACTGCGGCGCCATCACCGAGGAAGAAGTGCTGGCCACCGGCCTGACGCTGGACGAAATTCACACCCGCTCTTTCTTCCGCATCCTGGAAGGCCGCCGGCAGCAGAAGGCGTAACCCCTACTCTCCGCTGCCTATAAAGCACCCCGCCAATCGTTTACAAACGGTTGGTAGGGTGCTTTTTTTATGGCAAAAGCAGAGTCACTGATAACTAAAACCCCTGCAGTGTTTCGGCAGAAATTACCGCTTGAACAAATAGTCTGCAAAAAGGCAGTTGCAGCTAATTAAAGGCTACTAATTCCAAATTAAAAGCCTTTCATACTGGAATATAAAAACAATTTAACAACCGTATTAGCTACTCATTCATAACACTCATTAAACCACATACCCCTTGTACACAATACAATAACTCTTGAATTTAATTCAAGTTAAAGGTTCGTTAAATTTGATTTTTGCCGCTATTTACCAAGTTGTTATAACAATTTTCTTTCATCAGTTTCTAATATATTTTTAACCAGAATCTAATAACCTTATAATATTCCTTTAATTCTGGCCCCGTACTAAGCCTATACCTTTGCAAGAGAAATTCTAACCACCTGGATTTGAAGTTCTTTTTATCGGCGCCGCTGATTAGAAACTCTAACTAGCCCTGTACCATCCGCAACCGGCGCCTCGTAGTCGGCTCTGCCTTCCGCTTTCTGCCTATTTCTTCCACTTCGCGGCTTTTGGGCCGCGCCGGAACTCTCATGTCTTTACCCAAGCCTATGTCTAGTGTAGCTGCCACGCCCAAAACCTGGGACTTTTCCTACTTCAGAAGTGACCTGCAAGGCGGCCTGGTGTCGTTTTTGGTGGCCGTGCCGCTGTGTCTGGGCATAGCCCTGGCCTCGGGGGCACCGCTGTTTTCGGGTATTATTGCCGGTATCGTCGGGGGCCTGGTGGTGGGGACGCTAAGCCGCTCGGCGGTGAGCATTTCGGGGCCCGAGGCCGGCCTGATTCTGGTCGTGGTTAGCAGTCTGGAAAGCCTGGGCTCGTTTCGGGCGTTGCAGCTGGCCTTGTGCGTGGCCGGCGGCCTGCAGCTGCTCATGGGCGTGCTGCGGGCGGGCATTATCAGCAACTTCTTTCCCTCCTCCGTTATCAAGGGCATGCTGGCGGCCATCGGCATCATCCTGATTCTAAAGCAGCTGCCCCACATTTTGGGCTACGACGCCGACGCGGTAGAGTCGCTGGCCCTGTTTTCCTGGAACGGCGGCAATTTGGAAGGCCTGCTCGAACACGCCCTGCGCGAATTCAACGCCACGGCCCTGGTTATTGCCCTGGTGAGCCTGGCCGTGCTCATTGCCTGGGAACAGCCTTTTTTTAAGCAGAACAAGGTCCTGTCGGCGGTGCCGGCGGCCCTGGTCGTCATCATCCTCGGCATCACGCTCAACACCCTGGCCGGCCTGCTCAGCCCGGCCTACTTGCTGGGCGGCACCCACCTGGTGCAGCTGCCCGTGCCCAAAAGCGCCGGGGAATTCCTTAACCTGTTTACCCTGCCCGACTTCTCCCAGCTTACCAACCCCAAAATCTACTCCGCGGCCTTCTCCATTGCCCTGGTGGCCAGTCTGGAGGCGTTGCTGGCCGTGGAAGCCACCGACGAGCTGGACCCGCTCAAGCGCAAAACGCCCACCAACCACGAGCTGAAGGCCCAGGGTGTGGGCAACTTCGTCAGCGGCCTGATGGGCGGCCTGCCCCTGACGTCGGTGATTGTGCGCAGCTCGGTGAGCATCAACGCCGGGGGGCGCACCAAGCTGGCGGCCCTGGTGCACGGCAGCCTGCTGGTGGTGAGCGTGGTGCTGTTTCCGGGCCTGTTGAACCTGATTCCCTGGGCCGCGCTGGCCGCTATTCTGCTCGTGACGGGCTACAAGCTGGCCCGCATCAGCATCTTCCGCCAGCATTTTCAGGCTGGCCTCACCGAGTTTTTGCCCTTCATCGTGACCATTGGGGCCATCCTGATGACCGACCTGCTCATTGGTATCGGCGTGGGCGCGGCGGTGGGCTTGTTCTTTGTGCTGCGCGAAACGTATAAGAATGCCCACTTCTTCCAGAGCTACACGGTGCAGGGCGAGGAGCATCTGCGCATCAGCCTGGGCGAGCATGTCTCGTTCCTGAACAAGGCCAGCATCATGACCGTGCTCAAGGACATTCCAGTGAATACCACCGTGGAAATCGATGGCACCAACTCGGCTTACATCGACCGGGACGTGCTCAGCGCCATCGAAAACTTCCGCGAAACGGCCCGGCAGCGCAACATTCAGCTCATTTTTCTGCGCAAAGGCGAGGACTACGCCCAAAACCTGGCCGGGCAGCCCCACGTGAGCAGCAAGGAAGCCGACTTCGAGGCCTACTACAAGCTCTTTGACAACAACCGCAACTGGGTGGCCGAAAAGCTGCGCCGCAACCCCCGCTTTTTCGAAGCCGCCGCCCAACAGACGCCCAAGTTCCTCTTCATCGGCTGCTCCGACAACCACGTGTCGGTGAGTGAGATGACCGGCACGGCGCCCGGGGAGGTCTTCGTGCACCGCAACGTGGCCAACCTGGTCGTCAGCACCGACTTAAACCTGGCCGCGGTGCTGGATTACGCGGTAAATCAGCTCCAGATTCAGCACATCATCGTGTGCGGGCACTACGGCTGCCGGGGCGTGCAAACGGCCATGCAGAATGAGGACGCCGGCGTGGTAACCAGCTGGCTCAGCACCGTGCGCGAGGTAATGCACCAGCACAACCACGAGCTGGGCGCCCTCGAAACCGAGGAGGAGCGCTACCGCCGCCTAGTGGAGCTCAACGTTATTGAGCAGGTGTATAATCTGCAGCAAAGCCCGACGGTACAGAACGCCACCAAGCCCCTGCACCTGCACGGCTGGGTGTACGACATTCATGGCGGCGTTATCCGCGACCTGGAAGTCGACGTGCGCCGCGACTTTGCCGAGTACGACACCATTTTCCGCTACCAAGTGGCCCCCGACGGGCTGCGCCGCCTGGCCGGCAACCTGCACCAGGCTCCGTCTATCTACTCGGTCAGCACCGGCGCGGGGCCCATCATTGCCATTCCCCCCTTCGACGCCGACGCGGCCCTGGGCGTGCCGTAGCCGCCAATCAGTTGCGCCGCCCACTTTCTGCCCCACCCGCTTTCCATCCCACCCGAAGTACCTTTTTTCAACCCGGTCAGGACTGCCGGCCGCCTTTCCTGGCGGCCGGTAGCCTAAGCTGACCACTGCTTACGCGCGGATGAATATTTTGCTGGTCGAAGACGACTTACTGGCCGCCGCTGGACTCAAGCACAGCCTGGAGCAGCAGGGCTTAGCGGTGGCCGTGGCCCTCAGCGCCCCTTCGGCCCAACAGATGCTGACCACGGCTTCTTACACGGCGGTGCTGCTCAAGGCCGACCTGCCCAACCAGAGCGGCTTTGGGCTCTGCCGCTTTATTCGCCAGCACCACGATAAGCTGTCGGTACTGATGTTTACGGCCAACCCGTCGACCGACTATAAGCTGCAGGGCTTCGAGGCGGGCACCGACGACTACCTGGTCCGGCCCTTCGAGTTTGGGGAGCTGCTGGCCCGGCTGCGGGCCCTGCACCGCCGCTACCCGGCCGCGGGCCCGGCGGAAAACGTGCTGAAAGTGGCCGACCTGGAGCTCTACGGTCGCAGCCGCATCGTGAAGCGCGGCGACAAGCGCATTGACCTCACGGGTCGGGAGCTGGCCCTGCTGGAGTACTTTATGCACAACCAGGGCCGGGCCGTAACCCGCCAGGAAATCGTGCAGCAGGTCTGGGATTTGGCCTTCGACACCGGTACCAACGTGGTGGACGTGTACGTGAACTACCTGCGCAAAAAGGTGGACAAGAACTTCACCCCCAAGTTGATTCACACCCTCAACGGCATCGGCTACATTCTCGAAGACCGCGCCGCCTGAGCTTAGATTAGCTTTATCAGACGTATAGTTAGTGACTTGTGACGCGGATTTTCAGCCCGTAGCTCACGCCGGGGTGCACTGCGGGGCTGCAAACCCGCTGGCGCCCACGCCGGGGCTACGGGCTGAGCTCGTTTGCGGCCCGCTTAGGGCCGTAAGCCAACTCACGACGAACCCCGATTAAGCCGCAAATACGCGGGGCCAGGCTCTTGGCTGAAGTATCGGCCGTTGTAGAAAGCCGCAGTTGTAAAATCAGCTTATCGGGGCCGTCATGGGCTGTTTTTGAGGCAAGAAGCGGCGGTTTGGCGCAGTTGGAAATCGTAGGGGCCGCCAAGTCCGGCGTGCCGGCTTCGGGTGGGGGAATATCTTGCCATTTCGGCCTGCCTCCACCGGCCGACGGACTCCCCACGACACCGATTTCCGATGAAACCCGATACCAGCGCGCAGGGTCTGTACCGCCCCGAATTTGAGCACGATGCCTGCGGCACCGGCTTTATTACCTTTCTCAACGGGCAGAAGTCGCACCAGATTATCGACGATGCCCTGACCATGCTGGAAAACATGGAGCACCGCGGGGCCTGCGGCTGCGACTCTGATTCCGGCGACGGGGCCGGCATCTTGCTGCAGCTCCCCCACTGGTTTTTCCTGGAAGAATGCACGGCCCTAAGCATTCGGCTGCCCGAGCCCGGCAGCTACGGCGTGGGCATGCTGTTTCTGCCCAAAAAGCACTCCACCAAGGAAGCCTGCCGTCAACTGATTCACGAGGCCGCCGCCCGGCTGGGCATGCCCGTGCTGGGCTTCCGGCCGGTGCCGGTGAATCCCGCCGGCATTGGGCCCACGGCCCTGGCCGCCGAGCCCGACATGGAGCAGGTGTTCTTTGGCCGGCCCGCCGGCATTGCTACCGCCGATGATTTTGAGCGGAAGCTCTACGTGCTGCGGCGCTACATCAGCAAGCTGGTGCTGGAAGCCAACCTCAAGGCCGGCGGCGACTTTTACTTCACGTCCCTGTCGTGTAAAACCATCGTGTACAAGGGCCAGCTCACGACCTACCAGGTGCGCGGCTACTTCCCCGACTTGACCGATGCGCGGGTCACTTCGGCCTTTGGCATGGTCCATTCGCGCTTTTCGACCAACACGTTTCCCTCGTGGAAGCTGGCCCAGCCCTTCCGGTTGCTGGCTCATAATGGCGAAATCAACACGCTGCGGGGCAATCTGAACTGGTTTTACGCCGGCATGCGCAGCTACGTGTCGCCGTACTTCTCCAGTGAGGAAATGGACATGCTGCTGCCCGTTATCGACGAAGGGCAGTCGGACTCGGCCTGCCTGGATAATATCGTGGAAATCCTGCTGCACTCGGGCCGCTCCTTGCCCCACGTGATGATGATGCTGGTGCCCGAAGCCTGGGATGGCAACACCCAGATGGACCCGTGGAAAAAGGCCTTTTATGAGTTTCACGCCACGTTTATGGCTCCCTGGGACGGTCCGGCGGCGCTGATTTTCACCGACGGGCAGAAAATCGGGGCCATGCTGGACCGGAACGGACTGCGGCCGTTGCGCTACGTGGTAACGGACGACGGCCGGGTGATGGTGGCTTCCGAAGCTGGTGTGCTGGGCATTCCCGAGTCGACCGTCATTCAGAAAGGCCGGTTGCAGCCGGGCAAGATGCTGCTCATCGACACCGTGGCCGGCCAGATTATCACCGACCAGGGCATCAAGGCCCAGGCGGCGGCCCAGCAGCCCTACGGCCAGTGGCTCACCGACTACCAGATTCGGCTGGAAGAGCTGCCTGAGCCCCGGCAGGTGTTTACCGACTTGGCCGCTGACTCGGTGTTCAAATACCACCAGGTATTCGGCTACACCCGGGAGGACATCGACACGATTATCACGCCCATGGCCCTGGAGGGCAAGGAACCCATCGGCTCGATGGGCGTGGACGTGCCCCTGGCTATCCTCTCCGACCAACCCCAGCATTTGAGCAGCTATTTCAAGCAGTTCTTTGCCCAGGTCACCAACCCGCCGATTGACCCGATTCGGGAGCGGCTGGTGATGAGTCTGGCCACGTTTATTGGCAACAACGGCAACATCCTCGACGAGGATAAGATGCACTGCCACTGCGTGGCGCTGCGCCAGCCCATTCTGACCAACCACGAGCTGGAAAAGCTGCGCAGCATCGATACGGGCATGTTCAATGCCAAAACGCTGCTTTCCTACTTCAAGGCCGACGGTAAGCCTGGCTCCTTGCAGGACGGCCTCTCGCGGCTGTGCCGCTACGCCGAGGACGCGGTGAAGGACGGCTTCGAGGTGCTGATTCTCTCGGACCGCGGCCTGGATTCCAAGCACGCCCCGATTCCGTCGCTCTTGGCCGTGTCGGCGGTGCACCACCATTTGATTCGCAAGGGCCACCGGGGCTCGGTGGGCTTGGTGGTCGAGGCCGGGGATATTTGGGAAGTGCACCACTTTGCCTGCCTGCTCTCTTTCGGGGCCACGGCCATCAACCCGTACTTGGCCCTGGCCACGATTCAGACCACGCAGCAGGGCGGCGGCTTCAACACCAGTCAGGACGCCGGGCAACTGGTGAAAAACTACGTGAAGGCCGTGTGCGACGGGCTGCTGAAGATCTTTTCCAAGATGGGCATCAGCACGCTGCAGAGCTACCACGGGGCCCAGGTATTCGAGATTCTGGGGCTGAATCAGGCAGTGGTGGACCACTACTTCACCGGCGCCGTGACCCGCATCGGCGGGCTGGGGCTGGATGAAATTGCCCGTGAAACCCTCTACAAGCACTTTCAGGGCTTCAAGAGCAGCACGCCCGAGGAGCAGCAGCTCTTGCCCGACGGCGGCGTGTACCAGTGGCGGCGCCGGGGTGAGGCTCACATGTTCAACCCCGAAACGGTGCATTTGCTGCAGCTGGCGACGCGCACCGGCAACTACGAAACCTACCAGCGCTACGCCAAGCTGGTCAATGAGCAGCCGGAGCGGATGTTTACGCTGCGCGGCCTGCTGGATTTCGCCCGCCACCGGCCTTCTATTTCGATTGACGAAGTGGAGCCGGCCGAAAGCATCATGAAGCGGTTTGCCACTGGGGCTATGTCGTTTGGTTCGATTTCGCACGAAGCCCACAGCACCCTGGCCATTGCCATGAACCGCATCGGCGGCAAAAGCAACACCGGCGAAGGCGGCGAGGACCCGATGCGCTACGAAAAGCTGCCCAACGGCGACTCTATGCGCTCGGCCATCAAGCAGATTGCTTCGGCCCGCTTCGGCGTCACGGCTCACTATCTGACCAACGCCGACGAGCTGCAGATCAAGATGGCCCAGGGCGCCAAACCGGGGGAAGGCGGGCAGCTGCCGGGCCACAAGGTGGACGCCTGGATTGCCAAAACCCGGCACGCCACGCCCGGCGTGGGCCTTATTTCGCCCCCACCCCACCACGACATCTACTCCATTGAGGACCTGGCCCAGCTTATCTTCGATTTGAAAAACGCCAACCGCGCGGCCCGCATCAACGTGAAGCTGGTGAGCAAGGCCGGCGTGGGCACCATTGCGGCGGGCGTGGCCAAGGCTCATGCCGACGTAATTCTGATTGCCGGCTACGACGGCGGCACCGGCGCTTCGCCCATCAGTTCCATCAAGCACGCTGGTCTGCCCTGGGAGCTGGGTTTGGCCGAAGCCCACCAGACCTTGCTGCGCAATCAGCTCCGCAGCCGGGTGGTGCTGCAAGCCGACGGGCAGATGAAAACCGGCCGGGACCTGGCCGTGGCGGCCTTGCTGGGCGCCGAGGAATGGGGCGTGGCCACGGCCGCGCTGGTAGCCGGCGGCTGCGTGATGATGCGCAAGTGCCACCTCAACACCTGCCCTGTGGGCGTGGCTACCCAAGACCCGGAGCTGCGCAAGCTTTTCAGCGGGCAGCCCGAGCACATTGTGAATCTGTTCCGCTTCCTGGCCGAGGAGTTGCGCGAAATCATGGCTGAGCTGGGCTTCCGCACCATCCACGAAATGGTGGGCCGCACCCAGTTTCTGAAAGTGCGCGAGGGAATTTCGCACTGGAAAGCCCGCCACCTCGATTTATCGGGCGTGCTCCAACCGGCTGCTAACCCCTCGGGCGGCACGCTCTACCACAGTGAAGCCCAGGACCACGGCCTGGACAATATTCTCGACTGGCAGCTGCTGCACCACGCCGCCCCGGCCCTGGAGGAGCGGATTCCGGTGTTTGCCGAGTTTCCGGTCCGCAACACCGACCGGACCATCGGCACGCTGCTTTCCAACGAAATTGCCAAGCGCTACCACGCCGCCGGCCTGCCCGAGAATACCGTCAACTACCGGTTCCAGGGCTCGGCGGGGCAAAGCTTCGGGGCCTTCAGCGTCAAGGGCTTGTCGTTTGCGCTGGAAGGCGAGGCCAATGACTACGTGGGCAAGGGCCTTTCCGGGGCCCAGCTGGCCATTTTCCCGGCCGCCGACGGCAAGTTTGTGCCCGAGCACAACATCATCATCGGCAACGTGGCCCTCTACGGCGCTACTTCCGGCGAGCTGTTCGTGCGCGGACAGGCCGGGGAGCGGTTTGCGGTGCGCAATTCCGGGGCCACGGCCGTGGTGGAGGGCGTCGGGGACCATGGCTGCGAGTACATGACCGGCGGCCGGGCCCTGATTCTGGGCCGCACGGGCCGCAACTTCGCCGCCGGCATGAGCGGGGGCATTGCCTGGGTCTACGACCCCGACGGCACGTTTCCCGACAACTGCAACCAGGAAATGGTGGAACTCGACCCGCTCGACGCCGACGACGAAGCCCAGATTCAGGCCCTGCTGCGCAAGCACCAGCAGCTCACCGGCAGTCAGCTGGCGGGCTACCTGCTGGGCAACTGGGGCGAGGAAGCCGGCCGCTTCGTGAAAGTTTTTCCTTCCGAATACAAAAAAGTACTGCAGCAGGCCCAGTACGCCACGGCCCGCTAGGCCATTTTATCATCAACACGAACGTCATGTGCAGGGCAGCGGAAACCTCCTTCGGGCGAAACTGAAGTTCTGGGCGCTGCTACGGCCAGAAAAGGCGGCGGTTTCCCTGCCCTCACATGACTACCACCGATAAGCAACATGGGACACGTTACCGGTTTCAAGGAATTTAGTCGGGAGCTGCCGCCCAAGGCCGCCCCCCAGGAGCGGGTGCAGCACAACAATGAGTTTGTGGGGCTCTACTCCGAGCCCCAGCTGCACCAGCAGGCCGCCCGCTGCATGGACTGCGGCATTCCGTTTTGCCACGCCGGCTGCCCGCTGGGCAATATCATCCCCGAATTCAACGACGCAGTGCATCAGCAGGACTGGCACGCGGCCTACCAGATTCTGTCCTCAACCAATAATTTCCCCGAATTCACCGGCCGCATCTGCCCCGCGCCCTGCGAGTCGGCCTGCGTGCTGAGCATTCATTCGGCCCCGGTGGCCATCGAGGAAATTGAGAAGCACATCATCGAAATTGCCTTCAGCAAGGGCTACGTGCAGCCCACGGCCCCGGTACTGAAGTCGGGCAAAACGGTGGCCGTGGTGGGCTCGGGCCCAGCCGGGCTGGCCGCGGCGGCCCAGCTCACCAAGGCCGGCCACAGCGTCACGGTCTTTGAGCGCGACGACCGGCCCGGCGGGCTGCTGCGCTACGGTATTCCCGATTTCAAGCTCGACAAATGGGTAATTGACCGCCGGATTCAGCTCTTGCAAGACGACGGCGTGGTGTTTCGCTGCAATACCGAAATCGGCAAAGACTTGCCCGCCGAGGAGCTGACCCGCAACTTCGACGCGGTGGTACTGGCCGGCGGGGCCACCGTCCCGCGCGACCTGACGATTCCGGGCCGGGAGTTACCGGGCATTCACTTCGCTATGGACTACCTCACCCAGCACAACCGCCGGGTGAGCAACCTGGAAGTAAGCGGCGAAGCCCTCTGGGCCGAGGGGCAGGACGTGGTGGTCATCGGCAGCGGCGACACGGGCTCCGACTGCGTGGGCACGGCCAACCGGCAGCGGGCCCGCTCCGTCACCCAGTTTGCCCTCATGCACCAACCCGGCACCGAGCGGCCCGCCCACACGCCCTGGCCCCAGGAGCCGGCCATTTTCCGGACCAGTACTTCCCACGAGGAAGGCTGCCAGCGCTACTGGGGCGTCAATACCAAGGCCTTTCTGGCCGACGAAAACGGGCAGCTGCGGGCTTTATTAGTCACCGACGTCACCTGGGAAACCGACGTGCTGGGTCGCCGCATCCGCTTCACCGAAATTGAGGGCTCGGCGCGGGAAATTCCCTGCACGCTGGTGCTGCTGGCCCTGGGCTTTGCCGCTCCGCAGTACGAAGGCCTGCTTCAGCAGCTAGGCGTGGCCCTCGACGACCGGGGCAACGTGCGGGCGGCCGAGGGCGACTTTTCAACCAGCCGGGCCGGGGTGTTCGTGGCCGGCGACATGCGCCGGGGCCAGTCGTTGGTGGTGTGGGCCATATCCGAAGGCCGGGAAGTGGCCCGCCGGGTGGATGCGCTGCTGAGTGGCAAAACGGCGCTGCCGAGCAAGGACGCAGTAGGAATGTTTGCCTAAACGGCGCGTTGGTCCCTACTATATAGCGCTTTGGTAACATTCCGTGCGGCATGTTCACCAAAGCGCTTTTCTTTGTAGCATGTTATTGCCCACTTCCGTTTCGTCCATTTATTTTCACAATGCCCTGTGCACCATTTCCTACGACAGCCAGGGCTACATTCTGCTGGTGTGGGCCAATGTGGCCTGCCAGGAGCAGGAACTGCAGGCCATCTATGAGCACACGCTGCAGGCCCTCAAGCACCACCGCACCGGCAAGCTGCTCACCGACCACCGCCTGCGCCAGCCTCTGCCGCTTTCGGCCCAGCACTGGATAGCCCAGCAGTGGATTCCGCGGGCCATGCAGGAAGCAGGGTACAGCCACTGCGCCATCGTAGAAAACCAGACGCCGCTGGGCCGACTGGCCGCCCGGGCCGTGGGCGACGCGCTGACTCAGCCCCTGGATTTTCGCTATTTCAATACCCTGGAAGCAGCCAGTGCCTGGCTGAGCAAAGCCTGAAGCAAGCTGCGAAAACGCCCCGCTTGTTTGTATCTTTGCGCCCCGTCAGGCTTTTCTTCCCAGGAATAAAGTTGCCACGCGTTGTGGTGTTTTGCGTGGTTTTACTGCGCCAAATCGACGTCTCAGCCAACGTTTCCGGCGGCTTAGTTGTTAAGCTTCTGGCCGCGCCGGCTGCTCATCTTATTGCTTAGTTCATGACCAATTCCATTTCTACCGATATCTGCATTATCGGGGCGGGCCCAGTGGGCTTATTTGCGGTGTTCGAAGCGGGCTTGCTCAAGCTACGCTGCCACGTGGTAGATGCCCTGCCCCAGGTGGGTGGGCAGCTTTCCGAAATTTACCCCAAGAAGCCGATTTACGACATTCCCGGCTTCCCCGACATCCTGGCCGGGGACTTGGTCCAGAACCTGATGCGGCAGATTGAGCCCTTCCACCCCACCTTCACGCTCGGCGAGCGGGTGGAGCGCCTGGCCAAGCTCGAAGACGGCACGTTCCAGCTCTTCACCACCGACGGTACCGAAATCTTCTGCAAAGCCATTGCCATTGCCGGTGGCCTGGGTTCGTTTGAGCCCCGCAAGCCCGCCGTGGAAAGCCTGGAAACCTACGAAGGCGGCCGCGGCGTGTACTACATGGTGCGCGACCCGGAAACCTTCCGCGACCGGCGCATCGTCATTGCCGGCGGCGGCGACTCGGCCCTCGACTGGACCATCTTCCTGGCCGACGTGGCCAAGGAAGTAACCCTGGTGCACCGCGGTACCACTTTCCGCGGCGCCGCCGACTCGGCCGAGAAGGTGCAGAAGCTGCACGAAGCCGGCCGGGCCCGCCTGGTCTTGTCGTCGAACGTGACCCACGTGCACGGGCAGGACAGCCTGGAAGCCGTGACCATCACGGCCAACGACGGCACCGCCGAAACGCTGCCCGTGGATGCCTTTATCCCGCTCTTCGGCCTCACGCCCAAGCTCGGCCCGATTGGCGACTGGGGCCTGGAGCTCGAAGACGACGCGGTGAAAGTCAACACCCTGGACTACTCGACCTCGGTGCCCGGCATCTTCGCCATCGGCGACATCAACACCTACCCCGGCAAGCTCAAGCTCATTCTCTGCGGCTTCCACGAGGCGGCCCTCATGGCCCAGGGTGCCTACAAGTACATGTTCCCCGACAAGCGCTACGTCCTCAAATACACCACCGTAAACGGGGTGCCCACGCTGTAGTTTTTGGTTGTTAGTTGTTGGTTGTCAGTTGTTAGGTTTTGGTTCTTAACTGCCGACACTAACAACTGACAACCAACAACTAACAATTAACCACCAAGAAGATGACCGACGAAGTACGCATATATGTAGAGGAAGCGCCCGGGCAGCGGCGCGAAGTAGTGGCCCCCACCGACATGGCCCTGAGCGTGATGGAAGTGCTCAAGGCCAGCGGCTACGATATTCAGGCCACTTGCGGCGGCATGGCCCTGTGCGGCACCTGCCACGTAGAAGTGCTGGCCGGTCCCGCCCTCGATGAGCCCGGCGACGACGAGCTGGCCATGCTCGAAAGCCTGCCCGTGATGACCCAGGGCAGCCGCCTTTCCTGCCAGATTCGCATCACCAACCGCCTCGACGGCCTGGTAGTGCGCCTTATGCCCCAGGGCACCTAGGCAGCGCCGCTTTTGACAACAAAAAAGGAGAACCACACTGGTTCTCCTTTTTTGTTGCCTTTCGGGGCGAAGTACGATTAGCGCCGCCGCTTTTTGGAGCTGCTGCTTTTCTTCTTGGTCGAGCTCTTTTTCTTGGTGGAGCTGGTCTTCTTTTTCGAGCCGCTTTTCTTGCGGCTGGCGCTGCTCTTCTTTTTCGAGGATGAGCGGCGGGCCGAGGAGCTGGACGAATGGTGCGTAGAGCGGCGCCGGTGGGTGGTGTGGGGCCGGGCAGCGGGCTTGGCGGCCGGGGCCGCGGCTTCCTCGGGCTTAGCTTCTTCCGGCCCAATAAAGTTACGGGCCGTCATTTCGGCGCTGGCGGCAGCCTGCTGGCTGGTGGCCTCTTCCTGAGCCGCCGCTTTGAGGGCCGCGGCCTGCTTGCGCCGCACGGGCATCAGGAAGTCGCGCTCGGCGCGCTCCTGGGCCGAGAGCTTTTCCTCGCCGGGCAGCGTGGCCGTCACGGGCAGCGCTACCTGGCCTTTATGGTCGGTCGAAACCGTTTTTTTTCCTCCTTGTGCAAAGGCTGGCGCGCTGAAAAACAGCAGGCCCGCCACAACATATAGTATCCGCATTGCTAACAGGTCAAAGGGCTTGGAAATGGCAAAATTACTATTGCCATTTTTTACTACCAAACCCTGTGCTCATTTAAACTCTGCCAAAGGCCTTTACACCTACCTGGAGCGACATTTCATCCTAAAAAATCCAATTTGTTCTACTTATCGCCAAGTGGCTCGACCCGCACCCGGGTGCCGGCCGAGTGCGCCGCAAACTCCGGCGCGTACAGGCACTGGAGCTGACTCAGCCCGCCCGAGAAATTGCCGCTCTGGGCCGCCCGCAGCCGGTATTCGAAGGTGTGGGTGCCCTTGGGAAAGTAGCTGATGAAAAAGTTGGTGGCCGCATCCCGCGGGCTCTCGTAGTAGCCCAGCCCGCCCTGGTAGCGGTAGCCCGAGGTTTGGGCCACGAGCTCCAGGCCCGCGGCGCGCTGGTCCTTCAGGTGCACATACTCCAGGTCCCGGTCGGCGCGTAGCACCAGGCGCACTACCAGCACGTCGCCCACCCGCAGGGGCGAGGCGGCCGTGAGGGGCTCCAGCACGGGGCCGCCGGCGGTGCGCTGCTCCCGGTAGAACTGGCGCTCCAGCTGCAGGCCAGCCGTGGCGGCCGTTACCTGGTCAATCTGCTCGAAATACTGCCAGTAGAGCGCCCCCCAGGCCACGCCCGCGTCGGTTTTACGCACAGTCACTTTGCCTTGCTCGGGCCGGATGCTGGCCGCGTCGAAGGTAGTGTTGAAGTAGCCGGTGCCGGCCTGCTGGGTTTTGGGCGCGGGAGCCGCTACGCCGCCGAGCGTGATTTGCAGGGGCTGAACGGGCTGGAGCCAGTCGGAGCCACGCAAGAGCAGGGCGTAGCAGGCGTCGGCGGTGGCGCGGGTGCTGGGCCAGTTCTGGGTTTGCTTCTGCTTGAGCAGCCAGAGCTTCATTTCATCCACGGCCCGCTGGTCGTTCTGCACCTCGTCGAAGGCTTCGATGAGCGTGGCCTGGGTTTCGGTCGGGGCCTCGCGCCAGTAGTAGCCGCCGCGCACTTCCTTCCAGTACATGCCCAGCTCGTCGGAGTGCAGGGCGTTTTGGGCCAGGGCCGTCAGAATGTCTTTTACGGCGGCGGGCTGCGCTTTCTGGCGGTGCAAAGCCAGGGCAATCTGGGCCTGGAGGTAGCGCGTCTGGTCGGGCCAGAACGCGGCGGCCTGCTGCTGGTAGTAAGCGTAGGCGGGCTGGTCGGCGCGGGCCAGGGCCGGCGCGGGCCAGAAGCTGCGGGCGTACAGGGCCTGAATCTGCAGGTCGTGGAGGTGATTCTGCTTCAAATCCACGCCTTTCTGGCGGCGCAGCTCGGCGTAGTCGTGCTGTAGCTGCTTGTCGAGGTAGCTCAACGCCCGGCTCAGAATCGGGCCGGCTTGGGCGTCCTGAGTGGCCGAGAAGGCGCCCAGGCGCTGCAATTTGCCGAAGCCGGCCACGATGAGCTGGGTGATGTAGCGGTCATCGGGCATCCGCTCAAACCAAGGGAAGGCCCCATTCGGACTCTGCATCTTGGCCAGCTTGGTCAAGGCCCGGCTGGTTTCGGTTTTGAGGCGGGTTTCGTCGAAGAGCTCCGTGAGGCGGCGCATCCGCTCGGTTTCCGATTGGGCGTCGCGCACCCAGGGCGTTTCCTGGAGCAGCAGGCTTTTCAGCTCCTGGTTTTGCTCCAGCTTGCTGGTCAGGGCAGCCTTGTCGCCGCTTTGAGCAGCCCGCTTCCACTCGTCCAGCACTGGCCGGATGCGGGGGTTGCTCTGCAGAATTTTGGCCGCCAGCAAGTTGGCATACAAACGACTAAAGACCTGCTCCGAGCATTCGTAGGGATACTCGGTCAGGTACGGCAGGGCCTGCACCGCGTACCAGGCCGGGTTCTGGGTCATTTCCAGCGTCAGGGAGTAGTTGCGGCGGGTGGCCGAAGTGGTGCTGGTCAGCTTTTTAAGCTCAAACTCCCGGGTGGCCGGCCCCACGATGGGCAAGGGCAGACTTTCGGTGATGAGAATCCGGTTGGGCAGCACCGGCAGGGTATTTTCCTCCCCGTCGGAGAAGACTGGCTGTTGGGTATTGGTTGTTGGTTTCTGGTTTTTGGTGCGCTTGGGCTTCTTCCCGATGGCAGTAGCTGTAGCCTGGCCCTGGGCCACGACGCGGTAGGTCAGGGCCTCCAGGGGCAGCTGGCCCTCGGCGGTTTCGGGAATAGTCAGCTCCCAACTGACGGAGGCACTTTGGTTGGCGGGCAGGGAAAACGGCAGTTGGGGGGCACTTTTCAGCACCCGGGCTTCCACTGGCTGCTGGGTGCGGGCATCGAAGAGAAAGAGCTGGGCCGTGCCGCTCAGGGGCTGGTCGGTGAGGTTGCTGAGCTTGGCCGAGAAGCGCAGCTGGTCGCCTTCCCGGAAAAAGCGCGGGGCGTTGGGCGTTACCTGCAGCTGTTTTTGCGTCACTAATTCCCGCTGTAGCAAGCCGCTGTGCAGCTGCTGGTCGTGGGCCAGGGCCAGCAGCTGCCAGCGGGTCACGGCTTCGGGCATCTGGAATTCGAGCACGGTTTCGCCCTGGGCGTTGGTGCGCAGGTCGGGCAGCCAGAAGGCCGTTTCGCGAAAGTCCTTGCGGGCCTGTACGGCCGATAGGTCAGGCTGAGGTGCAGCGCCAGCAGCAGGTGGTGAAGCTGGTGCCGGGGCACTGTTGCCGGCCATGGCCTGGGAGTCGGCCATCCGCATTACTTCGGCTTTCGCCGCCATCGGCGCAGCCCGTCGAGCACTACCAAACCGGTCTGGGGCATCTGTGTTACCTTTTACTGTTTGCGTGGCCACCACCTTATCCTCCAGTTCTTCCTGGTCGGGAATTTCCTCGTTTACCCCATTTTCCGTTTCAGCCAAGTAGCCCCACCAGTTGATACCCGGATACAGCCGCCAGAAGCCCGACCCATAGCCGGGGCTGCCGCCGAACAGGGTCGTCGATTCCTCCGTTCCAAAGCGCCCGTTCCAAGCCAAGGAGGCGGGATGATAAGTACCCGGAAACGCCAGCGGCAGCAAGGAATGAGGCCGGAAAACGTCCAGCGACTTGTCGTAGAGCGTGGCCAGCAGCTCGGCCGCGGCGGGCTTGCCGTCGGCTTGGTGAATGGTCACCCGCCAGGTTTCCTTCTGGCCCGGCTGGAGTTTGTCGCGAAACGTGGCTACGCTCAGCACCAGCGGGGCGGGCGGCGTGGCCACCTGCACCTGGGCCGTGTGCAGGTACAGGCGGTTGTCGCGCACCTGAGTGATATGCACATACAGCTGCTCCCCGTCTAGGGCCAGGGCCACTGGAATTTCGATTACGCGCTGCTCATTGGCAGCCAGCGTCAGCCACTCGCGGCGCAGGGTTTCGCCCTGGGCTTCAGCCTCCAGCAGGATGCGGGCCCCAGCCTCGGAGCTGCCCACCAGGAAGCGGGCAGGCTGGCCCGGCGCCACGCTGTCTTGCAGGGCCACAAACCAGTTGGGCGCCGGCAGCGGCAGCGTGGCCACCGTAGCCGAGTACAGCGTAAAGTAGTGCTCGGCTTTCACCGGCTCCTTGCCCGGGCTAGCCGTGGCTTCGAGTAGGTAGCGGCCCGGCGCTTGCTGGGCCAGTGCGGCGGGCAGCGTGGTCAGCAAGGGGCTTTTCTCAGTGTCAAATTCCTGGGACAGCACCAGCGTGCGGGCCCAGGTGCTGTCGTTGTCTTCCCGGCCGTAGGCGTCGAGCGAAAACTGGCGCTTAAACTCCTCCCGGCTCAGGGCTTCGCGCTCGGGCCGCGGCCAGGGGCGGGGGCGCCAGCCGGCGGCGGGCGGCGTGAGGCGGTAGAGGCGCAGCTGCCCGCGGGTCGGCTGCGGGGTGCCGGCCGCGTTGGTGCTGAGCAGGCGCAGGAGCGGCAGCTTTTCGCGGTTTATCAGCTCGGGCATTTCCAAGCGCAAACTCAGCGCGTCGGCCCCAATACTCACGCTCTGCTCCCCGGTGCGGGTTTCGCCAGCCGCGTCGGTTACGTCGGCCGTAATTTCGAAGCCGTAGCCGGGCTGCCAGGGGCCGCGCTTACCGGCGGGTAAGGCCTCGCCTTTGGCCACAAACTGCACCGTGAAGCCGCCCGCCGAATCGGTCTGGGTGGTTCCGCTCAGGATTTCCACTTGTCCCGGCCCGCGGGGGCCACCAAAGCCGCGGCCAAACAGGGGCCACAGCGTGCGGCGCACCACCCGGTACTGCACCGTAGCCCCGTCGATGGGCTGGCCGGCGTAGGCCGTGGCTTTGCCGCGCACGGTTACGGTCTGGCCCAGCACGGGCGTACCCGGCACGGGCTCGAAGGTGACCTGGAACGTGGGGCGCTTGTAGTCTTCCACGGCGAAGCTGGCGTTGCCCAAGTCGGTTTGCAGGCTCATTTCGCCGTTGAGCAAGCCCGTGGGCAGTACCAAAGAGCCGTGGAAGGAGCCGAAGTCAGAGCTGACAAAGGACAGGGTCTGGACGGCCTGCCCGTTCACGTCCCGCAGGTGCACCGTCACGGGCAGCTTGGTGAGCAAAACGGATTTGCCGGCCCGGGTTTCGGTAGCAATGCCCTTGAAGTAAAGCGTCTGTCCGGGCCGGTAGATGGCGCGGTCGGTGTAGAGGAAAACCTGGCGCTGTACCGTCTCGCCCAGCTGCTGGCGGTTGTAGCGCGGACTATAGCCGCCGTCTTCCCCGGTCAGCAGGGAGTCGGTGCCTTGGGTGAGCAGCACCGCCTGCAGCAGTAGGTTGTCACCCGTGGCCGGGCCCAGCCGGACCTGGCTCAGGCCGTCGGCGGTAGTCGTCTGGGCCGGGCCGCGGCGCCGCTTGTACTGGCGGGCTTTCTGGTCGTAGTACTGAAAGAAAGGCAACACCGTAACCCCGCTTCGGGGCTGGCCATTTTGCCGGTCCAGCACCAGCACTTCGGGCCCTTCCTGGGCGGAGCTCCGGCGGACCTGGCTCAGGGAGCTGGCCGTCAGCTCGGCGTAGGCGGTGCTGATGCCAGCCTGCTCTTTGGTAGCATTTTCCGCCGTGGTGCTGATTACTATTACGTAATGCCCAACCGGCAGCGCCGGGCCGGCGTGCTGCACCGAGTGGCGGCGGTAATCCGTGGGGCCGGCCAGGTCCAGGGGCCAGGCGGCGGCGGGTTTGGCCGCCAGGGCTCGGGCGTAGGTTTTGCGGAAGTCCAGGGCTTCCCCGTCGGTATCGTCGAAGCGGGTGCGCACCGCCTGGGCCGTGCTTACCCGGTAGGCTTTGGCATACAGCTGCGGGGCATTGCGCACGTCGAGCTTCAGCAGCCAGGGCTGGCCGGGCAACACCACTTCCTCGGTGGTAAAGTCTAGCTCCACGGCTTCCAGGCGCTGGCGCAGCGAAGCCGCCCGCCGCCCACCCACCGATTTGGGGAAGCGGTTTTCGGCCAGCAAAGCCAACTCGTGGGCTTTGGCCGGCTCGGTTTCTTCCAGGCTCAGGGCCTGCTCGGCCATAAACTCCGTCGAAATCGGCAGGCTCTGGTAGACCTCCGCCTCCCGGGCCAGGGCCGCGCGGTAGAGGGCGTCTTTGTCGGCCATTTGCGCGTGCTGGTGCACGAAGCGCAGCCGCTTCAGCGTCACGTCGGCCAGGGCGGCGGGGTTGGCCGCCTCGGTGAGGCGGAAAGCGGTAAGCTGCTGCAAGGCCTGCAGGGCGTGAAACTGGCCGTTGAGCGAGTCGGCGGCCGGCGCCGTCAAGGGCAGGCGGGCAAAGTCGGCGGCGGGCCCGAACAAGGCCGGGTCCTGAAGCTCAAACTGCGCGGCGGGCGTGGTAATATAGAACTCGTCGTTGCCCAGGCCCTCGATGGCGCGGTGGGCCAGCAGGTCGTAGAGCGTGGGGCGCAGTTGCCGGCTTTCAGTGGTGCCGCCCCGCACTGCGTAGCCCAGGGCTGCGAGCTGCAGCTTCTGCTGGCGCCGGGGCTCGTCGTGGAGCGAGGCCCGGTAGTGCTGCACCACGGCGCTGCCCAGGCGGGCTGCGTCCCAGGTCTGGATATCAGCCGCGCTGGCGTCGGCGGCATTGGGGGCCGTGGCCGTGCGGTTGTAGAGCTGGTAGCGGTGGGCGTCGTAATACTGGGCGTAGAGCTGGGCCAGCAAACTGTGCAGGATGGGCCGGGCCGGAAACTGAGCGGTTTTCACATCAGCTTCCACCAGCGCAATGCTCTTTACGTCGGCGTTTTCCTCCTTGGCTTCCAGCAGGCGCAGCTTGTAGAGCAGGGCCCGCAGGTACTCGGGCGTGTCCTGACGCTGGCGGGCAGCGCGGTAGAGCTCCTCTACCAGCTTAGCGGCCGAGGCCGTCTGGTCTTTTTTCAGCAGCTGGTCGACCTGCTGCCACTTTTTAGAGTTGGGCCCGCCGCTGCCGGGGGGAAGAGAACGGGAAGAACCACTGGAAAATAACATCAGCAGAGCCAGCAGGCTTAACAGGAATGGACGCATAGGATAAGCTAAGGATGGGGCAAGTTGGCAAAGTTTTGATGCCTAGTCGAGCTTTATTCCACACGCCCTAGCTCGAAAAATATTGCCAAACTCTACGGCAAGCCGGCTAAACACCCCTACTTCCGACTTGACTTCGGTAGCTGAGCAGCCGCTTTTGCTTATTGACTGAGCGGCCGGCATCACCAACCCTTATCTATTACTTATCAAGTATTTGCTTAGAAAAACCACGCTGAAGATCTTATAAACAGACTCCCCTGGCAACCGCAACGGTACCCGCAGTAAGGATTTGCGTTTTGCAAAACCCTCTCTGCTTTGCTCCCCAATATGGCATTAGCACTCAGTAGCGGGGCGGCCGAAAAAAGAATCGTCCGCATTTCGGGAAGCTTATCCCGAAATGCGGACGACACGTGCAGGAGTGTTACGCTACTTCTGACTGTTGTCGAGCACCCGCTCGGCCTGGGCCACGTGGCGCTGCAAGTGGGTCACAATGAACTCCAGCTGGTCGGTCAGGCGCAGGTAGAGCAGGGGAATAATCGGGTTGGGAATCCGCACGGCGTTGGCATTGATGCCCCGGGCCTGCTGCACAATATTGATGAGCTCGTCGAGCTGGCGGCCGAATACCTCCACCACCGTGCGGGGCAGGCGGCTGCCGCTGGGCGCGTACTGCTGCGGCGACTTCAGCGGCTTCTCACTGGCCGGTTGGCGCATGGCCTCAATCAGCTTACGGCCGAAGAAGCCCGATTTTACGGTATCCGACGGGCGGCTGCCCCGCTCCTGGGCCTGCTTAAGCTTGCGGTTGATGGTGGGCAGATAGTGCCCCCCCACAATGTTGAGGTGTTCCAGGCACTGGCCCACACTCCACTTGTCGGGGGCAGGCCGCCGGTTGAGCTGGTCGTCGGTCAGGGGCCGGAAGCGCCGGACGGTCGTTTCCCGCAACGCTTGCAGCTCAGCCGCCAGTTGGTCAAGGAAATCGGTGGTACGCGGGGCAGACTTACTCATGGCAGGCGGGGTCGAAATACGGGTAGCGGGCAACGGGCCGTAATATTACGTCCGAACGCCGGTTAATTGGCACTTACGCACCGCGGCCCGTTTCAGATACTGCTGTGGCCGCGGCGCCCCGCCCCAGTTTCGGCTGTCGAGCTTACGGGAGGCGGTGCGGCTTCTAACTTCCTAAAAATAACCGCTACTCCCCACATCGGCTCTGCGGTTATTTTTTTATTATGCGGCCGTTATTCTGCTATCCTTCGTGAAACATACCCCTACCCCACCTTCCGCCGCCGGCTGGCTGCGCCCCATTCGCCGCTATTTTAAATTTTCGCGCCGCGAAACCTCGGGCTTCGTGGGCCTCCTCCTGCTCATTCTGCTGTTTCTGGCCTTGCCCTGGCTGCTCTTGCCGGCCCTACCCCGCTACAGCCCCGCCCCCGACCAGCAAGAACTCGACCAGCTGGCCGCCGAGCTAGCAGCCCAGCGCCAGGTTCGCACTTTCCCGCCGCGTTATCCGCGGCGGAAATACCCGCGCTACCAGCCCGTGGCCCAGGTGCAATTAGCGCCTTTCGACCCGAATACCTTAACGGCGCCGGATTGGGAAGCCCGCGGCCTTTCGCACTTCCTGGCCCAGCGGGTGGTGCACTTTCGGGACGTTATCGGCGGGTTTAAAGCTAAAGAGCAGATTAAACGCACTTACGGCCTGCCCGACTCGGTCTACACCCGCCTAGCGCCCTACATCCAGCTGCCCGACCAGCTGCCGCCCCGGGAGAAAAAGCAGTTTGCCCACTCGTATAAGGATGGAGCCCCAGCCTTTGCCGACCGGCCCGCCGGCAAGTTTCCGCGCAAGCCCACCCACCTGGCCCCCTTCGACCTGAACACGGCCGACACCACCCAGCTCATGCAGATTCGCGGCATCGGGCGGGGCTTGTCTAGGCGGGTGGTGGAGTACCGCCAGCAGTTGGGCGGCTTTTTGCGCGAAGACCAGCTCGCCGAAATCTACAGCCTGCGCGACGCCCCCGACCTAGTGGATAGCCTGCGCAAGTACTCCTTTGTGGCCCCGGGCTTTGCACCCGCTTCGCTGGAAATCAACGCGGCCCCGTTTGAGGTGCTACAGGCTCACCCTTACGTAGGCAAGCGCCTGGCCCGGGTAATTGTGGCTTTCCGGCAGCAGCACCCACCCTTCCGCCAGCCCGACGATTTGCGCCAAATCCGGATTCTGGACGCCGAAACCCTGGACAAGCTCCGGCCCTACCTGCGGTTCTAGTTCCGGTTAGCGCCGAATAGTCAGGGCCAGGCCGGCGCCCCCACCCGGGGCGTAGGTCGGAATCAGCAGGCATTTCTGGGCCAGTTTGGCCGGCAGCAGCCGCGTCAGGGCCGGGTAGAGGCGCCACACCGCTTCGGCCGACAAAAACCCGATGCCGGCCCCGGCTACCACGTCGGTTACCCAGTGGCGGTTGTGCAGCACCCGCATGGTGCCCGTGGCCGTGGCCACTGCGTAGCCGCCCAAGCTGATCCAGGGGCTGGTTTTGCCGTACTGCTCGTGCAGCAGCGTGGCCGTCATAAAGGCCTCACTGGTGTGCGACGACGGAAACGAGCTGAAGTCGGTCGGGATGTCGGGGCGCTGTTCCCGGCACATATTCTTCAGGTTGCTGGTCACGCCCATATTGAGCTGGTGGGCCAGCAGGTAAATCAGGGTAAACGGCACCACGCCCCGCTCCCCTTTCACGCCGGCCAGCTGCAGGGCGTAGGCCGCCGCTACCGGCACGTGGCGGGTGTAGTCGTCGAGGCGGGTATCAAAGGTGGGAAAGGCCTCCCGGGTTTCTTCCTGAAGTTCCATTTTAGCCCGCCGCAGCGCGTTGTCCTGACTGCTCAGCGCCGCCACCCCAATCAGCGACAAAGGCACTACCACGCGCAGGGCAGCCGGCTGAATCAGGCGGCGCAAGGGCGAGGCCGGCGCGGCGGGCCGGAGCAGCAGCGGCGCCGGGCCCGGCGCCGGGGCCATAACGCTGGTATCAGGGGTGAGCAGGTAGGTGGGCGACTGGGCCGAGGCGCGGAGGCTGAGCAGGCTGCAGGCCAGCAACAGAACGTAACGAAAAACCATCAAGAAGGCGGAGTTGCGGAGTGTTTATCGTAGCAATATACTGTTAATCTGACGCTTGAAAAAACTTTCACTTGTACTTGACCGATATTTTTTACCGCCCAGGTGGCCCTTTCTCGGCTGGCCTGCGTATGGACCACAAGCCCTGACAGCCGTGCCAAGGCCTTATTTTTCCGCCAATCACCTTCCAAAATGCTGTTTTTACTGCGTGACAAGCTGTTTCCCGTTTTGGTATTTATCCAGTCCGTACTCTGTGGCTGCGCTAACGATAAGGACCGGGGCAACTTCGAGAAAGTAAGCCAGGCCTACGACGTGAAGCAGGTGGGCCGCCTGGCCAAAACGGAAGTGGTGGAAAGCTCGGGCCTGGAAATAGCCAACACCACCGGCGACCTGTGGACCCACGGCGACGGCGGCAACACGGCCAAGCTCTACCGCGTCACCCAGCAGGGCGACCTGCTCCAAACCCTGAGCCTGGACCCGCTGGCCAACAACGACTGGGAAGACCTGGCCCGCGACGAAGCCAACCGCATCTACATCGGCGACTTTGGCAACAACCAGAACAAGCGCCGCAACCTGGCCATTTACCGGCTCAGCGGCCCCACCCTGCAGGACATCGACACCATCCGCTTCCACTACCCCGACCAGCGCAAATTTCCCCCGAAAAAGCCCCAGCGCAACTTCGACTGCGAGGCCTTTTACTACCATCAGGATAGCCTGTACCTGTTCACCAAAAACCGCGGCGAGGGCAAGTGGGTGAAGGAATACGTGCTGCCCGCCCGCCCCGGCAACTACGCCGCCCGCCTCGTCGACAGTATCCAGATCAACACCTGGGTAACCAGCGCCGACATCAGCCCCAACGGCCGCCGGGTGGCCCTGCTCGGCTACGGCAAAGTGTACCTGATTGAGGTGGCTCCGGGCCGCAAGCTGTTCGACGGCGCCAAGAGCTGCCTGCCAATTCCCTCCAGCGGGCAAGCCGAAGCCCTGGTATTCATCAACGACCACGACTTCGTGTTCAGCAACGAGAAAGGCAAGATTTTTCGCGCCGTGCACCGCCAGTAACTGGTGAATTTTGGTCCGTACTCCGGGCTTCCTCCTCCTAACCCTTTTGCATCATGCCTAACACTATTCTGGTTACCGGCGCCACGGGCAACGTGGGCGCGGAGCTCATCAAAGCCCTGGCCAACCGCGGCCTGACCGTGCGCGCCGGGGTTCACTCCCTGATTAAGGGCGACCGGCTCAAGCACCTCAACCCCGAGGTGCAGCTGGTCGAAATCGACTACAGCAAGCCCGAAACCCTGCACGTGGCCCTAACCGGCGTGGAGCGTCTGTGCCTGATTACGCCCTTCACCGAAGACCAGGTAGAGCTAGCCAAGCGCACCATCGACGCGGCTAAGCAGGCCGGAGTGCAGTACGTTGTCCGGCTTTCGGCAGCCGGCGCCGATGCCGAGCCGGGCATTCAGCTGGGCCGCTGGCACCGCGAAATAGAGCGGTACCTGGAGCAGAGCGGCCTGGTATACACCATTCTGCGACCGGGCAGCTTCATGCAGAATTTCAGCAACTACAACGCGGATTCCATTTGCCAGGAAGGTAAAATCTACATGCCTCTCGGGGAAGGTAAAGTAAGCTACATCGACGTGCGCGACATTGCTGCCACGGCCGCCCACCTCCTCAGCACCGACCCTGCCCTCCACCAGGGCCAGGCCTACGAGCTAACCGGCCCGCAGGCCCTGAGCACCGCCGAAGTAGCCGCTGCCATCGGGGAAGCTACCGGCCGGCCCGTGCAGTACGTGGACGTGCCCGAGGAAGCCGCCCGCCAAAGCATGGCGCAGGCCCCGGCCTGGATGCGCGACGCCATGCTGGAACTCTACGGCCTGTCGAAGGCGGGCTACACGGCCGGCACTACCAACGCGGTAGAGGAAATTACCGGCTGCCCGCCCCGCACTTTTGCCCAGTTTGCCCACGACAACAGCGCCCGGTTCAAGCCCGCTTCGTAACGGCAGCCCCGGTATCGGAACCTCGCAATAAGGCGGCCTTGCCTCCCCGGAAAGGCCGCTGGCGCGTGGCGGAGTCTTAATTGCTTAAACTCTATATTTCGAAGCTGCTTAACAGGTTTAGCACCTTGTTTGGGCATGAAAAACAGCCTGATATCAACTGCTCTGAACGCCATTTACTGTTGAGAAAAGCCTTTACCAGCTAATCAGCCGGGTTTTTATTCTCATCGGGAGGTGTACTACAATTAAAAAATCCGCTTAGTTTTACTGCCACTTCAATAATCAACCTTTTACCACCACAACCAGGCCCTAGTTATGAAAACTGGCAAAGTGAAATTTTTTAATGAGTCCAAAGGCTTCGGTTTCATCGTTCAGGATGACACTAACCAGGATATTTTTGTCCACCAGACTGGCCTGATCCACGAAATCCGCGAGAATGACCGGGTTACCTTCGACGTTATTGAGGGCAAAAAGGGCCTGAACGCCGTAAAAGTAGAGCGTATCTAAGGTTCCTCTCCCCTGCTTTTCGCCGCTTTGAGCGGCCGCCACCCTGCTCCGGCACTGCCTGGGGCAGGGTGGTTTTTTTATTGGCCCGGCCGCCACGGCCCGCTCCCGCCCGTTGCGGCGCCGGCCCGGTGGCCGCCGATAACCCGGCCCAGGTTCGGGAAAGCCTTATTTGATTCGAAAAAAATCCTCTTACATTTACCTCATTCTTTCATCTCACCATCTTCCAGCATGAGTACCGGTATTATCAAATTTTTCAATGAAGCCAAGGGCTTTGGCTTCATCACGCCGGACGGCGGTGGTGAGGACATCTTCGTACACGCCACGGGTCTGAAGCAGCCCGTTCGTGACGCTGACCGTGTAGAATTCGAAGTTCAGCAGGGCAAAAAAGGCCTCAACGCCGTTAGCGTGCGTCTGGTCGACTAGTTTGCCTGTATGCGGGCGGCTTCTTTGAGGCCAACGGCATAAAAAAGACCTCCCCGGCTGCGGCCAGGGAGGTCTTTTTTATGTTTCCGACGGTAAGCCTACTCGGCTGCTTTGGCTACCCGCACGCCTACGGCCATAATGCCGGGCAGCTGATCCTGGCGCATGTACTGCTCCAGTACCACGCGGTAGGTGCCCGGCTGGGCAAACTTCTGCTGCCGCAAAGCCAGAAACTGGTGGTCGAAGATGTCACCGGAGCCCTGCCCGCGCGGTTCGCCGGTTTGGGGGTCCATCAGCAGCATCTGGTGCAGCAGCTGCGACATCCGCTTGCCGCTGGGGTCCAGCAGCGTGTGCTTCACGTACAGGTTGTAATACCCGTACATCGACTCGTTACGAATGTTGAAGTAGATATCGTAGCGCTGAGTGGTGTCCTGGATGTCGAACTCGAACGTGGGCTTTTCCTGCACCGTCCACACGGCTTTGTCGAGCTCCTGGTTCTTTTCGTACACCTGATTCGCGTCGCAGGCGGCCAGCCCGACCAACAAGGCCAGGCCCGCCACTAGGTTGAGTCCGTGCCGCATCCTACGAAGCACTAGCGGGAGCCGAACCAGAACCTGCCCCGTCAGAGCCGCCGCCGGGGCGGGGCGGGCGGGGTCCGCGGCGCGACGAACGGCCGCTGCGTCCACTACGCTCGGAGTTTTCCTCGCGCGGGGGCCGTGGCGTACCATCGGCGGGAGTGCTGCTGGAGTTGCGGGGCGGCCTACCTTCCCCCCGCGGGGGCCGGGCTTCCCCTTGGCCTTCAGGCCGCGGAGCCCGACCTTCGCGGGGCTCCCGACCTTCCCGACCTTCGGGTTTGGTGCCGCCTTCCGCCGGGCGGCTCCCTTCGCCACGGCCACCGCGGTTGTTGCGCCGGTTCAGCGGCCGGGCCGCGGCGCCACGGGGGCGCCGGGTTTCGCCGGAAGCATCCCCCGTCGAGTCGGCGGGCATGGGCGCGGGGGCTTTGGCAGCCCCATCCAGGCGGACGCCGGCGCGGGGCGCGGCTGGCGGGGAGGTCGAAGCCGGCGCTGCCGAAGCGCCGCCGTCCTTCTTCTTTTTGCGCTTAGGCCGCTTGCTGCCCTTGATTTTATCGTCGAGGCGGTCAAGGTTGCCTTCCACGTGGGCCGATACTTCCGGCTCCTTTTCGGCTTCCAGTACGGGCGCCAGTAGGTTTTCCGGCTTTTCGCCCCGCTTGTTCAGGTCCTGAATTTCGCGCACCCGCTCGGTAGGCAGCATCACCCAATTATTGTCGCCGCGGAAGGCAAACCACATGCGGCGCTTGAAGATGTCGGTTTTCTGCAGAAAGGCCTCCCCTTTCTCGGTTTGCAGGGGGCGCGACACCTGCGGAATGTCCTTCAGGGCATCTAGGTAGGTATCGAGCTCATAGTTGAGGCAGCACTTGAGGCGGCCGCACTGCCCCGACAGCTTGGCCGGGTTCAAACTCAGGTTCTGGTAGCGGGCCGCGGTGGTGCTGACGCTCTTAAAGTCGGTAAGCCAGGTGGAGCAGCACAGCTCCCGCCCGCAGGAGCCGATACCACCGAGGCGGCCGGCTTCGTGGCGCAAGGAAATCTGCCGCATTTCGACCCGTACCCGAAACTCGTCGGCCAGGCGCTTAATCAGGTCCCGGAAGTCAACCCGGTCGTCGGCCGAATAAAAGAACGTGGCGCGGGTCCGGTCGGCCTGGTACTCCACGTCGGAGAGCTTCATCTTCAAGCGCAGCTCTTCCACCACCGAACGGGCCCGGAACATGGTGCCGGTTTCCAGGTCGCGCACGGCTTCCCAGCGTTCGACGTCCTGGGGCGTGGCCACGCGCAGAATGCCCCGGATTTCCTTGGAATCGGTTGGCACCTTTTTCTTGCGCATTTGCAGGCGCACCAGCTCGCCCTTGAGCGAAACGTGCCCCAGATGCCAGCCATTGCCGGCCGCCTCAATCACGACGGCGTCGCCAGTGACCAGAGGCAGGCGGTTGGTGTTACGGAAAAACTCTTTGCGGCCGCCTTTGAAGCGGATTTCAACTATATCAAACTCTTTGAAGTCAACGGGTAGGTCCACGTCCTGCAGCCAGTCGAAGACGTTTAGGCGCGTGCAGCCACCAGAGCTGCAGCTGCCTTTGGAGCCGCAGCCCTTGGCAGACGACGTAGAGCAGCTCCCGGAGGAACAAGAAGTGCAAGCCACGGCTTGGGAAGTTATATCGTGAGGTGAATCCGAGGATTCACACGGAATCGGTTTTGAACAAAGATAAGGATTTCGGGCCGCTGCCTTGGTTTAGCCAAAACTCAGCCTTACGGGCCCGCAAACGAACTTTTCCGGGCCCGCTCCGACGAACACCGAATCGGGCCCAAAAGGTTTGGAGCCGGCCCAAACCGGTTCCTGATATCCGTTGGGCCCGGCAACAGCAGTGCTTGGCTAACCTGCTTTATCTCCTGCCGCACCCCCGTAGCTTTTGGGATTCCGATGCCGCACGATCCGGGAATAAAACCGCCCGCAGAGCCAAAAAACAGATATTTCTCCGCATTATTCAATAATAAGAATTAAGCACAAAAGCTGGGCTGTAGTTACATTAAGATCGGATTAAAGCGCAGTTATTTGCAATTATTTTAAAAATACGAGGCAAAATTATTGACATTGATAATTTTTATCCTCTATTTGGACCCATCATTCACCACATCCTCCACCAACCAAACCAAACCTTTCTCTTATGAAAATTACCAAAGTACTTTCCGCAGTAGCCATTTGCGCTTGCTCGGTCGCCGCCTTGTCGTCGTGCTCAAAAGAGTCGGAGCAGGTAACTGCTAAAAACGAAATTTCGGCCGATGCCATCAGCAAAATCCAGCAGCTGGGCTTCACCACCAAGGACGCTCAAAAAGTTGAAGGCGGCTACCTCGTGGAAGGTGACATTATGCTGAGCGACGACGCTCTGAATGCCAAGCCTGACTACAAAATGATGCGCGTAGGCGAAGACGAGCAGTACCGCACCAACAACCTGGTAACCGGCCTGCCCCGCACCATCACGATAGCCGTATCGAGCACGCTGCCTTCGGCTTACGTAACGGCTGCTGACGAGGCTATCCGCCGCTACAACGCCCTGGCCCTGCGCATCACGATGCGTCGCGTAACCTCGGGTGCCAACATTACCCTGACTAAGGCTCCTTCGGGCGCTGGCTACTTGGCTTCGGCTGGCTTCCCCTCGGGCGGTAACCCCTACAGCCAAGTTCTAGTGAACTCGACCTCGCTGGGTACGAGCTACGCTACGACGACCATTGCTTCGGTACTGGCCCACGAAATCGGTCACTGCATCGGCTTCCGCCACACCGACTACATGAGCCGTCAGTATAGCTGCGGTGGCTCGGCCGTAAACGAAGGTGCCAGCACCGTGGGCGCCATCCTGATTCCCGGCACTCCTTCGGGCGTAGATCCTAACTCGTGGATGCTGGCTTGCATCGGCTCGGGTCAGAACCGTCCGTTCAACACGAACGACAAAACGGCTTTGAACTACCTGTACTAGTCGCTCCCGCGACTTGCCTCAAAGGCCTGGCTTCTCCCGAAGCCAGGCCTTTTTGTTGTTTAGCAGCAAACCGTTTGGCCGTTTCCCCGGCAACAGTCGGACTTTTTGGTATCTGGATGTTGCCCGGTTGTCAGCCTGGTACCAAATTAAGTGGGCAGGGGGCAGGGGATACGAGCCAGGACTGCGCCTGCCCGGCGAATAGCCGCTTGGTGGCCAAGGAGCTTGAGTACCTGGAAAGCTTTCCTACCGCGCCGGCACTACCCTGCCTAACCCCAAGACCACACAAAACCCCGCCCCGACCGTGGGGCCAGAGCGGGGTAGATAATAGACCGGCATCCTGCCGCAACCAGGCTACAGCACCACCAGGCGGGTGGTCATAATGGTTCCGGTGGCGGTAATTACCTTGATGATATACATTCCCTTGGCCAGGCCATCCGTGGCCAGGACCTTGATGGCACCCGACTCCGTGCTTTGGCGGCGCAGGCGGCCAGTCATGTCGTAGAACTGCACCCGCACGTCGGCAGCCTCGGCCACGAGTAGCTGTAGGGGCTGGCCGGCCACGACGGGATTGGGATACGCCTGCACCTCATCGGGGCGGGTAAACTGCACTTCCTCGGTCTGGCTGTAAATAATGCGGCCATCAACAAGCTCCAGCCGCAGGCGGTACTCGTTGCGGCCCGGGTTGGGCGCCGCGTCCTGCAAGGTGAGCTGCCGGCTAGTCACGGGCGTAACCACCTGGATAACCTGAGCTCCACCGGCGCCCAGCCGCTCCAGGGTTAGGCTTTTCAGGCGGTACAAGGTGCCGACTTCCGCGTCGAACAAGACGGTGTCGGTGACGACGGTGCGGGGCAGGAAGTTTTTGACGTAGCAAGCCGTGCCCTGCTCGGTAAAGTCGATGGTGTTGCCCCGGTCGCCCAGGATTTTGCCAAAAACCGGCGCCACGGCGTAGGAACGCACCTGCATCTGGGCTTTGTCGAGTACCAAGGATGTGTCGGCCGTGCTCAGGTAAGGTTCCAGGTAATCCTGGCGCAGGCGGTAAATCTGGTAGCGCTGCGCCCCGGGAATTCGTTTCCAGAGCAGCAGGGCTTCGTCGTCGCAGGCGTAGCCAACGGTGGGCGTTTGGGGCGGGGCAATAGTAAACGTGTCGGAGAGAAATGCCGCGCTGCCGGTTATTAGCCGAACCCGGGCCAGGGTGGTCGTATCGGGCACAGCCCAGGTAAAGTTACCTTGCCCCAGCGGTACGGCCGCCTGCAGCACCCGCCACTTGCTTTGGCCCAGGGGCTGGTACTGCAGCTGCCCCGTGGTGGGCGGCCCGGCCCAGGACCAACGCAGAATGTTGGCCGCCCCCGGCCGCAGATTGGTGGCGGCGCCGGGCCGGATCCACTCGAAGCCCGGGGCAGTGTACTCGTAAGCCACGCCGAATTCCTGGGTACCCGTCACACTGAGGCCGCGCACCTGCACCACGTAGTCACCGGCCTCGGGCACCGTTAGGCTGACTTGCTCCACGTTGTTGAGGTGGTCGCCGCGGCGCTTGGGCAGCTGGGTCAGCGAGTCGGGGTGCGGATAAGAACTTAGTACCCAGGGCTGCCAGCGGCGCCCGGAGGCCACGTGCACCAGGGTCAGGTCCAGGTCGTTGAGCAGGGCCTGCGGGGCCGTCGGCGACGCTTCGGGGTCGGTCCAGGCCAGGGTTACTTTGAGCTCCTGCTGGCCCACCGGCACGGTTAGGGGAAACGAGCGGAGGCCGGCCGCCGCCGTGGAGCCCAGGAAAAAGTGTCGCGCCTGCACCGTTTGGATAGCGCCGGCGGCATCTACCTGCCCAAAGCCGCTGTCGAAATCGGGGCCGGGGCGGCCAGTGTCGTCGGCGCTGTTGAGCAGCACGGCCTTGACCAGTGCCGAAGCCGGCAATCCGCCCTGCTGGACTTGGTAAGCCTGCTGCACTAAGGCGCCCACGCCCGATACCAGGGCCGCCGATTCGGAAGTGCCGCCGGCGCCATAGGCTACCAGCTCGGGCTTGATGCGCCCATCGTAGGCCGGGCCGCGGGAACTGAGCGGCGCTACTTGCCCCAGCTCGTCGGTGGCACCTACGCAGAGCGTATTCTTGGATGTTTTGAACTGCCCGGTCAGGTTGGCCACCTTGGGTATCCCGGCGTACCGGCCCTCGGTGCTGGTTTGGGTGCCCACGTTGCCCGACGAAAATACGTGCAGCAAGCTCGGATACTGCCGGGTTTGCTGGTCGTACGCCTGGGATTCTAGCCCGTAGTAGTTTTCCACGGCGGCCACCCCGTAGGAATGGTTCTGCACCGACACGCCGGCCTGAGTCAAAGCCGCTCCGTCGTCGGGCAGCAGCACGCTGTAGCTGGAAGTAGCCAGCCGCGCCTGCCAGGCCACGCCCTGGCCCGAGGGAGCCGAGTTGCCGGCTCCGCCAATAAGGGTGGCAATAGCCGTGGCGTGGGGCGAAAAGGCGGTTTTAAACAGGTTGCTGGGCACTACGCGGCCCTTGAAGTCAATGTCGCTGGGGTCGAAGGAGTCTTCCTTGATGGAAATAGTCAGACCCAAACCGGTAAACTGCGGAAAGCGGGTGTGCACGGTCGTAATCCGGTTGACCGACATATCCGACTGATTGAGTTGCCGCTCGTCGTGGGCCCGGCGGTTGGGCACATCCACAAAGTTGACGTAGGGCGAAACGCTAAGCTGCTGCAGCTGGGCCTGGGTCAGGTTTTCCACCTGCAGCACAATCCCATTCCCTTGGGGCACGGCCTGCACGGAGTTGGCGGGTAGCGCCTGCCGGGCCCAGGCCAGAAAAGCCTCTTTCTGCCGGACGCTCACGCGCACGGTTTGTCCCCGACTCGGGGTGGCCCGGCGCAGAGCCGGGGCCATTTTCAGCTCGGCCGGCCGGTTTTGCTGGGCTCTTACCCCGCTAAAAGTGCCTAGCAGCGCAATAGTACCGAATATAAGAAAGCAGGAAAGGCGGGAAAACAGCTTCGTGGCGTGGGGCATCAAGCAAGCTAAAGGACGAAGGAAACGGGGCCGACTTTACGCAGGCAGCTTTGCTAAAGATAGAAAAAACGCCGGGAGCAGTCAGCTACTGTTAGCATATCTCATAATATTCAGGCACTTATTTTGATAATATTTCAACAGGTTTCCACCGATGGCCCAAAAAAGAACCTGCCGTTAAGGCAGGTTCTCAGGTAGCTTTTAGGAAGTATACGCTCCTTGTTTAGGGCTTGAGCACCACCTTCACGCAGTTATCCTTCTTGTTACGGAAGATGTCGTAGCCGTGGGCGGCGTCGGCCAGGGGCAAGCGGTGGGTGATGATGTCGTCGAGTACCACTTTGCCTTCCACCACGTACTGTAGCAGCTTATCAATGTGCTTCTGGGCCGGAGCCTGCCCGCCGCGCAGCGTAATGCCCTTGTCGAAGAACTGGTGAATGGGGAAGTTGTCGAACGGGGAGCTATAGACGCCCAGCACCGAGACGATACCGCCGCGGCGTACGGCGCTCATGCAGGCCTCCAGGACTTTGATGGAGCCTTTCTCGAAGTTGACCACGGCCTTGGCCCGGTCCAGCAAATCCCGGTCGGGCTCAAAGCCTACGGCTTCCACGCACACATCGGCCCCGCGGCCCCCGCTCAGGGCCCGTATCTGCTCCACGGTCGACTTGGCGTCTTCCCACAGAATCGTTTCCACGTTGGCCGAGGCTTTGGCTTTGTCGAGGCGGTAGGGCAGCGTATCGACGATGACCACGCGGGCCGCCCCGCGCAGCCAGGCCGACTTGGCCGCCATAATCCCGACCGGGCCGGCCCCGAAGATGGCCACGATTTCGCCGCCTTTTACCTCGCCCCAATCAATGCCGGAATAGCCGGTGGGAAAGATGTCGGTCAGAAACAGAGCCTGCTCGTCGGTGAGGCTGTCGGGAATCACGCGGGGGCCAAAGTCGGCGTAGGGCACGCGCACGTACTCAGCCTGCCCACCGTTGTAGCCCCCGTAGATATCGGTGTAACCAAACAGAGCCCCACCTTTTTCCGTTAGCAGGCCGCCTTCGGGGCCGTAGTGGTCGGGGTTGGAATTTTCGCAGTGCCCGGGCAGGTCATGGTTGCAGAAAAAGCAAGTTCCGCAGGCAATGGGAAACGGCACCACGACCCGGTCGCCGCGCTTGAGGTTGGTGATGCCCTTACCAACTTCCTCCACGATGCCCATAAACTCGTGACCTAATACCATAGGCCGCGGCTGCGGGATACTGCCGTTGTAAATGTGCAGGTCGGAGCCGCAGATGGCGGTGCTGGTCACGCGGATAATAGCGTCGCGGGATTCCTGAATTTCCGGGTCGTCGACGTTGTCAACGCGCACGTCTTTCATGCCGTGAAACACGAGGGCTTTCATAGAAATAGGGTTTGGTTGGGGAAGGTTAGGGTAACGGCCGGGCCTAAAGCCTGCTGCTTAAACCTAACGCGCAGCCCAACAGTCGGGTTGCTACGGCCGAGCTTACTCTTCCTGCTTCCTGCCTAACCGAACCGGCTGACCACCAGCCACCTGCTTCAATCCCCAACTGTTCCTAGAGCTTATACACCAGCACGCCGGCCGAAGTCAGCACGTAGGCAAACTGCTCGCCGAGCAGCACCTGCCGTACGTCAGCCGGGCCGGCTGGCAGCGGCAGCGTCCGGTCGGTGAGGTTGTAGAGGTGGAAGAAATGCACGGCATTATCGGCCAGGTAATACAGCTCGTCGTTGCGGAAGCCGATGGAGCTCAAACCCGGAAAAGGCAGCTTTTTCCGGTAGTTGCCCAGGTTGTCGAACACGTAAATGCCGCTGCTGCGGTCCACCAGGTACAGGTTGTTCTGGTACTGGCGCATAAATCGGAAGTCGGGCTTGGAGCGGCCAATCAGCAGGTCCATCTGGGTGGAAACGACCATGCGTTGCCCGGCCGGGTCGTACTGGCGTAGGGCCAGGTTGCTTTCGTCGAGCAGCCAGAGCCGGTCGTCGGGGGCCAGCGTGGCGGTGCGCACCAGGCCGTCGAGCATATCGGGCAGGCGAAACTGGGTGAGCGGGGCCATAAACCGGTCGAGGAGCAGAATTTGCTGCCGGTCGTCGTAAAACACGAGCACCTTGGCCGTGTTCCAGGCCTCAATCTGGGCGGTGTTGCCGGGCTGGGGCGGCGAGTAGGTATTCAGCGCCTGCCCGTCGGGGCCGAACTGCCGCACGTTGTTCTGGTTGTCGGCCACGTAGAGGTTGCCGCGCCGGTCCACCGACGCCGGGCCGGGCTGGGCCAGCGCAATGGTGCGGGTCAGGGTCCAGCCGTTGGCATCGGCTACGGGGGCCGTCTGGGCCGCGGCGTTTACCACGGGCGCCGGGGCCGAGGCAGCGGGCTTGCCGGCCGGCACCACCGAAGCCGCCGGCGGCACCGTGGTTTGGGCAAAAGTTAGAGCCGAGAAATTAGAACTTAGAACCAAGCCCAAAATCAGCGGCCGTAGCCAGTGGCCCAACTCTAGGTGCTGAGGGTTGGGTTCTGCGTACTTACCTCTGAGTTCTAAGCTCTCCATTCTGCTCGAAGTGCCGCAGTGCCAGTTCATTCCCATCATATACGGCGTAGGAGCAATAATTGACCCATTCGCCCAGATTCACGTAGCGGCTCTGGGGCGTCACGGGCACGTTCAGCGGCAGGTGGCGGTGGCCAAACACGTAGTAGTCGTGGTGGTGCTGCTGCTCCAGCTCCCGGCAGTACACCAGCAGCCACTCGTCGTCGCCGAAGTACTTCTCGTCGGCGGCGCCGTTCTGGATGCGGCTGTGCTGGCTCCACTTGTTGGCCAGGCCGATGCCGAAGTTGGGGTGGAGCCGCGCAAACAGCCACTGGGCAATGGGCGAGGCAAAAATCCGCTTCAGTACCTTATAGGTGTAGTCCTTGGGCCCGAGCCCGTCGCCGTGCCCGATGTGAAACTCCTGCCCGCCGATGCGCTGACTGACCGGGTGGCGCAGAATCGGGATGTTGAGCTCTTTGGTGAAGTAGTCGAACATCCACATATCGTGGTTGCCGGTAAAAAACGTCACCGGAATACCCGCGTCAGTCAGTTCGGCCAGCTTGCCCTGCAGCCGGATAAAGCCGCGGGGAATGGCGTGGCGGTACTCAAACCAGAAGTCGAAAATGTCGCCGACGAGGTAAATAGCCGCGGCATCGTGGGAAACCTGGTCGAGCCAGCGCACGATTTTCCGCTCCCGCTCGGCTGAGCGGGCCGCATCGGGAGCACCAAGGTGAAAATCGGAGGCAAAATATACTTTGCGGCCGGGGGGCAGGGCAAGGTCAGGTAGTTGCTTCGGGCGCGTCATCCAGTAAAAACAACACGATGCTGCGCGGGCCATGAGCACCGAGCACCAACGTTTTTTCAATATCAGCCGTGCGGCTGGGGCCCGTCGTGAGCGAAATCATGGAGGGCAGCTTATTGTCGTAGCCATCCTGCACCCGCTTCAGGGCGTCGCCAATGTCGGGCACAATCTGGGAGGCGCGGGCCAGCACCAGGTGTTGGTCGGGGTAAATGCTGAGGCGTCGCCCGCTGGCTGTAGCCCCGCTCACCAGCACGCTGCCGGTGCGGGCCACCAGGGCCTCGCAGGTCGTCAGGCCGGCGTCGGCCTTCTGCAGCCAATCGGTTTCGTCCCCAATAAAGCCGATGCCGCCGGCGTGGAGCAGCTTTTTCAGCTCCGGCTCCCACACGTAAAGGTTGTCGAGGGCCTTATCCTTTTTGTAGGTGAAGAGTTGGTCGAAGAAATGCTCTTCCGACACGCAGTAATAGAAAACGCCCCCGGCCCGCACGAAGCTTTCGGCAAACGTGACGGCCAGATCATCGGCCGGGGCTGGGTGCAGGGGCTGGGTGAAGTCGGGGGCGGCGGGCTGGGGCGCGGGCTGCTGCAACGATTCGCGGATGCAGCGCAGGATGATGTCGCGGGAGGATTCGGCCATAGGTTTCACCAAGTAAGATAGGTGAGGAAGTAGTCAAAGATAGAAAGTCGCGCCGACTGGCAACAGCTGAGCCGCGGCCCGCCTCCACCAACAACAAAAAAGCCAGTCCGAAACGGGCTGGCTTTTTTGAAGACATACAGTATTTTCTTACACGTCGAGCGAGACGGTGCTGCCCGTGGGAATGTCGTTGCCGGCTTCGCGCGGCCGATTATCCAGACCCGGCAGGTCGTTTTCGGGCAGGTCGTTGCTCAGCGGCACCGGGTGCTCCTGCTTCCGCTCACTCAGCGTCTCGCTCCGGTCGGTGCCGGCCATGTGGGCCTGGTACGAGGTCTGGTTGTCATAGGGGCGCTTGCCCACCAGACGCTCCAGGTCTTCCTGCAGCAGCACTTCTTTTTCCAGCAGCTCCTTGGCAATTACCTCCAGCTCGTGGCGGCGCTCGGTGAGCAGCTCCTTGGTGCGGGTATAGGCGTTGTCGATGATGGTACGCACTTCCTCATCAATCATTTGCGACGTAGCCTCCGAATACGGCTTCGAGAAACCGTACTCGTTCTGACCTTTCGAGTCGTAGTACGAGATGTTGCCCAGCTTGGCATTCATGCCGTACATCGTTACGATGCTGTAGGCCATCTTCGTAATTCGCTCCAGGTCCGACAAGGCACCGGTCGAAATTTTGCCGAACACCAGCTCCTCGGCGGCGCGGCCACCCAGGGCCATGCACATTTCGTCGGTCAGCTGCTCGGTGTTGTAGAGGAACTGCTCCCGGGGCAGATACTGGGCGTAACCCAGCGCCGCCACCCCGCGGGGCACGATGCTCACTTTCACCAGCGGGTCGGCGTGCTCCAGGAACCAGCCGGCAATGGCGTGGCCCGCTTCGTGGTAGGCCACAATCCGCTTCTCGTTGGGCGAAATAATCTTGTTCTTCTTCTCCAAGCCCCCGATAACCCGGTCAACGGCATCGGTGAAGTCTTGCATGGTCACCATCTTTTTGTCGCGGCGGGCGGCAATCAGGGCGGCTTCGTTGCAGACGTTGGCAATTTCGGCGCCGGCAAAACCAGGCGTCTGAGCAGCCAGCTTGCGGGCATCCACATCGGGGCCCAAAGTCAAGGGCTTCAGGTGCACGTCGAAAATCTGGGTGCGGCCGTTGATGTCAGGTTTGTCGATGCTGATCTGCCGGTCGAAACGGCCGGGCCGCAGCAGCGCTGAGTCGAGCGTGTCGGGGCGGTTGGTAGCGGCCAGGATAATCACCCCGGAGTCGGTACCGAAGCCGTCCATTTCCACGAGCAGGGAGTTCAGGGTGTTTTCGCGCTCATCGTTGCCGCCGGGCACGTTGCCCCGGCTGCGGCTGCGGCCAATGGCATCAATTTCGTCGATAAAAATGATGCAGGGCGCCTTGGCTTTGGCTTGCTTGAACAAGTCCCGCACCCGGGCCGCACCTACGCCCACAAACATTTCCACGAAGTCGGAACCCGACAGGGAGAAGAAGGGTACATCGGCTTCACCAGCTACGGCTTTGGCCATCAGAGTTTTGCCCGTACCGGGAGGACCTACCAGCAAGGCGCCTTTGGGAATCTTGCCACCCAGGACGGTGAACTTCGAGGGGTTCTTCAGGAACTCCACGATTTCCTCCACTTCCTCTTTAGCTTCCTCCAGGCCGGCCACGTCCTTGAACGTCACCTTCACTTTATCGCCGCCTTCGAAAAGGGCAGCGCGGCTTTTACCGATATTGAAGATTTGACCACCAGGGCCACCGGCTCCGCTCATGCGGCGCATCAGGAACCAGAAGCCCACGAGCAAGAGCAGAATCATGCCCCAGCTGGTAATGTATTCCCCGTAACCAGTCTTGGTTTCGATGTTCAGGCCTACCTGCTGGGTGTCCGGCAGGGTAGCCTGCATCTTATCCAGGTCTTCCTTGAAGGTTTTACCATCGACTACGCGGAAGCTGTACTGGGGGCCGTTATCCGATAAGGGGCCCCGCTGCCGCAGTTCCTGGCTGTACTTGGCATTGTTGGCTGCCTCCGGCTTCAGGGCTACTTCCACCACCCGGTCGTTGACCAGGGTCACGTCTTTCACGTCGCCGGCCACCAGCATTTGCTTGAACTTCTGCTGGTTGATTTCAATGGTTGAACTGCTGCGGTTGATGAAGAGCATCCCAAAGATGAACACCACCAGCCCAGCCAGCACCCACATCTGCATACTCGGCCGGGGAGCCGGCGAGGGCAGCATTGGTTTTTTCTTTTTAGGGGTTGTATCTGGCATGAAAAGGAATTCTAAACGAAAAACAAAGGCGGAACCGCCGCCCACGCTAATTGTTAAGACGTACCAAAGCCGGTTTTACTTTAAACGGCTTCGGCTTCTTCGGTGATATATTTTATTTCGGCATCACCCCAGAGTTCCTCCAGCGCGTAGAACTGCCGCCGGTCACGCAGGAAGATGTGCACTACCACGTCGACGTAGTCGAGCAGCACCCACTCCCGGTTCATGCGGCCTTCCGTCTGCCAGGGGTTCTGACCGGTAAGCTTTTCAACTTCTTCTTCCACGGAACGCGCAATGGCGTCCAGTTGGGTATCGGAGGAAGCAGAGCAAATGATGAAATAATCCGCTACTGCGTTTTTAAGGTCCTTCAGATTGAGCACCACGATATCGGCCGCTTTTTTCTCCTGCATGCCGCGTACTACTACGTCTGCCAATCTGTCTGAATCCTGCCGAACCAGGGTACTTTTCATAGGGTATTATTAGGTTTGAACGCACAAAGTAAGAAAATCAGGTGGAGGCACTATCCCCCCAAACCCTCTTCACGGGCCAACAAATTGTTTGGTTGCCCGAATGCGCCTCGACAAACACCGAGGCACAGGCTCTTATTGTCAAAAACAGCGCCACCGATGGATGTACGGTCATAACCGACAAACAGACCGCTGGCCGGGGCCAGCGCGGCAACCGCTGGGAAGCCAGCCCGGGCGAAAACCTGACATTATCGGTTATCTGGCAGCCTACTTTCCTGGCGCCCACCGACCAGTTTCAGCTCAGCCAAGCCGTGGCGCTGGGCGTGCTCGACTGGGCCAAAGGCCTGCTGGGCCCCGATGCCGCCCTGCGTCTGAAGTGGCCGAACGACATTTATTACGGCGCCCAGAAGCTGGGGGGCATCCTGATTGAAAACGCCATAAGCGGCTCCAAGATTCAATATAGCATCGTCGGAATTGGGATAAATGTCAACCAGCGGGAATTTGGCATGCCCACGGCCACTTCCCTGGCCTGGCTCACGGGCCGGGCCTACCCGCTCAAAACGCTTATCACCCGCCTGCTCGAATGCCTGGAGCGGCGCTACCTGATGCTGCGCGCCGGGCGGGTGGCCGCCCTGCGCTTCGACTACCTGCAGGCCCTTTACCGCTACCAGGAACCCCACGACTACGAGGTGGATGGCCAAGCCGTACGGGGCCAGATTGTGGGCGTCGACGAAACGGGCCGGCTAATGGTTGAAATCAACCAGGAACTCAGAAGTTTCGGGCTCCAGGAAATTAAATATATACATAAATAGTTTGTCAGGCGGGCAACCCTTTTGCGGGTTGCTGCGAGTAGCCAGCCGAAAAGCATCCGCTGCGGTATTAAACCCGCCACCTCCCGCGGACTCTAATGGACTGGTCGCGACAGTCTGCTGGAACCCGGGACCGGTGCGAAAAATAAGGCACGGTGCTTGTCTTTAATGGTGGCAGAACGACCCTCCGGCGTCGTGCTACTGACCACCACCCGGTTCAGCTGCTTAAACCCTGATAACGATGAAAACTTCTACCCGTCTCTTTTTACTACTTGCGCTTCTGCTGGCTCAGTTCACTGCCTGGGCCGCTACGGTCACCATTACCGTGAGTGATTTTTCGTACTCGCCTAAGGAAGTTACCATCCGCCCCGGCGACGTGGTGGTATGGGAATGGGAAAGCGGCAGCCACCCGACGGCTTCGGACAACAGTGCCTGGCCCACGTTCCAGATGAACCCGAGCAACATTTCTAAGTCGATTACCTTTAATAATTCGGGCACGTTCAGCTACCACTGCACGGCCCACGCCTTCTTCGACAGCGGCACCAGCAAGTGGCAGGGCATGGTGGGTTCCATTACCGTGAGCCCGGCCCTGGGCACCGAAGCCCGCCTGGCGGCGCCCACCCTGAACGTGTATCCGAACCCGAGCAAGGGCATGGTGATGGTAAACCTGGCCCAGAAAGCCGGCGAAACCTACAAGCTGCGCTTCAGCAACATCATCGGCCGGGAAGTGCGCCAGATTGCCCTGAAGCCCGAAACGGCCACCGATGGCCTGGCCGTAAACCTGTCGGATTTGCCCGCCGGCGTGTACTTCTACAGCCTACTGGTCAACGACAAGGTGGTAAGCACCAAACGGTTGGTTTTGCAGAACTGAACTTTCTGCCCGTCCGCTTTTTTCTTGCAAGCAGCCAGGATTCCTGGCTGCTTTTTTTATGTCTGAAGCCGAATATAGCCGCCGGCAGGTGTCTGCCGGCGGCGTGCGGCGTGGCCAGATTTATTGCCTACTTTTGGCCCTTCTCTGATTAAACCAGTATGCGGAGTTACAAAAGCCTGAATAACCTAGTTGGCTGGCTCGTGTTTGCCATTGCCACCCTTACCTACCTGCTCACCCTAGAACCCACGGCCAGCTTCTGGGACTGCGGCGAATTCATTGCCTGCTCCTACAAGCTGCTGGTACCCCACCCTCCGGGAGCCCCTACTTTCCTGCTGCTGGGCCGCCTGTTCTCGCTCTTCTCCTTCGGCGACGTCACCAAGGTGTCGGTGCTGATTAATACGCTTTCGGCCCTGAGCAGCTCGTTTACCGTGCTGTTCCTGTTCTGGACCATCACCATGCTGGCCAAAAAGCTCGTGGTAGGCCGGCCCGGCATGCACGACGACCGCCACGTGGAGCCCACCGGCGGCCAGACCCTGCTGATTCTGGGCGCCGGCGTGGTGGGCGCCCTGGCCTTCGCCTTCTCCGACTCATTCTGGTTTAACGCCGTGGAGGCCGAGGTGTACGCCATGTCGGCCCTGTGCACGGCGGCCGTGGTTTGGATTATGCTCAAGTGGGAAAACCGCGCCGACGAGGCCGATTCCGACAAGTGGCTGATCCTGATTGCCTACGTTATTGGCCTCAGCATTGGCGTCCACTTGCTCAACCTGCTGGCAATTCCGGCCCTGGGCTTTATCTACTACTACCGCCGCCACCAGAACCCGACCATGTGGGGCGGCATTTTCACCCTGGTTATCAGCAGCGTGATTGTAGGCCTGATTCTGGCCGGCATTATTCCCGGCCTGCCCACGCTGGCCGGCGCCTTTGAGGTGTTCTTCGTGAACAGCATCGGCCTGCCCTTCAGCTCGGGCCTGATTTTCTTCCTGCTGCTGTTCGTGGCCCTGATCTGGTTTGGCTTCCGCTACTCGTTCAAAGCCCACAACCGCCTGATCAACACGGCCATGCTGAGCTTCGTGTTTATCCTGATCGGCTACTCGTCGTATCTGGTGGTGCCGATTCGCTCCAGCTATTTGCCCACCATCAACGAAAACGCGCCGAAGGACGTGCTGTCGTTTGTGAGCTACCTCAAGCGCGAGCAGTACGGCGACCGGCCTTTGCTCTACGGCCCGCAGTTCAACGCCGAGCCCATCGACCAGAAAGAAGGCGCCCCGCGCTACGTGCGTAAGGGCGACAAGTACGTAATTGCCGAGCGCCGCCTTGAAACCATTTACCGCGACGAGGACAAGATGCTGATTCCGCGCATCTACAGCCCCGCCCCCGAGCACATCTACAACTACAAGAAGTGGGTCGACATTCAGGAAGGCGTGAAGCCGACTATGGGTCAGAACCTCTCGTTCCTGTTCCGCTACCAAATGGGCCACATGTACTGGCGCTATTTCCTGTGGAACTACGTGGGCCGCGACAGTGACATCCAGCAGGCCGGCGTGGTGTGGCCGACCAGTGCCGGCAAAGCCGGCTTGCCCGAGCGGATTGCCAGCAGCCCGGCCCGCAACAATTTCTTCGCCATTCCGCTGATTATGGGCCTGATCGGCCTGTTCTTCCACGTGCGGCGCGACGGGCGCAACGCCCTGGTCATCGGCCTGTTGTTTGTGTTTACGGGCTTGGCCATCGTGTTTTACCTCAACCAGCCCCCGATTGAGCCCCGGGAGCGGGACTACACCTTCACGGGTGCCACCTACGCCTTTGCCATCTGGATTGGCCTGGGCGTGCTGGGCCTGGCCGACTTGCTGAAAGCGGTGCTCAAAGCCGATGGCGCCCGCGCCATTGCCGCCACGCTCGTGGGCCTGCTGGCCCCCGGTTTGATGGTGGCCCAGGGCTGGGACGACCACGACCGGTCGGACCGCTACAACTCGGTGGACTCGGCTAAAAACCTGCTGAACTCCTGCGCCCCGAACGCCATTCTGTTTACCAACGGCGACAACGACACCTTCCCGCTCTGGTACGCCCAGGAAGTGGAAGGCGTGCGGACCGACGTGCGCGTGGCCGTACTGAGCTACCTGAACACCGACTGGTACATTGACCAGATGAAGCGCCGCTCGTACTTGTCGCAGCCGCTGCCCATCTCGATGAACAGCGACAATTACGCCCAGGGGACCAACGACTACCTGCCCTACGTGGAAAACCCGGCGGTGCAGGAAGTCAACCTGCGCGAGTTTATTGGCCTCGTGGATCAGAACAGCCCCCTGCTGCAGGTACAGACCCAAAGCGGCCGGCCCCTGCTGTCCTTCCCGACCCGCAAATTCTACCTGCCCGTGGATACTGCCGCCGTGGAGGCCCTGGGCATTATTCCCAAGGACCGTCGCAAGCAGTTAGTAAGCCGCATGGAGTGGGACATGGGCAAAGGCGCCATTGAAAAGAAAAACCTGGTGATTCTGGACATGCTGGCTACCAATAACTGGAAGCGGCCGGTGTACTTCTCCAGCACGGTCAACTCGGCCGACTTTATGAACCTGCAGCCTTACTTCCAGCTCGAAGGCATGGCCTACCGGATTCTGCCCGCCAAAGACCCCAACTACGACCCGCGCGGCAACGAGGGCTACGTGGCCAAGGACCTCATGTTTGAAAACATGATGAAGAAGTTTGCCTTCCGCAACCTGGACCGGGCCGACATCTTCTACGACGAAAACAACCTGCGCTTCCCGGCCAACTACCGCGACAAGTTCTCCCGCCTGGCCGAAGCCTACCTCGCCGCCGGCGACAAAGCCACGGCCAAGCAGGTGCTGGATAAATGCTTCCAGGTGATGCCCGACAAGAGCATCCGCTACGACTACTACGTGCCCCAGTTTGTGGTGCCACTGATGCAGGTGGGTGAAAAAGCCCGGGCCAACGAAATCATGGATACCATGACCAACCGGGCCCAACAGTCGTTGGCCTACTACAGCAGCCACAACAATTCCCTGTTCGACATGGAAGTCCAAACCAATCTGCTGGCTTTGCAGAGCGTGTACCGGGCCGCCGAGGAAGTAGGCGACCAGGCCCGGGCCAAAAAAGCCGTGGATTTGCTCAACCAGTATTATCCCCGTCAATAAGGTGCGAGCCTCTTGAGACATCAGCAAAACAGCCGCCCTGCCCCGGGGCGGCTGTTTTTGTTTCGGCGGGCCGGGGCGCCGTATGGGGTAGCAATGGCCGCGCGAATGGCCCCGGCCCGGTTTTTGGCCGATATTGTGCTTGGTCAACGTTTCTCGTCTATGCCTGCTTTCGTCCGTTGCTTTTCCGTTGGTCTGCTCCTGCTGCTGGGCTTGGCACTTCACCCGCTGCGGGCCCAGCGGCGCGACTTTACCGGCCAGTACCAGCCTTTGCGCCGCATCCAGGTTGATACCCGCCGGGAGGGCGACAGTCTGCGCCTGTACCTGTACTTTCCCGACGGCAGCGTGCTGCAGCGGGGGCCATTGCAGGTAGCAGCTTGGGAAAACTACCAGGCCAAACGCCCGCTCTGGCGCATGACGGTGCCGCACCTGGCCCGGCGCACGCGGCAGGTGGAGTCGGCGGCCTGGGTGGAGTTTTGCGTGGCGGCGGCGGCTTTGCAGCCCGGGCAGGTGCTAAGTGCCAGCTGCGCCCCCGAAAATGAGGCCGATGCTGGCGACGCCGCCTGGCTCAACCTTAGCAAAGAACGCCTAGCCCGCCCCTTCCTGCTCACCGACTCCCTCGGCGACCCGCTGCTGCGCCGCTACGTGCATCGCGGGGAGCCTTTTCTACTTGACTGCTACGGTCCTGACAAGTCCGTAACAGCCAAGCGCTACGACGCCAGCTTTGTGGCTGCCCTGCCGCCCATGTCGACGGCCGGCGCCCCGGCCCAGCCCCGCAGGCTGCCCGCCCGCGACTCGCTTTTTTTCCGGGCCGGGCAGCGGCTAGTGTTAAATCAGCCGGGCCTGTACGCTCTGCGCGCGCTGGGCACCGCCGCGCCGGTGGGCCTGCTGGTGACGGATGAGGACTTCCCAGAGCTCAACACCGCCGACGAGCTGATTCAGCCCCTGATTTACCTGACCACCTCCGCCGAGCGCCAGGCCTTGCTCGGTGCCGAACAGCCTAAGCGGGCCGTCGACCAGTTTTGGCTGAAAGTAGCCGGCGGTAACCAAACCCAGGCCCGGCAGCTGATCCGGACGTATTACGGCCGGGTGGCGGCGGCCAACCAGCTCTTTACCGCCCACAAAGCCGGCTGGATGACGGACCGCGGCCTGCTCTACATCGTGCTGGGTGCTCCCGAAACGGTATACCGCACCGCCACCGAGGAGCAGTGGGTGTACCGCGGCACCCAGTCTGGCAGCACCACGTACACGTTCCGGCACAAACCCAGTACCTTTGCCCCCGAACACTATGAATTGGTGCGCCGGCCGGAGTATGAAATGCTGTGGTATGCCGCCGTTGAGCAATGGAGAAAAGGAACGACGACCGCCCGGAGCGGCCGCTGAATGAGCGGCGCACGTATTATAACAGCGAAAACCGCCCGGTAAGCCGCGAAGAGCGGGGCGGCCCCGACCGCCGCGAGTCCCGCGGTGGCGGCGAAGGCCGCGACTCGCGCGGTGGTGACTCCCGCAGCAGTGGCGACTTCAAGCCGCGCTACCCCCACAAGCCCGCCGCCGACCGCAGCATCGACATGCTGTTCGGGTTGCGCCCCATTCTGGAAGCCCTGACGGCGGGCCGGACCCTGGAAAAGATTTTTCTGCTGCGCGGCACCAAAAACAGCGTAACTCAGGAAATTACGGAACTGGCCAAAGCCGCCAACGTGCCCATGTCGCTGGTGCCCATTGAGAAGCTCAACGACCTGACCCGCAAAAACCACCAGGGCGCCGTAGCCTTCGTGTCGCCCATCGATTACCAGCCCCTCGACAGCATCCTGGCCGGCTTGTACGAGGAAGGCAAAACGCCCCTGCTGTTGCTGCTCGACCGAATTACGGACGTGCGCAACTTCGGCTCCATTGCCCGCAACGCCGAGTGTATGGGCGTGCACGCCATTGTGGTACCCAGCCGCGGCGCCGCCCAGATCAACGGCGACGCGCTGAAAACCTCGGCCGGCGCCCTGAACCTGATTCCGGTGTGCCGGGAGCCTAACCTGAAGGAAACCATTACGTTCCTGCAGCAGTCGGGTGTTACTATCATTGCCTGCACCGAGAAGTCGGATGCCAGCCTGGAAGCCGAAACCGTGGACATGACCGGCCCGGTAGCCGTGCTCATGGGCAGCGAGGAAGACGGCATCTCGCCCGAGTACCTCAAGCTGGCCGACCACAAGCTGCGCATCCCGATGGCCGGGCAGATTGGCTCCCTCAACGTGTCGGTGGCCAGCGGCATCATGCTGTTTGAAGTACTGCGCCAGCGCCTCAAAAGCGGGCAGTAAGGTCTTGCCTTTTGTTTTAAAAGCCTGCGAAACAAGCTGTTTTGCAGGCTTTTTGGCTTTCAGAATCAGCTGTTGGTAGTCAAATGGGAATGGCCCTAGCTGCGGCTTGCAACTTCCCAGCTTAGCGCCGGCTCTTACTTGTAGTTATGGGCGCATAGCCCGCCATTTTGCCAACCATTTTATTCGCCATTTTCTCATGCTGAAATTAACGCTGACTACGGCCTTGTTGACCGGCGTTTCCCTGGCAACTTACGCCCAGGATGAGCCCCACCGCTTCGAGGTAGGCCTGGAGGTCGTCAATTATTCTCCCTTTGCCAAGCAAGTCTACAACTACGCCAGCAACCAGCTCAACGACAAGGCCCACTGGGCGTCCGGCGCCGTGTTTCGCTACAACCTCGGACGCTTTAGTCTGCGCTCCGGCGTCAGCTACAACACGGGCACGAACAACACTGAGCCCAACAACTGCGCCGACTGCGCCGTGGGCAGCTCGACGGGCAAAGACTTGCGGCTACGGCTGGGCGGACAGTACTCGCCCTTGGTCAAAGCCCCGTGGCTGTACGTGTTCAGCGACTTTTACTACCGCCGCTTCACGTCCGAAGGCCGCTTTACCGGCGGCTTTTGCGGCTGCCTCGATACAGACGTAGAGGTGACGTCTGACGGAGTGGGCAACAGCACCGGCCTGGGAGTTAAAATTCGTACTTGGAAGCACTTTTACCTCAATCCCGAGGTGTATTATGACGTATTGCGGGCTCCCAACCACGTCAGCAGCGCCGACCGTAACTCGGGCAACCACTTTCAATACGACACCCGTACCAAGCAGCAAGCCCCGGCCATCCGCGTCAACGCCATTATAGCCTTCTGATCAGGCTCACGCTACCGTTCTGTTATAAACTGCAAGGGGCCCGCTGCATACGATGCAGCGGGCCCCTTGCAGTCTGGTTGGGTGGCAGGCGGCTAGTTGTAGCCCGTGCCCTTTTTCGATTTTACGTCGGCCACAAATTCCTTGACCCGCTGCTCTTCCGTGCGCTTGCAGATCAGTAGCACGTTGTCGTACTCGGCAATGATGTAGCCGTCGAGGCCCTGCACCACGACCAGACGCTCCGATGGGGTTTTGATGACGCACTCCCGCGTATCGTAGAGCAGCGCGTCGCCGTCTACCACGTTGTTGTCGGCGTCGTGTTGGCCCATGCGGTGCAGCGAGTCCCAGGTGCCCAGGTCGCTCCAGCCGAAGTCGGCGGGCAGCACGTACACGTTGTCGGCCTTTTCCATCACCCCGTAGTCGATGCTGATATTGCGGCAGCGGGTGTAGGCCTGGGCAATGAAGTCGGCTTCCTGGGCCGTACCCAGCTCACTGATGCCCTCGTCGAACACCTCGGCAATATCGCCCAGGTACTGGTGGAAGGCGTGAATAATCACGTCGGCGCGCCACACAAACAGGCCGGAATTCCACAGGAAGTCGCCGCTTTCCACGAACATGCGGGCCAGCTCCAGATTCGGCTTCTCGGTAAAGGTCTTCACCTTTTTCACGCCCTGGGGCAAGCCGCTCTTGCTGTCCTCGTCGATATACTGAATGTAGCCGTACCCAGTATCGGGGCGGGAGGGCTGAATGCCGAGCGTGAGCAGCACGTCGTGGTTTTCGGCCACGTCCACCGCCTGCCGGATGATGGTCCGGAACTCCTCCTCGCGCAGCACGGCGTGGTCGGCCGGCGTCACGATGATGGTAGCCGTGGGGTTGCGCTTGGCAATGCAGTAGCTGGCGTAGGCAATGCAGGGCGCAGTATTGCGGCCAATCGGCTCCCCCAGAATCTGGTTGGCCGCCAGCTCGGGCAGGTGCTGCTGCACCAGGTCCATGTAGTCGCGGTTGGTGACCACAAATACGTTTTCGGGCGGACAGATTTCCTTGAACCGGTCTACGGTGAGCTGGAGCATGGACCGGCCCACGCCCATCACGTCGTGAAACTGCTTGGGCAGATGAGTGCGGCTAAAAGGCCAGAAGCGGCTGCCAATACCACCGGCCATCACGACGAGGAACGTATTCTGATTCATCAGAAGAAGCTGATTAAAGTTTTGATACTAGGTCTGGGAAAAACAAACATAGTATTTAATCACAAATAAATGTAACGATTTTACTACACCAAGCCTTCGCGCAGCAAATCGTGCAAGTGAATGAACCCACTAAATTGCCCATTTTCCGTGACAATCAGCTGAGTGATGTTGCGGTTCTGCATCCGGACCAGGGCCTCGGCCGCGAAGTCGTCCACGTCGATGCTCATGGGGTTGGGCGTCATAATGTCGCGGGCCCGCACAGCTTCCAGCGTGGTGAAGTTGGTGAGCATGCGGCGCAGGTCGCCGTCGGTGATAATGCCCAGCAGGTGGCCGTCGGCCAGGGCCAGCACGGCCGTGGCGCCCAGGCGCTTACCCGATATTTCGAGGATGATGTCCTTGAGCGGGGCATTTTCCAGAACCTGGGGCGTCTGGTTTTGCCGGCTCAGGTCGCCCACTTTCAGGTAGAGCTTCTTGCCCAGCGTACCACCCGGGTGCAGGCGGGCAAAGTCGGCGGAGGTGAACTCGCGCGACTCCAGCAAACACACGGCCAGCGCGTCGCCCAGGGCCAGGGCGGCGGTGGTGCTGGTGGTGGGCGCCAGGTTGTGGGGGCAGGCTTCGCGGGTGACGGGCGCGTGCAGCACGTAGTCGGCCTGCACGCCCAGGTAGGAGTCGGCATTGCTGACCAGGGCCGCCAGCGGCACGCCCTTGCGCTTGAGCAGCGGCACCAGCACTTTTATTTCGGGCGTGTCGCCGCTCTTGCTAATGGCAATGACAAAGTCCTCGGGCTGAATCATGCCCAGGTCGCCGTGAATGGCGTCGGCGGCGTGCATAAACAGCGCGGGCGTGCCCGTGGAGTTCAGGGTGGCCACCATCTTGCCCGCAATGTGGGCGCTCTTTCCGATGCCGGTAACTACCACCCGACCCCGTAAAGAGAGTATGGCGGCTACGCATTGTGCAAAATCCGGCGTCTGGGCTATGGCTTCGGCCACTCCCCGAACGGCGTCTGCTTCTTCGAGAAGCACTTTTTTTGCAATTGTGTTGGTGTCGTTCTGCTGTTTCAATCTAAATTTGTCTAGATTGAGTAACCAACACTAGTGGTGTCGGTGCTCAAGTCTGCAACTCAAAAGAGCAAGTGGAAATGTCGATGCCAGCGGTAAACCAAGCAGTCAAGCATGAGGCTGATCTGAAGGGCAAGTTAAAGGAAGTTTTTGGGTACGGTCAGTTTCGCGGCACCCAGGAAGCCATCATTCAGAACGTCATCGAGGGCAACAATACCTTCGTGATTATGCCCACCGGGGCCGGTAAGTCGCTGTGCTACCAGCTGCCCGCCCTGATTCTGCCCGGCACGGCCATCGTTATTTCCCCCCTGATTGCCCTGATGAAAAATCAGGTGGACCAGCTCAACGCCTTCGGCGTAAACGCGGCGTTTCTGAACTCGACCTTGTCGAAGTCGGAGATGAACCGGGTGAAAAAGGACGTCATCAGCGGCGAGGTGAAGCTGCTCTACGTGGCGCCCGAAAGCCTGACCAAGGACGAAACCATCGACTTCCTGCAGAAGGCCACCATCAGCTTCGTGGCTATTGACGAGGCTCACTGCATTTCGGAGTGGGGCCACGACTTCCGCCCCGAGTACCGCCGCATCCGGGGCATTATCGACAATATCGGGCAGGTGCCCATTATTGCCCTCACGGCCACGGCTACGCCCAAGGTGCAGCTCGACATCCAGAAGAACCTGCAGATGGACGAGGCCTCGGTGTTCAAGACTTCGTTTAACCGCACCAACCTCTACTACGAGGTGCGGCCCAAGCACAACACCAAGAAGCAGCTGATTCAGTACGTGAAGCAGCACAAGAACAAGGCCGGTATCGTGTACTGCCTGAGCCGGAAGAAGGTGGAGGAAATTGCCGAGCTGCTGCGCGTGAATGACGTGAAGGCCCTGCCCTACCACGCCGGCCTCGACCCGCACGTGCGCATGGCCAACCAGGACGCCTTCCTCAACGAGGAAGCCGACGTCATCGTGGCTACCATTGCCTTCGGCATGGGCATCGACAAGCCCGACGTGCGCTTCGTGATTCACTACGACACGCCCAAGAGCATTGAGGGCTACTACCAGGAAACCGGCCGCGGCGGCCGCGACGGACTGGAGGGCAACTGCCTGATGTTCTACAGCTACGACGACATCGTGAAGCTGGAGAAGTTCAACAAGGACAAGCCCGTGACCGAGCGCGACAACTCCAAGCTGCTGCTCCAGGAAATGGCCAACTACGCCGACTCGGCCGTGTGCCGGCGCAAGCAGCTGCTGCACTACTTCGGCGAGCATTTCGAGAAGGACTGCGGCTTCTGCGACAACTGCCGCCACCCCAAGGAGCGGTTTGAGGCCAAGGACGAGGTAGTTATGGCCCTCAAAGCCGTGGTGCAGACCGAGGAGCGCTTCGGCATCGAGCACATCGGGACCGTGCTCATGGGCATGAACAACGCCCACGTGGAAAGCTACGGCCACAACGCCCTGCCGATTTACGGCCAGGGCAAGGACCATGACGCGGCCTTCTGGCACTCGCTGCTGCGCCAGACCCTGCTCAACGGCTTCCTGGAGAAGGACATCGAGAACTTTGGCGTTGTGAAAATTTGTCCCAAAGGCTTAGATTTCATCGAGAATCCGCATTCCATCAAACTCACCAAGGACCACAACTACGAGGAAGAGGTGAAAGAAGAGCAAGAAAAAGAGGAAGTCCAGGAAGCCGCGGGCCACGACGCCGCGCTTTTTGAGATGCTGAAATCCTTGCGCAAGAAGATAGCCAAGGAGAAAAACCTGCCCCCCTACGTGCTGTTTCAGGACCCGAGCCTGAAGGAAATGGCCACTACCTTCCCCACCAAGATGGACGACCTCGCCCACGTGGGCGGCGTGGGCCAGGGCAAGGCCCAGAAGTTTGGGCAACCCTTCCTGGCCCTGATCCAGAAGTACGTCGAGGAAAACGACATCGTGACGGCCGCCGACGTGGTGGTGAAGTCGGCCGTCAACAAGTCGAAGATTAAGATTTACATCATCCAGCAGATCGACAAGAAGATGGATCTGGAGGAAATTGCTTCCTCCAAGGGCATCGACATGCGGGAGCTGATGGAGGAAATTGAGCACATCTGCTACTCCGGCACCAAGCTCAACCTGGATTACTACATCGACGGCGTGCTGGACCAGGACCGGCAGGAGGAAATCACCGACTACTTCCTGCAGGCCAGCACCGACAACATTGCCGTGGCCCTCAAGGAGCTCGGCCCCGATGAGTACACCGAGGAAGACCTGCGCCTGATGCGCATCAAGTTCCTGAGCGAGTACGCCAACTAAGGCGCGTTTACATGCCCGTCATGCTGAGCTTGCGAAGCATCTCTCCCGCAGGAGTACTTGATTTTAGCATTGCGGTAGAGATGCTTCGACTTCGCTCAGCATGACGCTCTGGATTTCGCGCTACTAGCTACCAAAAGCCGCTCCCGTCCGGGGCGGCTTTTTGCTTTAGCGAGAATTGGATTCTTTTCAGGCTAGGCGGGGGCCTGCATAAAACCCGCCGACGATTGGGCCAAGACATAGTAATGTCTGGAGCAAAACATAGTGATGTCCGGACTAAAACATCAGGAGGTTTTGCCCAAAACATAGGGACGTTTTGCGACGACCTTCGGGAAGGCCGTTTCCAGCCACTGAGGGCACTTTTGATGAAAGCTGGTTGTCATACCAAGCAGCCCGCAGGCCAAAACTGTGTAATTAGATTATTCCGTTGCCTGCTTATCTTCGGCACTGCATCCGCCTAACCCCAATTCGTATGTTCATTTTCTCCTCCCCGAGTGCCCGGCAGCTGGGCTTCGCGGTGCTGGCCAGCCTGGCCGCGCTGAGTAGCCCGGCGGCCGACAAGCCGGCCCCGCCCACCAACCCGCTGACGCCGGGCTTCAACCAGGTCATCGACTTCCGGCGCGCCACCAAGGCCGACGTGAAGCAGGCCACCGACATGGTCATCAGCGACACGAAGGCGTCGTTGCAGGCCATTTATAAGGTGCCGGCCACCAAGCGCACCTTCGCCAACACCATGCTGGCCCTCGATAATCTGGGCGACCATATCGGCAGCGTGGCCGGCCCGATCAGCATCTTGTTTAACGCCAGTCCCGACTCGGCCGTGCGCAACCAGGCCCAGCGCAGTATTGCCGTTATCAGCAAGTACGGCAACGAGCTGGAGCTCGATGAGCAGCTGTATAAGGCCGTGAAGGACTACTCCAAGACCAAGGAAGCCCAGAGCCTGACCGGAGCCCGCAAGAAGTACCTGACCGAAACGGTGGAGGACTACGAGCGCAACGGCTTTGCCCTCACGCCCGAGAAGCGCAAGGAATTGCAGGCCATCAACGACAAAATCGGGGATTTGAGCCTGGCCTTCGGGGCTAATATTGCCAAAGACCAGGGCTTTCTGCTGGTGAATGCGGCCGATATGAAGGGCCTGCCGGACGACTACATCAAGAGCCGCCCCAAAGCCGGCGACGCCTACCGCATCGGCCTCGACGGTCCGGCCTACGGCACGTTCATGAAGTACGCCGAGTCGGACGCCATGCGCAAGCAGCTCTACACCTTATATAACAACCGGGCGTCGGACAAGAACCTGGACGTGCTCAAGCAGCTGCTGGTAGAGCGCCAGAAAAAGGCCCAGCTCCTGGGCTACAAAACCTACGCCGCCTACCAAACCAGCTCGCGCATGGCCAAGACGCCCGAAACGGTGTGGGCCTTCGAAACCAAGCTCGTGGACCGCGTCAAGCAGAAAAGCCAGCAGGACTTGGAAGAGCTGCTCGTGGTGAAGCGGGCCTACACCAAGGACCCCGGCGCCAAGACCATTACGCCCTGGGAAAGCTCGTTCTACAACAACCTGTTGATGAAGGACAAGTACCAGCTCGACGCCGAGAAAATCAAGGAGTACTTTGAGGTGAGCAAAGTGGTGGATGGCCTGTTCCAAACCACCCAGAGCCTGTTTGCCCTGAAGTTCACGGAGGTAAAGGACCCGGCGGTGTGGCACAAGGATGCCCGCATGTTTGAGGTGCAGCGCGACGGGAAACTCATCGGCCGCTTCTATATTGACCTTTTCCCGCGGGACAACAAGTACACCCACGCCGCCTGCTTCGGCGTGACCAGCGGCAAGGCCACGGCCAAGGGCTACCAGCTGCCCCAGGCCGTGCTGCTCTGCAATTTCAACCCGCCGGCGGCCGGCAAGCCCGCCCTGATGAGCCACGGCCAGGTGGTGACCTTCTTCCACGAGTTCGGCCACGTGATGCACAACCTGCTGACCACGGCCGAGCTCAGCAGCCAGTCGGGCACCAGCGTGAAGCGCGACTTCGTGGAGGCGCCCTCCCAGATTCTGGAGAACTGGGCCTGGAACTACGACGCCCTGAAGACCTTCGCCAAGCACTACCAGACCGGCGAGGTGCTGCCCAAAGCCCTCTACGACAAGATGTGGGCCGCCCGCAACGTGGGCTCGGGCATCGGCGCTTCCCAGCAGATTCTGTACGGCACGCTCGACATGACCCTGCACGACAAGTTTGACCCCAACGGTACTGAAACTACCACCGACGTGGTGAAGCGCCTGCAAAATCAGATTACGCCCTTCGCCTACCTCGACGGCACCAACATGCAGGCCGCCTTCGGTCACCTGACGGGCTACGGCGCCGGCTACTACGGTTACATGTGGTCCAAGGTCTACGCCGAGGACATGTTCTCCGTCTTCGAGAAGAACGGCATCATGGACCAGAAGACCGGCCTGCGCTACCGGGACATGATCTTGGCCCGCGGCGGTACCGACGAGGAGTACAACCTGGTGAAGGCCTTCCTGGGTCGGGAGCCCAACCAGGACGCCTTCTTCAAGTCGCTGGGACTTTGATTTAGTTGTTCGTCGTTAGTTGTTCGTTGTCAGTTGTCAGGTTGTGCTGGCAGCTACTAACAAAAAGGCCCGAAGCTGATGCTTCGGGCCTTTTTGTTAGTAGCTGTACCTATCAGTGCGCTAAGGAAACGAACAACTGACAACGAACAACGAACAACTGAAACCTAGCAGTACTCCTCGAAGGCACCCTGCAGGTTGTCGACGATGCGCATCAGGTCGTTGCCTTCGATGTGGTGCCGCTCGATGACGTGCACCAGCTCGCCGTCCTTGAAGAGGGCAATGCTGGGCGAGGAGGGCGGGTAGGGCAGCATGTGCTCCCGGGCCTTGGCTACGGCTTCGGTTTCCATGCCGGCGAATACCGTCACGAGCTTGGCGGGCTTCTTCTCGGAGCTCGACACGGCCATTTTCAGGGCCGGGCGGGCTTTGGCGGCGGCGCAGCCGCACACCGAGTTGACGGCCAGCAGCACCGTGCCGCTTTGGGTGTTCAGAACCGAATCAACTTCTTCGGGGGTCATCAGTTGCTCGAAGCCGGCCGACGTGAGGTCTTGGCGGATGGGAGCTACCATGTATTCAGGATACGTTGCCATTGGTAAAGAATGGGCTGAAAGTGAGAATGAAAAAGCAACAGGAAGGCCCGGAGGCTCAGCAAAAATACGCAAACTCCGGGCGCCGCGCTTGCATAAACCGGCGGCGGCCCGAATGGTTAGCTTCCCAACAACGCCAGGTGTATTTCCTGTTCAATATATTCGCCCCATGACCTACGAATTCTTCGTTGCCAGCCTGGCGGGTGCCCAGCCCCCGGCCGGCGTTTCGGCCGTGCTGCGCGGGCTCTGGCACGCCGGCCGCCAGGAGTGGAATCTGGCCCACAACCTGGCACAGGCCAACGATACCGACCCACTGCACAACTGGCTGCACGCCTACCTGCACCGGCAGGAAGGCGACCCGGGCAACGCCGCTTACTGGTACCGCCGCGCCGCCCGCCCGGCCTACGCCGCGCCGCTGGCCCAGGAGTGGGAGGACATGGTGCGGGCCCAGCCGGGTATTGCGTCGTAACCGATACTGCCGAGTTAAGTTGCGTAACGCCAAAGTGCTATTCCCAAGAAAAGAACAGCATTGCTTGCCGCGTTAGGCCAAATAAAAGTACATTTAACGAGTCAGCTTACCCCATACTCCGGTTATGCAGAAAATCTTACTACTTGCCCTTGGTTTAAGCCTGTCGGCAGTGGCGGCTCAGGCCCAGGTAGATACCGTGCGGGCTTCCACCCTCCCCCCGGCCCAGCAGGCCGAAAAGCTCTACAACAGCGGCGTGGCCAAGTACAGCAGCAAGAGCTACCGGGCCGCCATCCAGGACTTTGACCGGGCCCTCACGCTGCGGCCCGACTTTGCCAAGGCCTACTACAACCGCGCCACCACCCGCTACGAGCTCAAGGAATACCAGCAGGCCGTGCAGGACTACGACCAGGCCATCAAGCTCGAAGCTACCGGCTTCAGCAACTACTTTGGCCGGGCCCAGGCCCAGGAGGCGCTGGGCAAACCCACCGAAGCCGAGCAGGACTACGGCAAAGCCGCCGAAATCAAGCCCGACTACGCGCCGTCGTGGTACTACCGCGGGGCCCTGCGCTTCGAAAAAGGCGACTTCAAGGCCGCCAAGGAAGACTTCGACCAGGCTATTAAGGTTGACCCCAACTACGCCTACGCCTACCACGACCGGGCCAGCACCCAGCGCAAGCTCAATAACTTCGAAGCCGCTATTCAGGACTACACCAAGGCCCTGAGCCTGCAGCCCGAGTTTCTGCCGGCCCTGCTGAACCGGGCCGCCACCAAGCGCCGCGCCAATGACCTGAAAGGCGCTCTGGCCGACTACAACGCCTATTTGAGCAAGAAGCAGGACAACGCCACGGCCTTTACCAACCGCGGCAGCACCCGCTACGACGCCGGCGACTACAAAGGCGCCGTGGAAGACTTCAGCAAGGCCATTGAGCTGGATGCCACTTACGCCTTTGCCTGGAACAACCGGGCCGCGGCCCACCTCAAGCTGGAAGACTACAAGAGTGCCGCCGCCGATGCCGCCAAGGCCATTGCCCTGAATGCCCAGTACGCCGAAGCCTACCTGAACCGGGGCCACGCCCGCGAGATGCTGCGCGACGCCGCCGGAGCCTGCCAGGACTGGAAAAAAGCCGCCGAGCTGGGCCTTGAAACCGGCTCGAGCTACGCCGCCAACTCCGGCTGCGGCGCCGAATAACCCCCCCTTTTCTCTTCCTATTTCCGCTAATAGTTCAGCGTCAAATTCGCCCTTATGTCCAGAATTCTGCTGATTGCGCTGGTGCTGCTGGCGCAGGTAGCCACCGCCCAGAACGTTGAGTTTGATAAAGACAACTTCAAATCCAACAAGGACGGCCTCAAAGAAGCCCAGAAGGAAATCAAAACCGGCGACGAGTGGTACGACATGGACCCGCCCCGCTACGAGCTGGCCCTGCCCCACTACCTCGAAGCCCAGAAGTTCAACCCCAACAACGCCCGCCTCAACCTGCGCATCGGCGACTGTTACCTGCACTCGGGCTACAAGCCCCGGGCTCTGGCCTACGTGCAGAAAGCCTACCAGCTCAACCCCGACATTGACCCCGGCATTCACTACCTGCTGGGCCGCAGCCTGCACCTGAACGCCAAGTGGGCGGAGGCTATTGCCGAGTATAAAGCCGCCCAGCCCGCCGCAACGGGCAAAAACACGGCGACGGTCATGGCGGCTATCAGCAAGAAAATTCAGGAGTGTGAGAATGGCCGCAAGCTGGAGCAGAAGCCTTCCCGGGTCTTTATCGACAACGCCGGCCCGTCCGTTAACTCCCCCTACGCCGACTACGGCCCGGTGATTTCGGCCGATGAGTCGGTAATCCTCTTCACTTCCCGCCGCGACAATTCCACGGGCAAGGAACGGGACCCCGAAACCGGCGGCTTCTTCGAAGACATTTACCAGAGCACCCGCACGGCCTCGGGCTGGTCGCCGGCCCGCAACCTGGGCAAGCCCGTCAACAATGAGGGCCACGACGCTACGGTGGGCCTCTCGCCCGACGGGCAGCGCATGCTGGTGTACCTGGAAGACAACGGCGGCGACCTGAACGAATCGGAGCTGCGCGGAGCGGCCTGGCGCAAGCCCGAGAAGATGGGCTCCCGCATCAACAGCCGCGCCCACGAGTCGTCGGCGGCCTACACCCCCGATGGCCGCAGCCTGTATTTCGTGAGTGACAAACCCGGCGGCCTGGGCAGCCGGGATATTTATAAGGTGGAAATTGAGGGCCGCGGCCCGGCCGTCAACCTAGGCCCCACCATTAACACGCCCTACGGCGAGGAAGGCGTATTCCTGCACCCCGACGGCAAAACGATGTACTTCAGCTCGGAGGGTCACAACTCGATGGGCGGCTACGACATCTTTAAGTCGGTGTTCGAGAACGGCAAGTGGAGCCAGCCCGAAAACCTGGGCTGGCCCATCAACACCCCCGACGACGACGTGTTCTTCGTGATTTCCGCCTCGGGCCGCCACGGCTACTACTCGTCCTTCCGCGACGACGGCCTGGGTAGCAAAGACATCTACCAGATTACGTTTCTGGGGGCCGAAAAGCCGCCGGTATTGTCGCAGGAAGACCAGCTGCTGGCCTCCCGCGCCCAGCCCGTGAAAGAAGCCTCGTTGGCCCCGCCGGTTCCCATTGCCACGGCCCAGGTAACCATTCTCAAGGGCGTCGTGACGGATGAAGCTACCAAGCAGCCCCTGGAAGCCACCATCGACGTGGTCGACAACTCCCGCAACGAGCTCATTGCCTCGTTCCGGGCCAATGCCCAGTCGGGCCGCTACCTGGTGTCGCTGCCTTCGGGCGTCAACTACGGCATCGTAGTGCGGCAGCAAGGCTACCTGTTCCACTCCGAAAACTTTGATTTGCCGGCCGGGGCCGCCTACTCGGAAGTGGTGAAGGATATTGCCCTCAAGAAGCTGGACGTGGGCGTGAAAGTAGTGCTCAACAATATCTTCTTCGACTTCGACAAGGCCACGCTGCGCAAGGAAAGCACCGCCGAGCTGGAGCGCCTGCAGAAGCTTATGGTCGAAACCCCGGCCCTGCGCCTGGAAATTTCGGGCCACACCGACAACGTGGGCAAGGCCGAATACAACAAGGACCTCTCCCAGCGCCGCGCCAAAGCCGTGGTAGATTACCTTGTGGGCAAAGGTGTAGACAAAGGCCGCCTGACCTTTGCCGGCTACGGCGACTCCCAGCCCGTGGCAACCAACGCCACTAAGGCTGGCCGCCAGCTCAACCGCCGCACCGAGTTTAAAGTAACCGGCAAGTAGCCCGCTATTTTTCCTGTATGTCTGCTTCCTCCAGTCTGTTACTACCCTTCGACCCCGGCCTGCGCGTGCTCGTTGCCGACGATAATGAGCTCAACCAGCTCGTGGTGTGCCGGGCGCTGGAGGAATGGAACATAGTGGCTACTACCGCCGAGAATGGGCGGCAGGCCGTGGAGCTGGCCAGCACCCAGCCCTTCGACGCGGTGCTGATGGATATTCAAATGCCCGAAATGGACGGCTACGAAGCCACCCGGCGGCTGCGGCGGCATCAGCACCTGAAGCAACTGCCCATTATTGGCCTCACCGCCTCCTTTTCGCCCACCGATCAGGCTCGGGCTCTGGCGGCGGGCATGAACGAAACCCTGCCCAAGCCCTTCGAGCCTACCCTGCTGCACGCCAGCCTAGTGCGCCATACCGCCCGGATCCGTCCCAGCGTTACGGTCCGCCCGCCCGCCGCAGCTCCCGACCCTACCGATATTGGCACCATTCGGCCCGAGTGGCACTTGCTGGATGAACTGGCCGCCGGCAACGAAGCGTTTATTGCCCAAATTATTACCACCTTTCTGCAGCAAACTCCCTCTCTCTACCAGCAACTGGCTACTGCCGACCGTCAGGATCTGGCCCGGATGGCACATAAGCTGAAAGGGCAAATCGTGTATTTTGGCGTGCCGGCTATTCAGCAATGCCTCGAAAAGCTCGAACGGCCCCTTTCTCCCGCCGATGCCGAGGCTGCCCCACACCTGGTAGCCATGGTAGGTCATCAGCTGGCCGCGCTATACCCTCACCTGGAGCTTCGGCTGCAGAATCAGCTCCGCCGGTAAGCCGGCAAAACTGCGCTTCTCTTTCTCCCGTCTTCTTATACCTTTGGCGTTATGCCAGCACCCTCCTCTCCCCTGCGTTGCCTCGTTGTAGATGACGATCCGCTATCCGTTCAAATCGTTATTAATTGCATCAACAATACTCCTTTCCTAACCGCCATTGGTAGCTACGACAGCGCTATGGCGGCGGCCGAAGTACTGCGGACCCAACCCGTCGATTTGCTGTTTCTGGATGTCGAAATGCCGCTGATGTCGGGCATTGATCTGCTCAATACCCTGCAGAACCCGCCCCTGGTTATTCTCATTACCAGTAGCAAGCACTACGCCGTCGAAGCCTTCGAGCACGATGTAGTGGATTACCTGGTGAAGCCCATCAGCTACGCTCGGTTTCTGAAAGCAGCCCAGAAAGCTCTTGAACTTTCCGATACGAGCCTAACGCCCCCCGCAGCCGCCAGCGCGATACCAACCAGCACCGACCCCGACTTTACCTTTGTCAAGGTCGATACCAAGCTGGTCAAAGTTCTGTTCAACGATGTCAGCTACGTCGAAGCCCTGGGCGACTATGTCCACATCGTTATGCCCCACAGCAAGCTTATTGTGTACAGCACTATGAAGGCGGTGGAAGAAAAATTCCCGACTTCTATTTTCGTGCGGGCTCACCGTTCCTTTATTGTCAACCTAAAGCGGGTGCAAGCAATTGAAGACAATACAATTACCATCGAAAACAAGCAGATTCCCATAGGACAGACCTACCTGCGCGAAGTCCTGCAACGGCTGAACAAATTCTAAGCCGACCAGGCAGCACTCATCCTCCCTGCTTGAAATACAACCAGTTACAGCAGCCCGGCCCACCCATTGCACTTTCACGAGTAGCGGGGTTGGTCGGGCTGCTGCACGTTATTAACTTACTCCAGCTGCCGATTACTGGCTTTCTAAAATGCTCAAGCACGAGTTATAATATTGATTCTTGACATATTGCAATATATTTTTAATCATGATGTATTATATCAATATTATTTTGTTTCTTTGTGACATCACCTATCCGCTACACTGTCTCTTCTCATGAAGAAAATCTGCTTTTCCGCGCTGTTTGCTACTCTGTTTACTATCAGTGCCGCCCAAGCCCAGCAGGCTCCCGATCTGCGCGCTCAAGCTATGAACAATACCCGGACACTAGCCCAGCACATTGCCCTGGATGATGCCCGCACGCAGCAAGTCAAGCGCTTTACCTACGAGCGTCTGGTGCAGGAAAACGAAATCAAGCAGATGTACAGCATTGATCCGGCAATGCTGCAAAGCAAGATGGCAGTTGTGGAAAAGGAGTACGCCGAGAAATTAAAGGGCGTGCTGTCGGAGGCGCAGTACCAGCGCTACGAGAACTACGTTGCTGCCCTGACGGCTCCGCTAGCTCCTGCTACCGCTGCGGCTCCCGTTGTTACTACTCCTTTGGTTGCATCTGCCCCGGCAGCACCCAAGCCCGCGCCAGCCCCTGCCGCGCCTAAAGCCCAACCCACCAAAGTGGTGAAGCAGCTTCCCAAAGCCAAACCAGCCCCTAGCCTACCCGCCAAGAAAGCGGCGCCCGCCACCCACGCCGGCACGGTGGCTAGCCGCCCCTAGGCCACCCGGGCCCGGCGGGCCTGTTCGGCCGCCTTATCTTCTGCTAAGTTGGCCCGCAAAATATCCAGCGTGATGCCCCACAACGCCTCGTAAGGAATAATTTCGATTTCGGCGTAGGCCTCCCCCGGCTGCGGCGCCTCATGCAGCCGATGCAGCAACGGTTGCCCCTTCTTTTCGCAAGCTTCCGGATCGAAATTCTCCTTTACAGTCAGCACCAGCAGCCGGAAAAACAATTGACTCCGCAGCGTGGCCGACTCTCGTAAGTGGCGCTGTTCGTATTTGCGCAGGCTTTCCAAGCGGGCCAGTAGGTTTTCCACATCCTGACGACGCAGGAAGTTTAGATACTGTAAAATCAGAATGGCCACGTTGTAGCCCTGCTTGTCCCGACTGTAGTCAGGCACTGTTTGCACAAACTGGTTAAAGTGCCGCAGTGTCAGTGGGGAATTCTCTGGTTGTAAAAAGTAGATATAAGCCTTATACAGGTCCCACCGCTGCCGGGCCGCGGCCCGCTGTTTACGGAAGTAAGGATTTTTATGGGCCATTTCCAGCAGTTGCTGCGCCTGGCTGTACTGCCCCGCGTGCAAGGCCAGCAACACGTAGTTCTCCATAAAGAAGAACCAGTTGCCCGACGAGGGATGAAAGTCTTTCAGATAGCCCTCAGAAAGTCTTAAACCAATGGATGCCTGCTTGTTATGCAAGTACGCATAGGCCGTCATGTAATTATTGAAGCGACTGTCAAAGCGGCGGCGGTTGATTTTGCCTTTCGCCCAGAGCTTTTCCGTAGCCGTGGTAATCTTGATAATTTCCTCATAATTACCCGTAAACTCGAGCAGGGTTAGTTGAATCAGGTAGAGGTAGTTGAATGTGGTATAGCTGCGGGCTTTTTCGTGCAGCTGCTGCAGTTGAGCTAGGTAGCCGGGTAAGTCGTTGAGCAAGGCTCGCCGGGCCCGCACCGTATGCGCCTGAGCCATCTTGCTACTCCAATAAATCTGGCCCGCCTCATCCTCTAGCGCCATAAGCTCCTGCAATTTCTGGAGCTGCTTACTGGCTGCCCGATAACGAGCCGGCTGTCGCAGATCAACGTAGAGCTTGCCCAGCAGGCGAGTGGCCAATACAGCATACTCCGTAAACTCTCCTTCCAAAGCTTGCCGCAGGCATTTGCGCAGCAGTTGCTCGGCCAGCAAGTACTCTCCCTCCCCGTACAGAATTGTCACTTGATGATATAACCCTATACATTGCAACTCGTATCTTCTGGATACCAAATGGCGCGGGTCCGACTGCTCCAAGAAGTAGAGGTGGTTCAGCAACTTCTGCTGTACCCGCGACTTCAATTTCCGGAATGAGGTGTTGCTAGTAGCTGAAACCCTTCCGTATAGGGCCTTGGTCAGTTGCAACTGGGTGCTGTCGGGTGCTTCTTCGAGTAGCCGAATAAGTTTTAAATCTTTGTGTGCCGACTTCTTAGCGGAAAAGTCGAACAGGGGAGATTCTTTCACTCGGCGGTCTGTCACAATCCGCGCAAGATTGCTTAGTTTTTCCATGGGCAAATTGTGGCTTTGGAGGCGATTGAGGACTTTGCAAGATGAAGAAAAGCCGATAAAGCCTGTCACAAATATTTCAAATATTTCCTTTATTAGTTGGCAAATCGTTCTGCACCTTTGTGCTTGGGTAATTTTACCCTTACTAAAATCAAAAAGTCACATTTTCCCAAAACTAGAAGTGCATATTCGTTTTGACAGCTGGTTAATTACTTAGCTGTATGCTGTCTAACCTTATCTACTTTCATAAAAAGCTAATATTTATTCATAAAATCCAAGTCACTTTTACAGAATATCTTTCCTTTCCGTCAGCCTAGTTGTGCAGCAAATTTGTGTCATTCAAACTCTCGAACGACTCAACCTCCTAAAGCGCCATGTTAGAACTTATCGCCATTGCCCTGCTTCAACTCTCCAGCTTGACAGCTTCTACTGAGCCCAAGGCGTCTTCGAATGCCAATAACTCTAATGTCATCATCGTTGCGCCCACACCTTCCGAATCGGAACAAGGTGGCGGTGGCTGGGGCGGCGGAATGATTTAAAGCTTCATCGCCTGCTTGGCGCTCTGCTTCCTGTCGAATGTTAGTTAACTTGCCCGGACCCTGTTCCGAGCAATAACCTCTTCATGAAGCATCTTTTGTTTGGTTTTCTGGTCGTGGTGAGCGGCGCTTTCAGCGCCTGCTCTACCCACCGGGAGGACTCTTCCGCCGCGATACGAATTCGCTGGGAAAGAGACCCGGAAAACCTAGATCCCCTTGTTCTTCCCAATGAGAATTCGCTGGAAGCGGCTAACATGCTGTATTCCAGCTTACTATTTGTCGACCCTAGTCGACAGCAATTTACCCCTTGCCTTGCGGAGGCACTACCGACAGTTGAGCATACCGACTCTCTGACCCTACTCACCTACCGTATCCGGCCCGAGGCCGTATGGGATAATGGGCAGCCTATCTTAGCCAAGGATGTGGCATTCACGCTCAAAGTGATGAATTGCCCGGGTCTACCCATTGAATCGAATCAGGCACAGTGGGGTTTCATCCGGGATATCCGTTTTGATCCGGTTGATCCACGACGGTTTACCCTGGTCTGCGCGGGCCATTCACCCGAGTATCAGCACTCCTCCGGCGACTACGTTATCCTACCCGAATACCCCCTGGACCCTCAGGGCCAGTTGCGCCCCATTTCTCTGGCCTCGCTACGCGCGGATACTGCCGCTGACTCGCACAATCCGGCGGTGCGGGCTTTCGTAGAGCGCTACAAACAAGCTCAGTTGGCTCACCATCCAGAGCATCTGCCCGGCAGTGGGCCCTACACGCTGGCAAAATGGGAGCCGGGACGCTTTCTGACGTTTAAGCGCAAGTCCCACTGGTGGGCCGACACGCTCCGCTCCGACCTGCTGCCCCTGCAGGCCCATCCTCAGCAACTCGACTATCAGATTATTCCCGATGAAGCAACGGCCCTACTGGCGCTGCGACGCGGGGATATTGATGTTTTTCCGATGATGCCCGCTAAGGAATTTCAGCGGCTGAAGCAAGACCCGGATAACAAAGCGGCACTGCAGTTTTTCACTGCTGATTCCTACAAAATGATAACGGCTTGCTTTAATACCAGGCAGCCCGCACTGCAGGACAAGTTTACGCGGCAAGCACTAGCTCACTTATTTGATATTCCGGCTTTGATTAAGGCCACTCAACTGGGAATGGCCTATCCCAGTGTCGGGCTGATTAATCCTAACTCAGGCCCGGTTTATAACGATAGTTTGCCTCTGCCCACGTACTCCCCTCAAACGGCTATGCGGCTCCTACGCAAAGCGGGCTGGCAGCGGCAGCCCGCCGGAGAATGGACACGCCGGAGCCCGGATGGTACAACTCAGCGGCTGGCTCTTACGCTGAGTTACCGCACCGGCGACCCTGCTTTTGAAACTATAGCGCTGCAATTACGGGCCGCCGCAGGCAAACTCGGAATTGCCTTGCAGCCCCAACCGTTAGAAGCATCCTTGTTCTGGGAAAAGCTCCGGGCTGGCTCGGTAGATCTGTACCTCTTCACTATTACCGGCAATCCGTTTGTATACAACTTTGCTCCCATCCTGCACTCCAATAGCATAGGATCAGGTAATTACACCGGCTTTGGCAATGCCGCCAGTGACCAGTTGATTGAAGCCATTGCCAGTGAGGAAAATGAGAACCGACAAACGGTGCTGCTACGGCGGTTTCAACGGATGCTGCACGAAGAAAAGCCCCTGATGGTTCTGTTCTTTCTCCGTTCCCGGCTAGCGGCCTCGCAGCGGCTTACCAATCTGCAAGTGACGGGGCTACGCCCGGGCTACACTGCTACTGCTATTCAACTTGCACCGAGCCGAACAAAGTAAATAATGGGGCGCTTTTTGTTTTCCCGACTGCTGCGTACCCTGCCCGCGGCTTGGGGAATTCTCTCTATTATTTTCCTACTAAGCCGGCTTTTAGCCAGTAACCAGCTACGGTTGGCCGAACTGCAGACCAGCAGCATAACCGGCCACGTAGCCACCGCAGCCCAGTTGCGCGCGGCCGAGTTTCGCCTGCAGCAGCGTTTGGGCCTTGACTTACCACTTTTTTATCTGACTCCTACCTTGGCCCCGCAACGGGGCTGGGGGCTGCGGTGGCAGTGGAATGGGTGGCACAACCAGTATCATGTGTGGCTGCGCGGCCTAGCCCAGGGTGATTTGGGGCAGTCCTTTCGGGACGACCAGCCCGTAGCAAATTTGCTAAGCCAGGCCCTGGTTTCGACGCTCACCTTGACGACGGGCGCCTTTGTATTGACTCTCGCAGCGGCGTATGGGGTAGCACTAGGGCTGAGCCGTTACCGGCGGTGGCGCACATTGGTGCTGGCTGGCCTGCACCTGCTGCAGGGGCTACCTGTTTTCGTAGTGGCGGTGCTTTTGTTGCTGTTTTTGGCTAATCCCGACGTACTGATGCTGTTCCCAGCGTATGGCCTAGCCCGCCCCGACTTCCCCCCGCAGCCCTGGGCGTACCAGCTGCTGGCAACCGGGTACCACCTGATTTTGCCCTGGCTGAGCCTAGTGTTAGTCAGTTTTCCAGCCTTAGCGGTACAGCTCGATACAGCCCTTCAACACGAGTTGTGGCAGCAATATATTGTAACGGCCCGGGCCAAGGGGTTGGCAAGCCGGTACGTTGTCAACCGGCACGCGCTACGTAATGCCCTATTGCCTACCATTGCCCAAGTAGCGGATCTGCTACCGGCGCTGGTAGCTGGGGCCGTGGTGGTGGAGCTGATCTTCGCGCTGCCCGGCATGGGCCGCACAATGGCTGAAGCAGCGGCAGCCCGGGATTTTCCCGTGCTACTGGGAGCGGTATTGCTGGTAGCCCTGGTGCGGTTATTGGGCCAAATCCTGGCGGATTGGCTGTATTACCTGGCAGATCCTCGCATTAGACTGGAAGCGTGAGGCAACGGGCACTACGGAACTCCTGGGCGGGATGGCTGGCAGCGGGGTGGCTGGCCATAGTGCTGACGGCCGCTGCCAGTACTCTGGTGCTGCCCGCAGCTTGGGCTCCCGATATTCCAGACTTGCAGGCACTTGCTCAACCTCCTGGGCAGAAGGCGCACTGGCTGGGCACGGATCCTCAGGGCCGGGATGTGCTAGCCGGCCTGCTCTACGGCGCCAGCACGGTTTGCCTCGTCAGTGTACCAGCCGCCATAGCCGCCACTCTGCTGGGCAGCTTCCTAGGTAGTCTGGCAGGCTACTATGGAAACCGTCGACTCACTATTCCGGCGGGGCCGGTGCTCGTGCTGGCTGCCGCGGGTCTTTTCCTGTTTTTTTTCCGGATCACGCTTACGGGTCTGTTGCTTGCACTTTTTGGTGGCGTTGGCGCTTGGTTAGTAGCCCGGCGGGGGCTGGCGGCGGGGGCGCGTGCTGCCCAGTGGCCGGTTCCGGTGGATAAGGGTGTTCTGCTCCTCATTGCGCTATTGACCTCAATACCCCGGCTCGTGTTGGTGCTGGCTATTGCCGCCGTGCAGCAGCCGTCGATATTCGCGATGCTGTGCATACTCTCACTCACCTACTGGCCGGTTTCGGCCCAGCTCGTGCGGGCCGAGATGCTGCGAATTCGGCAGCTCCCTTACATCGAGGCCGCTCAGGCGCTGGGAGTGCCGTCCTGGCAAATTCTGGTTCGACACGCCTTTCCCGCCTTACGTAATACAATTGGGGGCCTGTTGCCACTCAGCGTAGCCGCGCTCATCGGCCTTGAGACGACACTTTCTTTCTTGGGTGTTGGCTTGCCACCCCAAATTGCCAGTTGGGGCCGGCTCCTGGCCACATCCCGGCAAGACTTTACGGCTTGGTGGCTCATCCTTTTTCCGGCTTCTGCTATTCTGCTCACCGTTCTGGCTTTGCGGCAACTGTTATTTTCTTTCTCAAAGCAGACCACGCGCCAGTAATTGATCCGTCACAATTACCAGGATTATTTCCACCCGCTCCCACCTCTATACTGGCAGTCAAAACGCCTGAAATGCTGCACCATACCCTATTTTTGGTTACTAAGGCTGTTCCTCTGACCTTGACCAGTATCAATCTGTTCTATCTTGGTTCCAAAAAAGACCATCTTAACTATGTCACAATTAGAAATAAATCATCCTTTACACCGGGGCTTTCTTGCCCTAATATTGTCATAAGAAACAGCCAGCCAAGTGAGCCAGCCAGTTTCCTCAGACTGCTCGCAGGCCTGCAAAACGAAAATGTTCCGCCAGTAAAATGGTGAAAAAATAAAGAATACGGGCTACCCGCTGCTCTGCTCGCAGCGGCAAAACCCAAAGGTTGTTGCAATAGGTGTGTAAAAAAACCGCTGGCTTTGCCAACGGTTTTTTTGCGTTTACAGCGGTTTGGCTGTGCAGATTCAGCTCCTCATTGGGCTGTTTGCCTGGCTAGTAGGGCAATGCCTTCCTGGAATGTATGCGGTGCGTACCCTAGCTCGCGCTGCGCCTTGGTAATGATAAAGCCCGTGCGTAGAGGACGCTTGGCCGGCTGGGAAAACGTGCTTGCGTCGACTTTGACAATCAGGCTTTTGTCAAGCTGAAAGTAGTCGGCAACCTGCAGGGCCATTTGGTAGGGCGTGAGTAGCTCGCTGCTGCTGATGTGGTACACGCCGGTGGCCTCGTGCTTGACAACTAGCCAGCAGCCCTGGGCTAAATCCTCGGCCAGCGTGGGGGTGCGGAACTGGTCATTCACCACATTGATCTGCTTGCCCGCCCGCAGCGAGTCGCGGACCCAGAGCACGATGTTGGTACGGCCGTATTCGTGGGCAATGCCATACACGAGCACCGTGCGCACAATGGCCCAGCGGCCGGAGCTGGCCCGCACGGCCTTCTCGGCCGCCAGCTTACTTTCCCCGTAAAAATTGACCGGCCCAGGCGTGGCTTCCTCCGCGAGCGGGCCGGCTGCACCGCTGAAGACAAAGTCGGTGCTGACGTGCGTGAGGTGGATGCCGAGCTGCTCGCAGGCTTCGACGAGGTGCTCCACGGCCGTGACATTTTGCAACCAGCACGGCTCGCGGTTCAGCTCACACTCGTCGACGTTGGTCATGGCGGCGGTGTGAATCAGGTGGGTGGGGTGTTCGGCCCGGAGCACTTGCTGCACCTGGGCGCGGTCGGTTACGTCCAGAGGCACGAAGCGTAGGTCGGGATACAGGTCCGCCAGCTTGTTAGCGCCGCGGGAAGAGGCAATAAGCTCTACGCCTGGCTGCTGACGAAGGAGCGCCACCAGTTTCTGGCCCAGCAAGCCATTCGAACCGGTCACCAGAATACGTTTGGTCATAACGGGGCGGCGCTATTCGTACTTGTAGCCGTAGAGCTCGGTGATTTTTTTCTTTTTCAGCTTTTCTACTTTCACCGTCATTTTGATGTCGGTAGTGGGCCGGTCGCGCATGTCCTTGGGTTGAGCGGCAATTTTGTCAACTACATCCAGGCCGCTGATAACCTGCCCGAAGACGGTGTAGCCGCCGTTGAGGTGGGGCGTGCCGTTGTGGTTCTGCACGATGTAAAACTGGGAGCTGCTGCTGGCTTTGGTGGGGTTTACCATGTCGCCCTGCCGGGCGGCGGCTACGGCTCCAAACTTGTGCGAAAACTCGGGGCGAATTTCGGCCGGAATGGTTTTATCGTTCTGCGGGCCCATGCCATCGTTGCTGGGGTCGGCGTCCTTGGAGTTGCCGTCGCCGCCCTGAATCATGAAGTTTTGGATGATGCGGTGAAACGTGGTGCCGTTATAAAACCCGCTCTGGGCCAGCTTCAGAAAGTTTTCCTTGTGCAGGGGCGTCTCGTCAAACAGAATCAGCCGGATGTCGCCCTGGGGCGTACTGATGGTTACGACCTGGTCCTTCTTGCTTTTTTTGGGGGCTTTGGCAGCGTGCAGGGCCGGGGCCGTGAGCAGACAAAGCAGGAGCCAGCACAGCGCCGTAGCGCGGGAAATGAGCTTCATAGCGGAGAGGTAAGTGAAAGGATGTAAGGCAAAACTACGGGGTTTCGGGTGGCGGCGCTACAAATTCCGTGCGCGGCCGGCCGAACGGCCCAGCCAATCAGAACCGGCTTTTTACGTGTAACGCCGCCGAAACTGCAAAATATCCGTATTGTGCGCCAAGCTCGTCTTTACTTTCCGCCTCGTATGCCTGCTCCCCGCTCGGCCACGCCCCCACCCCACTGGTTTCCTAAGCTGCTGTTGCTGGCTTACCTTATCCTCTTTGCCGTGTTGGCCATCAACCCGGCCGAGCGGGGCACCTGGGTAGCCGAAAATACGCCTATTGTGGCCATTGCCGCGGCGCTGGTGGTGCTGTATGTGCGCGGCGTGCGGTTCTCCAACCTGGCGTATCTGCTCATGAGCGTGCTGCTGTTTATGCACACCATCGGCGGCTACTACACTTTTGAGAAAGTACCGTTCGCCTGGTTTAACAACCTCTTTGGCTTCAAGCGCAACATGTACGACCGGGTGGCCCACGTCAGCGTCGGGTTCTACGCCTTTGCCATCCTGGAGCTCATCGACCGGTACCAGGTTATCCGCAACCGGGCCGTGGCCTACCTGTTTCCACTCTGCGTCATCGGTACGGTGGCCATGAGCTATGAGCTGATTGAGTGGGTGTACGCCGAAACGGCCGGGGGTGACGCCGGAGCCGCGTTTCTGGGCAGCCAGGGCGACATCTGGGACGCCCAAAAGGACATGCTGGCCGACACCAGCGGGGCTGTTTTCGCCCTGCTGCTCTACTGGCTGCGCGACAAGCTGGACCGCCGGCCCCAGCCGCCAGAACCGGTGCTACACGCATAAAAAAGGAAAAAGGCCGGAAGTCATTTCCGGCCTTTTTGTTTTACGTCATATCCTCTTTAGCTCACGGCCCGCTGGCTGCGGATATCGTCCAGAATCTGGCGGCCACCGCGGCGCAGGACCCGCTCGGCCAGCTCCGTGCCCAGAGCTTCGACCTGGCTCAGGTCGGCAGTGGTCAGAATTTCCTCCAGGTATTGCTGCCCGTCGAGGCTAATGAGGCCACCGTGGAGCTGCAAAGTGCCGGTTTCGGTGAGCGTAGCTAAGGCGAAGGAAGGAATGCTGCAGCCACCTTCCATGGTGCGCAGAAAGGCCCGCTCGGCCAGCAGGCAGGTGTGGGTAGCTTTGTGGTCGAGGGCGCGCTGCAGCTCGGCTTTGAGGGCCGGCTCCAGGCTGCGGGCACACTCCACGGCCACGCTGCCCTGCCCGGTGGCGGGCACAAACTGCGTTTCGGGCAGCACGTGGCGAATCAGCGAGTCGTACTCCATGCGGTGCACGCCGGCGTAGGCCAGCACCAGGGCGTGGTATTGGCCTTCTTCGAGCTTGCGCAGGCGGGTTTGCAGGTTGCCACGGGCTTCGGCGGTGGTGGCGTGCGGGTAGTGGCGGCGCAGCATGGCCTTACGGCGCGTGCTGCTCGTGCCCAGCACCAGGTCGGGCCGGCTCAGGTCGAGGTTGGGGTCGTAGCTGACGATGACGTCGTTGACTTTTTCGCGCTCCATAAAGGCCAGCAGCTCCAGATCCTCGGGAATGGTGCTTTGCACGTCTTTGGCGCTGTGCACGGCAATGTCGATGGCGCCCGAGCGCAGGCTTTCTTCCAGCTCCTCGGTGAACACGCCCTTGGCCCCGATTTTATCCAGGGAGCGGTCCAGCACGACGTCGCCTTTGGTGGTGATGATGACAATTTCGGTGGTCAGCTGGGCCAGCTCCAGACAGGCCGCTACGTGGTGGGCCTGCCACAACGCCAGCCGGCTGCCGCGGGTACCGATACGAATGGGACGATTCAAAACCATAGGAAGAAAAGTGGTAATCAGAGGCGACACCGAACGGAGCCAAAAAGTTTTCTTTTGCTTTCCGAAAGCCGGGCGCTTACTTGGCGCTGCAAAGGTAACCGACCGGCTTGCCACATTTGCCTATAGGCTTTTTAGCGGCTACTATAGCAGATTACCAAACTGTATTTTCCGCGTTTCTAGCGTTTAGGCAGGCATTTTCAGCAGCTCGGCGATGCGCAGCGACATATCCACGAAGACCATCCGCGGGTTGGCGTTGCGCTCAATGTGGTAGTGGGCCTCGTTGAATTCCTGGGCCAGGGCGTCGGCGTTGGCGCGGTGCACGAAGCGGCTAAAGCCCGTGACGAACTGCTGCTCACTGGCCGGCAGGTGGGGCACAAACTGCGCATCAACGCCGTAGAGCAGCACCTTGCGCAGGACGCCCAGGCCGAACTGCAGAAACTCCTTCTGGTTTTCGCGGCCCATTTTCTGAAACTCGTCGGTCTTGGTCAGAATCAGGTCCACCTTGTAGCCGTAGCACTGCCGCATCCACTCCACGAAGAAGGCGAAATAGTCGTTGTCGGTGCTGGCCTCGCGGGCGGCCAGGGCGGCGCCGAGGTTGCCTTCCACGAGCTGGGCAATCTGCCGGGCCTTGGCCTCGGGCACCTGGTGCTGCTGGTGCAGAAAGCTGGCGACATCGGCCTCGGAGTAGGGCCGCACCACCACCGGCTGCACCCGGCTGATGATGGTGGGCAGCAGCTGCTCGGGCGAGAAGCTCACCAGCAGAAAAATGGTGGCCGGTGGCGGCTCTTCCAGCAGCTTGAGCACGGCGTTGGCCGCGGCCGGGTGCATGAGCTCGGGCAGCCAGATAACGACGATTTTAAACTGCCCCTCGAAGGCTTTGAGCGAAACCAGCTTGAGCAGCTGCAGACTTTCCTCCTTGGAAATGCTGCCCTGCTTGTTGTCGGCCCCGATGTGCTGCATCCAGTCGTTGAGGCCCTGGTAGGGGTTTTCGAGCACGAAGCTGCGCCAGTCGGCGGCAAACTTGCTGCTAACGGCGTCCTTGGCCACGGCCTTGGTGGTGGTAACCGGCAGGATGAAATTCAGATCGGGGTGAATCAGCTTGTCGTTTTTCTGACAGGCCGGGCACTGCCCGCAGGAATCCTGGGCGGCGGGGCCACGCTGCTCACAGTTCAGAAACGTGGCGTAGGCCAAAGCCAGGGCCAGGGCGGCCGAGCCTTCGGCTCCGCGAAACAGCTGGGCGTGGGCCACGTGCTGCCGGTGCACGGTTTGCACCAGCACGCGCTTCACGTCCGCTTGGCCAGGAATTTCAGAAAAGCGCATGAGGTTAATTGTCGCTCGTTAGTAGTGGATTCTGGCGGCTTTTGTGCTGCCACAGCAGTTTCAAGGATTGCGAGTAATCATCGTTGAAAAAAATCAGCCGGATTTCGCCGAAGACAAAGGGCAACTCGTCTTCCTCCCGGGCCATAACCGAGGCATTCGGGTCCAAGGTATCCAACCAGAAATGCACCAGGTCGGCCTCGTTCAGCCAGCCAAAATACGCGCTGGTTTCCTCTTCCATAAAGTGCACCAGCCCATACTGCTCCTCCGTCCAGCGCAACAGGGAAGACGTATCGGAAAACCTGAAGTCGGGCGGCAGAACCTGCTGCACGCCTTTAAGGCGCAGGATCTGCTCAGTCTGCTGCTGCCCTTTTTGCGGCTTACGGCTCACAATGTGCTGCTTGGCCAGGAGCACGAAGCCATCCACCACGTAGTCAACCGGAATGTAGCGCAGCAACAGCCAGTCCTCATTCTCGGCCAGCCACAACCCGGTTATATCTACTTCCCAGCCCCGCAGCTGCACATATTCTACCCGGTACGGCCGCATAGCAGTCTGTTTATTTACTCGGCCGCCGGGGCCGGAGCGTCTTTGCTGACGGCCTTTTCCCAAATCCGGTCCTTGGCCGTCTGGTCGAAAACGTGCTGCATGAGGGCCTGCTCGGTGGCGTCGTACTCGAGGTGGCGGCGGGCCATAACCCGCTCGGCTACTTCGGCTACTTTGGGCATCTTGAAGGTTTCGAAGCCCGCGGACCCGCCCCAGCTGAACGACGGAATAAACGTGCGCGGGAAACCGGCCCCGAAGATATTGGCCCCCACGCCCACCACCGTGCCAGTGTTGAACATCGTGTTGATGCCGCACTTGCTATGGTCGCCCATCATCAGGCCGCAGAACTGCTGCCCGGTATTCACGAAACGGCCCGCGCTGTGGCTCCAGATTTTCACCGGGGCGTAGTTATTCTTCAGGTTCGACGTGTTGGTATCGGCGCCCAGGTTGCACCACTCCCCGATAACCGAGTTGCCCAGGTACCCATCGTGGCCCTTGTTGGAATAGCCCAGCAAAATGGAGTTGCCGACTTCCCCGCCGACTTTGCTAAAGGGGCCCACGGTGTTGTCGCCGCGCATTTTAGCCCCGACGTTGATGTGGGAACCTTCGCACAACGCCAGCGGACCTTTGATAATGGCTCCTTCGTGAACCTGGGAGTTTTTGCCCAGGTAAATCGGGCCGTCTTCGGCATTCAGAATAGCCGCCCGAATCTTGACGCCTTCCTCGATAAAGATGTTTTCGGGCGCGTACACAATGGTGTGCGCGTCGCCGATGGGCTGGGACTGGCGGCCGTGGGTGAGCAGGGCAAAGTCGCGGCGGATTTCGGCGCCGTTGTGCAGAAACAGATGCCATACCTCCCGCAGGGCCAGCACCGGCTCGGCCACCTCCCGGGTGTTGGCAAAGCCGTCCTGAATCAGCTCGGCCACGTTGGCAGCATCCGTGAGGTGAGCGGCCACCAGCAGGTCGCCATCCATCAGGGCTTCGCCGGGCTGCAGGGCCTGCACCTGCTTGGCCAGCAGCTCATCGGGGCACACGGCGCCGTTTATTACCAGGGCCGGGCCGCCGACGGGGCCGGCGGGGTACTTGGCCTGCAGGTACTGCTCGGTGAGGTAGTGCACGGGCTGAGCAAGGCGGTGCTCCCACTTTTCGGCCACCGTCAGGATGCCGCAGCGCAGGGCCGCTACCGGGCGGGTGAAGGTAAACGGCAGCAGTTTGGGCCGGATGGCAGGGTCGTCGAAGAGCAGAACAGTCATGCGAAGCAAAAGGTAAGAAGCGGAAAAACCGGGCGGAGAATTTGTGCCGCAAGTTAGGGCCTTGGGCGAAGAACCGCTTGCGGCGGCAGCAATTTTGCGCGGCGCAAAGCCCGGTTTAGCAAGCCAGCCGGCAACAAAAAACTCCTTCCGGCCGGGCCGGAAGGAGTTTTGTATACTCTAGTAAGCTGCAGGCATCCGCTTGCGGCCACTGACCAGAACTAGGCTTTCTTCTGGTAGCGGTTGCGGAATTTCTCAACGCGGCCAGCGGTGTCGATAAACACGTTTTTGCCGGTGTAGAAAGGGTGCGAGGCGCTGCTAACTTCCACCTTGATGACGGGATACGTCTTACCGTCCTCCATCGTGATGGTCTCGTTGGAGTTCATCGTCGAGCGGGTGATGAATTTAAAGTCGCTGGACGTGTCCTGAAACACAACTTCGCGATACTCGGGGTGGATGTCTTTTTTCATGGTCGTGATGCCGTTATAAACCTTCTGGCCCTGCCGATTTTGCGGAAGGGACTGCAAAAGTACACGTTAGCTCTGTATTTTAAAAACGTCAACTGTCTTTTCTACTTTTAACAGGATTGTTAGCCGACAGAACAGGAAAATGTTTATTTTTGGTTTCGCCCTAACTATTGCCGCCGCCCTCCCCTATTAGCTTCTCTATGATTCGTACTGCTACTCTATTCGTTACTATCTGCCTGTTACTGGGCACGTTGGCCTACGGAGCCACCGTTACGCTGTTTCAGGCCAGCTTCGATGGCACCAACGTGCGCGTGGAGTGGGAAATTACCAACGAAGCCGGCGTGCAGGGCTACGACCTCTGGCGCAAGGCCAACAACGAGCCCGCCTTTGCCCACATGGCCACCCAAGCGCCCAGCAGCCAGCGTCGCTACCAGTTTCTGGATACCAATATGTACCGCGGCACAGCCGGTACCAACGGCGGGGGGCCCTTCACCTACCGCCTAACGGTGCACACCACCACCGGCGACCAAAACTACACCACCGTCCTCAGCACCACGCCCAGCGCCGTGCAACGCTCCTGGGGCAGCATCAAGTCTATGTTTCGCTAAAGGACAGATGGTGAAACGGCGGAATAGTGAATTGGTGAGTTAACCCAGCCGGTGCGGAGCCGGTTTTTTTGTGCGCGTATCTTTGGCCTGTCTCCAAGCTGCTCCCTCCCACCTGCTTTAGGGGCACCTCGGCACTTTGCCTCAAACTCACCAGTTCACCCTCTCCCTATTTCACTGCATGCGGATTTGTTTTGCTACCAATAATGAGCACAAGCTCACCGAAGTCCGGGCCCTGCTGCCGGCCAGCATCGAGCTGGTGAGCCTGCGCGACATTGGCTGCCACGAGGAGCTGCCCGAAACCCAGGACACCCTGGAAGGCAACGCCCGCCAAAAGGCCGAATACGTGTGGGACAACTACCAGACCAGCTGCTTTGCCGACGACACCGGCCTGGAAGTAGCCGCCCTGCACGGTGAACCCGGCGTGTACTCGGCGCGCTACGCCGGTCCCCAGCGCTCCGCCGCCGACAACGTGGCCAAGCTGCTGCACGAGTTGCAGGGCCAGCCGAACCGGGCGGCCCAGTTCCGGACCGTGGTGGCCCTGGTGCTGCCCGACGGCACGGTGCACGAATTTGCCGGCGCCGTCGCCGGCTCCATCACCGAGCAGGTGAAGGGCGCGGACGGCTTTGGCTACGACCCAATTTTCCGGCCTCAGGGCCACGCCGTAACCTTTGCCGAAATGAGCCTGGCCGAGAAAAACACGCTCAGCCACCGGGCACGGGCCGTGCAGCAGCTGGTGGCCTTTTTGGAGGCGCAGATGGCTAAAAAGTAGTTCGACCAGAAATATTCGCCTCTGGTTCGGCCCGAAAATACGTCGACACAAGGCATTTTGCTACTTTTGCAGGGTTGGCCCTGTCGGTACGGGCCCATTCCCACCCCATGCAACATCCTTTCATCGTCGGTATTACGGGCGGCAGCGCCTCGGGCAAAACCACCTTTCTGCGCCGCCTGCTGGCCTCGTTCCCGGAAGAAGACATCTGCCTGATTTCGCAGGACAACTACTACCACCCCCGCGAAAATCAGTCGATTGATGTCAACGGCGTCACCAATTTCGACCTGCCTTCTTCCATCGACTCGGCGGCCTATGCCGCCGACGTGCTGCAAATCAGCCAGGGCAAGGAAGTGCGCCGCCAGGAGTATACCTTCAACAACCCCAACGTCGAACCTACCGAGCTGGTGTTCCGGCCCGCGCCCATCGTGGTGGTAGAAGGCATCTTCGTCTTTTACTTCGAGGAAGTAGCCAAGCTGCTCGACCTGAAGGTCTACATCGACGCCCGGGAGCATGTGAAGCTGCAGCGCCGCATCGTGCGCGACCGGGACGAGCGGGGCTACGACCTGGAGGATGTGCTCTACCGCTACACCAACCACGTGGCGCCCACTTACGAGAAATACATTAAGCCCTTTAAGCAGGACGCCGACATTGTGATTCCCAACAACCGGCACTTCGACCGGGGCCTGGAAGTACTCGTGTCGTTTTTGCGCAATAAAGTAGTGGAAGGCAAGCAGTAGTTTTTCCGCCGACCTCCCCAAAAGCCCCGCCTAGCTCATCCTTAATAGAGCTGGGCGGGGCTTTTTAGTGGACTTAAGTCCGCTGCAACGCCGCAGTGCCCAACGGAGCGTAAGGCACCGCGGCGAGCCGTCAGCCCCGGATTTTAAGAACGTTTGTTAGCTTTTTCGGGGGTTATCTGCCGGTTGGCCCTTGCCCGCGCTGTGGGGTTTGGCTATATTTGTAGCCATTGCCCTCCAGAATGCCGCACTTTATCTCCCACTTTTTGCCTCGCCTGCGCTTCACGCTGCTCACAGCTACCCTGCTGTTTGTGCTGTCGTTGAACCACCAGGCCGTTGCCACCTACCGGCTGCCGGTGGGCAAGGAAACGCGCGTGGGTGCGGGGCCCAAAGCGGCTCTGGTCAAGAAGAAAGTACTGCTGGAAGCCACGACGCCGCTGGGGTTGTGGCTGGCCCCGGCCACTGACGCCTGGACGCCCGGCTTCGAGCCATTGGTCTGGCCGCTGCTGGCCCAGCGCGCCGCCGTATTGCGGCCCCGGCCCAGCGCCGTGCCCGATTTGTTTCGCTCCCGGCTGCTGGTAGCGGCCCTGTCGCCGCACGCTCCCTAGCCGAGCCGGCCCCGTTGCACGACTCCTAATTTTAGCAGAGCCGTTGTGTTGTTGCACGTGCAGTTGACGCGTGGCGGGCCTGAGCCCGCCGCCCGATCCGGATTGCTTTCCCCGAATTCATTTTAGTTTCTCTCAATGCGTAATAAAGGACTTATTATCGCGCTGACGGCCGTTGTCACGGCTTTATGCGCGTATTTTCTCTTCTTCACCTTCATTTCCCGTGGGGTGCAGAAGGATGCCGTAGCCTACGCCTCCAAGGGCGGTAAGCTCGACGAGCGGCAGCGGCAGCACTACCTCGACTCGGTGTGGCGCGCCCCCGTATTTGGCCCCTACACCTACCGCGACGTGCGCGCCTCGGAGCTGGGCCTCGGCCTCGACCTGAAGGGCGGCATGCACGTGACGCTGGAAGTCTCGCCGGTGGAAATCGTGCGGGCTATGTCGGGCAACTCCAAGGACGTGAACTTCAACAAGGCCCTGACCCAGGCCCAGGAGCTGCAGCGGACCAACCCCTCGACGCCTTTCACGGCCCTGTTTGCTCAGGCTTACCGTAATATCGCGCCCAACGACCGGCTGGCCCGCATCTTTGCTAACACGACCAACAAGAGCCGCGGCATCGACATCAACTCGACCAACGAGAAGGTAATTGCCGCCATCGACAAGGAGGAAGAAGAAGCCATTGACCGCTCCTTCAACATCCTGCGCACCCGCGTCGACAAGTTCGGCGTAAACCAGCCCAACATTCAGCGCGTGAAAGGCACGGGCCGCATCCAGATTGAGCTGCCCGGCGTGGACAACCCGGACCGTGTGCGCAAGCTGCTGCAGGGCCAGGCCAAGCTGGAGTTCTGGGAAGTGTGGCGCACCGACGAGTTCGGCCCCTACTTCAACCAGCTCAACGAAGTGCTGAGCGCTAAAGAAGCCGCTGAGAAACTCAACGGCACTGCCGCTGCCACCCCGGCCGCTGCTGCGACCGATACCACCACTACGGCTGCCACCGCGGCCGCCGGCGACTCTTCGTCGCTGGCCAGCCAGCTGGCCAAAAAGAAGCCGAACACCGCTGCTAAAGCCGACTCGGCCAACCCCCAGCAGAGCAGCGCCCTGGCCAAGCTCTTCACCATGCCCGGTGCCCTGGGCTCGAACGTGCGCGACACCGCCCGCGTGAATGCCCTGATGAAGAGCCCCGAGGTTCGCAACGTGCTGCCCGCCAACCTGACCTTCCTGTGGGGTGTGAAGCCCGACGTAATCGAGGGCCAGGAGTACCTGCAGCTCTACGCCATCCGCAAGTCGCGGGAGGCTACCGCCCCGCTTGGTGGCGAAGTAGTATCGGATGCCCGCCAGGATTACGACCAGGGCGGCCGGCCGGAAGTTTCGATGCAGATGAACCCTTCGGGCGCCAAGAAGTGGCAGCGCTTGACGGCCGCCAACATTGGCCGCCAGGTAGCCATTGTGCTCGACGACTACGTGTACTCGGCTCCCGTGGTACAGGCTGAAATTGCCGGCGGCAACTCCAGCATCTCGGGCAACTTCTCGATTGAAGAAGCCCAGGACTTGGCCAACGTACTGAAGGCCGGTAAGCTGCCCGCTCCTACCCGCATCGTGGAAGAGGCCGTTGTGGGTCCTTCGCTCGGTCAGGAAGCCATCAACCAGGGTCTGTACTCGTCGTTGGCGGGCCTGGTGCTGATTATGATTTTCATGGCCGTGTACTACGGCAAGGCCGGCTTGGTAGCTGATGCCGCCCTGCTCTTCAACGGCTTCCTGATTCTGGGCGTTCTGGCCCAGTTCGGCACCGCCCTCACCCTGCCCGGTATTGCCGGTCTGGTGCTGACCTTCGGCATGGCCGTGGATGCCAACGTACTGATCTTCGAACGGATTCGCGAGGAACTTGACCACGGCCTGACCGTGAAAGACGCCATCAACAAAGGCTACGCCCGCGCTTTCTCGGCCATCTTCGACTCCAACGTAACGACGATGCTGATTGCCGTTATCCTGGGCTTCTTCGGGACGGGTCCGGTGCAGAACTTCGCCATTACCCTGGGTATCGGCGTTCTGACCTCGTTCCTGTCGGCCGTGTTCGTGTCGCGCCTCATCATTGAGTGGCTGACCCGTGGCAAGGAAACGACCAGCATCACCTTCAGCACGCCTTTGTCGCGCCACCTGTTCAAGGGTCTGAACTTCGACATCGTGGGCAAGCGCAAGATTGCCTACATCGCCTCGACCATCGTTATCGTCACGGGCTTCGTGCTGATGGCCGTGCAGGGTGGTCCCAACCTGGGCGTTGACTTCCGCGGCGGCCGCAGCTACATCGTGGATTTCCCCAAGGCGGAAGTTGCTTCCGACGTTCGCGAGGTAGTAACCAAATCCTTCCAGGGTGCCGGCACCGAAGTAAAAACCTTCGGCAGCCCGACCCGCCTGCGCATCACGACCAGCTACATGGCTGACGACGAAAGCGTGGCCGCCGACCAGAAAGTGGAAACGGCCCTGCTGCAAGGCTTGAAGCAATACGGCGTAACGAAAGCCAACATTCCCAACACGGCTAAAATCGGCGCTACCATTGCCGACGACATCAAGAAGACCTCGGTGCTGAGCCTGGGCCTGACCCTGCTGGGTATCTTCGTCTACGTATTGTTCCGCTTCGAGAAGTGGCAGTACTCGATGGCCGCCGTAGTGGCCCTGTTCCACGACGCCCTGCTCGTTATTGCCGCCTACCCCATTGCCCGTCTGTTCGGCCTGAACTACGAAATGGACCAGATCTTCGTGGCCGCCGTGCTGACCATTATCGGCTTCTCGATGAACGACACGGTGGTTATCTACGACCGAATCCGGGAATACCTGCGCGAAAACCCGCACCTCACGTTTGCCCAGGTGGTCAACCCGGCTCTGAACAGCACCTTCTCCCGCACGATGATTACGTTTACCACGGTCTTCCTGGTGGTAATCGTGCTTTACATCTTCGGTGGTGAGACGCTGCGCTCGTTCTCCTTCGCCATGATTGTGGGTATCATCTTCGGTACGTACTCGTCGCTGTTCATCGCCACGCCGATTATCCTCGACACCTACGGCCGCAAGGAAGCCCGTGAGCGGGGCACGTCCACTTCGACGGTTATCACCGACGCCGACGCGCCCAAGCTCTCGACCACGGTGCAGTAACCACCCCGGATTCGTCCGGACTTTTCGGATGAGCCGGATTTCGTGGACGATTAAAAAAAGCCTGACCTTGCCGGTCAGGCTTTTTTTTGTTGCTGCTTTTGCCGCGGTTAGCGCAGGTTTTCACTAAATTTTCTGCGGACAGGCAACCTTTTCGGCGGGGCCTGCGAGTCGCCAGATATAACCCCCGCAGCCGTGCCCCAACCCGACCACGACCCCGAGATGCTCCTTGCCCTGCTGGCTGGCTGCCGGCGGGCGGAGCGCGACGCGCAGCGGCGACTGTACGGGCTCTACTACAGCTTTGCGCTGAGCGTGTGTTTGCGCTACACCCGCACCCGGGACGCGGCCATGGAAGCCGTCAACGACGGGTTTATGAAAGTATTCCGCGACGTGGGCCGTTTCGACGTGGCCCGGCACGAGGTCAGCGGCTCGTTTCGGGGCTGGCTCAAGCGCATCATGATTCACACGGCCATCGACCACTACCGCAGCCAGGAAAAGCACCAGCACCAGCAGGAGCTCAATGACGCGGCCTTCGCCGAGGCCGACCCCGGCCACTCCGCCCTCGACACCCTGTCGTACGAGGAGCTGCTGCACCTGATTCAGCAGCTTTCCCCGGCCTACCGCACGGTGTTCAACCTCTACGTCATCGACGGCTTTACCCACGAGGAAGTAAGCGCCCAGCTGGGCATTTCCGTGGGAGCTTCCAAGTCTAACCTATCCAAGGCGCGCGCCCACCTCAAGCACCTACTTAAACAAACCAACCACCATGCGTACGCCGGATATGTCGGATGAGGAACTCGACGCGCTGTTTCAGCGGAGCGCCGAGAACTATCCCGACGAACATAACCTCAGCGCCTGGCTGCAGATGGAGCGGAAGCTGGACGAAGCCGCCGCCGGGCAGCTCGTGCGCCAGCGGGTGTTGCGCATCTTCCTGCTCGAAGCCGTGGTGGTGCTGGTAGCGTTGCTGGGCTGGCTGGGCTACAGCCACTACACCACGCCAGAGACAACCGCCGGCCCAACGGGCGCCCCGCCGGCCGTAACCGCCACTGCCGAGGCAGCCCGCTCCCTGGCGCAGCCAACAGCTCCAACGGTAGCCCCCGCGCCGGCCGTTGCTGCCGCCCGGCCGCAGTTGGCTACGCCGCCGGAAGCGTTGGCCGCACGGGTTGCGCTGCCCGCTTCTACCGAACCAGCCACGGCAGCTTCACCAACCCTGGCCACCCCGGCTACCGCCAACCCTTCCCCGGCTACCCGCTTTACGCGGCCCGGCCGCCGGGCATTGATTGGGTCGGTGGTACTAACACCGACGCGCCCACGCCAGCCCATTATTCGGCCCGCCGCGGAAACCAGTGCGGCAGTTACGACTGGGCAGTTGAGCTTAGCCGCCGCTGCCCGGCGGGAAACAACACTTGCTCCCTCGCCAAAGGCAGCCAGCCCGGACGCCGAACAAGCCCCGCCGACTTCCGCTTCCCCGGCCGCCGGGACGGTTACAGTCTCGGTCCGGCCGCCGGTTTCTGGCTCTTCAAGCCCAGGCTCCGACTCCGAACCCACCGGGACGGCCGCATCGGTGGCTCCTGGAACAGCTGTTGCAGCAGCTACGCAGCCGGGTAGTGAGCCCCTGCCCAGCCGCCCTTCAGGAGCCACCCTGCCCACCGACTCCGCCGCTGCCGTTGCGCCGGTGGTGGAGCCTTCCGCCGCGCCGGCCCCGCTGGCTGCTCCCGCCGATTCGGCCAAGCAGCCCGAGAAGCCGGCCCGCGTGAAGCCCGCCTACCGCCTCAGCATTGGCGGACTGTATGCCCCGGAGCTGAGCACCGTGGGCTGGACCAAAACAACTTCGCCGGGCAGCAACCTGGGCGTGGTGGTGGAGTACCGCTTTACCGACCGGCTGCGGCTGAACGTGGCTGCCATTCGCTCGGTGAAGCGCTACGTGGCCCGGGGCAGCGACTACACCGTGCCCGCCGGTACCTGGAGCGGCAACTACACCATCGACGACGTGGGGGCCGTGTGCCGCATTACCGACGTGCCCATCAACCTGCGCTACGACGTGCTGCACCGCCCGCAGGCCGCCCTGTTCGTGTCGGCGGGCCTGACCTCCCTGCTCATGCGCGACGAGCAGTACACCTACAACTACCAGTACTACGGCAAGTACTACTCCCGCGACTGGCAGGTAAAGAACGGCTCCAACCACTGGCTGAGCGTGGTCAACCTCTCGGCGGGCTACGAGCGGAGCTTGGCCAGCCGCTGGTCGGTGCAGGCCGAGCCCTACGTGAAAGTGCCCCTGGGCGGCGTGGGCTTCGGGCAGGTAAAGCTCAGCAGCGCCGGCGTATTCTTTAGCCTTAAATACCACTTGCTGCCGACTACGCCCTAGGCGGCCCGGCTTTCTTCCTCATCCTTTCCTGTTTTATATGCTACGCCCAGTACTTTTTCTGGTTGGCGGACTGGCTATGCTCAGCAGTTGCGCCTACGATAACGCCGAGGAGCTTTTTGCCAGCCAGCCCCCGGTGGAGTGCGACGTGGCCAGCACCACCTACAGCGCCACAATTTCGCCGATTCTGGATCAGAACTGCCGCTCCTGCCACAACGCCCGCCTGCCCAGCGGCAACGTGAACCTGGAAGGCTACGCCCAGGTGAAAAGATTCGCCGACAATGGCCTGCTGGTGGGCGTCACGAGCCACGCTCCCGGCTTCACGCCCATGCCCCAGGGCCTGCCCAAGCTTTCCGACTGCGACTTGGCCCGCATCAAGAAATGGGTCGAGGACCAGGCCCCCAACAACTAACCCCGCTTTGCTATGAAACACTGGTTACTACTCGGGCTTGGCCTGCTGCTACTGCTGCCGCCGGCCCGGGCGCAGGGCAAATACTCGACCCGCGCGGGCCTGATCCGCTTTTTCTCCGGCACGCCCATCGAGGACATTGAGGGCCGCAGCACCCAGGCGGCCGGCATGCTGGACCTGACCACGGGCAAAGTGGCCTTTAGCGTGCCCATGAAGTCGTTCGTCTTTAAGCGCACCCTGATGCAGGAGCACTTCAACGAGAACTACGTGGAGTCGGACAAGTACCCCAAAGCCACGTTTGCGGGCGCGGTGGTAGACTTTCAGCCGGGTCAGCTGCCGGGTGCCGGCCCCCAGCGCGTGCAGGTGGAAGGCGACCTGACCATTCACGGGGTGAAGCGCCGGGTGAAAGTGCCCGGTACGCTGGAGCTCAAAGACAACCACCTGCTGGTCACCTCGAAGTTTAACGTGGCCCCGGCCGACTACAACATCGAAATTCCGGCCCTGGTCCGCGACAATATTGCCAAGAGCATGGAAGTCACCCTGGCCTTCAGCTGCGACCTTACCCCCACTTCCCAAACTGCCGTTGCCCGATGAGTTTTCTGCGTTTATCCCGGCTCCGCTGCCTGCTCGGTGGCTTGCTGCTGCTCCTGCTGGGCACCGTACCGGCCCGGGCCCAAGACGATGACCTGCTCAAGGAGCTGGAAGCCAAAGTGGCCGACAGCACCCGGGTTCGGGCCCCCGACTTCACCCAGGCTACTTTCAAGGGCACGCATATCATCAACTCCCAGTCGATAGAAACGCCGGGGGAAGGCACGCTGCTGTTCCTGATTCAGCACCGCTTCGGCACGCTCAACAGCGGGGCCTACAACTTCTTCGGCCTCGACCAGGCCGTGCTGCGCCTGAGCTTCGAATATGGCCTCACCGATAGGCTGGCCGTGGGCGTGGGCCGCAGCTCCCAGGAAAAAACCTTCGACGGATTCGTCAAATACAAGGCTCTGCGCCAAAGCACCGGCGCCCACGCCATGCCCGTGTCGGTGACCTTACTGGCCAGCTCGGCCCTGACGACGCTCAAGTTCCGGGAGTCGGAGCGGACCCTGAAAACCCGCATGGCCTACACCTACCAGGCCCTGATTGCGCGCAAATTTAGCCCTTCGTTGTCGGTGCAGCTCATGCCTACGCTCGTGCACCGCAACTTCGTGGATACCCGGCGCGACCAGAACGACGTGTACGCCCTGGGCGCGGCCTTCCGCCAGAAGCTCACCAAGCGCCTGGCCCTCACGGCCGACTACTTCTACCTGCTGCCCGGCGCCACCGCCACCGACCTGCGCAACGCCCTGGGCCTGGGCGTGGACATCGAAACCGGGGGCCACGTGTTTCAGCTGCACTTCACCAACGCCCAGGGCATGATGGAAAGCCTGTTTGTGCCCCACACCACCGGCAACTTCTTCGACGGCGACATCTACTTCGGCTTCAACGTGAGCCGGGCCTTCACTGTGAAAAGCCGCTAGGATTCAAAGCCTAACCTCAGCGCCAGACTTTGGAGGGAATCAAAAATAAAATTTCACATTCCCTCCAAGCTTGGAGGGAATGTGAAATTTTATTTTTGATTCCCTCCAGATTTGCTGTCCCACAAAAAAGCCCGGCTGAATGATCCAGCCGGGCTTTTTCTAGTGGTTTCAGGCAGTACTTACACCGTAATGCCTTCGGCCACTACTTCGGTTACTTCGGGGACCATGCGCTTGAGCAGGTTCTCGATGCCCGATTTGAGCGTAACGGTAGCCGAGGGGCAGCCCGAGCACGAGCCCTGCAGGTTCACCGTTACCACGCCCTTGTTGTAGGAGCGGAAGGTGATATTGCCGCCATCCTGCTCGACGGCGGGGCGCACGTAGTTTTCGAGCAGGTCGATAACCTTCTGGCTGATCTGCTGGTCCTGCTCGGAGGCGTCGCCGGTGGCTACGGCCTCGTGGGCGGCCTTCTGCTCGGCCACGGGGTCCACGGTGAAGATGGGGCCGCCGGCTTCCACGTACGACTTGAGGAAGGTGCGCAGCTCGGGAATCAGGTGGGTCCAGGTCAGGTCCGAGGCCTTGGTGATGGTCACGAAGTTGGCCGCAATAAACACCCGGCTCACGTAGTCGAAGTTGAACAGCTCCTGGGCCAGCGGCGAGTTGGCGGCGGCCTCCAGGTTGGGATAATCCACGCTCACCCCGTCGCTAAGCAGCTGGGTGTTGAGCACGAACTTCATGGATTCGGGGTTGGGGCTGGCTTCGGCGTAAATGGAAACCGGCGCAGCGGGGGAAGTGAGGGTATCAGCCATGTTTGAAAGACTTGGAGACGATAGAGAAAACGCAGGAAGCTGCGCTGAAGTAGTAAACAGCAGTGGCGGTAAAACCGTGCCACGCGCTATATGTTGCGAAGGTACGCAAGTAGTGGCAGTTTGCTAGGTTCTGGCCCCGCCAGAACGGCCGACAGCGGGCCAACGAGCCGCAGAAGCTCAGCTACTTGCCGGTCAGTTACGCTTTATTGGCCCGGGCCCGCAGCAGCATGTCGGCCACCACCAGGTTGGTCATGGCATCCACGATGGGCACGGCCCGGGGCAGCACGCAGGGGTCGTGGCGGCCCTTGCCGGCCAGGGTAATTTCTTCGCCCTGGTCGTTGATGGTCGTTTGGGGCTGCAGAATGGTGGCCACGGGCTTAAAGGCGACGCGGAAGTAAATATCCTGCCCGTTGCTGATACCGCCCTGAATGCCGCCCGAGTGGTTGGTGCGGGTGCGCACCTGGCCCTGCTCGTCGGTGTAAAAGGCGTCGTTGTGCTCGGAGCCAAACAGCAGCGTACCCGCGAAACCGGAGCCGTACTCGAAGCCCTTCACGGCGTTGATGCTCAGCATGGCCTTGCCCAGCTCGGCGTGGAGCTTGTCGAATACCGGCTCGCCCAGGCCGGCCGGTACGCCCAGCACCACGCCCGTCACCAGCCCACCCACGGTGTCGTGCCGGTCCCGGACCTGGCGGATGAGCTCGGTCATCTGTTCGGCCGTTTCGGGGTGGGGGCAGCGCACCATGTTGGAGTCAATCAAGCCCAGATCCAGCTGCTCGTAGCCCACGGGGACGGCCACGGCCCCCACCTGCGACACGTAGCTCAGGGCCCGGATGCCGTGCTGGGCCAGAAACTCGCCGGCTACGGCCCCGGCCGCCACCCGGGCCGCCGTTTCGCGGGCCGAGCTGCGGCCCCCGCCCCGGTAGTCGCGCTGCCCGTACTTCTGGTCGTAGGTGTAGTCGGCGTGGGATGGGCGGTAGGCGTGCTCGATGTGGGAGTAGTCGTGGCTGGCCTGGTCCTGGTTGCGAATCAGCAGGCCGATGGGCGTGCCGGTCGTTTGCCCGTTGAACACCCCCGACAGCACCTCCACCTGGTCGGCCTCCTTGCGCGGGGTCGTCAGCTCCGACTGCCCGGGCCGGCGCCGGTCCAGGGCGGCCTGAATCGTGGCCACTTCCAACGGAATGCCGGCCGGGCACCCGTCGATAACAACGCCAATGCCGGGCCCGTGCGACTCGCCGAAGGTGGTAATGCGGAATAAGGTACCGAAGCTATTCATGGGCAAGGATTCTGTTCGGCCGCAAAGGAACTGCTAAAACTTGAGTTCGGGAACCTGCTCCTGAGGAGCGGACAAAAATTGTCCGTGCGGTAAAGACGCGCATTTGCGGCGGAACCGGTGCCGGCGTTGGCGGAATTGCCCAATACTGGGTGCTCTACCGGAAGACGCAACCAGGCGTCTCTACATGCTCCGCCGCCCGCTCCGCCACCAGCCCACCACGGCCAGCACGCCCAGCACCAGCAGGATGTAGTTGGCGTAGCGCCGCACCTCGCTGTAAGCATCCCGCGCCTGCAGCGTGTTGTCGGCCGACTCCAGCACGTCCTGGTAGAACGGGTCGTCGGGGCGGGCACTGAATGTACCCACCGTCTTCTCGGCCCCTTTCAGCTCGGGCTTTACCTCGGCCCGCAGCGTGTCGTAGCGCCCGGTGCTGGGGTTGAACACGACCATACTAAATAGGCTGTCGAGGGCCAGCGGGCCGGGGCGGCGGGCAATGAGGCGGTAAGTGAAGCGTTTGGCGCCGCCCACCCGGCCGCCCTGTCGGGTCACGCCCAGCTCGGTATCGGGGCCATACACTTCCACGCCGGCCGGCAGCGGGGGCAGCACCGGAGCCGCCAGCGCGGCCAAGTTGCCCTCCCCTTCCACCGTAAACGAGTAGGTAAAAGCCTTGCCCGTGCGGAACGTGGTGCGGTCAATGGCCTCGCGCAGGCGGTAGTCGCCCACGGGCACCTGGTCGCGCAGGGGGTGGGGCGGCAGGGGCTTCACGGTAATGGTGCGGGCCGCTGTCCGGTAGATTTTAAAGCCTTCCATGCGGTTGTCGAGGCCGGCTTCGGGCTTCTTGGCCACCCGGTACTTGACCATCTGCAGCGGAATCTCCGGAAACGTGAGCGGCTGGGTGTTCAGCGGGTAGTATTCGGCTTCGTAGAGGCGGTAGCGCAGGTAGGTTTTGCCCCCGGCCACCACGGTTTCGGGCACGATTTCCTGCTCGTTGAAGGGCTCTTCCCAGGCCGTGCGCTGCCGCAGCAACCGCAGAATCTCGGGCAGCTGCCCGCCAAAGTTGTAGAAGCTCAGCAGGCCCTGGTCGGCGGGCGTGAGGTAGAAGTACAGCCCCACGTGCACACCCTCCCCCACAAAAACCGTGGCTTTGTCGGGTACCAGGGCCATAAAGGCGTTGTCGTGGGGCTCCACGTATTCCTGGGGCTTGGGCTTGCCAAAGAGCTTGTCGAGCAAGCCCAGGCCCTGCACGGCCCCGCCGGCCGGCGGCGGGGGCACCGCCGCCTGCTGGGCCAGCACCTGCAGCTTGCCGCCCGCCGACTGCACCACCTGCCCGTTGATGGTCATCGAGAAGGGCTTGAGCTCAAACTCGCCCTCGTTGTAGGCCGCGTAGCGCTGGGTGATGGTCAGCTCAGTGGAGGTTTGCCCGCCCACGATGCGCGTGGTCGTGGTGCTCGATTTGCTGCTTTTCTTGAACCCTTCGATGTCGGGAAACGGGGAGTAGCGCTCCAGCGGCGCCCCACGCAGCCGGAAGCTGATGGTGAAGTAGTCATTGACCGGAAAGCTGGTGCGGCCCAGCACGATGTCGGCCTGCCCGGCTTTAGACTGCGCGCGCACTGCCCCGTCCACCCCAGGCAGGAGTAGGAGCAGCAAAAAAAATACGCGCAGTGAGGCCGCCATTCGAGAGCTGAAAAAAGGAGGGCGCAAAGCTACATAAAAACGTCTCTACCAGGCCCAATGCGGGTAAACAGCCCGTTACGGAGTGTCTATATAGCCTCTTTCCGATACATAAAAAGCTCGACAATTGCAATCCGTTTTTGAGGCAGGGCCGTAAATGGTTTCAAATCTCAACAGCATCTGGGTTTTATCCTGCAAAAAACGACTGTAAAAGTCGTCCTGGCAGCGCTTTGCCCACACTTTCCTTTCACCCTTACAATTTCCTCCCATGTCGAAAATCATCACTTCCGGTGGAGACGAGGCCGATTTCACCAAGCCTCTCTACGTTCCGATTAAAAGACGCTCCTTCTTCATGTACGCCGGCGCCACGGCCGGTGCTACGGCCCTGCTGCTTTCCGGCTGCGACGACGATGACGACGTTGTAAGCACTCCGGGTACCGTCAATCTGGGTGCCGGCGACGTGGGAGTACTCAACTTCGCCTACGCCCTGGAGCAGCTCGAAGCCGCTTTCTACGACCGGGTGAAAACCAGCCCCGCCAGTGACTTTACGTCCGCGGAGAAAGACTATTTCACGCAGGTAGCTGCCCACGAAGCCATTCACCGCGACTTTTTCAAGGCCGCCATCAACCGCGACGCCCCGGGTAAGATCATTGCCAATTTGACTCCCAACTTCGATTCCATCGACTTCACCAAGCGGGCTACCGTGCTGGCCGCCGCCCGAACCTTCGAAGACCTCGGTGTGCAGGCCTACAACGGCGCGGGTAAATACCTCAAGACGCCCGCCTACCTGGTTATTGCCGGGCAGATTGTATCGGTAGAAGCCCGCCACGCGGCCTACGTGCGCGACTTGATTTCGAACGGAAGCTTCGCCGACGACTCTATCGTGGACCCGCTTACGGGCTTGGATAAAGCCCTGGAGCCCGTCGACGTCATTGCCGCGGCCCAAGGCTTCATCAAAGAAAAGCTCGACGCTTCCAACGTTGGCAAGTAATTCCTCCCTCTAACGACTCCTTATCATGAATATATTTCGCATCATTGAGCAACTGTCGGAGGTAGATTCTGACGTGCTGGGCCGCTTCGATTCCCGTCGGGCCGTTTTCAAAACCCTGGGCGACACCGCCAAGAAGGGTGCTCTGGCCGCCGCCCCGGTTTTCGTGGCCTCCTTGTTCCAGAAAGCCTACGGCCAGACCACGGCGCCTTCGGTCATCGACGTGCTCAACTACGCCCTGACGCTGGAGCTGCTGGAAGAAGACTTCTACACCAAGATGATTGCCGCCGGGCAAGTGCCCACCGGAGCTCCCGCTGCCGCCATTGCCCTGATCAAAAAGCACGAATCGGCCCACGTAACGCTGCTGACCAACACGGTTAAGGCGCTGAACGGTACGCCCGTAACGGGTAAGAAATTCGACCCGGCCAAGTTCCCCGCCGACTACACCACGCAGCTGGCGTTTGCCCAGGCTCTGGAAGATACCGGCGTGCGGGCCTACAAAGGTCAGGCCGGCAACCTGATGGGCAAAACGGCTGGCTCGACCAACCTGCTCCAGGTAGCCCTGCAGATTCACTCCGTGGAAGCCCGCCACGCTGCCCACATCCGGACCATGCGGGCCCAAGCGCCCTGGATTCCGGCGGCCGACTCCAACCTGCCGGCTCCGCTGGGCCCCGTGTACACGGGCGCCATTCCGGAAAGCAACGTGACGCAGTCGGGGGTAAACCTGACTTCGCAGCTGGGCGCTACGTACTCTGCCAACGACGCCGCGGCTTCGTTTGACGAAATCCTGACGATGGCCGAGGTGCTGGATGCTTCCCGCGCCGGGGGCCTGGTAGTATAGCCCCGCGCAGCCTCCCAACTGGGGCCGCTACACGAAAGAGCGGCCGACTTCTTCCCGGAGTCGGCCGCTCTTTTGCTTTTCCGGAGTATACGCAACCTTTCCCTTGGCTCGTTACTCCTCTCATTGGCGCATCCCGGTTTATCGGAGTACCTTTGTAAGGGCTGCTTGCGCTCTGAGGGCAGCCAATTCTTTCTGCCGCGTATTTTTAGCTAATGTCTGAGTCTGCTTCTTCTTCCCTTCTGGCCCGTAGCATGCGGCGCCGCTCCTTTTTTCGGGTAGCCGGGGCTACCGTGGCCGCCTCCACCCTGGTGCTGGCCGGCTGCGTCAAAGACCCCGTTGAGCCCACCGATACGCAGGTCACTACCCTGAATTTGGGCGAAGGTGACACGGGTCTGCTCAACTACCTGCTGCTGCTGGAACAACTGGAAGCGGCCTTCTACCAGAAGGTCGTAACTACGCCGCCCACCGACTTGCAAGCCGGGGAACTGGCCGCGCTAACCGATCTGCGCGACCATGAGGTGGTGCACCGCGAGTTTTTCCGCCAGCTTTTGGGCAGCAACGCCCAGCCGACTATCGAGTTCAACTTCTCGACTATCAACTTTTCCTCCCGGGCTAGCGTGCTGGCCGCGGCTCGCACGTTCGAAGACCTCGGGGTAGCGGCGTATAACGGTGCGGCCAAGCTCTTCACATCGCGGGAGATCCTGGCCCTGGTCAGCAAAATTGCTTCCGTAGAAGCCCGCCACGCGGCTTTTATCCGCGACCTGATTCAGCCCACCGATCCGTTTGGGGGGGTAGTAGAGGGCAGTGGCGCCTACAGCGGCCTGGGCACCGTCCTGACGCCCCCGCAGGTAATTGCCGCCGCCACCAGCTTTTTCCCTTATACCATCGTCGTTTCCGGGTTGCCAACGGCCTAACTAGCGGCGCTCCTGCTTCCTTTTTACAATGAATATTCTTCAACTGCTCGCCGATCTTGACGCCGTCGACCCCGAGGCCTACCAGCGTCTTAGTGGCCGCCGCGGCGCCCTAACGGGCCTGGGCCAAGCGGGCCGCCGCGCCGTGGCCGCCGCTGTTCCCCTGGCCTTTGGCACCATGCTCACCAAGGCCTACGGCCGCCGCCCCAACACGGTGCTGGACGTCTTCACGCTGGCCCTGACCCTGGAATACCTGGAAAGTGAGTTTTACAAGCAGGCCCTGGCGTCGACCTTGGCTTTCCCCGGCAATTCCAAGGCCGTGTTCCAGCAGATTTATAAGCACGAGCAGGACCACGTGGCCTTCCTGGAGCAAACCCTGCGCCTGTCCGGGGCAGTTCTTCCCGACAAGCCCCGGTTCGACTTCACGGGCAGCAAGAACGGCACCCAGGCGGCGCTGTTCCCCACCGTGTTCCAAGACTTTGGGACCTTCCTCAAAGTAGCCCAGCTGCTAGAAGACACCGGGGTGCGGGCCTATAAAGGCCAGGTGGGCACGCTCATTACCGACAACGACCTGCTCGAAGCCGCCGTGCGCATTCATGCCGTAGAGGCCCGGCACGCAGCCCACATCCGCGGCCTGCGCCGCGCCCTGGGTGCCAACGTGCGCGACTGGGTAAGCCCCGCTGATGAGGTAATCACCACCAAGGGCGTTACCGACGCCGTGTACGCCGGTGAAGAGCTAACCCGGCAGCAGCTGCCCGTCGTGGACCAGAAGATTCCCTTCTTCCCCACCGAAACCACCCAGATTGTTACTTCTACGCCGGCCAAAGCGCAGATCAGCTTGGGAGAGGCTTTTGATGAGCCCATGAGCGACGTAACGGCCAGTGCTATTGCCGCACTCTTCATCTACGGCTAGCCGAACAAAGCTCTTAGTGGAGTACTTATTCAGAACGGCTTCGGCCGTTCTTTTTTTGTATTAACAAAGGGTTAAAAAGGACAGCTGAGCTTGCACTATCAAAACTTATTCTTGTATCTTTCCATAAACATCATCCGTATCAGCCTCCCAGCCGCAGCTTTTTTCGTGGCTCTCGTATAACTCTCCTGCCCGCTCCCCTACAACCTACCCAACCTACCCAAAACAACCTTGACCGATGCTGGAATACGTAAAAACCATCCTGCTAAAAGTCAGCTTCGACAAAATCCTATTTGAGAAAGAGCTGCGCAAAGGTTTCCGCATGCTCGTCCCGACGGAATTAGCCGAGTTGAAAGCCTGGTGCTATCAACAGTTTGCTAAAATCTACCGAGGCATTCTAAACCGAGTTTTTGCTTCGGCCGTCTAGCTACCCCTCTTATTCTTTCACCCCATCAGCGCATCCGGTTCGTTTGTCACGAACCGGATGTTTCGTGTCAGGCCCGCGTAGCCGGTCCGCTTCACGGCCGACTGCCGGAACAGCTCCGTGAACAGCTCGTGGGTAATTTCCCGCCAGTCGTTGGCCTTCAGATGGGGCAGCTGGGCATGGGGCCGAAACTGCGGCTCCTGGTGGGGCTTGGCAAACCGGTTCCACGGGCACACGTCCTGGCAGATGTCGCAGCCGAAGACCCAGTTGCCGAACTTGCCCGCTACTTCCTGCGGAATCTGGTCCTTGAGCTCGATGGTGAAGTAGCTAATGCACTTGCTGCCGTCCACTACGTAGGGGTTGGTTATGGCGTCGGTGGGGCAGGCGTCTACGCACTTGGTGCAGGTGCCGCAGTAGTCCTTGATGGGCCCGTCGTAGTCCAGCTCCACGTCCACGATGAGCTCGGCAATGAAGTAGAAGCTGCCCACGCCGGGCGTAATCAGGTTGGAGTTTTTGCCCACCCAGCCCAGGCCGCTCTTCTTGGCCCACACCTTGTCCATCACCGGCGCCGAATCGACGAAGACCCGGCCGCCCACCTCCCCTATTTCCGTCTGCATGTCGGCCAGCAGCTCCTTCAGCTTGTCCTTGATGACGAAGTGGTAGTCGCGGCCGTAGGCGTACTTGCTGATCTTGAGTGTCTCCTCATCGGCGGCCTGCTGGTCTTCGGGCGCCGGGTAATAGTTCAGCAGCAGGGAAATGACCGACTTGGCCCCATCCACGAGCAGGCGCGGGTCGAGGCGCTTGTCGAAGTGGTTGGCCATGTAGCTCATCTTGCCGTTCATGTTCTGGTTGAGCCAGCTTTCCAGCCGCGGCGCTTCCTCTTCCAGAAAGTCAGCCTTGGAAATACCACAGTACATAAAGCCCAGCTCCGCCGCGCGGCGCTTGATAAAAGCAGTGTACTGGGCAGTGGGCAGCATGAAATTAGGAGTTGATTGTCGGCAGCTGATTGTTGCTTTATAAAACCGGTCTATTGACAATACAGCTGGCACAACGGTTCACTACTAGCAAAGGTCGGGCATTATTGCCCAGCCCCGGAGACTTTTCTTCCAGGCAGCTCACTCACCGGCCTGCTCCCAACGCTGCGAATAAGCTTGAACGTGATGCGGAAATTCTTCCTCATAAGCGGGGTATGGCACCCCTATTAGGCAGATTTCGAACTCGTCTGAGTCCATACCGCTCACTGTGCAGGCCAGCCCTTTTATTTCAACTCCACCCTCAGCAATAACCATCAGACCCGGAATACCCTGGGTCGAAATACACCTTTCTTCCGGTATGTCATCGAATACCACGCCTTTCCCGAGGCAGTAGCTCTTGAAAAACGCATAGCCCGATTTGATGGCTACAAAGTCAATCTTCCCAAAGACCACGCCCATCGGCGCATCGGCTTTCTCCAGAAGCGTTGTCCCCAGTGTATTGCCTTCCAGGAGCACCGTATACAGCTTATTGCTATTCATGTAAGGGCAGTAGAAATGGACAGTACTAGGAGGCAAGGTTGCTATAAACGACAAAACTTTCGCACACTGCCTAAATAAGACACTGTGCGAAAGTTTACTGGCTGGTTAGCCTGCCGATGCCTACTCCTCCGACGGAGCCCCGAACAAGTCCCCGGGCGAGTTGCCGCGCAGGTGCTGGGGCATGAGCTTGCCCAGGTGCTTGTAGGCCGCTTCAGTAGCCTCACGGCCCCGGGAGGTGCGCTTGATGTAGCCTTCCTGAATCAGGAACGGCTCGTACACTTCCTCGATGGTTTCGGCTTCCTCACCGCAGGCCGTGGCAATGGTGCTGATACCGACCGGGCCACCCTTGAACTTGTCGATGATGGTGTTCAGGATGCGCTTGTCCATGTCGTCGAGGCCGCGGGCATCCACGTCGAGGGCGTTGAGGGCAAACTGCGCAATATCGACGGTGATGGTGCCGGTGCCTTTGATCTGGGCAAAGTCGCGGGTGCGGCGCAGCAGGTTGTTGGCAATCCGGGGCGTACCGCGCGAGCGGCGGGCAATTTCGAAGGCCGCATCCTCGTGAATGGGCGTCGCCAGGATTTCGGCCGAGCGCATCACGATGTCGGTGAGCAGCTTGGCGTCGTAGTACTCCAGGCGGGAGCTGATGCCGAAGCGGGCCCGCAGCGGCGAGGTGAGCATACCCGAGCGGGTAGTAGCCCCGATGAGCGTGAAGGGCGAGAGCGAAATCTGCACCGAGCGGGCATTCGGGCCCGAGTCGAGCAGAATGTCGATGCGGTAGTCTTCCATGGCCGAGTACAGGTACTCTTCCACCACCGGATTCAGCCGGTGAATCTCGTCGATGAACAGCACGTCGTGCGGGTCCAGGTTGGTGAGCAGGCCCGCCAGGTCGCTGGGCTTGTCGAGCACCGGGCCCGAGGTCATCTTGATGCCCGCCCCCAGCTCGTTGGCAATGATGTGGGAAAGCGTGGTCTTGCCCAGGCCGGGAGGCCCGTGCAGCAGCACGTGGTCCAGGGCCTCGCCGCGCTGCTTGGCCGCGCCCACGAAGATCTGCAGGTTGTCGACTACTTTGGCCTGGCCCGTGAAGTCGGCGAAGCTCAGGGGCCGCAGGGCCTTGTCAATCTCTTTTTCGCCGGAGTCCATGTGGTCAGTGCCACCGGTCATGAATGGTTCGCGCATAGCGGGGCTATATTCAGGTATTGCGTTGAATAAAGGTAACGCTTTCGACGCCCAAAATGCTCCCGGTTTTTAGTAAAATTTAGCAATTACCGCGCTTTATCTACTAGCCTAATTAGCAAAGCAAGAGTTTCGAAGGTTTAGGTGCCTGGAAATAAGGCTTTCTTCCCTTCTTTGCGGCCTTATTGGCCGTGCTCATGAATTTCTCCCTCTCCGATACCTGGATTACCCACCTGCCCGCCGACATCTACGAGCAGCTGGCCCACTGCCTGTCCCTGCACGGCATGGTGTGCGCCGAGCTCTTCAGCCGGCCCGACTCGGCCCTGGTGCAGCAGCTCATGCTGCTCACGCCCGTGACGGCCGCCACGGTGGCCGCCCTCAACGGGGTGCAGAGCCAGGAGCAGCTCATTGCGGCCCTGCGCCAGGAGCCCGGCCACGTCTACGACCTGCTCCTGCTGGGCCGCCTGAGCCTGGATACTTCCCTGGCCGAGCCCGTGCTGCGCTTCGTGCGCCAGCAGATGTACGTCTCGGAAGAGCAGCTGGTGGCCATCAAAGTGTACTGCGTAGAGCTGAGCGAGGCCTTCCTGGCCTCGGTAGAGCAGCACCTGGCCGAAACCGACCGGGCCGTGGCCGGCCGCCTGGGCCAGCACCGCCTCCAGATTGAGGAAGCATTTTATACCCACAGCCAGTCGGTGAGCGAGGAGGCCGAGCCCCTGCCCTCGGTGGCCAACGTGCGCTTCAACGACCCCCAGCTCCAGATGGTGCGCCTGGCCGTGCTGCTGGTCCACAGCCTGCCCACCGACTCCGAAGTAGCGTTTGTGCAGGCCGTAGCCCAGATTCCGGCCCTGCAGCCCCACAACCTGGAGGCCCTGACCGAGCGCCTGGGCGCCTTGCAGGCCGGGGAGCAAATCACCCTGAGCATGCCCGAGCTGGTACAGATTTACCAAGCCATGCAGGTCTGCGGGCTGGTATTCGTCTCGGATGTGATGGTACAGCTGGGCCTGGAAGACTTCATGTCGGGCCCGCCGGAGGCCCTGGAGCCCACCGCCGAAGCCGACGCCCCGGCCCGCGGCCCCATGAGCAGCCGGCAGGCCGTGGGCGAAATGGTCAGCGGCTTCACCGAGTGGGTGCAGACCAACTTCGCCGACGACCCCGAAGTAGTGCAGGCCCGGGAGGAAATAGCCGCCCTGACCGACCTGATTTAAGCCTTCAGAACCTCAGAACCTACGCCAGCGTACCGGCCGGCAGCAGCACTTCAATTTCAATGTGCAGCCAGTCGTCTTCCCAGGCCTTGTGCACGAGGCGGGCCCCGAGGGTATAGCCCGCGTCGAGCAGGCGGGCCACGGTTTCGTTGCGCACTTCGGGCAGGTAGCCCAGCCAAATGCCGCCCTCGGCCGCCGTGGTCAGTACTTTTACGGCCCAGTCGTCGTACTTGCTGTCGGCCTCCCGAACCAGCTCCAGGGCCTGGCCCACGTAGAGCTGGGGCTCGTGCTGCTTGAGTTTCTCACGATGGGTAGTGCCGGCCACCAGGCATTCGAGCAGAATCAGGTCGGCGGCGGAAGATGCGGAAGCGGTAGTCATGGGCCCAAGTTACGAGACTCGCCCCATGTTTTCAGCACTTGGGCCCAATCGGTAAGCCCCCGCCGCCCCCCGCCGCCATTTCCCCGGCCCTGCCACCCCACTTTGGATACAGAGACGCCCGCTTTGTATGCACAGAAAGCGCACTTCTATTGACAGATTTTGCACTTCTATGCACCGAGACCGTACTTCTATGCATCGACAATAAGCTTCGGTGCATCGATAACGAGCTTCTATGCATCGATAACGAGCTTCGATGCACCGAGACCGTACTTCTATGCATCGACAACGAGTTTCTATGCACCGATAAGAAGTTCCGATGCATCGTAGCTACCTTTCAATGCAAGTCAGGAAAGTTTCTATACCTTCCTGCGGGGTCCTGCCCGAAGGACCTAAACCTTATCGTATTCATTTCGCCCGTAGCCGCATGCCAGAAGCCGCCCCCGCCCCCGAAGAAAGCTCGTTTGTCGAACGCTTTGCCCAGCGGGTGGCCCGGCGCGACCAGCCCCCGCCCCGCCCCGATTACGGTCCCGGCCAAGCGGGGGTCGAAGCCTGCCTGGCCGCCGCCCTGCCGGCCCGCTTCCACTACCTCCACCCCCGGCGGGCCCGCACCTTCGCCCAGGTCTGCTACGCCCTGATGGAGGCGCCCCGCCTGAACCTCAAGGCCCTGGCGGACGCTACCGGCAAATCCCGGCTGGCGCTCTACAAGGCCCTGCCCGAGCTCGAAGCCACGGGCCTGGTAGCCAGCGAGCGGGTCGGCGGCCGGCACGACTACTTCCTGACCCGCCCCGGCGAAGACTGGCTCCTGGCCGTTACCAGCTAACTTTTCCTTCTCTCCCGCATGTATAGCAAAACGGAAGCGGCCCAGCTGCGCCAGGCTTTCTGGACCACGTTTGGGCAGTATATGGCCCCCGTGCCCTCGGCCGAAGGCCTGCCCACCAACTGGATTAACTACAAAACCGGCCTCAAGCACGTGTACTTCCGCATGCGGGCCGACGTGCGCCAGGCCAGCATCAGCATCGACCTTACCCACCCCGACGCCGGTATCCGGGAGCTGTTCTTCGCGCAGTTTCAGGAGCTCAAAACCATGCTGGAGGAAAGCCTGGGCGAGTCCTGGACCTGGGAAGCTGATTTCGTGGACGAAAACGGGCAATCCGTGAGCCGCATCTACCGGGAGCTGCGCCCCGTGAATATGTTCAACCGCGACGACTGGCCCCAGCTGATTTCCTTCTTCAAGCCCCGCATCATCGCCCTCGACGAGTTCTGGAGCGGCGCCCAATACGCCTTCGACGACCTAAGGTGAGCCAGCCTACCTGAGAAGGAAGCCACCAGCCCGCCCTGTCGAACGCAGTGTGATATCTCACGTGCAATAACATATGTTGTCATGCTTGATCTGGCGTCCGCTTGTCGTTTATCAACTATCAACAACATCAGCACGCAACTAGCCCCCGGTCGTCGACAGGACGGATTAGTATGCCAATCCACTTGCTGTCCAATTAGCCTAACATAGGTATATTGCTTACTTACTTTATTCCCGGATATGTCGACTATCTTTTCCGACGAAGGCTTGCCTACGAATGCCGCCTTTCTGGCCGAAGCCGTGCCCATCGGCCTGAGCCTGGCCCACGTCACGACCTCCCTGCTCGTGCTCAATGCCCACGACCCGCTGCCCCGCGTCCTGGCCACCGACTTTGGCTTTACCCAGAAAGAGCAGGAACGCTGCCGGGCCATCCGCGAAATTCCCGAGCTGCTGCAGGAGCTGCGCGCCGACCTGCCGGCCATGCACCGCTACGTGGCCGTGGCCCGGCTGGCGCTGGAAAGCCCGCCCATCTGGGCTACGCTGTCCTCTTCTTTTCAAGCCGAGGATACCCCGGAAGAGCGGCGCGCCGCCCTGGAGGTGAAGTACCGCAACAGCTGCCAATGCATGGAGGCCGCCCTGCACCTGATCCGGCGCGTAACGGCCGAAGCCGATACGCTGCGCGAAGAGCTGCACCTGCAACAGCTGGCCCTGCAGAGCTTATTTGCCCGCCTGGGCCATACCATCCGCGCCGGCATCGCGCCCTACGACACCCCCGACGCCTCCGAAGGAACGCCCTTCGGACTGGTTTCGCCCGAGCAGGCCCAGCTCCTGCTGCTCGCCGTCAGCCTGATTGACCACCTCCCGCTCATTTCCGACCACGCCTTCATTCATGGCCTGTCTTTGCTAAGCTTCGTGCAGGCCAGTATCCGCCTGCCCTTGTACAAACGCCTGATTGAGCTGCCACCCGCTACGGAACTCCACCTCTCCGAAGTCGAGGCCCTGACGCTATACCAGGCCGCCCAGGTTACCCAGCTGGCCCTGCTCGTCGAGCTGACTCCCGAAGGCACCTGGGCCGACTGGGTAGCATCCCAGATTCTGACGCCCGACCCGCCCCAGCCCTACATGTCTACCTACGACCAGGAGCAGCTCGACCGGGTTAATACCACCGGCCCCGCCGAGCTGCAGGCGTATTGTGAGCGGGTGCGGAAGTACTTCGGGCCCGACCACCCCGATTTAGCCCGCGCCGACGCCGAAATCCGCGCCCTTACCGAGCAGCTCTAATCCGCATTTCTTTGTCCAGCCCGCACTATGGACCTGGACGGGCTCAGCAGCGCGGGCCCCAACCAAAAAGGCTGCCCCCAACCGGGAGCAGCCTTTTTTGGCTCTCTACACCATGTACTTTAGGACTGGTTGCCGCTCTTGCTGCCCTGGCTCTGGCTTTCGCCGCCCTCACTCTGGGGGCCTTTGCTGGTATGGGAGGTTTGGGCGCTGGGCGTGCGCAGCTGGGGTTCCCGGCTCTGGCCCGCGCCGGGCGTGCCGCCCTGGTCAGCGTTGGGGCTGCTGTTGTTTACTTCGTCGAGGCTGTGGTAGCGGCCGCCGTTGTTGGCGCCGCTGCCGGCAATGGTTTTGGCAATGCCGTCGGTGGAGCCGGTTTCGGCCTGGCTGTCGGGCATAAACTTCCCGTCGCCGGTGCGGCTGCGGGCGTGGTGGGGCAGGTTGGGGTCGGGGCCCTCCTGGCCCATTTCGATACCCTCTTTGCGGTACTGCTCCTTGTCGTGCTCCCGGCGCTCCTGCCGCCGCGACTCGGCGTTGCTGTGCTCGTTATTAGTATCCATAGCGTTGAGGTTAGTGGTGGAAATCAACTGTTTATACGCTCCGGCGCGGTGCCTCGCCACTGAATGACCAAATTTTGCAAGCCTGTAGTCGGGCTTGGGGCTTATATAGCGTCAGCCCGGTATTTGGCTTGATTTCTGCGCCAGCCCAACCGTAGAACGGCAGGTGCGGCGCGGTTTATCTTTCCATCCTAACCCCATTGTTCCATGTACAAGATTACCTGCTTGCTGGGCCTGCTGCTGACGTCCAGCCTGGCCTTCGCCCAAAACCAACCAGCCGTTCCGGCCACCGCGCGCTATCTGATGCTGGTGCGCGGTATCGACACGTACGAGTCGGTAAATGGTCACATTTCCCTGACCGTTATTCAGCCCGATGGCACCATCCGAACCGAGGAGCTGCAAAAGTTCGAGGCCAATACCGTGGGCAAGAAAGCGGCCAACGCCAGCATTTCCCGCTTCGCCCCCGACTCGACCAGTAGCTATACCCGCCGGCAGCGCTACGCCCAGAACACGGTGTATCAGGCCGAAGTAAAGAAGCTCAATGAGCTCAGCGCCCAGGGCTGGCAGCTGGTGAGCACCACCCAGGAAGGGCCCACGGTGCGCTACCTGTTTCGCCAGGGTTTGGTAGCCGGTCAGTAACTGTCCTCTTCAATACCTCCCACCAGTTTATTCCTACTACTATGAAAAGAATTCTTGTTGCCCCCATCCTGCTGGCCGTTGCCCTGGGCAGCTGGGCCTTTTATCCGAAAACCGCCGCGGCCCCGGAGTACATGGAGCTGTCGATGTCCAGCGACGGAGGCAAGCCCACGTTGGTCATGATTTCGCCCACGGGAGAAGTCACCGAGCAAAAACTGACCACCAAAGCCAAGGGCGACTACCGGTACCGGGCCCTGCTGCTGGTCAAGCTCAATGAGCTGCGCGCTCAGGGCTGGACGGTGGCCCAGATGCAGCAAACCAAAACCAGCACCCCCGATTTGCAGCATCCCCTGCTCGGCCCCGACGTGGTAAGCACGGCTACCTACCTGCTGGAGCGGCGCTGAACGGTCGTGCCACCCTCAAGACACGCAAGCCGCTCCGGAATCCGGGGCGGCTTTGCTGTTACCGCTCAAGCCGGGGGAGGTTTTATTTTGTTGGTCTTCTCACCAACTCGTTTGACCTAATCTGAACCACTGCGTCAAAACGGTTGGCGCCTGGTCAACTCGCCCCAAACAGGCATTGGGGTGGCCATTAATGAAATGATTTACGTGCTGAAGTAGGCTGGTTTTACTTACTACCGGGCCAGCTTTCGGTACTTCTGCTGCCGGGCGGTGTCGCCTAATTTTCCGGCTCGCTCAGCAATGCCCGCCGCAATATCCTTGCGGGACGACTCAATGCCGTAAGCCAGAAACAAAATGTTCAGCCCGAATTCCTTAAATCCAGTAGCCTTTGCAGCCTCACCCTGTACAGCGTAGGTTTCGCCGTATGCAAAGGCCTTGCAGCCCATATTATACAGGTCGTCGGCGGTTATGCGCTTGGTTTCGGCGGCCCGGCCAGTACCGCTAAGGCTATCCAGGCGAAAGGCGGTTTGCAAATCATTCCACCCTTCTTCCGTTCTGTTGAGAGCAATTTTGCAGATACCCAGTTCCCGGTAAGCGGCCACTGAAGCTGTGTCAATTCGGTTGCTGGCTTCAAACCACTGCACCGCGTTTTTATAGTCATCGAGCAGGTAGTAGCTATGGCCCATTGCCGCCCGGACCATGCCATGCGTCGAGTCGAGGGCCAGGGTCTGTTCGTACTTCGCAATTGCCCGCCGCTCCAAGGCGGCGGCTTTGGCAGCATCGGTTTCGTTGATGGCGTCCAGAGAAAACGCCACGCCTTCGTTGAATACGTCAAAGGCCGTTGGTTGGGAAGCAGGCTTGCTGCATGAAAAAATAGCGGCGCTACAGAAGACTAAATAGATTGATTTTGTCCGCATCAGGGAAAGGATATCAGCACTACAAACCGAGGCATTTAAGGACAGTGTTTAGCTAATCCACCGCTCCAGCTTTTGGACAAGAACCCAACGCCTATTCTCACGGTGTAGCACCAGTGTGGCTCCGGACCCTTCCAACATTCCCAACCACAAACAATTATTGATGTCAAGAATAACCGTTTGCAGGTCGCGGGAGAATACAGGCAGGCTAAGATAGGATACCCTGGTAAACGAGGTGGTATCTATATCATACTTAGCGGCGAGTAACTTGAAGGCACTTCTTTGTCTGCCACTTTTACGATTTTGCAGGCGCTGCCTGATTGCCCACAAAGTGTCCATTGAAAGAATGCGGTAGGCAGTCAACATCTCCGGGCGGAGCCGAAAGCTGGTAGAAGTGAGCAGTTGGTGGTTCATGAACACCGTATCGTCGGCCGAAAGCAGCTTGCTCCCAACCAACTTGCGCAAAAGGCCATCAGCCAGGGTTGGACCTTTACAGGTTAAGTAACCGAGCCCGTACTGCGTATCAGATAATCCCGGCCAGCATGGCATGGGGTCCGTATCAAACAAGGTCGTTTCAATCCAGAAGCTGGTTAGGGTATCCGGCAGATGCATGTCGTTCTTACGCTGAGCCAGCAGGCTGCGCACCAGGCGGTGGATAGTGGTATCGGGTACCGCCGGCCGGGGCGCCGACCACTCCCGCGGGAAGTGCCGCCGGTTCGCCAGTGGGATTTCCGTGTTGCTCCACCAACTCGCAGTAGGCTCGCCCAAATAAGAACAGCCAGTGAGCAGTAGAAAGCAGAGAAAACCCAGGCCGCAGAACTTCATTTAGACTCAGAAAAGAAAAAGGGCACCTTACGAGTGTAAGATGCCCTTTTTCCGGCAGTAGCCGAAATTCTCTACTTAAACGCCTGAATCCCGGTAATGTCGGCGCCGGTGATGAGCAGGTGAATGTCGTGGGTGCCTTCGTAGGTGATGACCGACTCCAGGTTCATCATGTGGCGCATGATGGGATACTCGCCCGTAATGCCCATGCCACCGTGAATCTGGCGGGCTTCGCGGGCTACCTGCAGGGCCATGTCCACGGAGTTGCGCTTGGCCATGCTGATCTGGGCGCTGGTGGCTTTGCCCTCATTCTTGAGCATGCCCAGGCGCCACACCATCAGCTGGGCCTTGGTGATTTCGGTAATCATTTCGGCCAGCTTCTTCTGCTGGAGCTGGAAGGCGGCAATCGGCTTGCCGAACTGCTCGCGCTCCAGGGAATACTTCAGGGCCGACTCGTAGCAGTCGATGGCCACGCCGATGGCGCCCCAGGCAATGCCGTAGCGGGCCGAGTCGAGGCAGCCGAGCGGGCCGCGCAGACCTTCCACGTTGGGCAGCAGGTTTTCCTTGGGCACCTTCACGTTGTCGAACACCAGCTCGCCGGTGCAGGAGGCGCGCAGGCTCCACTTGTTGTGAATTTCGGGGGTGGTAAAGCCTTCCATGCCGCGCTCCACAATCAGGCCCTTGATGCGGCCCTGCTCGTTTTTGGCCCACACCACGGCTACTTGCGCCTCGGGCGAGTTACTGATCCAGAGCTTGGCGCCGTTGAGCAGGTAGTAGTCGCCCATATCCTTGATATTGGTGACCATACCGCCGGGGTTGGAGCCGTGGTCGGGCTCGGTGAGGCCGAAGCAGCCCAGCCACTCGCCCGAGGCCAGCTTGGGCAGGTACTTCTTGCGCTGCTCCTCCGAGCCGTAGGCGTAAATCGGGTACATCACCAACGAGCCCTGCACCGAGGCCGTGGAGCGCATGCCGGAGTCGCCGCGCTCAATTTCCTGCATGATCAGGCCGTAGCTGATGTAGTCGAGGCCGCCGCCGCCGTACTCGGTCGGGATGGTGGGCCCGAAAGCGCCCACGTCGCCGAACTTCTTGACGATTTCGGAGGGAAAATGATTGTCCTGGGCCCACTTCTCGATGCTGGGGCTGATTTCCTTCTTGACAAAGTCGCGGATGCTCTGGCGAATGAGCTTGTGCTCCTCGGTCAGCAGGCCGTCGATGTCGTAGTAATCGGTGAAGCCGGCGGCGTTCAACGAGCCGCTGCGGTGCTCGGCTTTAGCCTTGGGCGAGAGGACGTCGGATTGGGATGACATAACTGGGGGTTGGGTGGGAATCAGCCTCAAAGATAGAAGTTTCAGAATGCAGAACAGGCCTTGGGCGGGCTTGGTTCGGGCGGGCCGCGGTGGCGGGGAAGTTTGTGTTATCCTGTAATCTTGCGGCCGGCCCGCCCTACTGAATCTGGAATATTGAGTTTTTATATTCAAAACTGCCGATTCTCCCGTAGAGGGCACATTCCCCTCCGCCCTATCCTTCCACCCTTCTGCATATGAGTCACGAAAAGAAACTAAACGAGCTCGAAGCCACGGCCATCTGCGGCAACGACATTTCCTCCTCGTGCCTGTACGTCTCGGCCCTGGCCATAGCCTACGCCGGCCAATACGCCTGGATTGCCCTGCTCATTGTGGGCGCGGTGCTGTATCTGTTCCGCACGATTTACGGCGAAGTCGTCGGCGCTTTGCCCCTCAACGGCGGGGCCTACAACGTGCTGCTCAACACGACCAGTAAGCGCAATGCCGCCTTGGCCGCCTGCCTGACCATTCTGTCCTACATGGCCACGGCCGTTATTTCGGCTTCGGAGGCCATGCACTACCTGCATACGCTCTGGCACGGGCTGCCCATCATCGGGGCCACGCTGGGGCTGCTGGGCCTGTTTCTGGTGCTCACCATTCTGGGTATTTCCGAGTCGGCGAAGGTGGCGGTGGCTATTTTCCTGGTCCACCTGGTGTCGCTGCTGCTGCTGGTGGGCTGCACCGTCTGGTACTTGTTTACCCACGGCTTCGACAACCTGCACCTGAACTTTTCGCTGCCCGTGAAGGGCGGCAGCGTGCTGACGGCGCTGTTTTACGGCTTCAGCGCGGCCATGCTGGGCATTTCGGGCTTCGAAAGCTCGGCCAACTTCGTGGAGGAGCAGGCCCGGGGCGTGTTTCCCAAAACCCTGCGCAACATGTGGGTGGTGGTCAGCTTTTTCAACCCCGTCATTGCCTTCCTGGTGGTGGCGGCCATGCCCCTGAGCGAAGTCGGGCAGCACACCGAGACGCTGCTCTCGTACCTGGGTACTACCACCGGCGGCCGGTGGCTGGGCATGCTCATTTCGGTGGATGCGGTGGCCGTGCTCAGCGGGGCCGTGCTAACCTCGTTCGTGGGCGTGAGCGGGCTGATGCAGCGCATGACCCTGGACCGGATTCTGCCCCAGTTTTTTCTCAAGGCCAACAAAGCCGGCAGCAACTACCTCATCCTGATTACCTTTTTCCTGCTCTGCGTATCGGTGCTGCTCATTACCAACGGGGAGCTGGGGCCCCTGTCGGGGGTGTATACCATTTCGTTTTTGTCGGTCATGGCCTTTTTCGCGCTGGGCAACTTCCTGCTCAAGAGCAAGCGGCCCAAGCTCCCCCGGCCGGTGTACGCGGGTATTCTCACGGTGGTGCTGGCCCTGGTGGGCATCCTGGTGGCTTTGTACGGCAACATCAAGATTCACCCCGACTACCTGATTGTGTTCCTGCAGTACTTCCTGCCCACCATGGCCCTGGTCTACATCATGCTCAACCGCACGGCCATTCTGAACCTGCTGCTGGCGGCGGTGGAGTCGGCGGCCAAGCACTCCCCGCGGTTTTCGCGCCTGGGCCGGCTGTTTGTGAAGCGGCAGCTAAAGGAGCTCCACAAGCAGGAATTCGTGTTTTTCACCAAGGGCGACAATGTCTCGAACCTCAACAAGGTGATGGCCTACGTGGTGGAGAATGAGTTTACCAACCGCCTCAAAATCGTGACCCTGCTCAAGCCGGGCGAGCAGTACCCGCAGGAGCTGCTCACCGACATCGGGGTGCTGGACCGCGCCTACGAGCAGATTGAGGTGGATTTCGTCACCATCGACGGCAAGTTCGGCCCCGAGCTGATTGACCGGCTCTCCACGGAGTGGAATATTCCCAAGAACTTCATGTTCATCGGCTCCCCCGGCAACCAGTTTCCCTACCACATTTCCGAGCTGGGCGGCGTGCGGCTCATTATTTAATGTGGGGAATGTGGTTTGAATGGGCTGATGTGCTAATGCAGAAAGGCCGTGGTACGCGCGTACCACGGCCTTTCTGCTCCCCAGATGGGCGCAGTACGCACGTGTTGGGGCCAAACTGATGGCTCGGAGGCCATAGTACGCGCGTACTGCGCCCTTCCAAACAGCTCGGAGGCCGTAGTACGCGCGTACTGCGCCCTTCCAAGGAGCTTGGAGGCCTCGGTACGCGCGTGTTACGCCCTTCCCGGCAGCTCGGAGGCCTTGGGACGTACGTGCAATGCCCTCCAAGGTACCGTGAAGGCCTTGGGACGTACGTGCAATGCCCTTCCGGACAGCTCGGAGGCCTTGGGACGTACGTCCCGAGGCCTCCCGGACGGCTTGGAGCCCGTGGGACGTACGTCCCACGGGCAAAATGGCAACGGGAAGGCCGGCGCACGGGCGTGCCAGGCTACGGGAGGCGGTAGTGCATGCAAAAGCCCTTTCCCGTTGTTAACAGGAAAGGGCTTTCTGGTAAAAGGATGGGCTGTGCTGCGCAGAGGACGGATGGCTTCGGCGGCGCCTCGCAAGGACACGCCTTTTGCCTTAGCACATCAGCACAGTCCCCACGGTAGCATATTAAAACTTCACGCCGACCGAGGCCAGGAAGTTGCGGGTGGCCTGGGGGAAGTAGAAGTTGAAAATCTGCTGGCGGCCGTCGGCGCCGGGGTAGCCGTAGGTGTAGCCGTTGGCCACGTACTCGCGGTTCAGCACGTTATTCACCAGCAGGCCCAGCTCGATTTCCTTCACGAACACCGGCCGGATGCTGTAGCGCACCCGGAAGTCGAGCACCTGATAGGGCGCAATGCGCTTGGCGGCGCTGGCCGTGTTGTCGAGAAACTGCTCACTGACGGTTTTGTAGAGCAAAGCCAGGCGCAGGCCTTTCACGGGTTGCCCCTCCAGCGTGTGGGCCGAAACGACACTGGGCGAATACGAAATGGTAGTCGTGCGGGCCTCGGTGGCCTGGACGGGCTCATAATCGGCGTTGTAGATTACCTCCCGGAAGCCCAGAATCCGGTTGCGGCTCAGCGTCAGCGTGGAGCTCAGGCTGAGTTTGTCGTTCAGGCCGGCAAAGCCGGTCAGCTCCACGCCCGTGCGGTAGCTGCGGTCCACGTTGGTGCGCAGGGCATTGCCCACCGAGTCGAGGCGGCCGGTGGCTACCAGCTGGTTGCGGTACTGCATGTAGAAGTAGTTGGCCTCCAGGTGCAGGGCCGTGTTGGGACCCAACAAGTCCGTATTCGGGCGGTTGAGGCGGTAGCCGCCCTCAAAGTCGTTGAGCCGCTCGGCCCGGGCCTTGGGCTGCCCGGCGGGCCGGTCGGTGAAGTCGGAGCGCACCGGCTCCCGCTGCCCGCGGGCAAAGCTGGCGTAGAGCTGCTGGCCCTCGGCCACGGTGAAGGTCGCGCCGGCCTTGGGGTTAACGAACAGGTACTTTTCCCGGGTCGTCACGTCGCGGTTTTGCCCCTCCACCCCGTCGATGTCGTACCGGATGCGCCGCACCTGCAAGTCGCCGTACAAGCTCAGCTGGGGCAGCACCAGGTAGGTGGCGCGGGCGTAGGCGTTGTAGTCGGTTTTGAGGGCGTCGTTGAAGTAGTAGCGGTGGCGAATGTTGCCCGTGGAGGCGTATTGGGCCCAGATTACCTCGCCGTAGTGGTCGTTGGTAAACTGGTTCCAGGCCCCGCCCAGGGTGGCTTGCAGCTTGTCGTTGGCGCGGGGCTGGTAGTTGAGGGCAAAGGTGCCGCCGTAGAAGTAGTTGTCGAGCCACTTGCGGTCCACCAGGTTGGTGCGCTTAATGGTTTCGGAGCCGATAACCACGTTGGGCAGGTTGTAGTCCACCAGCTTGCGGTTGGCCCTATAGCTTTCGTAGTAGCCAAAGCCGCGGGTCAGGTGCAGGGCCGCGCCGATGTTCCAGTCCGGGCCCAGCCCCTGCGCCAGGTGGAGCTGGTAGTGGTTCTGCTGGTAGTTGTCGGTCTGGTTATCGTAGGTGTAGTAGCTGTAGCGCCGGCCTTCCTGCAGGCCCCGGGCGGCGTCGGCCTCGCTCAGCTCCCCGTTGTCGATGAACTGCTGGAGCAGCTGCCGGTTGCCGGTAATAAGGGGCTCGGGCACGCCGTTCCAGGCCTGGTAGGTTTTCTCGCGGCCCGAGAAGGTAATGAACTTGACCAGCGTATTCTTGGCCTGGAAGCCCGCCGAGAGGTAGTACGACTTCAGATCCGACGCCGCCCGGTTCATGTAGCCGTCGGTGGCGATGCGCGAGAGGCGGCCATCCACGGTAAAGTGCCGGCCCAGCAGACCAGTGCCAAACTGCACGGTATTTTTCCAGGTGTTGAAGGAACCCGCGCTGTTCTGGGTTTCGCCGTAGGCCTCGGTCCGGTTTTCCAGGGTCGAGACGTTGATGCTGGCCCCGAAAGCGGCCCCGCCGTTCTGGCTGGTACCCACCCCGCGCTGCACCTGCAGGCTGCTGATGGACGAAGCCAGGTCGGGCAAATTCACCAGGAACGAGCCGTGCGACTCCGCATCGTTCAGCGGCACCCCGTTGATGGTCATGTTGATGCCCGTGTTGCTGGTGCCCCGGATGCGGATATCGGTGTAGCCCACGCCCGCCCCGGCGTCGGAGTTGACGACCACCGAGGGCGTCTGGTCGAGCAGGTAGGGAATGTCCTGGCCGAAATTGCGCCGGGCCAGCTCCTCTTTGCTCACGTTGGTGTAGGCTGTGGCGGTCCGGTCGTTGGCCCGCGAGGCCGTGACCAGGGCCTCCCCGGTCAGGATGCCGCCCGAGCGCAGCCCGAGCGTGAGGCGCTGCTCAGCGGCCTGGCCCTGCAGGGGCTGGCGCAAGGCGTCGTAGCCCAGAAAGGTGATGCGCAGCTCGTGGGCGCCGGCCGGTACGGCGGGCACCGCAAATGCCCCCGTAGCATCCGTAGCCCCCACGACGGCGCCATCGAGCAGAACTGTGGCGCCGGGCAGGGCGGTGCCGGTGCGGGCATCCGTCACGGTGCCGGCCACGGGGCCCTGGGCCCAGGCAGCCTGGGGCGTCAGGAAGGGCAACGCCAGGGCGGCGCTTCCCAAAACCAATAAATTTTTCAAGGAGTGAAAAAAGAAAAAGTGGAACGGGCCCGGCGCCAGGGGTCGGCGCAGCAGGTTTTCACGTTCGTGGATCGTTTGTTCCCTTCGCCGGCATTACCCGGGCAGGTTCAATGGGTATGATCTCAGCCCCACGGCAGCAAGCCGCTGGTGGGGCACCCCTAAAACTAAGCTGCAAAGCTAGAGCCCCGGCAAGGGAGTTCCAAATCAACGGCCTTTCCCTTTACTTTCGCCTGACAATCAACTATATTAGAACAGCTAATGACCGGGCCAGAAAAATTACGGCTTCCGAAAACATCCGCCCCGCCCGCTTCGTTAGCCAGATACAGCCTGCCGGCTCTGCTTTGTTCGCGTCGTCTTTTTTACCAGTTGCGGCCATGATCAGTCTCATCTACACGCTCGTGGTATTTGCCATTTTGGCTTACTTCATCGTGGCTCCGCGCCACCGCTACCAGCACCCGCCCTACACCGACGGCGACGACGACGGGGGCGAGCCGCTCGACGACGGCCTGCCCGACCTCGACCTGCCGCCGGGCATTTCCCGGCCCATCAACGACTGGGAGCCCGACTACGGCCGCCCCAGCACCCCGGTGCGGCCCCTGGAAACAATTACGCTCTAGCGCCGCTTATACAAAGCAAAGCGGCCTTTCTGCCCTGCTGCTCCCGGTTCATCGTGGCTGATACCGGAAGCAACCGGGTGAAAAGGCCGCTTTTTCGTGCTTTTGGTAGCGGCAGCTTCGCGCTACTTCGGCTACAGCCCGACGCGCATGCGCTGGTAAGGAATGTCGCCTTTGTAAAATACCGGCCCTTCGCCCACCATGCCAAAGCGCTGGTAAAAGGCCGCAGCATCTTGGCGGGCGTCGCACCACAGCTGGCCGGCGCCCAGCTGCCGGGCCTCCTGCATGACGCGCTCCAGCAACCGGGAGCCAATGCCCTGCTTTTGCCACTCGGGCGCGGTGGCAAACTTGCGGAAGCGGGCCTGCCCGGCATCCACGAACAGGGAAATAACGGCTACCAGCTCCTCGCCCAGAAAAGCGCCGAAATGGTAGCCAGCTCCGTCATTTTCGACCTGCACATACTCCCGAGGCTTATCGGGCCAGAGTACCGCGTGGCGCAGCGGGTAGGTCTGCTCGGGGGTAATGGGGCGAATGGCAACTGAGGGCGTAGTCATTGGGGCGGCTGGTTAAACTACGGCAATGGAATACTCCGCCGCGTAGGTTTGGCCGGGCCGCAGCGTCAGGATGCCTTCTTTGTCGGCCAGCTCTACCGGGCCGCCCACCGCGCCGGCTATGCCCTGCCAGGGCTCCACGCACACGAAGGGCGCGCCTTTTTCTTTTGTCCAGAGGCCCAGGAAGGGAAAGCCGTCGAAGCGCAGGCGCACGGCCCGGTCGGAGGCGAAGCTGCGCAGGGTGAGGTGGGTAAAGTCGAAGTGCTTAAACACCAGCGCATCCTGGGCAAACAGCTCGTAGGTCAGGGGCATTTCGGTTTCCTCGTGCAATACGGGCGCCGTTTGGCCCGTGAGCAGGCCGCCCTGCAGCAAGTGGCGCTCCAACGTCACGGGGTGGTCGAAGTGGAAAAAGTAGTCCTCGAACTTCTCCTCCGGCATCAGCGGGCAGCGGAACGCCGGGTGGGCCCCGATGCTGAACAGTAGCTCCTCGGCGGCGGCGGGGTTGGTTACTTCCCACTTCACGGTGAGCTGCAAGCCGCGCAGCTGGTAGCGGATGCGCAGCACGAACTCGAACGGGTACGCGGCCCGGCTGGCTTCGTCGGCCTGCAGCTCGAAGGTCAGCGCCTCTTCGGTTTGCTCGACCAGGGCAAACTCCCGGTCCCGGGCAAAGCCGTGCTGGGACAATGTGTATTCCTGGCCCTGGTGCAGATAAGTGTCGTTGGGCAGGCGGCCCACGATGGGAAACAGCACCGGGGCGTGGCGGCCCCACACGGCCGGGTCGGCGGGCCAGATATATTCCAGGTCGGCTATTTCGGGCAGGTCTTTGCGCACTAAGCTGCTCAGCTCGGCGCCGTGGCGGTTCACTACCACGCGGCACTGGTCGTTTTCGAGCGTGTACTTCATGAATGGGCTAACTACATCGGGTTTTACACTAACCCAGTACGAGCCGCGGCGGGTTTGGTATCAGCCAGCAGGGCATCCACGAAAAAGCAGGCCTGCTCCAGCCGCTGCTCCGGCGTGCCGCTGATTTCGGCGTAGTTGGACATCAGGCTGCTGAGCTCGGCCTGGTAAATGGAGTAGAAATACTGGCGGTGGTGGGGGTGCTCCCGCAGCGGGTCGGCCTCCCAGGGAATGTCTACGCCCAGCAGCAGCACCAAATCGTAGTGCTGCTGCTCGATGCGCTGCTTGACCCACTCCGGGCACTGTCCAAAGGCGTGTTCGGCCCAGACCTTGATAACGAGCAGGTCGGTGTCGCAGAACACGACGCGGTGGGCCCGGGCCGCGGCTTCTTCCTCGGCCGCCACCTGCCCGCGGGCAATGACGTTTAGGTCGTCGAGGGTGTAGCTGGGCCCGTGGGTTTCCAGGTAGCTGCGGGCGTATTCCGGGGCCCAGGTGGTCTGGTAATGTTCGGCCAGCTGGCGGCTGAGCGTGGTTTTGCCCGTCGATTCGGGGCCGGTAAGAGCTACGCGCAGCATCAGGCAACGGGGGTTTCGGTGGAGGCTGCCGCCGCGCGGGCGGCCCGGCGCCACTCCACGTAGCCGTAGGCGGCCAGAATCAGGTACACGGCGTACAGCCCGCTGGTCGGATAGAGCTGCTTATACCAGAGGATGGGCACGTAAATCAGGTCGACCACCAGCCAGATCAGCCAGTTTTCGAGCCGCTTGCGGGTAAGCAAATACTGGGCGCCCAGGCTGGCGGCGGTGGTAAAACTGTCCCAGTGCGGCAGGGCCGCATCGGTGTAGTGCTGCAAGTAATAGCCGAAGCCCAGGGTAAACACCGTCACGCCGACGATAACCACCGCCCACTCCCGGGGCCGGGTGCGCGTCACGAGCAGGGCCGTGTTGCGGGTGCCGCCGTAGAGCCATTCGTACCAGCCGTACACGCTCATCAGGATGAAGAAACCCTGCAGGATACTGTCGGAGTAGAGCTGGCTGCGGAAATACACCACCGCAAACAGGGCGCAGCTGAAAATGGCCACCGGGAAATTCCAGAGCGACTCGCGGGCCGCCAGCCACACGCAGGCAAAACCGGTAATGACGGCCACCCATTCCAGCGGGGAGTTGCCCGCGGCGGAAGTCCAGAACTCGTACAGGGAATGTAGCAACGGCAGCGGCGTTTGGCGGCAAATTCGGGTTTAATCCGGACCCGCAAGCCCGGCAAAGGCCAAAGCTAACCAGTCACCCGCTAATTTTACGGACTCTGCTCACTTTTGCCCGCCCCGCGCTATGCTCCCCGAAATAACTCCCGAAGACCTGCACGCCCGCCTCCAACAGGGTGAGGCCCTGCACCTGCTCGACGTGCGGGAGCCCATGGAATTCGATTATTGCCAGCTTTCGGGCAGCCAGCTGATTCCCCTGGGCGAAATTGCCCGGCGCTGGGAAGAAGTGCCCACCGACCAGCCCGTGGTTCTGATTTGCCACCACGGCGTCCGTTCGGCCCAGGCCCTGTCGTTTTTGCAGCACCGCCACGGCCTGACGAATTTGCTCAACCTGCGCGGCGGCATCCACGCCTGGTCGGTGCGCGTCGACCCCACGGTGCCGGTCTATTGATTCTAGTGAAATAGGTAGACGGTGAAATGGGGAGGGCCGTCCACGATACCAGAACGTCAAACTCCCCATCTCACCATTTCACTAGTTCACCGTTTGCGCCTGCCCGACCTCCCGATATGCGCCGCTCTGCCCGAGCTGCTGACCACGCTGGCCGCCACCAACTGCGCCGTGCTGCAAGCCCCGCCCGGGGCCGGCAAAACGACCGTGGTACCCCTGGCTTTGCTGGAAGCCGATTGGATGCCGCCCACCGGCCGTATTATCGTGCTGGAGCCGCGCCGCCTGGCCGCCCGCGCCGCCGCGGCCCGCATGGCCAGTATTCTGGGTGAGCCGGTGGGCCAAACCGTGGGCTACCGGGTGCGCCTGGAAAGCCGGGTATCGGCCCAAACGCGCATTGAAGTAGCCACCGAGGTGATTCTGACCCGGATGCTGCAGGACGACCCCGCCCTGGAAGGCGTGGCGGCCGTGCTCTTCGACGAATTTCACGAGCGGAGCCTGCAAGCTGATTTGGGCCTGGCCCTGGCCCTCGACGCCCAAGCCGTGCTCCGCCCCGATTTGCGCCTGCTCATCATGAGTGCCACGCTGGAAGCCGAGCGGCTGGGCAGCTGGCTCAAGGCGCCCGTGGTGCGCAGCGCCGGCCTGCAGCATCCGGTCGGGACGCACTACTTGCCCCCGGCCCGGGTGGCCGCCGCCGGTAGCCGGCCCACTGAGCGGCTAGCCGACCTGACCCCGGCCCTGGTGCGCGAGGCGTTGAGCAAACACGCCGAGGGCGACGTACTGGTGTTTTTGCCCGGCCTGGCCGACCAGCGCCGCACCGCCGACAAGCTCGCCGGGGCCGTGGCGCCCACCGTGGATATTCACGTGCTGCACGGGGAACTGCCGGCCGAGCAGCAGGACGCCGCCCTACGCCCCGCCCCGCGCGGCCGGCGCAAAGTGGTATTGGCCACCAGCATTGCCGAAACCAGCCTCACCATCGAGGGCGTGCAGATTGTGGTAGATGGCGGCTACGCCCGCGTGCCGCAGTTTGAGCCCCGCACCGGCCTGACCACCCTGGCCACTGTGCCCGTGAGTCAGGCCGCGGCCGACCAGCGCCGGGGCCGGGCCGGCCGCCTGGGGCCCGGTACCTGCTACCGCCTCTGGACCGAAGCCGAGCACAGCCAGCGCCCGGCCCACCTGCCGCCCGAAATCCTGACCGCCGACCTCAGCGGCCTGGCGTTGGAGCTGGCCTTGTGGGGCACCCAGGACCCGGCCACCCTGCGCTGGCTCGATGCCCCGCCGGCTGCCGCCCTGGCCCAGGCCCGCGACCTGCTGGTACGGCTCGGAGCGCTTACCAAGGAAGGCCAGCCCACGCCCCACGGCCGCACGCTGGCGGGTCTGGGACTTATTCCGCGCCTGGGACACTTGGTTATTCGGGGCAAGGAAGTGGGCCACGGCGCCACGGCCTGCGCATTGGCGGCCCTGCTCACGGAGCGCGACATCCTGCGCCTGGCCGACGGGACCCCCGCCCCGCCTGACTTGCGCCTGCGGGTGGAAGCCCTCAGTACCGGCCGGGCCCCACTGCCCGGCCTCGTGCCCGATGCCGGGGCCGTGCGCCGGGTGCGCGAAGCCGCCGCCGTGCTCCGCAACCGCGCCCACGTGCGGGACTCGGTCCTGGAAGCCGATGTAGCCGGCTTGCTAGCGGGCCTGGCTTACCCCGACCGGCTGGCCCAGCGCGAAACGCCCGAACGGGTGCGCCTTATTACCGGGCAGCGCGCCGCCCTGCCAGCCGAGCACTTCAGCCCGGGCACCACGTATTTTGGCGTCGCTCACCTGGATGGTCCGCCCCACGCCCCGCGCGCGGCCCTGGCCGCGCCCATCGGGCGGGAAGAGCTGGAGCAATATTTCCCGGACCTCATTGAAAACCTGGAGGAAGTGCGCTGGGATGCCCCGGCCGGGCGCGTAGTAGCCCGGCGCATCCGCCGGCTCGGAGCCATTACCCTGACCGAAACGGCCCTGACCCAGCCCGCGCCTGAAGCCGTGGCGGCTGCCTTGCTCGACGGGCTGCGTCAGAGCGGCATAGCCCGCTTGCCCTGGACGGATGAGGCCCGGCAAACCCGGGAGCGGCTGGCCTTTGCCCACCATCTTTTTCCGGCGGAGTGGCCCGATGTATCGGATGAAGCGCTGCTGGCGGCCTTGCCCGAGTGGCTGGGCCCCTACCTGGACGGACTCCGAACCATGGCCGAAGTCAATCGTCTGCCCCTCGGGGAAGCGCTGCTCAACTGGTTGCCCGGGGGCTGGGCCCAGCAGCAGGAGCTGCACCGCCTCGCACCCGCCCACTGCACCGTTCCCAGCGGCTCGAATATCACGCTCGACTACTCCAACCCCGCCGCCCCCGTGCTGGCTGTGCGCCTGCAGGAAGTGTTTGGCCTCCTCGATACGCCTACCGTGGGACAAGGCCGGGTGCCGCTCACGATGCACTTGTTGTCGCCGGCCCGGCGGCCGGTGCAGGTCACCCGCGACCTGCGCAGCTTCTGGAACACGGGTTACTTCGAGGTGCGCAAAGACCTGCGGGGCCGCTACCCCAAGCACCACTGGCCCGACAACCCACTGGAAGCGCCGGCCACCCGGGGCACTAAGAAACGGCCGGGTTAAAAGTCAATTTCGGCTTTGCGTCAGCTCTGAATTCTGGGATTGGTCAATCTTACCAACCAAGCCAGATACCAGCAGTTCCTAGGGGCCAAGCGTCTGAATTGAAGCTTTTAACCAGCTGGCCACTTCACTTCCGCCGGCCAATGTTATCATTTGCCTTCCAGCAGAAAATACAATCATAACAATTTGGTAATACGGGTAACAATTGCGTAACATTAGCTATGCTTGTTCCCGCCGCCCGCACCTGCTTTCTGATGGCCCTCTTTGCCCTGGGGGCAGTAGGCGGCTGGGCCCAAAATCCCACCCTGGGCAAAAGTCAACCCCTGACTACCGCCGCCTGGCTTTCCCTGGCCGGTGACGCCCGCATTGCGGACCACTGGGGCACCCATGCCGAAGCGCAGTGGCGGCAAGCCAAAGGGGTTGGGGCGGCCCATCAGAACCTGCTCCGCCTCGGCCTGACCTACCATGCCACCGCGGCTCTGCAGCTTACCGCCGGCTATGGGCTGCTGCTTACCGCTGCCCAGCGCGACGCCCCGGGAACTGTTGCCCTGCCGGAGCACCGCCTCTATGAACAGTTGGTAATCAACGACTCCCAGAACCGGCTGCAGCTGCAGCACCGCTACCGCCTGGAGCAACGCTGGGTGCAGCTGGCCGAGCAAACGGCCCCCACTTATCTGAACCGGATCCGCTACCAGCTGCGCTTGACCTATCCGTTGTCGGGCCCCACGCTGAAGCCGGGTGGCGCCTACGCAGTAGCCGCCGACGAACTGTTTCTCGGCTTTGGCCGCCACGTCGAGCACGGCATTTTCGACCAGAATCGGGCCTACGCCGCCCTGGGCTATCAAGTACTGAAGTCGTTGGCAGTGGAAGTCGGCTACCAAAACCAGCTGGCTCCGCCCAACAGTGCCGCCACTTTTGGCAGCACGCACTCAGTACAGCTCGGGCTGCAGTTCAGCCCCGATTTCCGACCCGCCGCCTTGCTGACCACGACCCAGGAGGCAGGCGCAAAGGAGGCTTCGACCCGCAAAAATTAGAGCCAGCCAAATCTTAGCATGCGCTTACCCAATTTTTCGTCGTAGTTTTGCCCGGCAATAAGTGGAACCTAATCATCTTATTGCCATGGCCAACGCGCTGCCAAAAATTGCCTTCGAGGCGCTTACCTACGACGACGTCCTGCTGCTACCTGCCTATTCGGAGGTATTGCCCCGCGACGCGGACCCCAGCTCCCAGCTTACCCGCAACATCCGCCTCAAGCTCCCGTTCGTCTCGGCTGCCATGGATACCGTGACCGAAGCCGATATGGCCATTGCTATGGCCCAGGAAGGCGGCATCGGCATCATTCACAAAAACATGAGCATCAAGGCCCAGGCCGAACTGGTGCGCCGCGTGAAACGCTCGGAGAGCGGGATGATTCTGGACCCGTTTACCCTGGAAGAAACCGCCTCCCTCGGCGACGCCAAACGCCTGATGCGCGACAATAAAATTGGCGGCATCCCGATTGTCGACAACCAGCGCCGCCTCAAGGGCATCCTGACCAACCGCGACCTGCGCTTTGAAAAGGACATGGACCGGTCGGTAGCTGAGGTGATGACCAAAGAAAAGCTCGTGACGGCCACGGCGGGCACCGAACTGGCCCACGCCGAAGAAATCCTGCAGGAATCGAAGGTGGAAAAGCTGCCGGTAATCGATACCGAAGGCCGCCTGGTGGGCCTCATCACCTACCGCGACATTCGTAAGCGCCGCCGCAGCCCCAACGCCTGCAAGGACGAATTCGGCCGCTTGCGCGTGGGGGCCGCCGTGGGCGTAACACCCGACCTGCTGGACCGGGTAGCGGCCCTGGTGGAAGCCGGCGTGGATGTGGTGAGCGTGGATACGGCCCACGGCCACAGCAAAGGCGTGCTCGACGCGGTGCGCAACATCAAAACCAAATTCCCCAAGCTGGAAGTCATTGCCGGCAACGTGGCCACTGCCGCCGGAGCCCGCGCCCTGGCCGATGCCGGCGCCGATGCCGTGAAAGTCGGTGTGGGTCCCGGCTCGATCTGCACCACCCGCATTATTGCCGGTATCGGCGTACCCCAGCTTTCGGCCGTGATGGAAGCTGCCCGCGGCCTGGAAGGCACCGGTGTCCCGCTCATTGCCGATGGCGGCGTGAAGTTCAGCGGCGACGCGGTGAAAGCCCTGGCCGGGGGTGCCTCCAGCATCATGGTGGGCTCGTTGCTGGCCGGCACCGAGGAAGCACCCGGCGAAGTAACGCTCTACGAAGGCCGCAAGTACAAGTCGTACCGCGGCATGGGCTCGGTGGAAGCCATGGAAGAAGGCTCCAAGGACCGCTACTTCCAGGATGCCGAAGACGACGTGAAAAAGCTGGTGCCCGAGGGCATCGTGGGCCGGGTTCCGTACAAGGGCGCGGCCAGTGAGGTACTGTACCAATTGGCTGGGGGCCTGCGGGCCGGCATGGGCTACTGCGGGGCCGCTACCATCGAAGACCTGCAGCAGGCCCAGATGGTACGCATTACCGGCGCCGGCCTGCGCGAGAGTCACCCCCACGACGTGCAGATAACCCGGGAAGCGCCCAACTACAGCAGCCGCTAACCTTTCCTGCCAAATATTGTATAAGAGGCCAATCGTCGGGCGCGACGATTGGCCTCTTTTTTTGCAACTTCGTAGGGGTAGCACGCCCTGAGCCGGGCATTTCGGCAAATTTGCGAATCTGGCCGTATCTTGCGCCTATATCCCGGTAAGGCTGATTCCGTGCCGCCGTTAGCATTTTACTCATTTTCATGCCCTTCCGACAGAAGCTGAAAGCTATTGTATTGCCCTTCACCGTGCTGAGCTGGCTGATACTGCTTATCAGTACCCTGTTGCACGCCAGCCCCACTGCCGCCCGCCGCGTGGGTCTGACGCCGGAATGGGTGACGCTGCTGGCCCAGGCGGCTTTCGTAGCCGGCATGTTTGTGTACCAGCGCAGCCGCCCCGACCCGCTGCGCGGTACCGATTTCGTGGGCTTGCTGCGCCGACTGGTGCTGGGTCCGGGCCTGCTAGCCACCGTGTGCGTGGTACTGCACCTGCTGGAGCGCTTCATTCAGTACGAGCAGCCCAGCGCCGACCGGATGCTGTTTGCCAGCATTTATACCATCAACCTGGCACTGTTCGTCATTTTCCTGGCTTACACCAACTATTCCTGGCGCTCCTTGGTGCTGTTTCGCTCCTCGCCTAGTTTGCGCCGGGCCTGGCTGTGGTTTGAGCTGCTGCTGGGCGGTACGCTGCTGTTCCGCTTGTTTTCCTGGTCGCCGCCCGAGCCCGTGGCCTACTTTATCCTGGGCGGCCTAGCCGTGTATGGCGTGTATTTGAGCGGCAACCAGAAATGGGTGGCCTACCTCAACCGCCGCCAGAAGTGGGAAGTGGTCTTCCTGCAGCTGGCTTTGCTGCTGTGCCTGGGCATTTTCACGATGTACTTCCTGCGCATCGCCCAAGACCCCAAGCTGGTGGCCCCCGAGCCCCAGCACGCCTTTTTGCTGCTAACCGTATTCTTTGCCGGCTTCTATTCACTGGCGGGTTTGCTGGTAACGTTTTTCAACCTACCCACGGCGGGCGTGTTCGAACAGAAGCGCGACGAAATCCTGAGCCTGCAGCGCCTGACCCAGCTGATTCAGAAGGGCCAGACGGAGGAGGAAGTGTACCAGATGCTGTTTGAGGCCGCCATCCAGACCGTGGAGGCCGACGCCGCCTGGCTCGACGTGGAAACCGACGGGCAACTGCGCATCGGGCAGCGCTACCAGATCAGCGAGGAGCATTTAGCCGCCATCCGCACCCTGCTCGCCGACTACAACCTGGGCCAGATTGAGTACCTCAACAACGACTTAGCCAACAGCAGCGGCTTCCGCGGCCTGGAGCTGCCCTACGGCTCCCTGATTGTGATGCCCATGCGCTCGGCCAAGCGGCAGTACGGCGCCCTGTATATGCTCAAGGAGCAGCGCCAGAGCTTCGACCGCGAAAACCTGGGCATTCTGCAAACCTTTACCAGCCAGACGGTGCTCAGCATCGAAAACCTGCAGCTGGTGGCCGCTTCTTTGCAAAACGAGCGGGTGAAGGAAGAGCTCAAAATTGCCTCTTCGGTGCAGGATAGCCTCATTCCCAAGGACCTGCCCATCGACAACTGGTTTGAAATTGGCTCTCACGCCCTGGCGGCCAAGGAAGTGGGCGGCGACTTCTACGACTTCCTGCACTTACCCGGCAAGCGGCTGGCTATTCTCATCGGCGACGTATCGGGCAAAGGCATTACGGCCGCCTTCCACATGGCCCAGATGAAGGGAATTTTCCACGCCCTGATGCAGGAAAATCCGCTGGCTAAGGACGACCGGGAGAAGTTTCCGGTGCCCAGCAAGTTTATGTCGATGGCCAACCGGGCCCTGACCCACTGCCTGGAAAAATCGTCGTTTATCACCGCCTCGCTCTACATCATTGATTATGAACACGGTGGCTTTGTATTTGCCCGCGCCGGCCACTGCCACACGCTCTACTATCACTCCATCAAGGAGGAAGTTTCGTACTTCCACACCGCGGGCCTGGGGTTGGGAATTATTCGCAACGATTCGTACGAAAAGCACATCAAAAACCAGTTCTACGACTACAATCCGGGCGACGTGATGGTCATTTATACTGATGGCATCGTAGAAGCCCGGGGGGCCAACCAGGAAGAGTACGGTGAGGAGCGTCTCAAACAGCAGCTCGAGCACACGTATTACTTGGAGGCCAACGAAATCAAAGAACACATTCTGGCTGATCTGGCCGAGTTTAGCAAGGGTCAGCCCATGCACGATGACCAGACGCTGCTCGTTATCAAGTTCAAGGCAGCTCAACCAGAAGCAACAATTTAACGTACAGTGGAGGCATGAAAATAAATCAACAAACCACCGAAAATACCCTCACCCTCAGCCTCGACGGCGAGCTGGACGCCAGCTCTTCCGTTTTGCTGGATACCGAGCTGACCAAGCCCGAAGTACTCGACTACAAGAAAGTGCTCATTGACTGCCAGCGCCTCAACTATATTTCGTCGGCGGGCTTGGGGGTTTTCATTTCCCACCTGCAGCGCTTTCAGGATGCCAACGTGAAGCTGGTATTCTTCAACATGCAGGAAAAAGTCCACAACGTCTTCGAAATTCTGGGCCTGGACGCCCTGATGACTATCGTGCCTTCCGAGGCCGAAGCCACTGCTATTTAAGCTTCAGGGGTACAGGAGGGAATGGAAAACGCAATCCGCATCAGCTGTAGCCGCCACAACCTCAAGGTGGTGCGCGATTTTGTAAGCAGCTACCTGGCTGCTTATGGCCTGTCGGATTTGCAGCTCAACCAGATTATTCTGGCCGTCGATGAAGTAGTGGCCAACCTGATTATCCACGCCAACCACGAGGATGAGTCCCAGTTTCTGGACTTGCGGGTGATGATGGAAAAGCAGGTTTTCGAAATTGAAATTGAGGACGACAGCAAATCTTCCTACCAGCCTTCCTTATACAAAGAGCCCGATTTGCAGGAGCACATCCGCGTCGGCAAGAAAGGCGGCGTAGGCATGACTCTCGTCAACCGTATCATGGACCGGGTCGAGTTTACGACCACGGGCACCCACAACGTGTGCCGCCTCTATAAACGCATTGGGTAAGCCAAAATCCACCCGAAAAAGCCCTTCCCGTCGGAAGGGCTTTTTTTATGCCCGAGGCCGAACTTGCCCGGCAGCGGCAGCCCAAAAAAAATGCGTAAAATTGCGTCAGTCAGCCTTCCGTCCTTTCCCCTCCCGGTGGCTGTACGCTTTGTAGTATCTTACTTATTGTATGCACAAACGCATTTTGTACGCCGGCCCGCTGGCCGCTGCCCTGCTGGCCGCTGGCTGCCAGACTACCAAATCAGTTACCACCGCCAAACAGCCCGTCATTGAAACGCTCGGGACCCACGAGGTGCCCGCCGGGGAGTTTGCGTACGTGTATCGTAAGAACAACGGCACTGCGCCCGAGTTTGGCACCCGTCCCAGCGTGCAGGAGTACCTGGACCTGTACACCAACTTCAAGCTCAAGGTGCTGGAAGCCGAGCAGCGCGGCCTCGATACCACCCAGGCTTTCAAGCGCGAGCTGGAAGGCTATAAACAGCAGCTGGCCCAGCCCTACCTGACGGAAAAGAGCGTAACCGACCAGCTGGTGCGCGAGGCCTACGACCGGATGAGCAAGGAGGTCAGTGCCTCCCACATCCTGATTCGCCTGGCCCCCGACGCCGCCCCGGCCGATACGCTGGTTGCCTACAACAAAATCGTGGCCCTGCGCCAGCGCGTTACCGGCGGAGAAGACTTCAACAAAGTAGCCGCCGAAACCTCCGAGGACCCCTCCGCCCGCGACAATGGCGGCAAGCTGGGTTACTTCACGGCCATGCAGATGGTCTACCCGTTTGAGTCTGCCGCGTACCGCACCAAAGTGGGCGAAATCTCGCAGCCGGTGCGTACCCGCTTCGGCTACCACCTCATCAAGGTGAACGATGTGCGCACGGCCCAGGGCGAAATCAAAGTGGCTCACCTCATGATTCGGGCCACGCCCAGCATGCCCAAGGCCGACTCGGTTACGGCCAAAAAGAAAATTGATGAGCTCTACAGCCGCCTGCAGCGCAAGGAGCCCTGGGAAAAGCTGGTAGCCCAGTTTTCGGAAGACGCCGGCTCGGCCGCCAACGGCGGGGAACTGCCCCCCTTCGGCACGGGCCGCATGATTCCCTCCTTCGAGGAAGCCGCTTTCCGCCTTCAGAACCCCGGCGACTTGTCGGCCCCCGTGCAGACGCCCTACGGCTGGCACATCATCAAGCTGATTGAAAAGCAGCCCGTGCCCAAGTTTGAGGACATGGAAGCCTCGCTGAAAAGCAAGGTGTCGAAAGACTCCCGCTCGGAGCTGAACCGCGCCGCTTTCCTGAAGCGCATCCGCACCGAAAACCAATTTACCGAGAACAAAGCCGGTAAAGACTACGTGTTTGCCAAAGCCGACACGTCGCTGGTCAACGGCCGCTTTAAGTACACGGCCCCCGCCGCCCCCGCCAAGGCCAGCAAGACCGTGGGCGACAATACGGCCCTGTTTACCATCAAAGACAAGCCCTACCTGGTAAAGGACTTCCTGACCTACGTGCAGCAAAACCAGCGTGCCAAGGCCGGAGCCGACCCCAAGTTTAGCATGCAGCAGCTCTACGACCAGTACGTGGACCAAACGCTGACCGATTACGAAAAAGCCAACCTGGAAACCAAGTACGAAGACTACCGCATGCTCGTGAAGGAGTACCGCGACGGAATTCTGCTGTTCCAGCTCATGGACGAGAAAGTGTGGTCCAAAGCCATTGAGGATACGGTGGGGCTGCAAAAGTTCTTCACCGAAAACCAGAGCAAGTACCAGTGGGAGCCGCGCGTGCAGGGTACCGTTATCAGCGCAGCCACTCCCGCCCTGCTCCAGCAGGCCCAGACCCAACTGAAGGCTGGCCGCTACCAGGTGAAGCGCGTCGTGCCCCAAACGGTTAATTTCCAGCCCGGCAAAGTCACCATCCTGAAGGCCGATTGGGCCAACCTGGAACGTCTGGCTAGCCGACTGGTATCCGACACTACGCTGACGCTCACCGTAACGGGCCACCCCAAGCGGGGGGAAGCAGCAGGCCTCGCCGCTGCGCGCGCAACCCGGGTGAAATCGTACTTGGTAGGCAAAGGTGCCGTAGCCCGCCGCATCACGACGACGACCGTCAAAACCGCTACCGCCGACGGAGCCGCCACGTTGGCCCTGACCAGCACCAGCCCCACGGCCCTGGAGGAAAGCCTCAACGAGCAGAACCCGCTGGCCGTGCAGATTCAGCAGCGCAGCTTCCAGAAAGGCGACAACAAAGTGGTGGATGAGCTCCTGAGCAAAGGCCCCGGCTCTTACACCGTCAACAAAGACGGCCGCTACTACGCCGTGACCATCGACAAGGTGCTGCCCGCCGGCCCTAAAACGCTGACCGAAGCCCGCGGCCAAGCCACTTCCGACTACCAGAACTTCCTGGAGAAGCAGTGGATTGCGCAGCTGCGCGAGCAGTACCCGGTGAAAATCAACCAGCCCGAAGTCGATAAGCTGGTCACTAAATAAACGGCCCGGACTTTCCGGCGCTACTCCTGCCAGAAGCCTCGGTTGATGCCGGGGCTTCTTTTTTGCTGGCGCCACCCATGCAACGCCCCGGCCCCCGCCCGACTCCTTAGGCTACTTCCCGGCCTGCGGCGGCACCTAAACCGTTGTTTTTGCCGGAGAAAGGATTTATGTTGAAATTTACGGGCGACTTTCTGCGTTTCAGAAGTCGGCTGGCCCCGGCAAGTGCAGCACGCACGGCTGCCGCGGGCATTACTCTTTTCGATTCCATGATTCAATTCGTTCGTACGTCGGCCCGCGTGGCCCTGCTTGGCATGGGTTTGCTGGCCGGCACAGTTAGTACAAGTTTCGCCCAGCTTGGTATCGGGCGCCCCGCCGGTCGGCAGATTGCGGATGCTATTATCGTGAAGGTCGACAACCAGATTGTGCTGCGTTCCGACCTGGAAATTGCCTACGCCCAGCAGGTGCAGCAGGCCCAGGGCAAGCCCCTGCCGCCCGACCTGCGCTGCAAAATCCTGCAGAGCATCGTGCTCAACAAGCTGATGCTGGCCAAGGCCGAAACCGACTCGGTGGTGGTCGAAGACAGCCAGGTGAAAAATGAGCTGGACCGCCGCATGGCGTATTTCGTGCAGCAGATTGGCTCCGAGAAAAAGCTGGAGGAGTACTATAACAAGCCCCTTAAGCAGCTCAAGGACGACCTGCGCCCCCAGGTGAAGGAGCAGCTGATCCAGCAGAAAATGCAGGAGCAGATTGCCGGCAAAGTCACCGTGACCCCGCGCGAGGTGCGCCAGTACTTCAACCGGATTCCCAAAGACAGCCTGCCCTACTACTCCACGGAGGTGGAAGTAGGCCAGATTGTGAAGCTGGCCCAAGTTAACCCCAAGGCCAAACAGGAAACCATTGCCAAGCTTAACGACATCCGGGCCCGGATTCAGGGTGGGGAAAGCTTCGAAACCCTGGCCAAGCAATACTCGGAAGACCCCGGCTCCGGGGCGCAGGGCGGCTACCTGGGCTTTTTTAAGCGCCGGGAGCTGGTGCCCGAGTACGAGGCGGCCGCGCTGAAGCTGGAGCCCGGTCAACTCTCGCCCATCGTCGAGTCGCAGTTCGGCTTTCACCTGATTCAGCTCATTGAGCGCAAAGGGGACAGCTACAGCACCCGCCACATCCTGCTCAAGCCCACTTCGGGCGGCAACGACGTGAACGAAGCCGCTAACCAGCTGGCCAAGCTGCGCCGCCGCATCCTGGGCGACAGTATCTCGTTTGCCAAGGCGGCCAAGGATATGTCGGATGACAAGCAAACCAGCGGCAACGGCGGTTTGCTGCCCAACCGCCAGGACGGCGGCACCTATCTGCCCCTCGATAAGCTCGACCCAGCCATCTTCTTTACCATCGACACGATGAAAGTGGGCCACATCACTCCGCCCCTGCCCTACCGCACCGACGACGGCAAGGACGCCATGCGCATCATTTGGCTCAAGTCGAACACCCCGCCCCACCAGGCCAACCTGAAGGACGACTACCAGAAAATTGCCCAGGCGGCCCTGACCGAAAAGAAAAACAAGGCGCTGGATGAGTGGTTCCTCAAAAACCGCGGCTCCGTCTTCCTCGAAGCCGACCCGCAGTACGCCGACTGCAAACTGCTGGACGCGGTTTATTAACGGTGAGTGATTGAGTGATTGAGTGAGTTTTATGTTCTGGCAGCGCATTTAGCGCGGTAAAACAACTCTCTCTATTATTCATTCACTCATTCGCTACTTCACTCATTCACTTCTTCATGCGCACTTTCTCTTCTGATAAAGAAGCTGCCGACGCCCTGGCCGCCTCCTACCGTACGTTGCGCCAGGAAATCGGCAAGGTCATTATTGGCCAGGATGAGGTTGTCCGGCTGGTCTTGACGGCCGTGTTTTCCCAGGGCCACTGCCTGCTGGTGGGCGTGCCGGGTTTGGCCAAAACCCTGCTGATTCAAACCATTGCCGACTCGCTCGACTTGTCCTTCAACCGGATTCAGTTCACGCCCGACCTGATGCCTTCCGACATCGTGGGCTCGGAGACGATGAACCAGCAGCGCGACTTCCAGTTTGTGAAAGGACCCGTGTTTGCCAACATCGTGCTGGCCGACGAAATCAACCGGACGCCGCCCAAAACCCAGGCCGCCCTGCTCGAAAGCATGCAGGAGTACGCCGTGACCGTGGCCGGTAAGCGTTACGGGCTGGAGCGGCCGTTCTTCGTGCTGGCCACCCAGAACCCGATTGAGCAGGAAGGCACCTACCCGCTGCCCGAAGCCCAGCTCGACCGGTTTATGTTCAACATCGAGCTAGGCTACCCCAGCTACGAGGCCGAGCTGCAGATTGTGAAGAATACAACGTCCGACAAGAAGCCGAGCGTCAACAAAATCCTGCACTCCGACGATATTCAGGCCTATCAGCAGCTGGTGCGCCGCGTGCCCGTGGCCGACAACGTGGTGGAGTACGCCGTGAGTCTGGTGCACAAAACCCGGCCGAATACGGACCGGGCCGCAGCCCGCGTCAATCAGATGCTGGAATGGGGCGCCGGGCCGCGGGCCTCGCAGCACCTGATTGTGGGGGCCAAGTGCAACGCCCTGCTCAACGGCAAATACTCCCCTGACATCGAAGACGTGAAAGCCATTGCCGGCCCGATTCTGCGCCACCGCCTGGTGCGCAACTTCAAGGCCGAAGCCGAAGGCATCAGCATCGACCAAATCGTCAAAGAATTACTGTAGAGGTGTTGATTGATAGTTGTTGAACATACCAGTCCACGATTGTCAATCAGCTCCCAACAATCATCAACCAACAACCAACCCTTTTCCCTGTGGAAGTCCTCGGCTACTATCAGCAATTTGAGCGCAACATCGGCATCATCCTCGACGCGCTGCGGGCCGGCCTTGATTTGCGCACCACGCCCCTGGAAACTTCGCTGCCCCTGGAAGTCTACGTGCTTTGCGAAGTGCTCAACACGGCTGGCGCTACGTACCGCCTCACCACCGAAGGCCTAGCCCGCTTGGCGGAGTTCGAAGAGCAGTACCTGCGGCAGGAAGCCGAAACTGAAGCAATTATGCGCCGCATCCTGGAAGATAAACGCTCCTTTATGCGCACCCCCGAAGGCCGCGTGCTGACCAAGGAAATGCTGATTCGCCGCCTGGAGTATTTCAACGAAACGGCCCGCCTGGTCAACGTAATGCGCATTCAGCAGGCCCTGGGCAGCCCCGTACAGTACCAGCACCCCCACCTGAGCACCGGCGTGGCCCTAAAAAAGTAGCCCCAGTTTTTCGGAATACTAAAAAAGCCACCCGGTTGCGGGTGGCTTTTTTCTTTTGGCTTTGCGGCCCGTTTAGCTGCTCATGTGGCCCGTGTCTTCGGGCCGGATTTCGGCGTGCCCGTCCTGAGAATGGTTCAGCACCAACTCGCCGGCCGGCTCCTTTTTCAGCTCGCTCGGCACTTCCTCGCCGGGCAGGCTCTTGGAGGAAGTCACCCCGCCGTCCACGAAGTAGGTGGCGCCGGTTACGTAGCTGGCCTCGTCGGAAGCCAGGAATAGGTACACGTTGGCTACTTCCTCGGGCGTGCCGCGGCGGCCCATCGGGACGCCTTCCACCGTATTTTTCTCCATCTTTTTATCCATCGGACCGGTTTCCTTGTGGGTCCAGGCCGTATCGATGGGCCCCGGCCCCACGCAGTTGACCCGCACTCCGTACTTGGCCTGCTCCACGGCCAGGCCCTTGGAGAAAGTCATGACCCAGGCCTTGGTGCCGCCGTAGGGCGTGATGTTCGGGGAGCCCATCTGCCCGGCCTCCGAGCCGGCCGAAATGATGTTGCCCCGCGTTTTCTGCAAATACGGCAAGGCCGCCCGGCTCATGTGAAACACGGTGTAGATGTTGTTTTTAATCATGTACTCGAAGGCCTCCACCGGGTACTTGTCCAGCTCGTCGGTGGCCGGAAACACGCCGGCATTGTTCACCAGCACGTCGAGCTTGCCGAACTGACTCAGGGCTTGCTGCACGCAGGCTTCGGCCGTGGCCTGGTCGGAAATGTCGCCGGTGAAGGCCACCGCCCGGCCCCCGGCCGCTACAATGTCTTCTACGACCTCGCCCACCGGGTCTTCGGCAAAACCCACGACAACAACGGCGGCCCCCTCGCGGGCAAATTTCTTGCTGATGGCCTCGCCGATGCCCGCGCCACCGCCGGTAACAATAGCTACTTTGCCTTCCAATCTTCTGCTCATAATGCGTGTGGTTAAGTAAATAGATTTCCGAGCCCACCTGAAAAAGAGCCTGATTTTGCGGCTCGCGGCGTACGTCGGCTTTCAAACTTAACGGCATTCTGCAGTGGAGGTTATCCTAAAAGTCGAGCCGGGCGCCCCAACTTTCCAGCGGCCGCTGCGTGTAGGAAAAGGTGTTCTGGCCGTGTCCTTATGAGTATTGCTGAGCTGCCTCCCGCCCCCTCCCGTACGCCTATCCGCACCGCGCGCCTCACCCTGCGCCCCTACGCGCCCACCGACGCGGCAGCCTTCTTCACCGTCATCGACCAGAACCGGGAGCGGCTGCAGCCGGCCTTTCCTTCCCGGGTGGCCGCCGTCCAGACCCTGGCCGACGCCGAGCAGGTTTTGCTGGGCTATACCCAGGACTGGTACTCGCGCCGTCTGCTGGTACTCGGCATCTGGCACACCGAGGCGGGCACTTACTTGGGGGATATCAGCCTGAAGCCCGTCTGGGGCCGCACCGTCACGGCCGAAATCGGATATTACTTGGCCGCGGAAGCCGAAGGCCAGGGCTACGCCCAGGAAGCCCTGGCCGCCGCCGTAGCTTTTGGTTTCCAGATGCCGCTAGGCGCTGTTCGGCTCGATATCCGCTGCTACGCCACCAACCCGCGCAGCTGTGCCGTGGCCGAACGGGCCGGCTTCCGCCGCCTGCCGCCCCGGCCCCGGCTCTGGCCCCAGCGCCACCAGCCCGAAATCTATTACTATAGCCTCACGCCAGTAGCTGCGTAGCCGCTCTTCGTTATTTGTTACGGCGCAGCGTGGTGAGCAGAAATTCCTGGTTGAAGTTCAGATACAGGGCAAAGGAGAAGTCGATGGACTTGTTGCCCAAATCATACAGTGGCTCGAAGCGGGTGGTCAGCACGAGGTTATCGGCTAGCTGGTAGTCCTTCAGCACCCGCAAAATCAGCAGCTCCCGGTACCGCTCAGTGTATTGCGGGTCACTGACGGTCGACGAGATAGAGCGGTACAGGCGCCCGCCCAGCGGGGAGAAGTAGCCGTTACCCCGCCAGTAGGCCACCTGCAGATCCGACAGCTTGGTATTGAGCCCCGCATTCAGATAAATGCCGTAGCCCTTATCAAAGGCCAGCTCCTGGGTAAAGGAATAGTCGATAAACTGGGTAACGTAGCCATCAAAGGAAACCGCCTGAAACAGGTCGGAAGGCAGCTTTTTGCGCACCCGCAGGCCGGTAGCCAGGTTGAAATAAGTTTGCAGAGGCTTGTCCAGGGTGTCAATCTGCCCGCCGAGGTGCTTACCGGTAAACTGAAACGGAATGCCCACGCGCCAACCCAACGAGTCTTCCAGCACCGTGACTTCGGTGGCCAGGCCGCCGGCTACCTCCTCCTGGTAATTGCTGAAGCGGTACTGCTGCCGCTGCCAGTTCACCCAGGCGTCCAAGGTCAGCCGCCGGGTGGAGAGCAGGTACTGAGTGCCTTCCTCCAGCGGCGTGGTTAGTACCCGCTCGAAGTCGAACATGGGCTCGATGTAGCCGTGCTGCACGTGGCCCTGAATATTGCCCAGCAGCAGGCGGTGCGGGCCGTGCTGGTAAATGGCGGTAAACAAAGGCTGCACAATGCGCAGCTTTTCGGTGCCGTAGTCCTTCTGCAGAAAGATGCCCGCCTCCAGCCGAAACTTGGGGCTGGGGAAGTACACCAGCCGCGGGGCCAGCTGGGTGCCGTAGTAGGTGCGGCCGTCGTCAATCTTGTTGAAGTACTCGTTGTCCTTGTTGAAGAGGAGCCCACTAACCTGCAGGCGCAGCTGCTGGTCGTTTTCGGGCTTTAGGTCGATGGGACGGTAAAAGGCGCGGTTGTTGAGCTGGGCCCAACTTTTTGGGGCACCGGCCAACAAAAAAAACAACCCCAGAAAAGCCAACCCCACTGGTTTTAGCTGGGAATCAGGCACTAGCTTTGACAAAAATTTTAGCATTGAGTTATACCCCGAAATTCAGCAAATTTTTTTAGCATTGTGGGGACAAAATATAGCCCGGCTATGTTACCCATTGCCGACCAGGAACACCCCACGTCAGATGTCGTAAAAGGCCCTGATCGGGTTGTTTTAGCGGCTCAAAACGCCTACATTCACCAAACCTAAGCATTTATCCCTAACCCCATTCCAATGGCTGCACCCACCACTGATAAAGCTGTCAATGCCAACGTCGAGAAGATGAAGGCGCTTCAGCTCACGATGGACAAGCTTGACAAAGCTTACGGCAAAGGCACCGTCATGAAGCTGAGCGATGAGCGCGTGGTCGATATCCCGGCCATCAGCACCGGCTCGCTCGGTCTTGATATTGCGCTCGGCATCGGCGGCCTGCCCCGCGGCCGGGTCGTTGAAATCTACGGTCCCGAATCGAGCGGTAAAACCACGCTCACGATGCACTGCATCGCCGAGGCCCAGAAAAAAGGCGGTATCGCCGCGTTTATCGACGCCGAGCACGCCTTCGACAAGACCTACGCTGAAAAGCTGGGCATCGACACCACGAACCTGCTGATTGCTCAGCCCGACAACGGTGAGCAAGCCCTGGAAATAGCCGACCACCTGATTTCCTCGGGTGCCATCGACATCATCGTTATTGACTCCGTAGCCGCTCTGGTGCCCAAAGGCGAACTGGAAGGCGACATGGGCGACTCCAAGATGGGCTTGCAAGCCCGCCTGATGAGCCAGGCCCTGCGGAAGCTGACTGGTACCATCAACAAAACCGGCTGCTGCTGCATCTTCATCAACCAGCTGCGCGAAAAAATCGGCGTGATGTTCGGCAACCCCGAAACCACGACCGGTGGTAACGCCCTCAAATTCTACGCTTCGGTTCGTCTCGACATTCGTCGGATCGGCCAGATCAAAGAAGACAAGGACAACGTGACCGGCAACCGCACCAAGGTGAAGGTGGTGAAGAACAAAGTAGCGCCACCGTTCAAAGTGGTGGAGTTCGACATCATCTACGGCGAAGGCATCAGCAAAGTCGGTGAGATTCTCGACCTGGGCGTCGACATGGGCATTATTGCCAAGTCGGGCTCCTGGTTCTCCTACGAAGGCAACCGCCTCGGCCAGGGCCGCGAGGGCGTCAAGCAGATTCTGCTCGACAACCCCGAGCTGGCCGACAAAATCGAACAGCAGATTCGCGACATGGTGAAAGGTGAGCCCGCCGCCGCGCTGGCCGCCATTCCCACCGATGAGTCGACGGACGAAGACGACGAGTAAACTGCCTGGTTCATCGAAAAAAAGCCTTCCTACGAAAGTGGAAGGCTTTTTTTGTACGTATATTATTGGGCTGAAACTAAGTAAAGGAACTCCGTCCGCGCATTTGCGTTCCTTTTGCCCAAGTACGATGTAGTTTCTGCGCTTACTGGTATCTTTGCTGGCATCTCGTTTGAATAAGCATCGGCCAAAACCATTTTGCCGTTTTCCATGAACCGTCGCTGGCTCCTGTTTTCTCCGTTGCTTCTTGCTTTTAGTGCTGTTTTGTGGTCGTTTGATACGGCCAAAACCGAGCGCACCATTCCCAACAATAGCTTTACCAAGGGTGAAGTACTGCGCTATAAAGTGCACTACGGCCTGATCAACGCCGCCGAGGCCACCGTGGAGCTCTCCGACGAGATTCACAAGGTGAACGACCGGCCCTGCTACAAGGCCACCGTCACGGGCAAAACCACCGGCTCCTTCGACTTCTTCCTGCGCATCCGCGACACCTGGCGCTCCTACATCGATACGACGAGCATTTTGCCCCAGCGCTTCTTCCAGAACATCGAGGAGAACAGCTTCCGCAAAAAGGAGTACATGGATTTCGACCACAACAAGAACCTGGTGCAGGTCGAAACCCACCGCAAGCAGGACCCAGTTAAGAAAGGCTCCTTTAAAACCCCCGACAACATTCAGGACATCGTCAGCGGCTTTTACTTCCTGCGGACTCTGAACTACGACAACCGCAAAGTCGGTGAGGTCATCCGGGTGCAGGGCTTCTTCGACGACGAGGTCTTCAACATGGACGTCACCTACAAGGGCAAGGAAACGGTCGAAACGAAAGCCGGCGTGATTCGCGCCATTCGCCTCGTCCCGAAGATGCCCGAAAACAAGCTATTTAAAGGAGAAAACGCCGTGTCGGTGTACCTCTCCGACGACCGGAACAAAATTCCGGTGCTATTTCAGGCTGAAATGTTCGTCGGCTCCGTGAAAGTCGATATGTACAAGTACCAAGGCCTGCGAAACCGGTTGAATCTGGTGGCCAAAAATTGATTCCGTTTCTAAAAGCGACTCCGTCCGGGTCGCTTTTTTTTATGCCTTCCGCCCGTGCTTACGCTCTTTTCTTTCCTTATTCAACCAAACCTTAGACCATGTCGCTAACCGACGCCCTGCCGAAGAAGAGCCCCAAGCCCGTGCTGCGCAGCCTGGCGCCTTCCACCCTGCGACGGAAGCTGGCGGCCGTGGAATCGGTGCGCAACCTGCGGCAAACGCCCGCCCCGCTGGTGCCGCTTCACAAAAAGGTAACACGCGCTACCATCCGGCAGGAAGTATTTTTGACCTCGCGCATTTTCTTTTACCCTCAAACCCCACGCCCCGTGCACCCTACCCCTTCCTCCAACGCCTACAAGATTCTGGTAGTTGATGATGACCCGGACATCGTGGAACTGCTTGAGTATAACCTGCGCAAAGAAGGCTACCTCGTGGCCAGCGCCCCCGACGGCCGCAAAGCCCTGGAAGTAGCCCCCCAGTTTGACCCCGACATCATCCTGCTCGACGTGATGATGCCCCACCTCGACGGCATCGATACCTGCCGGCAGCTGCGGGCCATGGCGCGCTTCAAGGAAACCTACATCATCTTCCTCACGGCCCGGGCTGAGGAATTCTCGGAAGTAGCCGCCTTCGACGCCGGCGCCGACGACTTCATTGCCAAACCCATCAAGCCCCGGGCCCTGATGAGCCGCCTGGCCGCCTACGTGCGCCGCGACCATGAAACCTCGGCCGTATCGGAAACCATCGAAATCAACGGCCTGACCATTGACCGCACCGGCTTTGCCGTGTTTCAGGAAGGGCGCAAAATTTCGTTGCCCAAGAAGGAATTCGAGCTACTGGCCTTCCTGGCCGCCTCGCCCCACAAGGTTTTCGGCCGCGAGGAGCTGCTCCAGAATATTTGGGGCAACGACGTCTTCGTGCTGGCCCGCACCGTGGACGTGCACGTGCGCAAAGTGCGCGAAAAGGTCGGTGACCACCACATCCAGACCATCAAGGGCGTGGGCTACAAATTTAACGCCGACTAGGGCTTATACCGTAAGGTAAGCGTCATGCTGAGCTTATCGAAGCATCTCTACTGCAACAGTAATTAGGTTTTACTTTGGCGGGAGAGATGCTTCGATAAGCTCAGCATGACGTTCTTTTTTAACTTTATGAAGCGCTGTACTTTCTTACTTTTCAACCTTTCATAGGTGAATCTCTCGTCCCGCACCATTGCCAGCCTGATTGCCCTGCTCGTGGCCGGCGTGCTGGTTACGTTTGCCTGGGTGGCGCCCACGCTGCCGTTTCAGCAGGCCTCCCTGGCCATGGGCATCACCGTAGCGGCCTGCTTTCTGCTGGTATACCTCTCGTTTGAGGCCCTGCTGTTCCGGGAAATCAACAACATCTACGCCGGGCTGGAAAACATCAAGCGCAAGGAGTTTCGGCGGCTGTCCAACAAATTCTTGTTTCGACCCGAGCCGCTGAAGCGCATGCGGGACGAAATCCTGGAAATGGCCGAGCGTAAAGAGAAAGAAATTGACGAGCTCAAGCGCCTGCAGGTGCTGCGGCGCGAATTTCTGGCCGACGTGTCGCACGAGCTCAAAACGCCCATTTTCGCCGCCCAGGGCTTTCTGCACACTGTGTTGGATGGGGACATGGACGACGACTTCCTGCGCCAAAAGTTCCTGACCAAAGCCGCCACCAGCCTCGACACGCTAGACGCCTTGGTGCAGGACTTGGTGACCATTTCGCAGCTGGAAAAAGGAGTGGTGCGCATGCGCAAGCAGAACTTCGACCTGGCGGCCCTGGTCCGGGAAATTTTCGAGCAGCTTGAACTCAAAGCCGCCCAGCGCCACGTCACCCTGGAGCTTTTCCCACCCAGCCTCAGCACCGAGCCCCTTACCGTGCTGGCCGACCGCAACCGCATCCGGCAGGTGCTGGTCAACCTGATTGACAACGCCATCAAGTACGGCAAGGAAGCCGGCCACGTCACGGTGAGCCTCGTGGAAAGCAGCAAAACGGTCCGCGTAGCCGTGCGCGACGACGGGGCCGGCATCCCCAAGCAGCACCAGAACCGCATCTTCGAGCGGTTTTACCGCATCGACAAAAGCCGGTCCCGCGACTCGGGCGGCTCGGGCCTGGGTTTGGCTATCAGCAAGCATATTGTGGAGGCCCACAAGTCGGTCATTCGAGTCCGCAGCGAAATGGGCGTGGGCACCACTCTGGAATTTAAGCTGCCCAAGCCGCGCCTGCCCAAAGCGCCTACCGAAGCCCCGGCCGAAGTTAGTGCGCCCGAGGCCTAAGCTTCCCAAGACTTCGGCGTACCTTTGCGGCCCGCTATGAAGAAGAATATCGATTTTAAGGACCTGATTCTGTTCGAGGACGACGACTTTGTGGTCATCAACAAGCCCCCGTTCCTGGCCACGCTCGACGAGCGGGTAGGCGGCGCGCCCAACATCCTGCGCATGGCCCGGGAGTACTCCGACGACATGCAGGCCTGCCACCGCCTCGACAAGGAAACCTCGGGAGCTTTGGCCCTGGCCAAAAACCCGGAAGCCTACCGCCACCTCTCGATGCAGTTCGAAAACCGCGAGGTGAAAAAGCTCTACCACGCCGTGGCCTGGGGCGTGCACCAGTTCGACAACAAGCTGGTAGACCGCAGCATTGAAACCACCACTAAAGGTAAAGCGCGCCTGGCCTACAAGGGCAAGCCTGCCGAAACCTACTTCACCACGCTGGAGCAATTCACGCGTCACACCCTGGTGCAGTGCGTGCCCATCACCGGCCGCATGCACCAGATCCGCCTGCACCTGATGTACCTGCAGGCCCCTATCGTGGGCGACGTGGTGTACGGGGGTGAGGATTTCTACCTCTCGACGCTCAAGAAGAAGTTCAACATGAAGGAGGGTGAGGAAGAGCAGCCCTTTATCAAGCGTTTCGCTCTGCATGCGGCCAAGCTCACCTTTACCCGGTTGGGAGGCGAGGAAGTAACCGTGGAGGCTCCCTACCCCAAGGATTTCCGGGTCCTGGTCGATACGCTGCGGCAGTATAGCTAGGCTTTGCGCCTCCTTTAGCCCCAAACCTGACTAACTCTGGGGTTGGTGGCAGGGAGCCAAAAGGGCCAACGCCGGTAAGTGAATGGGTTTTAAGCGGATAATTCTGTCTACCCCTTTGCTTCGTAAGCGAAAAAGGGTAACTTTGTGTCCGTTTTTCCCGAACCCTTGCTGGGTTCTATCTCATTTTCAAACGCTTACTCAACTCCCCAATGGATCATCTGAGCTTCAAGACGGTGTCCGTCAACAAAGCCAACGCCAACAAGGGCTGGGTCGTGATTGATGCTGGTGACAACACCCTGGGCCGTCTGTCCAGTCAAGTTGCCAATATTCTGCGCGGCAAACACAAGCCTTCGTTCACGCCCAACTCTGATTGCGGCGATTCGGTTATCGTTATCAACGCCGACAAACTGCGCGTGACGGGTAAAAAGATGACCGAAAAAATTTACGTGTCGCACTCCGGCTACCCCGGTGGCCAGAAGCGCAAATCGATGCGTGAGGTGATGGAGAAATCCTCGACCCGCGTTATCGAGCACGCTGTACGCGGCATGCTGCCCGGCAACCGTCTGGGCCGCGAGCAATTCCGCAACCTGTTCGTGTACGAAGGTGCCGAGCATCCCCACCAAGCTCAGCAGCCGGTAGCTGTTGATCTGAAGAACCTGTAAGCCTCACCAGCTTTCCTTTTTTTCTCTAATTTTTCATTAATGGAAATCTCCAACACCTCTGGTAGAAGAAAAACCTCGGTGGCTCGCATCTACATGCAAGCCGGGCAAGGGAATATCACTATCAACGGCCGGGAAATGAAAGCCTACTTTGGCAATGAACTCCTGGAAAACATCGTGAACCAGCCTTTGAACACGGTTGAGCAACTCAACCAGTATGACATCAAGGTGAACGTGCGCGGTGGTGGCATCTCGGCCCAGGCTGAAGCCATCCGTTTGGCCATCTCGAAAGCTCTCGTGGGTGACAACGCCGAAGTGCGTCCCGCCCTGAAAAAAGAAGGCTTCCTGACCCGTGACCCCCGCATGGTGGAACGCAAAAAGTTCGGCAAGCGCAAAGCTCGTCGCTCGTTCCAGTTCTCGAAACGCTAAACCCAGAGGAATTTTATCATGGCTCAGTCCACCACGTATAAAGAACTGCTCGACGCAGGTGCCCACTTTGGTCACCTTACGCGCAAGTGGGACCCGAAAATGGCGCCGTACATCTTCATGGAGAAGAACGGCATCCATATCATTGACCTGAACAAAACCCTGGTTTCGCTGGAGCAAGCCGCTACTGCTATCCGCAACATCGCCAAGAGCGGTCGGAAAGTAATGTTCGTTGCTACCAAGAAGCAGGCTCAGGAAATCGTAACCGAAGAGGCCAAGCGCCTGAAGATGCCATTCGTTACCGACCGGTGGTTGGGTGGCATGCTCACCAACTTCGCCACGGTTCGCAAGTCGCTGAAGAAAATGAGCACCATCGACAAGATGGTGAAGGAAAACACGGCCTACGCAGCACTTGCAAAGCGTGAGCGTCTGATGCTGTCGCGCGAGCGGGAGAAGCTGGAGCGTGTACTGGGCGGCATTGCCGACCTGAGCCGCCTGCCCGCTGCCCTGTTCGTAGTGGACGTAAAGCGTGAGCACATTGCCGTTAAAGAAGCCCAGAAACTCGGTATCCCCGTTTTCGCTATCTGCGATACGAACTCGAACCCCGAGCTGGTAAACTTCCCCATCCCTGCTAACGACGACGCCTCGAAGTCGATTTCGCTGATCGTCGGTATCATCAGCAAGGCCATCGAAGAAGGCTTGTCGGAGCGCAAAGTCGACAAGGACGAAGCTGACAAGAAGCAGTCGGAAGACGAAGGTATCCAAGAGAAGCTGGCCGCCGACGAATAGTCCGGCTACCTATTGAGAAGAGGGGAACATGCGAAGCACTCGGCTCCGGTGTTCCCTTTTTCTTTAGGTACTCCTCCCCTCCTATTGCCTATTCAGAGCCGGCTCCTATTCTGGCCGGTTCTATTCTCATAACAACCCCTCCTCTTAACTCTCACAAAATGGCCGCAATTACCGCCGCAGACGTGAACAAGCTCCGCACCATGACCGGTGCAGGCATGATGGATTGCAAAAAAGCGCTGACCGAAGCCGAAGGCGACTTCGAAGCAGCTCGTGACATTCTGCGTAAGCAGGGTCAGAAAATTGCTGACAAGCGTGCTGACAACGAAACGTCGGAAGGCTTTGTAGCCGTAGCCGTAAGCGAAGACGGCACCGCCGGCAAGCTGGTAGCTCTGGCCTGCGAAACGGAATCGGTAGCTAAAGTTGCCTCCTTCCGCGAGCTGGTACAGCGCATCCTGGATGCTGCCGTGCGCACCAACGCTACGTCGCAGGAAGAGCTGCTGGCTACCAAGGAAGAAGATGGCCTGACCATTCAGGAGCACATCACCGACCTGATGGGCAAAATCGGCGAGAAGCTAAACCTGACCTACGCCACCCTGACCGCCGAGAAAGTAGCTTCCTACATTCACTCCGACAGCAAGAAAGGCGTACTCGTAGGCCTGAAGAACGTAGGTGGTGCCGACACCGCCGCCGTGGGCCGCGACGTAGCCATGCAGATCGTAGCCATGAAGCCCGTTGCCGTTGACAAAGACGGTGTGGACGCTTCGATTACCGAGCGCGAAATCGAAATCGGCAAAGAGCAGGCGCGTGCCGAAGGCAAGCCCGAGGCTATGCTGGAGAAAATTGCTCAGGGCAAGCTCAACAAGTTCTACAAGGAAAACACCCTGTTGAACCAGGAGTTCGTGAAAGACAACTCGCTGACCATCGCTCAGCTGCTCGACAAAACGTCGAAAGGCATGACCGTAACCGACTTCAAGCGCGTGGCAATCGGTGCCTAAGCTTTAAGTTTAATAATAGAAAAGCCCCGCTGGCGTTAAGCCGGCGGGGCTTTTTTGTGTGCGTTAAGTTTCCTTGCTAATTCGTAGTTATGACGGAGGATAAGAAGTATGCATTACGCGCTGTTATACAACATGGCTTCAAACTGATTGCTATCTGCTGCGCATCAGATGATCTTAGGATTTACAATCCAGTATCGTGGTATAGACATTACCAACTTGTGAGGGAAATCGGCCTTTTTGCCAGATGGTTGGAGAAATTAGCGTTCTACTCAGCCATTGATTTCCAAGGCTTCATTGAGGAGCACCTTTGGCAAGAATATGAAGTATTGCGTAAACAGGCGCCGTCTGATTCGTTTTGGTCTATTAGGCACTGCTATATACAGGAGCTTGCCAGAGTAATACCAACAGCAGACTAATCAGCGGTTCTGAGTAGCCGGACTCATGTGCTTCCGGCGGTTCAGGCCGCCCACCAGGTTCTTAGCCAGCGCGGCCAGCAACAGCAAAAACAGCAGGCCAATCAGGACGCGGGGCCAGTTTATATTCTTCATAGGAAAGCTTTACGGGCGTTGGGGCTGGGCGGTATAGGCCTGCACCCGCGTTACGGCGTTGCGGCGCAGATTGAGGTAAAACAGGGCGTAATCCGCAATGTGGAAGGAATGGCGGAGCTGGGGCTGACCGGGCAGCAAAAAGCGCGGGTAGCCGATGGGTTGGGGGACGTTGATCCACAGCAAACCATTGTGCACCTGGGCGCCGACGACGGCCGTGTCAACTCGGTTGAAAGCCAGCGGCACTCCGCCTCTATTCAAGCGGGCCGGGGCCGCGGCAGTATCGAGGGTCCAGGTGAGGGGGTTGGTAGCCAGGCCGCCGGCGAAGGGCGGGTACTCGTTGCCGGTTTCGACGGAGTTCCAACCCACGTAGCAGCCAGTTTGGGTGGAATCCTGGCAGGGGCGCAGGGTTTGGTACTCGTCGGTCTTGACTTTGAAGCCGATGAGGTAGGCTACCACGAGCTGCTTGCGGAGCTTGGGGTCGTGGTCGAAGAACTCGTGGAGCAGGCGCGTGGCGTGGAAGGTGCCCTGGCTGTGACCGGCAATGATGATGGGTCGACCCTGGTTGTAGTGCGCCAGATAATACTGAAAAGCCGCTTTTACGTCGGAGTAAGCCAGGTCCAGGGCTTCCTTGCCATTGGTACTTTTCTCGTCGAAAAACGAATAGAGCGTGGCTTGGCGGTAGCGCGGGGCGTAGACGCGGGCCGCGGCGTTATACACGGTGGCCTGCTTGCGGATGGTGCTGTTGTCGGTGAAGCGGTTCAGGCGCTCATCCGAAAGGTCGGCATTCCAGGAAAAGCTTTTGTAGTAGGTCGTGGGGTGCACGTAGAACACGTCGGCCACGGCAGTTTTCTGGTTGTCGCGCAGGCCCGAGCCCAGCGGCACCACGTCAGCCGAATCACGGCGGGTGGGCAGGGCGGCCCAGGTGTCAGGCTGGGCGTAGTCGGGGGCGGTGGCGGGCCGGTAGGCGGTGAATTGCTTGCCGGGCTTGATAACCTTCAGGCAGGAGCTCAGGCCACTCAAGGCCAATAGCGCCGCGCTTACATACAAGGGCCGGGTTAAAACGGAAATACGCATGACAAACAAGGGCTGGAATACAAAAATAGCTCACGCAAGCCGGTTGCGGGAGCTATTCTTTCTGGGGCGCTAGTCAGTCAGGCTAGTCGGTGAAGGTGTTTTCCAACAGGCGTTCCTGGCGCAGGGACTTGATTTTGTAGTTTTTGTCGAAGCGGACCCGCACCTGAGCCCGGGTTTGCTGGTGTTTTTGCTGGGACTGGCGGAAAGCCTGGCTCTTCTCCAGGAAGGTCACCACGCGCGAACCGTCGTTGGCCGGGTCGCTGATTTGCAGGCTGCCGGGCTCGATTTCGGTAGAAGCTTCCAGGAACTCGGGGAAGTGGCTGCGGGTCAGCTCCTCGTTGATGGCCGCCGGGGTAGTGTTCTGCAAAGTGTAGAACCGCTCGACGGAGGGTGAAAAGTACTGGGTGGCGCTGAATGGCGCGGCTTTGAGGTCTTCGTAGTAGGCCGACAACGTGCTTTCAATGCGGCTGCGCACGGCGCTGTCGTCGGGAGCCGGGGCGGCGGGCGTGGTTTCGGTGGGCGCCGCCGAGGCCGGGGCGGTAGTGGCCGTGTCCGGGGCTGGAGCCGTAGTGGGCGGCACCACCGGGGCTACCCGCACGGTTTCGGGGGCTGCGGCGGGCGGCAGGTCAATCTGCTCGGCCTGGGGGCCCACCTCGGGCGTGGTGCTGACGCTGTCGGCCTCGGTGCGGCTTTGGCTGCTCAGGTGCTCCGACTCCCGGTTGCCGAGCGTGAGGTAGGCAATTAGGGCCAGCAAAGCCAGAATGCCCCCCACGATGAGTACCGTCGACAGCGGGTTGCGGGCCGGAGCCACGTAGGGCGTCTCATCGGGCTCGTCGGGCAGCTCGTTGGCTTCGAAGCTTTCCGTCGGGGCGTTGGTGTAAATGGACTCGGCGGGCCGCTCCCGGGTGTAGCTGTAGGTTTCGGTGGGCGGTACCGGGTTGATAGGTACCACGGGCGGCGCAACCGTGGGCGGCACCGGCGGCAGCTCCGCAATGGGCGGCGTCACGGGCCGCTCGGGCTCCGACACCAGGGGCGTCATTACCACCGGCGGCGCGGGGGGCGTATCGGCCAGGCTGCCCAGGGGCGGAACGGCCGCGGCCGGCGGCGTCACGACTGGGGGCACCGGCGGGGCAGCCGGGGGCGGTGAGGGAGCGGCAGCGCCGGGGGTTTGTTCGCTAAAGAGCAGCTTGCGCTTCAGCGTGTCGAACTCGGCCTGGGTAATAGTGCCCGCGTCGAGCCACTCTTTGAGCTGGCGCAGGGTATCGAGGGGAGACGGGTCTTTTTCCATACAAGGCAGCGGTTGGGGCCAGAGAGCGGGTTATTTACGTTCCAGAGCCGACAAACGGTCACGCCGCTTCTGCAGCTGGATCTTGCGCAGCTCCATCTGCTGGCCGTTGGTGACGAGCTTAACGGAGTCTTCGCGGGCCTTGAGGGTGTTGCTGGCGTTGGTTTGCTTTAGGGCCTCAATGCGGGCCAGGTTGCTGGTCGTATTAGCCTCGAGCGTGGTAATTTCCTTCTGCAGGCGCTCCTTTTCCTTTTCGGCCTCCTTCAGCTGCTTTTCGGCTTCGGCAATCTTCTCCTTGTAGGCCTTCTGGCGGGCGGCAGTGGCAAAGCTCTGGGCCATGCTGCGCAGGGCGGCAAACTCGGTCGTGGTTTTATCGGGGTCCAGGAAGGTATCCGGGCCGAAAGCGGCGAAGATGGACAGCTCGGAAGTGGTGTCCGAGGGCGAGGTAATCATGGAATAGAAGTCGATGAGCTTGCCCGACACGCTCGAAGCGGGAGTTTGCTTGGCCACCAGCACGTCCTTTTTGCCGACCCCAAACACCCCGTCACCCTTGAGGCGAATGTTGTAGGTGTCCTTAATCCAGGACTGCCAGAAGTCGCGGGTCCAGGCGGCGGTGCCTTCCACCTGCACCTTGACGGCGGCCCGCTCCTTTTTCTCGAAGTTGACGCTGCTCGTGCGGGCGTCGTAGAGCTGGGCACTGGCCCGGGGAGCCGCCAAGCCAACCAGGCCGGCCAGCAGAAGAGTGGCGAAGAAGAATTTCATAGGGGAAGAATATCAGGCAAAAAGTGGCGTCCGGGGCGCGGACTAGTAAATATCGTGCCGTTCGAAGGCGGCCTGCAAATCCTGGCGCATCTGCGAAAAGCGCAGCACGGCGGCGGCAATGAATTCCGCGTCGAGCAGCTCACGCACGTCGGCCTCACTGGTCACGTCCATTTCGCTCACCTTGTAGGTTTGCTCAAAAGGACCTTTTTCGAGCTTGATGAGGTATTTGCCGTTCCAGGAAAAGAGCGTGATTTTGGCTTCCGGATGCGGAATATCGGCGAGCTGGCGCATAGCGGCAAAAGAGTGACAGAGTGTTGAATGGGCGAAGATAGGCAGCGGCCGGCAACTCCCTTCGGCCAAGCTCGACATAACACCCCGACCGGGGCCGCGTATAGTTTTTTCGGACGCCACGGGGCGTTTCACCTCCACCAAACGACTTTTCAATCATGCCAAGAGGAGACAAATCGGCCTACACCGACAAGCAGAAGCGGCAGGCTGAACACATTGAAGAAGGCTACGAAAAGCGCGGCCTCTCGGAAGACGAAGCCGAGCGCCGGGCCTGGGCCACCGTCAACAAGCACGACGGCGGCGGCAAAAAAAGCGGCTCGGGCCGCAAGCAAGCCGATGATAAGTAAGATTACTAGCCGAACGCAGTATTAAAAAGGGCCACTCCCGCGCGGGAGTGGCCCTTTTTAGCTTTTAAGGCAGCTGGCGCGACTCTGAGTCGCGAGGTTGCGTTTGCAAGTTGCGCCACTGCAGCCGCTAGCTGACTGTGTGCAAAATGGCGTAGAGCGAGGCGCCCGAAATGACCAGCCACAGCAGCACGGCCTGTACGAAGGGCCGCACGCCCACCGAGCGCAGCACCTGGGCCGAGAGGCCGGCTCCAATCAGAAATAAGGTCAGCGTCAGCCCGATTTTGGCCAGCTTCACCACCACCGGCGCCAGGGGCTGCAGGGCGGGCACGTAGGTATTGAGCAGCATGGCCCCGATAAAGCCCAGAATAAAGTAGGGCAGCTTGACTTTGGCGCCGGGCGTTTTGAAAAGGACAGCCGTGCCCAGGGCCACCGGGATAATCCACAGGGCGCGGGCCAGCTTCACGGTGGTGGCAATCTGCAGGGCCTGGTCGCCGTAGTGGCTGGCGGCGCCCACTACCGAGCTGGTATCGTGGATGGCAATGGCGCACCAGAGGCCGAACTGGTTCTGGCTCAGGTGCAGCTCGTGGCCCAGCATTGGAAACACGAACAGGGCAATGGAATTGAGAATAAACACCGCACCCAGGGCCACCGACATCTGCGACTCATCGGCCTTCAGTACCGGGCCCACGGCGGCAATGGCGCTCCCCCCGCAGATAGCCGTGCCGCTGGCAATGAGGTGGGAAGTCTTGGGATTCAGCTTCAGCCAGCGCCCCACGAAGTAGCCCAGCGTGAGCGTGCCGGTGATGGAAGCAATGGTGAATAGAATGCCTTCCCGGCCGGCCTGCACCGCCGCGTGGGCGTTCATACCGAAGCCCAGCCCGATGACCGACCACTGCAGCAGCTTGCTGGTAACGCGCCGACTCTGGGCCAGAAACGGGTTGCCGATGGCCAGGGCCACTACCAGGCCCAGCACCAACGCCAGCGGCGGGGAGCCCAGCGGCGACACGCACACGAGCACGGCCAGGGCAAACAGCAGCTGCCGGGCCGTGACGGTAGTGCCCAAAACCGGCCAGGGGTGGGCCAGAAAAGCGGCAAAAGCACTCCGGGCGTGTTCGGGGTGCGGCAGTACGGGCGGGGCAGAGTGGGAAACTTTCACGGGTGGGGCGGGAGCAATAAGTGCCCCAAAAGTACGCTCCCCCCTCCCCTTTCAATAATCAAAAATGATTATCGGTAATTACCTCAGGTTATACTAATATTCTCGAATACCTGTTGGGCATAGAGTAAAAATCGCCGGGCAGGCACGGGCAGGGGCTGACCCTGCAGCCACACGGCCTCAAACTGCCGGGGCAGGGCCAAATCCTGCACCGGCACGATTTCAAGGCGGCCGGCCTCCAGCTCCTTGTGCAGGGCCCGTTTGGAGACGAAGCCCAGGCAGCCGGGCGCCGCTTCCAGGTAGGATTTAATGGCTTCGGTGTTGTCCAGGTACAAAGCTACTTTCAGGTCGGAGAGCTTGGTCTTGTGGGCTTTCAGGGCAAACTCCAGCACTTCGAGCGTGCCTGAGCCCCGCTCCCGCAGCACCAGCGGGTGGGCCAGGGCCTTTTGCAGCGGCATGGGCTCCGCCGGGGGGCCGGCTGCCGTGGCACAGCGCACGGCCACCAGCTCGTCATCCATCAGCGGCTCGTAGTGCAGGTCCCGGTTTTTGACCTGGCCCTCCACGAAGCCCAGGTCGATGTGGCCGTAGAGCAGGGCCTCGGCAATCTGCTCGGAGTTGCCGTTGTGCAAGATTAGCTCGACATGGGGGTAGCGGGCCTGAAAGCCGGGCAAAATGGGCGGCAGCACGTACTGGGCCAGGGTGGTGCTGGCGCCCAGGCGCAGGCGGCCGGCAGCCTCGGCGTGCAGGCCGTGGAGCTGGTCGGTGAGCTGCTGGTGCAGGGTTTCGACGGCGTCGGCGTGGCTCAGCAGCAGGCGGCCGGCTTCGGTAAGGGTTACGCGGTTGCCGCGGCGCTCAAACAGGCGCTGCCCGTAGCTGCGCTCCAGCTCCCGGATGTGCTTGGTAATGGCGGGCTGGGTGATAAACAGCTCCTGGGCGGCCTTGGTAAAGCTCAGGTGCCGGGCCACCGACTGAAAAACGCGAAGACGAAAATCGGGCATGGGCGCAAGGTAGCGCCCCAAACGGTCAGGGCTTTTGCGCGACGAAATAAATCAGCGGGGTTTTGGTCAGCTTAAAGTCGCTGATGCCTTCTTGCACATCGCAGCGCAGAATCTTGTAGCCGGCAAACATCTGCCGGAGCTCGTCGGCGGTAAAGACCACGCTGCTCCCGATTTGCTGGGTTTTGGTGGCCCCCTGCTCGGCTCCTTCCAGCACAAATAGACCACCGGGCTTGAGCGAGTCCTTGATTTTCTGCAGGTAGTCGCGGGGGCCGAAGTAAATGCAGGCAATCAGGTCCCAGCGGTTGGTGCCGAAGTCGTAGTCGCCCACGCTTTGCACCAGGGAGTGAATCCGGACGTGGGCCTGGCGGGCGTGCTGCTCAGCCAGGGCCACGGCTTCGTCGGCCAGGTCGATGCCGGTGGCGTCCCAGCCCTGCTGGGCCAGGAATATCGTGTTGCGCCCCTGCCCCATGCCCAGGTCCAGGGCTTTGCCGGGCGGGCGGCCTTTGATGGCAGCGGCCAGTAGGGCGTTGGGCTTTTCGTTGAAGGCGTAGCCGGCCTGCTTGCCGGTCAGCACCTTGTTCCACTTCTCGCGCTGCTGTTGCTGCTCGGTGGCCGGAGCGGCCGGCGTGGGCTGCTGGGCCCGGGCTACGGTGGTGCTCAGCACAAGAAGGGCCAGACTAATCAGGAGCTGTTTCATGGCTTACTTCTGGGCAACGAGCTTTACTAACCGCACCTGCCGCTTGCCGAAGTCGGCGGTGCCCAGGGGCTCCTCGTAGCGTACGATTTTGAGGCCGGCGGCGCTGTAGAGCTTTTTGAGCTCATCGGTGCCGTAGACCACCCCGTCCCCGATTTTCATGACCTGGGTGGCATCCTTGTGGAAGCCTTCCAGCACCACCATTCCCCCGGGTTTCAGGGCCTGCAGCACCTTTTGGGCATACTCGCGGCCCCCGGCATAGGACAGCACAATCAGGTCCCACTTGTTTTGGCCCCAGTCGTACTGGTCGGCGTCCTGCTGCACGGTGGTGAGCTTGACGTGCAGGACCTGGGCCTTTTTCTGGGCGTAGGCCAGGGCCTGGTCGGCAATATCGACGCCGGTGACCTGCCAGCCCTGCTGGGCCAGATACAGCGCGTTGCGGCCTTCGCCCATGCCCACATCCAGGGCGGTGCCGGCCTTATGGCCCTTCACGGCCTCGACGAGCAGCGTGTTGGGCGCCTCGTTCAGGATCCGGGCCCGGGCGGTGGAGTCGGTGAGCAGGAAGTTCCAGCGCTGCCGCTCCCAATCGAGGTACTGGCGCGCAAACTCGGCTTTCTGGGCCGCCGTGGCGTTTTCGGGCAGGGCCGCCGGCGGGGGCGGCATTTTCATGCTGGGCTGCGGCGCGGTCGGGGCCGTAACAGCGGCCGTCTGGGCCAGTCCGGGGAGAGCAGCAGCCAGGAGCAGGATAAGAAGTGCGGTTTTCATAGCGGAGGTGGTAAGAGCGGCGGCGAATAGGCTAAATGTATCGGCTATATTTTTCAGTATCAACCACATAATAAGGGGATGCCGCCGGGGCTCTGCCGGCAGCAGACGAAGTTTTTCTACCTTTCCTGAGCAATTCCCATTTCCACGTTTCCCAATGAGAAAACCTTTCCTTACCGCGCTGGCCCTCCTTCCCCTGGCCGCCGCGGCCCAACAATCGGTGCTGACGCCGGAAAAGCTCTGGCAGCTGGGTCGCCTGGGCGAAATGCAGGTGTCGCCGGACCAGAAAACCGTGGCCTTCACCGTGACGCGCTACAGCCTGGGCGACAATAAAGGCAGCGCCGATATTTTCCTGGTACCCGTGGCCGGCGGGGCCGTGCGGCAGCTCACCAACACGCCCGCCGTGTCGGAAAACACGATTAACTGGCGGCCCGACGGCAAGCTGACCTTTCTCTCGGGCGAGGGCGGCACCGACCAGCTCTACGTCATCAACGCCGACGGCTCGGGCAAGCAGCAGCTCAGCCAGTTCCCGGACCAGGGCCTGAGCAACCTCAAGTACGCCCCCAAGGGCAACTTCATCCTCTACACCCAGGACGTGAAAACGGGCAAGGAAGTGAAGGACTGGTACCCCGACCTGCCCAAGGCCGACGCCCGCATCATCGACGATTTGAACTACCGCCACTGGAACGTGTGGGACGATTACAAAGTCTCGCACGTGTTTTTCCAGCCCGTGGGCACCGACGGCAAGCCTACCGGCTACGGCAAGGACGCCATGCAGGGAGAGAAGTTTGACGCGCCCCTGCAGCCCCTGGCCGGCTCCGAGCAGCTGGCGTTTTCGCCCGACGGCTACTCGGTGGCCTACACCTCGCGCAAGCTCACGGGCAAGGCCGAGGCCGAAAGCACCAACTCCGATATCTACCTCTACAGCATCCGGGAGGGCAAAACCGAAAACCTGAGCCAAGGCCTGGAAGGCTACGACACCGAGCCTGTGTTTTCGCCCGACGGCTCGAAGGTGGCCTGGCTGAGTATGGCCACGCCGGGCTTCGAGTCGGACCGCAACGGCATCGTGGTGTACGACTTCAAGACCAAGCAGCGCGCGGATATTACCAAGGGCTCGGAGCAGGCGGCAGCCAACATCCGCTGGAGCGCCGACGGCAAAACCATTTACTTCGCCAGCGTCATTCAGGGCACCGACCAGATTTTCGCGGTGCCCAGCAAGGGTGGCAAGGTGAAGCAGCTGACCAAGGGCGCCCAGAACTATAACTCGTTTGAGCTGGCCGGCAAAGACCAGGTAGTTGCCAACAAAACCACCATCAGCAGCCCCGCCGACCTGGTGCGCGTGGATTTGAAAACCGGCAAGGAAACCCCGCTGACCACGATTAATAAAGAAGAGCTGACCGGCCTGACCATGGGCAAAGTGGAAAGCCGGCAGGTGACGACCACCGACGGCAAGCAGATGCTGGTCTACGTCATCTACCCGCCCGGCTTCGACCCCGCCAAGAAGTACCCGACCCTTCTTTACTGCCAGGGCGGCCCGCAGAGCCCGGTTACCCAGAGCTTTTCGTACCGCTGGAATTTCCAGCTCATGGCCGCCAACGGCTACATCGTGGTGGCGCCCAACCGCCGCGGCCTGCCGGGCTTCGGCACCGAGTGGAACAACAGCATCAGCGGCGACTGGGGCGGGCAGCCCATCCGGGACTACCTCTCGGCCATCGACGAGGTGAGCAAGGAGCCGTTTGTGGACAAGGACCGGCGCGGCTGCGTGGGCGCCTCCTACGGCGGCTACTCGGTGTATTACCTGGCCGGCCACCACGAGGGTCGCTTCAAAACCTTTATTGCCCACGCCGGCCTGTTTAACCTGACCAGCTGGTACCCCAGCACCGAGGAAATGTTCTTTGCCAAGCACGACATCGGGGCCGCGCCCTGGGAAATGCCGCAGCACAAGAGCTACACCGACTTCAACCCCCAGCAGTTCGTGGGCAAGTGGGACACCCCGATTCTGGTGATTCACGGCGGCAAAGACTTCCGGGTGCCCGAAGACCAGGGCATGGAAGCTTTCGGCTCGGCCCAGCTGCGCGGCATTCCGAGCCGCTTTCTGTACTTCCCCGGCGAGGGCCACTGGATTCAGAAGCCCCAGAACGCGGTGCTTTGGCAGCGGGTGTTCTTTGAATGGCTGGGCCGCACGCTCAAGCCCGAAGCCCAGGCGGCTAAGTAGGTGTTGCTTTCCTGTTCTGTTTCCCAACGGTCCGCTTTTCTTTGGAAGGCGGGCCGTTGGCGTTTCGAAGCGGCAAAGGATAGCAGATGATGTCCCCGCGCAACGTAGTCAGCTCGAGGGCAGTACTATACCAGCTGCCGTTTTCTGCTTATTTGCTCCACCCTACTGCTTCTATTCCCCGTGCCCATTCGCCTGCTCGTTTTTTGCCTTATCCTGCTGGGCTGCTGCCGGCCCGCCCGGGCCCAGACCACCGAAGACCAAACCGTGCTCGACACGCTGTATCTGCAGGACGAAAACCACCGGCACGTGTCGGAGGTGTACCGCTACTACACCGAGCCGTTTGCGGTGAAGCCCAGTCCCGAGCGGGCCGACAGCCTCTGGCGCGCCGGGGCCTTCCAGACGGGGCGCTGGCACAAGGCGCTTAGTCTGGGCTTTTTGCACCAGCGCGTGTGGGTGCGCATTGCCGTGGCCAACACCTCGGCCCAGCGCAGCCGCTACGTTTGGAGCATTTACAATTTTACCGACAGCGCCACGCTCTACTTCCGGCCCCACGGCTACGAGCAGTTTCAGCGGGTGCAGGCCAGCTCCTGGCAGGAAGCCGACAAACGGCCCTTTCCGGCCCGGTCCCTGAGTTTTCCCTTTATCCTGGAAGCCGGGCAGCGGGCCGTGCTCTACCTGCGCGTCGACCACCGGGCCGGGGCGCTGTACCTGCCTACCTACATCGAGACGACCGAGCAGTTTCTGGCCTCGGAAGTCCAGGCGCCGTTCGAGCGGCACTGGATTTGGCTGCTGGGCTTCTACGTGAGCAGTGCCCTGTTCAACCTGGTGCTGTTCACCTTCCTGCGCGACCGAATCCACATTTGGTACGTGGTGTACGTGGTGTGCATCACGCTTTTCCTGCTGATGGAAGACGGCTTCGACGCCTGGGTGCTGCCCGACTTGCTGTATCGGCTGGTATGGTCGGTAGGGCAATTCAACTTCCTGCTGCTGGCCGCGGTCTGCGGCGTGCAGATCATGCAGTCCTTTTTGCGCCTGCGGGCCGGCTGGCCCCGTCTCTACCGCCTGGGCAACTGGCTGGCGGGCCTGGCGACTGGCTTCGTAGTGGTGTATGCCGTGCTGTTTCCGCAGGCCGTGCAAGCTGGCCCCACCTACCCCACCGTGCTCAACGGGCTGCGCGAAGTGCTGCTGGGCGGCCTGGCATTGTATAGCTGGGTTACGCTGCTGAGCGTGCTTTTGTCGCGCCGGCGCCGGCAGCTGGGCGCCTATTACGCCCTGACCTACTTCTTTTTCTTCGTGGGCTTTATGCTGTTCTGGCTGAATCACCTGGGGCTGACCAACTTCAACCTAGTGCGCCCCAACGCCCTGGCCTGGGGCCTGGTGCTGGAGCTGCTGGTACTCAGCGGCCTGCTCACCGGCCGGTTTCGGCACACGCTGCGCCAAAACGAAAAGCTGAGGATTCGACAGCTGCGGCAACGCAACGCCCAAAGTGCCCGCCTGATTGCGGCCCAGGAAGAGGAGCGGGCCCAGCTGGCCCGGGAGCTACACGATGCGCTGGGTCCCAACCTGGCGGCCCTGCACATGGCCTGGCAGGGCCCGGCCATGCGCGAGGCCCTGGCTACGTCGCCGGCCGCGGCGGCCGTGGGCCAGCACACTGAGCTGCTGCTGCGCCACCTGCGCGACGAGGTGCGCACCTACAGCCACACGCTGCTGCCCACCGAGCCGGGCCTGGGCACGTTGAGCGAGTCGGTGGCCTCCCTGGGCAAGCTCCACAACCTGCACGGCAGCCCCGCCGTGCGTACCTACTGCGACGCTGGCGTAGACGAGCTGCCCACCAACATGCAGCAAACCGCCTACCGCATTGCCGCCGAGCTGCTCAACAACGCCATTCGCCACTCCCGGGCCACCGACATTGCTGTGCAGCTGCTGCGCCACCCCACGGAGCTGGAAATAATGGTGGAAGACAACGGCCGGGGCTTCCGGGAGCCGGCCCGCCACCCCGGCATCGGTCTGCGCGGGGTACGGGCCCGGGCCGATTACCTGCGCGGCCAGCTCTACATCGATAGTTCCCCGCACGGTAGTAGCATTGTTGTCAGAATTCCTTGCTAACTAGCTTCCCCGCTTGTTCTTTACGCCTAGCTCCTGCATGCCCTCTAGTCCTTGCCGCCTGCTTATCGTCGACGACCACCTGATGCTTACCCAGAGTCTGGCGTTGCTGTTTGCCGGCCAACCCGACCTGATGGTAGTAGGCCAACTGGCTTCGGGCACGGCGCTGCTGGAATGGCTGAGCAAGGCCACGCCCACCACGCTGCCCGCCGACGTGGTGCTGCTCGACCTGCACCTGCCCGGCCCCGACGGCCTGACGCTGCTACCCACGCTGCAGCAGTATCCGCCGCTGCGGGTGCTGGTCTTCAGCACGGCCGCCTCCCCGGAGCTGATTGAGCGGGTGGCCGCCGCCGGAGCCCATGGCTTCGTGGCCAAATCGGCCGATGCGGAATACTTGCTCGAAGCCATCCGGAGCGTACATGCCGGGCAGAAAGTGTTTCCACTCGGGTCCCGCCGCGCGGCTCCCGCGGCCGGCTCTACTACCGAGCCCCTGCTGCGCCTGCACCGGCTTTCGAGCCGGGAGCGGGAAATTGTGGGCCTGATCCGGGCCGGCCTCACCACCCGCGACATTGCCGACCGGCTCTCGCTGTCGGAATTCACGGTGGGCACCCACCGCCGCAACATCATGCACAAGCTGGAACTGCCCAACATGGCCGCTCTACTACAGTTCGCCTTCGACCACGGCCTGTAGAGTACAGCCTGGCTTCGTGGCCGCTATTGCCTAACGTATCTACGACCAGCTATGAGGCCCGTTTGGAAGCAGCTGCAGCTTATTCTGCTAAGTGCCATGCTTGCTGCCTACCTGCGGATGTGTACTCCAAGACTGAGTTGGACTTCGTGGAAAAGCTTGCTGCATGAACCCATCAGGAAATGGATAGGAACGCTACTGGCTATGCCACTGCTGGAGCTGTTCCGCTACTGGTATGCCTACGCTTTTGCCGCCATAGTTTACCAGTTGACAATACGAATACTGTTTCCGCAGAAACGCCCTTGGTTTGTTTATCTGCTGCTGGGCGGGGTGCCCTTGGCTCTCAGCTTTGCTGCATCTCGCGCCCAAGGCCGGATCAGCCAAGATAAGCTGGCCTCGTGGGCGCTTTATACCCTTATGGCCTTGGTGTACGATTTTCTGTACTACCGCTACTTCGTCAAGGTCCGCCCACAGCCACCCCGAGCCTCGGCCCCACTACCCAGCTAGCCGCTACTTCGCCAGAATGGCCTCGGTGGTTTTGCTGATGTCGCTGCTGATTTTCTGGATAAACTCCAGCTGTTCGCGCAGCAGGTTTTCCTCGGGCGTGAGCACCTGCTTGGGAAACGCCTCGGGCTCGGCAGTCAGAAAGTCGGTGGCGGATTCCTGGGCCTGCTCGTCGAGCTTTTTAAGGCTGCGCGCCAGCCCCAGCAGAGCCTGCCGCAGCGGCTTGCGGGTGGCTGGCACCAGCGGCTGCCCTGGCGCTGTGGAAGTAATAGAGGCAATATTGGAAGCCAGAATGTGGTTCAATACCACAAACTCGTGCACTTCCGAGCTGTTGCGGCGGGTACTTTTGGGCTCGGAGAGCATGCGCTGAAACGCGGCCGAGAGGTTGGCCGAGCTGACGTAGACGTTTTTGCGCACCAGCTTGTAGTCGGTTTGGCGGTAGGCCACGCCCGAAATGCTTTCGGCCAGCTTGAGCAGATAGTTCAGATTGGCCTGCAGCACGTCGCGCATGAACACCTGGAGCTGGTCGGCCTCCCACTTGGGAAACAGCAGGTAGCCGGCCGAAAAAGCAATGGCGCAGCCGATAAACGTGTCGGTGATACGCTCCTCAATGACGCCCAAGTAGCCCACGCCCAGCAAACTGAACATAATCAGGATGAAGGGCGTGAGGCAGGTGACGGTGACGATGTAATTGGTGCGCTGGAAGCTGTAGGAAATGACCATGAGCACCACCATCAGGGCAAACTGCACGGTTTTCTCGGGAATCAGCCACAGAATCAGCACCCCGATGACGCCGCCGGCCAAGGTGCCCAGAATCCGCTGGTAGTTGCGCTCCTTAGTCAGGCTGAAGCCCGGCTTGAGCATGTAGGTCGTCGTCATCAGAATCCAGTAGCTGTGGTAGCCCGGAAACAGCAGCTTGGAGGCCAGAAAGCCCACCGAGCAGGCCAGCGTCATGCGGATGGCGTGCCGGAACACCGAGGAGCTGAAGGTCAGGTTGTCGCGGATGGACTTGAGGTCGACTTCGTCGTGCGAGACGAAGCGGGAGTACTCCAGCTCCCGGCCGTAGGTTTGCCCGGTTTTGGCCGAGTCGAAGTAGTTCAGGATATCATTCACGCGCTGGGTGAGGTTGCGCAAATTCACCAGAATCTTCTTCAGCACCAGGTTGCTGCCCGCCGAACCCTCCTCCCCGATGGCGTCGATGCGGGCTTTGAGGGTTTCGAGCTGGGTCTTTAGCGCGGCCCGGGTCGTGTAGGGCCGGTTGGCCTGAATGGCGGCCCCGATGTGGTCCAGCTCCACGGCCATGTGCCGGATCAGCTCGGCCACTTCCCCCAGGATGCCGGTGTGGCCAAACTGGGCGCGCAGGGCAGCGTAGTCGTAATAAGTGGCCGTGATATGCTCGTAGAGGTCCACCACGTCGATAAACGTGACGACCAGACGCCGGCCCCGGCTGGTAGACTCATTCACAATCTGCCGGCTCTTGAACAGCACTTCCCGCACGGCATCCTGCTTTTCACTGACGACCACCTGCTGGGCCACCAGGTGCCGGTAATCTTCGTCGAGGGTGGTATCGAGGGTGTAGAAGTCGGCCTTGATGGTCAGAAACTGGGCAATGGCGTGGATGCACTCGGCCAGGGCCTGGCGGGCGGCGCGGTGGGGCCGCACCTGGTGGAGCAGCAGGCTGAGGACGGTGTACCACACGCCGCCGGCCAGCAGCAGCAAGCTGTGGGGCAGCACCTGGGCCGGCGTCAGGGGCTTGTCCATGTTCAGAATCATGACCAGCAGGGCCGCCGAGCCGATGGCCCCGGCCCGGGCCCCGTACACCAGAAACATGGTAAAGACGAAGGTCAGCCCGGCCACTTCCAGGCCCAGCAGCCAGTTGGAGTGGTTGAGGAGTCCGGTCAGCAGCCCCACCAGGAAAAGGCAGAGGTTGCCGTAGAGCATGCCGTTGCGCTTGTGCTCGATGGGCCCCGGCAAATCGGTGATGCTGATGCACACGGCCCCGGTGGAGAGGGTCAGGCCGGTTTCGAACTGCCCAAGCCAGGAAAACACCAGCGCCGGCAGCAGAATGGCGAAGGTGATGCGCAGCCCGTCGGAGAAATCCTGTCCAAAGAAGAAGTAGTGGATTTTCCGGGTTTGCTCGTTCATTGCCGCGTGGTTGCCCGCCGGGCTCGGTGGGCGGTTCAGGAGCCTTATACGGGCGGCAAGGTAAGGGCTGTTGGCAAAACGGCCCAGCTCCCGGCGGCCAATTTGGCGGCGGCTAAGCGGGGCCGGAGCTAAGGACGCTGAGTCTCAAAACGAACCGGGCCTTTTCCGCCAGGGAAAGGGCCCGGTAAAATTGGAGTGTGGGGGCTTAGGCGGCGTCGGTGTGGGCGTCGCGCTGGTTGACGTGCTGCCGGCAGTAGGTTTCGGCATCGAGCAATGTGGGCACAATCGGAATGCTGAGCGAAGGCGCCAGGGCGGCCAGCTCGCCGCGAATTTCGTCGCTGAGGTGGCAGAGCACCAGGCTCATGCCGTGCTTGCTGAGCTTGTGGTAATAGTAAGTGAGCAGCTCGGCCGCATCGGAGGGCAGGTGGTGCAGGTGGCTGCAGTCGACCCAGACGCTGGACTTGCCGCTGCGGGCGGCCCGGCTCAGCGCCCGGTCCAGGGCATCGTCCTCGTTTTCGGGTGAAACCGGCACGTCATCGGCCAGAATGAGCAAATAGCTTTCCGGCAGAATCTCACGATAAACTTCCATGCGTAACGTTCAAGAATGGTTGGCGGGTTTGGCAAGACGGGGGTATTCAGGGCGGAAAACAGAGCGAAAAGCCCGAGGGCCGGCAGCAACAGAGCACTGCTTGAGGTGGTAGTCAAATACGATTCTGACCACGAATAGTATACGGCCCGAATATATTATTTTCAGCCGTAAGACGCTCATTACTAAATTAATAGTTTCCTTATCCTACTACAAATTAGATTATTACAATTTGTAGCCCCCCGTTTTTCCACCCGCCATCTGCCGCCAAGCTCCACCCTTGAAACTTGGCCGGGCAGCTCCAAAGCGCCAAAACGGCCGGCCCACACCGGTGCTTGCCAGCCCAGCTTGCCGCTCATCTATTACCTTAACAATCTGCCAATTACACCAAAACCCGAATCCACGCCACCGTTGGGCTAGTACAGAATATCCTCAATGGGCTCGAGGCGGGAGGGCAGTTCGGTTTCGCCCAGCATTTCGCGCAGGTCAATTTCGATGCTGCGGCACAAAGCCGTCATGGGCACGTCGTTCATCTGGTTGTCGAAGGGATTCTCACTGGTGTGGCCTACCACTTCAATCGTGTTGAAGACCCAGGATACGAGCACCGAAAACGGCACCGTGAGCCAGACGTGGGACGGGCCGAGCTTGGCAAACTCCCCCAGCAGGCCCAGGGGCAGCAGGGCAATGAAGAGCCAGACGAAGACGTAGCTAAAGAAGGCGTACTGCCGCGGAAACGGCGTATTCTTAATTCGCTCACAGCCGCCCTGCAGGGTGTAGAGCTGCTCCAGCGTCTCGACCATCGACACGTGTTGGAAGTCGTTGAGCAGGCCTCGCTCCTCACGCAGAATCCGCAGTTCGGCGGCCTGTATGCGCAGCAGGTGGGCCGCCGGATTTTGCTTCAGCCGCATCACCGCCGACTCATCCTCGTCGAGAAAGGGCGCCACTTGCTCGTCCCAGAATTCGGGCTGGCGGCGCAGCTGAATGCGCAGGGCATTGCACCAGGCAATGTGGCGGTACACGAGCTGGCGGTGGCGGTGGCTGAGCTCGGCGGCACTGGCGGCGGGAGCGTCCACGTTGGGCGCGTCCACCACGGAGGTCACAAACTCCAGGGCCTTGATGGCCCAGGTGCGGCTGGCATTCACGATACCGCCCCACAGCTGCCGCCCTTCCCAGAACCGGTCGTAGGAACCATTATTCTTGAAGCCAATGTAAAACGACACGGCAATACCGAGCGTGGCCACCGGCTGCCAGGGAATGGCGAAGAAACGCAACCCCACCCCGGCGTACAAAAAGCAAACAAACAGGGAATACAGCGTGAACAGCAGCACGCTGCGCCAGGCATATTTCCAGATAACGCGCCAACGAATATTCTCCCGGATGTACACTTATGGTGAAATGGTGAAGTGGTGAAATTAGTGAGTTATAATCTAGTCTGGTCTACCAGATTTCTCCCCTGATGCGCACTTGCACAGTGCGGGTTGTTGCTTACGGCAGTTCCAGCCGAGCGTTGAAAAGGAATGGCCGAGTATACAACAGAACGACAACTCACAATTTCACCACTTCACTTCTATGCCCATGAGCTGCATGAGCTTGCTGGCGTTGAACTCGCGGCAGGGGCCGGGCGTGAGGCGGTAGTCGAAGCGGATTTCGTCGCCCTCGATGGTGCTGTTGAAGCTGTAGTTGGTCACGGCCCCGGGCAGCTCCTCGGCCATGGCCGATAGCTCCAAGTCGTGGGTGCTGACTAGGCCGCTGGCCTGGCGCTCGTGCAGCTGCCGGATCAGGGCCTGGGCCCCGCGGTGCCGGTCGAGGGAGTTGGTGCCCTTCAGGATTTCGTCGAGCAGATAGAAAACGGGCTTCGTTGTTGGTTGCTCGTTGTCAGTTGCCGGTTGATGGGTAGCCGTTGATTGCTGACTGCTAATTGTTAATTGGTCATTGTTAAATGTTAATTGTAAAAGCAGGCGTAGGCGCTTGAGCTCGGCGTAGAACGAGGAGGTACTTTCGGCCAGGTTGTCCTGGGTGCGCATGGCGGTGTATACCTGGGCCGGAGCCAGGCGCAGCTGCCGGGCACAGACGGCCGCGCCGGCCTGGGCCAGCACCATATTCAGGCCCACAGTGCGCAGAAAAGTGCTTTTGCCCGACATATTCGAGCCGGTAATCACGCCGGTCTGGCCCGCACCCTGGGTGCTGAAGTCGTTGGTGATGCGCTGCCGGGCAAAAATCAGCGGGTGGCCCAGCCCGGTAGCCGTGACTTCCAGCGGGGTCGGGCTCAGCTCGGGCGTGGCGTAGGTGGGGTTGGCGGCCTGAAACCCGGCCAGGCTCACCAGCGCCTCCAGTTCGGCTCCTACTTCCAGCATGGCGTCGAGCTGACCGCCGAGGCGGGTTTTCCACCGCTCCAGCTGCCACATGCACCACAGGTCCCAGAGCAGCAGGTTGTTGAGAATAATGGCCACCAGCGGACTTTCCCGGGCCGAAAACAGGCCGGTGATGCGCGAGAGTTGTCCAAGTAAGGCGGAGGCGGGCTGCTGGCTGGCTCCGGCGTGCACGGTGGCGTGCAGCTCGCGCAGGCGGGGCGAAGTCCAGGTTTGGGCCTCAAACCAGGCCAGCTGGTCGCGAGTGGCGCGCAGGGCGTCGCGCATGGAGCTGCTGTGGCGGAAGTATTCGGCCCGGGCCCGGCCAAACACCGCGTTGAGGCCGCCCAGCACCAGCACGGCCACCAGCGCCGGCCAGGCCGAGTAGCCCAGCAGCCACAGGGCCACGCTGCCCACGGCCACCGGCGGCAACCCCAGCAGCAGCACTTTCAGCCAGCCCTTGCCCCGGAAAAAATCGGGTTGCCGGAGCCACTCGGTGAAGGTGCGCGGGTCGGCATCTTGTTTGGGGTAGTGCCGGGCCCGGGCCTGCCACTCCTGCTGCCAGGCCACGTCGGGCGCCAGCTCGGCCACGGCCTGCTGCCGCTGCGCAATTACGGTCGGCGGCGCCGGCGCCAGCAGCCAGCCCGCCAGCCAGTCGTGGCCCAGGCGGGAGGTGGTGCGGTTCAGCAGCTGATACAAGGAGTGGGCCCCGAATACGTCGAGGTCGGCGGCGTAGGGGTGCTGGGCGTCGAGGTAGCGCAGGCCGGCGTCGAAGCCGGTGAGCTTGCCCTCAAGGCGGAGCAGCTCGTCCTGGTTGAGCTGGGCCAGCAACCGGTAATGCTCCCGCTGGTAGCCCACGGCGTTGTGCCAGCGCACCAGCAGCAGGAAAACAACGTAGGCCACCGCCACCACGGCAAAGGCCGCCCCCAGCTGCCCGCGCGCAAACAGCAGCCACACGGCCGCAACGCTGGCCCCGAAAGCCGCCAGCCGCACCCAGGCCACAACCCGGTGCCGCCCGGCGTAATACTGCTCCTGGGCGGTGTGGGCGGCCAGGTTTTCGGCGAACAGCTCGGCGGGAGCAACGGTCAGCGGACGGAAGGCGGAGGAGGCTACGGGCACGACGCAAAAAAGGGTGAGAGCGTCAAAAGTAACACTCCCACCCCGGCTATGGCTGCTTCTTTTTGCGACTACCGCTCAAAGCGCACCGTCAGGTAGAAATTGCGGCCCGCCGCGTTGATGCCCGAGGCAAAGGGCCGGTAGCTTTGGTCCAGAATGTTTTCCAGGCCCGACTGCACGCTCCAGCTCCGGGTAATCTGGTAGGTGGTGCGCAGGTTGAAGGTTTGCCAGCCCAGGGCCCCCACCGGCGTGTTCTGCCCCAGGTTGTCTTCGCCCGAGGGACTGTAATCGGCCAGGCCTTTGCGGCCGTTGAAGAGCATGGAGGCTTCAGCCGTGAGCTTGCGGTTCTGGTAGGTTATGGCCCCACGGCCGTATACCGGCGGAATGTGGTCCAGCGGCACGTCGGTGGTCAGCACGCGGCCCTTGGTGTAGGTTACCGAGGCCTGGGTGCTCCAGTGGTTGAGCAGCGCCGCGTTGAAGCGGCCACTGAAGCCGTACACGCGGGCCTTGTTGGCGTTGGTATTGGCTACCGTCGTGAAGGGCTGCCCGTTGTACACGGTGGTCGTCGAGCCGTCGGGGGCGGTGTAGGGCCGCACCACAATGGCGTCGGTCAGGGTGCTGTAGAAGCCCGTAACGGCCACGTGCAGCTTGCCTTCGATGGTCTGCGAGACTTCGGCTTCGCGGTAGAAAATCTGCTCGGGCTTCAGGTCGGGGTTGGGTACGATGAGCGTGCCGTTGTTTTGCTCGAAAGTCTTGCTCACGTCGTCCAGGTTGGGGTTGCGGAAGCCCGTCGACACCAAGCCGCTCACCCGGAAGCCCACCGGCAGCATCCACACCAGGCCCAGGTTGCCGTTGAGCGACGACGACTTCTGGTCGGAATTCAGCAGGCTGGACTTAAAGAACTCAGGGTTGAAGTTGGCCTTGAGCTTGACGGTGCTGAAGCGCAGCCCGTCGGACAGAATCAGCTGGGGCGTAATTTCCCAGTTGTGCGAGGCGTACACGCCGGTAGTGGCGTAGGTCGAGCCGGTGGGGTAGCGCGTGGCAATGCCGATGGTTGCGCCGTTGTCGATGTTGACGCGGCGGCCCACGCTTTCCACCTTGTTGCGGGTAGCCTCGGCCCCGTAGCGCAGTTCGTGCCGACCGATTTGCTTGAACAGGTCCAGGTTGACGGAGCCAATTTTGACTTCCTCCAAATTTTCGTCGCGGTTGACGTTGCCAAAGGCCCGCGACAACCGGCTTTCATTTACCTTCTGCACGGCCGGCGTAAAACGGACCATGTCAAAGAAGGCCGTGGGGCGGGAGTACTGAAACTGGTAGCTGGCGAAAAAACGCTTTTCCGGGCCGTAGTTCCACTCGGCAAAACGCAGATTCCCATTGCGGTACTCCTGCAGCCGGTCGTAGCGCGGCACGTTGGAGGTCGTGGAGTACTGCACGTTCAGGGTGTGCTGCTGGGTGGCGCTGGGCCGGTAGAGAAACTTTTGCAGCACCCCGAGCTGCCGGTAGCCCGACTCCCGCTGAATGTTCACGTTGTCGTTGGGCACCACCACGTCCTTGCCGTCCTGGCGCTCCACGTAGCGCAGGTTTTCGCCGAAGCCGGGGAATGACTTATAGTCGCGGCGGCCCTTGCGCAGGTCGTCGAAGTCGGAGGCGGTGATGCTGGTCAGGGAGCCAAACTTGCGCCAGCCCAGGCTCAGGTCGGTGTGGGCCGTTTTTTCCTTGGCCGCCGTACCATAGCGCACAAAGCTGCTCATGCCCACCCGCGGCTGGGTGGCCGTGGTGCTGTCCGCAAGCCGGGGGTTCTTGGTCAGGATGCTGATAACGCCGCCCAGCGCGTCGGTACCGTAGATAACCGAGCCCGCGCCGCTGAGCACCTCAATCCGGTCGACGGCATTGGCGTCGGTGGTCAGAATGTTCTGCAAATGGCCGGCCCGGTAAATGGCGTTGTTCATCCGCACCCCGTCGATTACCAGCAGAATCTTGTTGGCCTCGAAGCCCCGGATAACCGGGCTGCCGCCGCCAAACTGCGACTTCTGCACGAATACCTGCCCGGTGTTCTGCAGGGCGTCGGCGGTGTTCATCGGGTTTTGCAGCCGAATCTGGGCCGCGGGCAGTACGTCAATCTGCTGGGGAATATCGGCCTTGCGCTCCTGCACCCGGTTGGCCGACACCACCACTTCACTCAGGCTGATGGCCCGTAGCGTATCGGGGCGGGTGCTCTGGGCTTCTACTTCTTCGGCCCCAAACAGGCTGGCCAGCACGAATGGTATACTTTTCTTCATTCGGCAATATAGTGACTCAACAATACTTTTAGCGGCCTTCGCCCACTACGGCAATACATTTAAGCTCAATGGCAATGGGGGTGGGCAGGCAGTTGATTTCGACCGTGGTGCGGCAGGGCTGGTTGGTTTGGAAGTACTCGGCGTAGAGCCGGTTGTAGGTGGCAAAGTCGTCCTTCATGTTGGTCAAAAACACGGTTACGTCCACCAGGTCGTCCCAGCGGGAGCCGGCTTCTTCCAGGATGTAGCGCACGTTCTGGAACACGGCGTGGCACTGGCTTTCGAAATCGTAGCGTAGAACTTTGTTATCTTCCGACAGCTCCACGCCGGGAATGGCTTTCTGCCCGCGCTGCCGCGGCCCCACCCCCGACAAAAACAGCAGGTTGCCCACCCGGCGGGCGTGCGGGTACAGGCCTACGGGCTCCGGGGCCCGGGAAGAATTGTGCGCGGTAGAGGTTTCGTCAGGTTGCATACCGTCAAAACTACCGAATTCGGACGCAATGCGTAGCCGTATCGTCCGTTTTGGAGCTGGTGCGGTTGTTGCCTCCCCGCTCAGCTGCTTGCCTAACCCCTCTACTTCTATGCGCCCCACTGTCCGCCGCCTGACCCTGTTGCTGGCCCTGAGCACGGCCACGCTCACCGCCGCCCACGCCCAGCAGAAATTGAAGTATCCCAAGCCCAACGCCGACGAAATCTACGACGCCGTGGCCAAGCCCGCCGTGCCCACCACCGGCCTGCAGGGTTACGCCGACTACCTGGAGAAAAACCAGAAGTATCCGGCGGCCGCTATTCAAAACGGCCAGGAAGGCACCGTGGAGGTTACGTTCGTGGTGGAGAAGTCGGGCGGCGTGTCCGACGTCCAGGTGAAAAATGCCGTGGCTCCCCTGCTCGATGCTGAAGCTATTCGCCTAATCAAGGGCGGCCCGAAGTGGGTGCCGGCCGAAAACAAGGGCCAGAAAGTGCGGCAGCGCGTCACGGTGCCGGTGTCGTTTATGCTGCCCCTGGGCGCCGGCGGCCCCGCCCCCAAGGTGCGGCCCGACGAAGATGGTGCCGCCGAAAATAAGCCCGCCGGCCCTACCGTGGTCAAGGCCGACCAGCCCGCCCGGCCCGTGGGCGGCACCGATGCCTTCTTCGAATGGATTCAGAAAAACCAGAAATACCCGGCCCTGGCCCGCAAGAAGAACATTCAGGGTAAGGTCATGGTTGAATTCATGGTGCAGCCCGATGGCTCTCTGACCGACGTTAAACTAGTCAAGCGCCTCGGCGCCGGCCTCGACGAGGAAGCCCTGCGCCTGATCAAGGCGGCGCCCAAATGGGAGCCGGCCACCTACCAGGGCAAGCCAGTGCGGCAAAAAATGGTGCTGCCCGTCTTGTTCACACTTCTGTAAAACATTCCGGTTCCTGGGTCGTCTACCTAAGTACCTGACCTGGTGGGCAGCTCCTGGCCCCATCGGCCGCCCGTCGGCTTTCCGCTCCTTCCGCCCTGCTGCCCCCTTCCTTTCACCTGCTCTTCTATTCTTATGCTGGCCCCGTTACCCCTCTTATCCGCCCCGCCGGTAGCGCCGATTCCCGCGCCGCCGGTTTCCGGTCCCCTCACAATCTGGCCCTACCAGGCCCGGTTTCAGCAGGCGGCCCAGGCTATGGCCGAAGGTATTTTCAACGTCCTCGACGACGATTTGGCGCCCAAAGTAACCCTGATTGGCATTCCCGCCGAGCAGGGTCATTCCGATGAAGTAGTGTGCCTGGAGCCGGCCGACTGTGGACTCGACTTCGAGCACTTCAGCAATATCCTGGCCCGGGGCAAGGAAATGCAGAGCCTCTACTCCTGGAGCGCGGCCGACCGGGAGCACCTCACCGAGGAAACGATTCGCAAGCGTTACCAGGGCGTGGGCCTGCGCCTGGCCATGCAGGAAGCCCTGAATGCGGTAAGCTCCAAAAACCAGTATTTCTCCGGCTGGCCGGTGCTGGTGGGCAAGTTCTTCGTCGTGACGGTGCTACAGCTCAACCACAAGGTGCTCAAGAGCCACCAGTCGCTGCGCCCCGACCGCTACTACACCGACGGTAAGCCCGTGGCACCTTCGCTGGTACTGGCCGCCGTGCAGCGTTTCCAGGAAGAGTGCATCAAGGCGTTGAATGAGCCCGAACCCGGCGCCGGCATGCTGGTGCGCCCCCGCGAAACTGATGAGCTGGTGCGGGCTGCCGGCAAACTGCTGATGGACACCCCAGCCCAGGCCCTGGGCATCAGCCCGGCCACGGCCAAGCTGTTTGCCACCTGCAACACGATTTCCTCGTTGCGCTACGAAGGTGCCGAGGGCATCGGCAAGCTGCTGCTGGCCCGCCGCCGCCACCCCAACCTGGAGGAGGTATTTGCCCTGACCTGCCCCACCCCGCTCACCGACTACCGGGCCGTGCGCAAGCTGCTGGAAATGACCACGGCCGACGTGAGCCTACTGGCCGACGGAGAAAATGTGTACGCCCTGGGCCGCCTCGTGGGCACCTACGACGCCAGCCGGGAGGATCTGTTCATGATCAACTTCGTGACCCACTACGCCTGGGAGTTTCAGCACGACGGCAAGGTGCTCATGCGCAGCCACTATGGCCAGCCCAGCCTGCCCCGGCCCCGCCTCAACCGCCTGCAGTTCCGCAAAGACCTGCGCCGCATCTTTGATTTGACCGCCCCCGAAAAAGTGGAGCGCCTCTGGGACGTAGTCGTTGAAGCCAGCCGCCAAAAGCACGGCACGCTGGTCGTCGTCACCACCGAGGCCCTGGCCGAGGCCGACCGCCTCAAGCTGCAGTGCACCCTCATCGAGCCCGTACCGCTCACCCCGCTTATCACCCGCCTCGTCACGGCCATCGACGGAGCCGTGCTCGTCGACCCCGACGCGTATTGCTACTCCATCGGCGTTATCCTGGACGGCAAGGCCTCGGGCCACGGTACCAGTACCCGCGGAGCCCGCTACAATTCGGCCATTCGCTACGTCGAAAGCAGCCCCTACCCCTGCATGGCCATCGTGGTCAGTGAGGACGGCTTGGTCGACGTTATTACCAAGGACAACTTGCTGGAGCGGGATTAAGCCAATTTTTGACTCAAAAAAAGAGCCTGAGCAGCACTGCTCAGGCTCTTTTTTTTACATGCTACAAGCTCACTCATTTCTCCCAGGTTACCGGGATATAGGTAGTACTCTGCACCGTATTGACGGCGGGAAAACGCTGGGCAAACCGGATTGTCTTGTCGTTGGGAAATGTGCTAGCAAAGGGCGCAATGCAGGAGTCAGCGGCCGGATTGTCGCCGTAGGCTGATACAAACAGACCACGGCCCAAGCCTGCCGCCGTTAGTTTGGAGTAAGGAATCGTATCCGAAAAACCCGTCGCCGTGGCGTTGCGCCGTAGCATAGTGTACTTGAATACGCTCAGATCCACGGCGCCATCGTAACCGATGCCACCATCCAGAAACACGCGGTGCACCCGGCGTCGAGTCTCGGCCGGATTCGGATTCTTAATAGAGTAATAGAGCCTTGTATCACGAGGTATTTGCCGGTGTTATTGGCCGTGCAGGTATACTCGTATTCCACGGTGTGGATCTGACCCAGGGCAACTGGCTTACGCAGCGCGTACGTGGCACCGGATGCTTCTAGCTCGTCGGAATAATAGCTGCCAAAGCTGCGCTTAGCGAATAGTAACCGGTGCTTACCGGGCGTCGCGCCAGTCAGGGTAAAGGTACCGTCGGCTGCCGTTTGCGTAGTTATGCTTGCATCATCATACAGTGCCACAGTAGCGCCACTGTGGTCGGTAAGCGCGGCACCAAATTCGTCGTGGAGCTTTACCTGGCCGGTATACGTCACCGTGGCTTTGGCCAAATCAGCCTCGCTCTTGTCACAGCCCGTGAAGCTGAGGGCCAACATGGCTCCATAAAGCAGAAAGCTCCTGGTATTCTTTCGGATAGTTTTGAACTGCATACAATGCGCCAAAAAGTAAGAAATGAAGATAATTAAGTTCTTAACTAACCCCAGCAAGAGTGCTGCTTAAGCCAGCATAAGCACCTGACCGGCTTAAGCGCGTAATGGTTGCTTGGCCTTGGCCCGGAACGACCAAGTGATGCGGAACACCGCCACATTGTCGCCGGCCTGGTCGAGGCCGGTGCTGGTGCAAACCACGGTGCGGCCCTCGCCGGTAGCGCGGCTTTCGGCCACGGCCTGGGCAATGCGCAGGCCGTCTTGGCTGGTAAAGGCAATTAAACCCACCGCTTTCTTGCTGAACTCGGCCTCCATTCCTACCACCAGCATCGACACCGGGGCGCCACTGCTGGTATTCATCATGGCCAGCACGCCGCTGGCCATTTCGGCGGCCATGCTCAGGCAGGCGAAGTAGATGCTGCGAAACGGATTTTTGGTCAGGTACTTAAACGGCACGGTCACGGTGGCCCGCTCCGGCGTGATTTCGCGCACCCGCAAGCCGGCCAGATAGGCCATGGGCAGGCTGCGCAGCATGAACAGGCGCAGCTTGAGCGGATTGGCAATGGTGCGGCGAAACGCGGCGGCCTGGGGCGTATCGGCCGGGGCGGGCCCGGCGGAGGCGGTATCGGGAGTCATGCGGGAAGTGGCTGGGTGAGAGCCTGCAAAGAACAAAAAATATTCGGCATGCCGACTAGTATCCCGGATTTTCTGCCCGCTCCGGCGCAAGCAAAACGCCCCGCCTTCCGAAGAAAGCGGGGCGAGTAGCCGGTTAGTCGTTTCAGGATTTAGCCCTTCTTTTCCAGCACCAGCACCACTTTGTTGAAGTTGGCGGCGGCGTTTACCACTTCCCGGAAGGCTTCGAAGTCCTTCTTGGGCCAGCGGATCTGCTGGTAGTGCTCCTTGATGGTAACCGTGACTTTCTGCCCGTCCACGGCGTAGCTCGACTGAAACAAGAACAGCGGGGCCGCCGCGTCGGGGCCGGCTTTCACGTTGTAGTTCAAATCCTTCAGGTTGCGGATGCTGTAGCCGGCGGGCAGCTCGAAGGTGATGACGCGGTTGTAGCGGCGGTTAAACTCGTTTTCCACGTCGAACTGCCGGGCATCGGCCTGGTAGAGCTCCGACTGCGGGCCGAGCAGCTCACCTACTTTGAACAAGTACTTGGGACCCGCCCGGTTCAGCAGGGCCGCCGACTCTACGCCGGCTTCCACGATGAAAGGGTTGCTCAAGGGGCTCAGGCCCCGCTCCCCGTTCACCACGTTCAGGCTCTTGAAGGTGGCATCGGGCACGCAGCTCTTGATGAACTCCTGGGCTACTTCGGTGCGCTTGGCCTCGGGAATCAGGGAGTAGAAGGGCTGAATCACCTGGGCGTTGTAGCCGCCCAGGATGTAGCGGATGTTGACCGTCGACTTATCCAGGGCCGGGGCAAACTGCACCTTGATGTCCAGGTCGCTCGGGTTCTGGTCGGCGGCCAGGGTCGGGATGTCCTTCACCTTGCCCACTGCCGACTCGGTAGCGCCCAGCTTCACGGTCCGGATAAACAGGCCGGGGTTAGCCGTCCATTCGGCGGGCACCATGCCGTAGCGGTAGTCGGGCCGGGCCGGAGCCAGCATTTGCTTGGTGGCCGGGAAGTAGAAAATGTAGTTGTCGAGGTAGTTCCAGGTGTCGAACGACTCATCGAAGGGCGACACGCTCCGGTCGGAGGTGACTACGACTTCGTGCTCGATGCCCAGCTTACGGAACACGCCGGCAAAGAGGCGGGCAAAGCCCAGGTCCGTGGCGTTGCGGGTGGTGATGATGCCGCCTAGTTCGGGCTCCGCGTAGCCTTCGGCGGGGTTGAAGTTGGTCTTGATGTAGTTTTCCACGAACGGCACCTGATCAGCTACGCTACCGGTGGGCACTTTCATCTGCTTCAGAAGCTTGTCGAGGGCTTTTTGCTCGTCTTTGGAATAGGTGTATAGCGCCCCGTGGATGTACTGGCTGGCTTCGGCCCAAGTGAAGAGCCGCTCCCGACCCCGGCTGGCGTTGTAGGCCAGCTTATACTCGATGCGCATCCGCTCGGCCTGGGAGTTGGCAAAGGCTTCTTCCCGGGCCACGGGCACATCTTTCAGGGCAATCCGCACAATGTGCTTGCCACCGATAACCGTGTCGCGGCTGGCCTGGGGGCCGTGGTACACGCGGGTATCGAAGGTGAGCTGCTCGGGCGAAATCAGCTCGAACGTAACCGCGCGGGCCGGCAGCTCGGCCTGCAGGTACTCGCGGCCGAAGTAGTTGGGGCTGCGCTGCCGCATGTACACGTACTCGATTTCACTGCCCTTCTCCACGCCTTCCACGGCAAAAATCTTGAAGCCCCGGCCGCCATCCTGGTCCTTGAGCTCCTTGATATTACTTTGGTTGAGCTCCACTACCTCGCCCCGCGGACTAATGGTGCGGGCCTTGAGCCAGAGCAAAGCGCCGTCCTGCACGGGCACGTAAATCTTGTTGAACCGCTCGATGGCATCGGTGCTGTTGACGCGCACGATGCTGTGGTTGGTCGAGTACAGGCCCAGCTTCTGGGTTTTCTCGTCGTAGAAATATTCCTGGGCCGTGAAGTCGAGCAGGGAGAGGGCCGGCAGCTGGGCTTCGGCTTCGGTGAGCGGCAGACGCTTGCGCTTAGCGTCCCATGTGTAGCCGGCGTGGGTGAGGCCGGCCGGAATGCTTTGGGCGCATACGTCGAGGGCCAGCAGCCAGCCCAGGGCCAGGGTTAGCCAGAAAAGGCGGGAAAAAGATTGTAGCATGGTCAGAATTGACTCCGGCCGCGGTGCGGCGGAGGCATAAAACGCGTGAGGCAATAGGGTAAGAACTGGGGATTGAACGGGGCTAAACCTTCTTCTTTTTCAGGATGATAACGTCGCGGTAGGCTGCGCCCAGCTTGTCGACCACCGTGTTCCACTTGGCAAATTCGGCGGGCTGGAGCAGCAGGTAATTCACGTAGAGGTCTTTCTCCTGCACGATTTTGTTGCCCTTGCGCTCGTAGCGGATGCTGAAGCCCAGCACGTCTTCCTTGGTCGAGGCATTGGCCGGCAGGTACTCCACGTCGTAGCCAGCCGGAATCTCAAACTCGGTGCGGGTCCGGTCCGAGTGGGTGTACTCGTTGTAGAGCGGCAGGCGGCGCTTGTCGGCGTCAATCCGGTCGTTGGCGTAGGGCTGCTCCAGGTTCAGGTTCAGGTAAATCTCGTCGTCGACCTGTTGCACGTAATCTTGCAGGCGGTATTCGTAGTCAATGGTCAGGGGCTGCTCGCGGGCGGCCACGTTGCGCACGGCATAGCTGTCGACGAAGAACTTGTTGTTGCCGCGTTCCAGCACCCGCTTCACGTACTTGGTTTCCTCGGTTTTGTCTAGGCCATCCAGGGCGTAGGCCTGGGTGATTTTGGGGTAGCCCGACAAGGCCAGCTGCCCCTTGCCCTTGAGCGTGGTGCCGCTCAGGGCCACGGTCGAAATGTCCACGGCGTGACTTTTCTCCTTGTCCATCACCGGCACGCTCACCACCTTGCAGTTCTTGCCGTCGAGGGCCAGCAGCGCCTCTTTGCCCTGAATCATGGATGTGGGCATGTTAAACGGGTTGTGCTTGCTGGTGGCGTCCAGAAACACATACTGGCCCGGCTTGGGCTCCCAGGTGGCAATCATGTGGTTGTCGACGCCGGGCGTGGCCAGCTCGGAGTAGCGGTAGGGCAAGGCGCGGGTGCCAATCCAGGTCAGGTAGGACTTGACGCCGGCCATGCGCAGCATTTCGTGGGTCAGGTTGGCCATGTCCTTGCAGTCGCCGAAGCGGCGGGCGTACACCTGCCCGGCATCGGCGGGCACGAAGCCGCGCAGGCCGTTTTCGAAGGCCACGTAGCGCACGTGGTCCTGCACCCAGTAGTAGACGCGGCGCACCCGCTCCTCTTCCGAGGCGGCACCCACGGCCAGGGAGTCCACGACGCGGCGCAGGGCCGGGCTTTCCTTCTTGTCGAGGTTGGCCACGAAGCCCGAGTAGAGCGAAAACAGCTCGGGCACGCCCGAGAGCATCTTGCGGGGCTGGCCGGCGGCCGGCACTTCCTCCACGTAATACACCAGATGGGGCGCGTAATAAGCAATTTCCGGCCCGTCGTCGTCGCGCGAGGGGCTGGGCATGTTGTCCACCGTCCAGCGGTACACCACCGACGAGCCTTTTTCCTGCTTGGTGAACGTAACGGGCGTTTTCTCGACGTTGAAGAGCTTATAGCTGATCTTAACTGACTTGGGCGCCGTCAGCGTGACTTCGGCGTGCCGGGTGGGCACGTGGTTGGCGAAGTAGAACGGTGACAAAAACCGCGCGTCGGGGTGGCGCACGGTGTAATCCACGACGGTCCGCACGCCGGGGGCCACGGCCGGAAACGTCCAGGTGGTGTAGCGGGTATCGTCGAAGAAAATGCCTTCCTGGACCTCGAATTTCTCCTTAAAGTCGGAAATGCGCAGGGCCTTGTAGTCGTTGCCGGCCGGAATCAGGGTGCGGGCTTCGAGCTTCTGCAGGCGGTTGAAGTGGGAGCTGTACACTTTGTCGCGGGCGTAGAGGGCCGACTGCGGGGCCAGGTGCAGCATGTCGTAGTGGTGGCGGGCCAGCACCTGCACCGAGTCGCCCTTGAGCTCCACCGTCACGTCTTCGCGGTAGTCGAGGTAGACGGCCTTCTCGTCGGGGTACTGCTTTTGGGCGGCCACTAAGGCCTGCAGGGGCTGCTGGGCCAGAGTGGGCAGCGTGAGTAGCAGGCCACCCAGTACGCCCAGCCAGCAGGTGAGTTTATTTGCCATCATACACGAAATTATTCCAGTAAAACTCGGTTTTGGTGGGCTTGCCCTGGGCGTCGTAGTACACCGTGGGGCCCGACCGTTCGCCGCTGCGGTAGGTGCTGCTCCGTTCCAGCGTGCCGCTGGGGCGGTAGTAGCGGGCCCGGCCCTGCAGCTCGTCGTGGGCGTAGTACTCTTCCTCCATGAGCTTGCCGTCGGGGTAGAAGGTTTCCAGCTTACCCGTGAGCACGCCGTTCTGCACCTGGCACCGCTGATACACCTGTCCGGTGCTGTAATAGTAGGTGCGGGGACCATCCACGTAGGCGCCCTTGTAGGTTTCGTCCACGGCGGGCTTGCCGTTGGCAAACTGGGTTTTCAGCGGACCGTTGCCGCTGGCAAAGGCCGTGGCCTCGCCCCGGGGCTGCCCGTCGGCGCCACCGGCCCGGTAAGCCACGATGTTGCCCTGCTCGTAGTGCTTTTCCACCAGCAGCTCGCCCAGCATGTTGTAAACGCGCATCGGGCCGTGCAGCTGCCCGTCCACGTACTGCACCACCGAGCTGGGCTTACCGTTTTCGAAGAAGGTAGTCCACTCACCATCCTGCTCGCCGTGGTAGTAGGCCCCACGGCTCGACAGCGCGCCGGACGGGTAGTAGGTTTTCCACTCCCCCTCGCGGCGGCCCTGCCGCAGCTGCCCTTCCGACGAGGTTTTGCCCGTGGGCCACACGGCCTTGTAGGTTCCTTCGCGCTGACCCTGCAGCATGCTCACCGTGGCTTCGGTGCCGCCGCTGGGCGTGAGCCAGCCGCCGGAACCCTGTTCTTCGAAGCAGAGCATGGGCATCCGGTAGCGCACTTTCCCGTTGGGGTAGCGCAGAATGTACTCCTTCGTGTCGGGGGTCACGGCCAGGCGGCTGATTTCCTTGCCCGTTGAGTCGAGGGCCGTAACCAGGCGCAGGCGGCCATCGAGGTAGTGCCGCTCACCGGTGGGCTTACCATTGGGCGTGAAGCTGCGCGAGGGGCCTTCCATTTCGCCGTTGCGGAAGTAATATTCCTCACTCACCCGCCCGTCCACGTAATAGTCGCGCCAGAGGCCCTGGCGCTGGTCGTGCTGCGAGAAGCCGGTCTGACTTAGTTGCCCGTCCTCATAGAAGCTTTCGAAATAGCCGTCGGCCTCGTCGTTGGTGTAGTTCTGGCGGCTGCGCACCTGCCCGTTGGTGTAGTAGTGCTCCACCAGGCCGTTGAGCTTGCCGCCGTTGCTGTAGTGGCGCACGGTTTCGAGGGCGCCGGTGCCGAAAAACCAGCGCCACTCGCCGTCGGGCTGGCCGTTGAGGTAGGCGCCGGTGGAGCGGGGCTTGCCAGTGGTGCGCAGCAGCTGCACCGGGGTTTTGCCCTTTTTAACCTCCGTTTTAGCCAGCACTTTGCCCACCGGGTCCAGCGACGTGACCCGCGTCACCCGGCCCTGGTCGTATTCAAGCTCAGTCATGAGCACGCTGTTGGCGTCGTAGTCGCGGTAGGTGCCGTGGAGCTGGCCCAGGGCGTTGTAGTTCGACTCCGAGCTGAGCTTACCATTGCGGTAGTACTCGCGCCACTGGCCCACGTTCTTGCCGTGGTCGTAGGTGCCGGTCTGGTAGACCTTGCCGTTGGGAAAATAGTCGGTGTAGGGCCCGTGCAGCTCGTCTTTGTCGTAGGCCCCTTTGCGTTCCAGGGTTTTGTCGGCGTAATACACCGCAAACGGCCCCTGGCGCTGGCCACCGACGTACACGTACTCGGTTTCGAGCACCCCGTTGGCGTAGTAGGCCGTGCTGGGGCCTTCTTTTTTCCCGGCCCGGAGCGTGGCCCGGGCCTCGATTTTGCCGTCGGGGTAATAAAACACGTTTTCCCCGTCAATTTCCCCGTTTTTGTAGGGCCGCAGCTCGCTCACAGAGCCGCAGTAGCGGTACACTTTGGCCGGGCCGTCGGGCTCCCCGTGCACGTAGCTGCCTTCCACGGCCAGCGTACCGTTGTCGTGGTATTCGGCGTAGGCGCCGTGCAGCTTGCCCTGGTCGTCGTAGTTTTTCACCAGCTGCACGTTGCCGGTGGGGAAGTAAGTCTTCCAGGTGCCCGTGCGCAGCCCGGCCGCCGAAAAAGTACCGGCTTCGTCCAGGCAGCCGGCCGCGTCGATAAACTGCCAGGCCCCCCGGAAAGTGGCCTTCTTGGCGTCCTGTTCACCTTCGCCCAGTCCCACGAGGTGGCCGTCTTCGTTGTACCAGCCTTTCACCGGCACCAGCTTGCCACCCTGGGTTACCGGCTGGGTGGCGCGCAGCTCATTGAGGGCCGTTACGACAACCTCCGCCATTTTGGTCACCCGGGCCTTGTTGCTGTTCACCCACTTGGCGGCCAGCTTGTCTTCAGCCGACATCAGCGTCAGGTACGTGAAGGCCGTCAGATTATCTTCCTGCCGCAGGGCTTGTACCAGCGGACTGTAGAGGCGCAGCCAAAGGTCGTTGGGGTCGGCATCGGCCGCGGGAAACTTCTCGACCAGCAGCTGCAGCTGCTTCACCAGGTTGGCGTTGAACTTGACCTTGCTCGTGTAGTCTTTGCGCAGGGCCACCTTGGAGTTTATCAGCTCGTCGAGCTCCTGAAAGGCGCTGTTGGGCAGCGTGGCGGGCAGCTTTTCCTTGGCGTCCAGGTCCACGGCGTTGGAAGCCACCTGCTCGGCCATGACCAGCACCGAGTTGCTGCGCTCCGCCTCGGGCTGAATAGCCAGGTAGGTCAGCAGGCTGAGCAGGGCGTGGGCACTCTGGCCCTGGCGCTGGGCCAGGTAGCCCAGGTAGAAATGGGTGTTGGCGTGCAGGGGCATCAGCTCGGCGCTGCGCCGCAGGCTAACCATGGCCGCCTTGATGTCGCCGCCTTCACTCTGGGTAATGGCCTGGTTGTACCACAGCGTCTGGCTGTAGGGGTACAGGCGCAGGCCTTCGGCGTAGAGCTTGAGGGCCGCCGCCCGGTTGTCCTGCTTCTCGTAGGCCGTGGCCACGATATTGTACACCTGCGGGTCGTGCACGTGCTGGTCGAGGGCGCGCTGCCCGGCGGCAATGGCTTCGGCGTACTGCTTGTTGTTGAGGTAGGACAAGGCCAGCTCGTGCTGCACCCGCACGTAGGCCGTGTCGCTGGGCGGCACGGTCAGGTACTGGGCAATGGCGCCGGCGTAGTTGCCCTGGTCGTGCAGGCCCACGGCGTCCTTCAGAATCTGGGTAGAGTTGGGCAGCGTGGGGCGCTGCTGGGCGCTTACCGGCACACTGGCCACTGAGCAAAGCGCCAAAAGGACGCCGCGAGTAGAAATTCGCATCAAACGTAAATGATAATAAACGGGCAATTCAAGCCGGAAAGCTCGGCTTAACAGGCAGGGTAATCCTACAATAATACTCATTTGGCGGCGCTCCGAAAAGCAGACGGCCGCGCCTACAGAAAATAATGTTTTCGACCGGAAATTATTGCTTGCCCGCCTTCTTTTCCGGGCCGGCGCCGGCGGCTTTCTTTTTACCGGCCGCCGCCCGCGGGTACACCGCCAGCTCCTGGTAGGTCGACACCGGGTCAGTTTCACGGCGGAAATCCAGCTCGTCCAGTACCCCAATCACCAGCTCGGCCGTGGTATAGATAATGTTGCCGTCGAGCAGGTGGCCGCCGATGGTGCGCCCCGTGGAGTCGGCCACGGCCAGGTGCACGTGGCTGCCGTTAACGGAGAGCGTACCTACCAACGACACGATTTCGAAGTGCCCGTGGTAGACCGTAGGCCCGCTCTGGTTGGCCAGGCGTAGCGTGGTCGTGGTCAGGCTGCCCACGCAGGTGACCAGCGCCGCGGCCCGGATGTGGTGCTCCTGCACGAAGGCCGTGAGCTGCTGGCGCAAATCCTGGCCGGGGCGCAAGCGCAGGGCGTACGTGCGCATGGGCGAAGACTGGGCTGAAACCGGGGCGGCAGCAGGAGCAGGCATGGGGTGTTGGGCAAAGGCCGCCGAAGCACTCAGCCCCAGCAGCGCCAAAGAAAAGATAATCCGCGTCATAACCAGCGTGAAGGCAACCGGCCCCCGCTCCTACCCGCGGAGCGGCCGGGCCAAGTCGGCCCCAAGATTACGCAATAAAAAAGAGCCGACGCGGGTCGGCTCTTTTCAGTGCTGGGCAGGCAAATCGGGTTTAGCGGTTGAAGCGCACGTCGCTGTAGCGGACTTTAATGTTGACGTTGGCCGGGTTGCGGGCCGTAATGGCCCCGAACTGCCCCTGCATGTCACTCGAAGAGGCGCTGTTTTCCTCCGACTCCACCTTGACCAGGCGCTTGTCCAGCAGCAGCTTGCCGTGCTGGGTGTTGACGTCGAAGTTGAAGCCGGCCCCATCGGGGAAGTTGAGCAGAATCGTGCTGTAACCGCCATCCACGTTGATCTGCCGGAAGTTGCGGCCCGTGTTGCGCACCTCGAACGAGGGGCAGAACTGCACCGTCATATCCAGCCGCTCACTGATTTTGTCGATGCTGAACTTGGAGTAGCCCGAGGTGCCGCGCAGGTTGCGCACCGTGCCCAGGGCCACGTCGCCGTACTTGCTGTGCACGGTCAAATCCTGCACCGTGCCCACGTCGATGTCGGAGTAATTGTTGCGCAGGTCCACCGTCTGGCCCGCGTCGAGGCGGAGCTTGGAGTAGGACGCGTCGATGCTGGCTTTGCGGGCGTAGCTGATGGCGCCCTGCCCGTTGCCCACGCGCACCAGGTTCTGGGGACCATCGAGGCGGGCCACGCGCAGCGTGCCGTACTCCACGGCCAGCTCCGTTGAGCCCGTCAGATCATTCGGAATGCTGATTTCGCCGAAGGTGTTGTATACCCGCAGCGTGGTGCTCTTGGGCAGCCACACGGTGTAGTTTACCTCGTAGAGCTTGGTGCGGCTCCAGCACTCCCGGGGCATGGCCCCAAACCGGGAGCGGACGGCAATACCGCCGGTGGCAGCGTCGGCCTCACTCATCTGCACCTGAATCATGTCGAGCAGCTGCTGGGCTTTTTCGTCGGTGTCGGCCCGGGTGATAATCTCCACGTCGGTGCGGACTTCGTTGCGGCTCCAGGTGTTGATCTGAACCCGGCCGTAGCGGGTTTCCAGGCTATAGGGCTTGCCGGCGGCGGCGTAGGTGCGGCTTAGTTTGCGGCTTTTCTCCACGGCGGGTACTGCGCTGCTGGCTTCTTCCTGGGGCCCCTGCTGGGGTCCTTGGGCGGCGTTTTGTCCCGCCTGCCCGGTTTGAACGGGCTCGGCCAGGTCGTCGTGATGGTGCAGGAAGGCTTCCGTTTCGGGGCTGGCCAGGTAGCGGTACTCGGCGGCTGCTTCGCCGCGGCTCTGGGCCACGCTGCTCAGGGAGCCGGCCAGCAGGCCCAGGCCGGCCAGCACGTAGCGCCAGGCCCGAACGGGATTTGTCAGACGGGTCTTCATGGCTTTACCTCACCTTCCGCAGCCGGGACGGCTGCATTGTATTCCTTCATCCGCTCCTGCAAACGCAGCTGCTGGTTCAGGATGTCGAGCCGGATCTGCATGTTGCGGTTCATGGCTTCCAGCACCACGTCGGGCTCGGGGTTGCGGTAGAGCTCTACTTTGAGCTGGTTGTAGGTCGAGTCCAGGGTGGCCAGCTCCTGCCGCCAGTCGGCGGCGGTGGCCGCGGTGGCCGCCGGCCCGCGCAGGTCCCCGATTTCAGCTTTCTTCTCGCCAATCTGGGTGGCGTAATAGTCTTCCATGCGCTCCACGGCCACGGCCAGGCGCTTTTGCGGACTGGCGGCCTCAATGCCCACGGGCGAAGCGCCAAAGCCGCTCACCGAGCCGGCAGGTTCCGTGTCCTGGTTGAGCACCAGCGGCGCCGAGGCCGCCTTGGTCCAGCCCACCGACGAAGTAGCCGACTTCGACCAGATGGCGCCCAGCCCGGCCAGCAGCAGCAACGCCAGGGCGGCGGCCACACCGTAGTTGTAGCGCCGCGGGGCACTTATTGTAGGCGTTGGGGCGGCGGTTGGGGCCAGGATTTCTTCTTCGGGCTGCAGCTTCACAATGCGCAAAGGAGCCTCCTCGGTGGGCGCGGCCGCGGGGGCTACGCTCAACTCGGCCTCAATGGCATCCCACAAATCCGGGCGGGGCTCGAATGCGTCGAAGTCGCCGCGGTGGCGGTCGACAAAGTCCTCAAGTCCGGTTTTTTTCTCTTTCATACGGGTGGTTATTCGCACGTTTCTCCCCGGCCAGCCACACCCCAATAACGATTCTGGGGTGGTGGGGTGCGGTGGCTACTGTAGTTGATTCGTTGTGTGGTTAAAGACCGTGCTGCCGGGCCAGCTCCAACAGCTTTTTACGCGCCCGGCTGTATTGCGACTTGGAAGTAGACTCGGTGATATTCAGGATACCGGCAATTTCGGCGTGGTCGTAGCCTTCGAGCAGGTAGAGTGAGAGCACCACGCGGTAGCCGTCGGGTAGCTCCTGCACGCAGCGCCGCACCACGTCGGCGCGCCAGCCCAGCTCCTCGCTGTCGTACTCGCCGCTCTCGGTTTCGGTCCCCACCGAGTCGTGCTGGTCGGCCAGGGGCACCAGCTGCAGACGCCGGTTGCGCAGGCAGTTGATGCTTTTGTTGATGACGATGCGCTTGAGCCAGGAGCCGAACGAGGAGTCGCCCTTGTAGCTGTGCAGCTCGCGGAAGGCGCTCAGAAACGACTCCTGCAGCACGTCCTCGGCCTCGGCATAGTCGCCGGTGATGCGCAGCGAGGCGTTGAACATCGCCTTAGCGTAGCGCTTGTAGATTTCGGCCTGGGCCCGCCGGTCGCCCAGGCGGCAGCGCTCCACCAGCGGGGCGTTGATGTCAGTGTACGCAAATGCCTCCATATGCTGTTCGGTTGGCGGAAGGGTAGAATCAGAAGGATCGTAAATATCCACCTTTCCGGGCTAAGCTGCTAGTGATGACGGGTAAGCAGATGAAAGACAAGCCCAAGGCCAAGAAGTTGCACGTTGCGGCCAACATTCCGGCTCCGGCGCCCCCGGCCCAACACGCCGGCACCGTCTGCCAGTTCAGATTATTTCCCCGGTGCTTCCCGTGGTGCTACATTCGGGCGGGCGCTTTATCTTGAGGCGTTTTCTTAGAAGCTCCTTTTCCACTGCTTTATGCCCCGTTTTTATTCTTCTATTGGCCTGAGCCTGGCGCTGAGTGCTACCCTTCTGGCGGCCTGCAGCAAGGTCGAGTTTGGCCCGGCCGGGGGCATCACCGAGAAAAACAGCAAGAACGAGCCCGTGGGCCACGTCGACGAGTCGGACTGGGTGCTGGAGGCCGACTGGAGCAAGCAGGAGCGGGAGCTGTTCAAGGACCTGGCCGTGAAGCTGGATGGCACCACCTCGGCCTACGTGACCAATCTGCGCTTCGGCTTCTACCCCAACCCGGTGGTAAACGCTGCCACCTTCGGCTACGATTTCGACGTGCTCTACGGCGACGGGTTTCGCACGCAAACCGCCTACGTCATCGTCGACAAGAAATTCAAGGTGCTGCAGTCGGGCCGGATTTCTTCCCGCGACACCCAGCTCAATCCTCAGACCGGCCTGGATGGCTTCAGCATCTACTTTAAGAACGACCAGTTCAAGAAAGGAGAAACCTACCGCATGTACTACGTCGTTTACGAGCCCGACAAGCTGGCCTTCATGGGCAAAGGCCACGGCGACATCGAAATGGCCAAGTAAGCCGGCAACTCCGGGCCCCGGCTTACCCCTTGGGCAAACCGCGGGCTGAGGGTAACTTCCACTCGTTGCCGACGCTACACCGCCCGATCGGCTGCGGGGTCGGCGGCAATGGTCGTTCTTGCCGCCGCTTCTTATCCTGCTGCTATGCTTGTACTACTCCGTCTCTGGCTGCTGGGCTTCGGCCTGCTGGGCCTGCCTTGCGTCGGGCCGGCCGCCGCGCCGCCGCCCCCGCCCCGCTTCCGGGTTATTGCCTTCTACACGGCCAAGCACGATTTGGCCCATATCAGCTTTGTGCGGGAAGCCAACCAATGGTTTCCCCAGGCCGCCGCCCAGCACGGCTTCGCCTACGACACGACCAGCAACTGGGACAACCTCAACGCGGCCTTTCTGGCCCGCTACCAGGTGGTCGTGTTCCTGGACACCCGGCCCGAGAAGCCCACCCAGCGCGCCGCCTTTGAGCAGTACATGGCGCAGGGCGGGGCCTGGCTGGGCTTTCATTTCGCGGCCTTCGCCCTCACCCCCTCGGCCTACTCCCAGAACTGGGACTGGTACCACCGGCAGCTGCTGGGCGCCGACCAGTACGCCGGCAACACCTGGCGGCCCACGGCGGCCACGCTGCGCGTGGAAGCGCCCCGGCACCCGACCACCCGCCGCCTGCCCGCGACTTTCCGCTCGGCCCCCAACGAGTGGTACAAGTGGACCGCCGATTTGCGCCGCAACCCCGACATCGAGATTCTGCTGGCCGTTGATTCGGTGAGCTTCCCGCTGGGCACCGGCCCCAAGCCCCACGAAATCTGGCGCAGCGGCTACTACCCCGTGGCCTGGACCAACCGCAAGTACCGGATGCTCTACCTGAACATGGGCCACAACGACATGGACTACGAAGGCGGCACCAACCAAACTCTATCTTCCACCTTTGGCAGCGCGGCCCAGAGCCAGTTCATCCTCGACGGCCTGCTCTGGCTGGGCCGCGGCAAAAAGCCCCGGGGCCGCTGAGCCGGCCTGGCCCGGCCCATAGCATCGGCCCCGTACGCAACAAGGCCCGCCCGGATTGTCCGGGCGGGCCTTGTTTATGGGCTTTGCCCCAACCTTACACGTCGAACTTGATGCCCTGGGCCAGCGGAAGCTGGTCGGAGTAGTTGATGGTGTTGGTCTGGCGGCGCATGTAGATCTTCCAGGCGTCGGAGCCGGACTCCCGGCCCCCGCCGGTTTCCTTTTCGCCCCCGAAAGCCCCGCCGATTTCGGCTCCCGACGTGCCAATGTTTACGTTGGCAATGCCGCAGTCGGAGCCGGTGGCGGCCAGGAAGGCTTCGGCCTCGCGCATGTTCAGGGTGAAGATGCTCGAGGACAGGCCCTGCTTCACGCCGTTCTGCAACTCGATGGCCTCATCCACCCCGCCCGAGTATTTAATCAGGTAGAGGATGGGCGCGAAGGTTTCTTCCTGCACGGTGTGGTACTCGTTCTTGGCCTCCACCAGCGCCGGCTGCACGTAGGTGCCCGTGGCGTAGTCGGCGCCTTCCAGCACCTTACCGCCGGTGAGCAGCGTGCCGCCTTCGGCCTGCACGGCCGCCAAAGCCTTGGTAAATCCTTCCACGGCCTGCTGGTCGATGAGCGGGCCCACGAGGTTGCCTTCCTGCAGGGGGTTGCCGATGGGCAGCTTGGGGTAAATGCTCAGCAGGCGGCTCTTCACGTCCTCATAAATCGAGTCGTGGATGATGAGGCGGCGGGTGGTGGTGCACCGCTGCCCGGCCGTGCCCACCGCGCCGAAGACTACGGCCCGCATGGCCATGTCCAGGTCGGCGTGCTGGGTCAGGATGATGGCGTTATTGCCCCCGAGTTCGAGCAACGCCCGGCCCAGGCGGGCCCCCACTACTTCGCCTACTTTCTTACCCATGCGGGTGCTGCCCGTAGCCGATACCAGCGGTACGCGGGGGTCGGCGGCCATGGCGGCACCTACTTCGGGCCCGCCGATGATGACGTTGAAGATGCCCTCGGGCAGCTCATTCTCCGTCAGCACGTCCTTGATGATGTGCTGCACGGCCACCGCTACCAGCGGGGTTTTCTCCGAGGGCTTCCAGATGCTCACGTCGCCGCAGACGGCGGCCAGCATGGCGTTCCAGCTCCACACGGCCACCGGGAAGTTGAAGGCCGAGATGATGCCGATGATGCCCAGCGGGTGGTACTGCTCGTACATGCGGTGGGCGGGCCGCTCCGAGTGCATGGTCAGGCCGTGGAGCTGGCGCGAGAGGCCCACGGCAAAGTCGCAGATGTCAATCATTTCCTGCACTTCGCCCAGGCCTTCCTGCAGGATCTTGCCCATCTCGTAGCTTACCAGCTTGCCCAGGGGCTCCTTGTAGTCGCGCAGCTTATTGCCGATCTGGCGCACAATCTCGCCCCGCTTCGGGGCCGGCACCAGGCGCCAGGTTTTGAACGCCTCCTGGGCCGTGCGCACCACCGTGTCGTAGTCGGCTTCGGTGGCCATGGCCACGGCGGCAATCTTGCGGCCGTCGGTGGGCGAGCTGATGGTTTTGAGGTTCTGGCCGGCCCCGCCCCACTGCAAACCGGTGCTGTAGGCGGCATTTTCGGCGGCTACGCCCAGCTCGCGCAGTACTTGCTGGATGTTATGGGGGTCGTGCTCCTGCACGTCGGTGCCGGTGGCGGTGGCTTCTTCGAGGGCTAGTTTCATATCAAGGAAAGGTTGGATGGGAGTTCTATCGGAGGTGGAAGGGTAGCGGGTGTAAAGCTAGCAAATCGGCGCGGGCTTCTACTGCCCCGGCGGGGGCCGGTCCGGGGCAGCTCCCGTAGCGACAGTTCGGCGGTGGGGCCCTATCTTCCGCCCTACTTTCACTGCCGAGCGGTGGCATTCCGGTTTCTTCTACCTCTATCTTCTTACATGAAGCACAAGTACTTTCTCCGAGGCTGCCTGGTGTGGTGCCTGGCCCTGCGGGCGGGCTCCGGCATGGCCCAAACCCCGACTACCTCGCCCTTTGTCGCGGTGGATGGCTCCGTTGCCACGTACTACACGATGGCCTTGCGCGCTGATGGCTCCTTGTGGTCGTGGGGTATCAACCGGGACGGGCAGTTAGGGTATCCGACCACCACGGAGATTAGCCCAACGCCCCAGGAGGTCAAAATTCTGGCCGCCACCGGGCCCCGCACCGTGTGGACGCAGGTCACGGCCGGGGCCAACACGGCCTTTGCGCTCCGTTCCGACGGCTCGCTCTGGGCCTGGGGCACCAACTACGGCCGGTATGGCAACGGCAATCAAACCTCGCCGGGCGGCACCTCCCCCACCGCCATACCGCACCCGGCCACGGCCGCGGCCGGCACCGTCTGGACGCAGGTGGAGGCCGGCAGCGTCCACACCCTGGCCTCGCGCTCCGATAACACGTTGTGGGCCTGGGGCTCCAACTCCTCCGGGGCCCTCGGCGACGGCAGCGGCCTCTCCCAGAGCGCCCCCATACTGATTCCAACGCCAACGGGAGCCGCCCCGGGCACCCGCTGGACGCAGCTGAGCTGCGGGTCGAGCTATAGCATGGCCTTGCGCTCCGACGGCACGCTGTGGGGCTGGGGCGAGAATTACTTCGGGGCCCTGGGTGTATCTACCAACCAAAACAGCTTCACCCCCGTGCCCATTACGCAGATACCCGCGCCGGCCGGTGCCGCGGCGGGCACCACCTGGACGCGGGTCGTGGCCGGCAACGACCACACGCTGGCCATGCGCTCCGACGGCAGCCTGTGGGTGTGGGGCAATAGCGGGAGCACCAACCTGGCCATGCAGCGCGTAGCTGTGCCCGCTACCGCCCCGGCCTCGGCCCAGTGGGTTGATTTCGCGGCGGGCTACATCTTCTCGGGCGCCCTGCTCTCGGATGGCACGCTCTGGACCTGGGGCAGCAATCTGGATGGGCAGCTGGGCCTGAATTCCACCACCTTTCAGAGCACCCCGCGCCAGGAATTTACCCGCTCCCGCTGGACGAAGGTGACCATGGGCTCTAGCTTTACGCTGGCCCTTGATCCGCAGGGCTTGGTGTATGGCAGTGGTTACAATGTGCAGGGCTCTCTGGGCGACGGCACGACCATCAACCGCCTCACCTTCAAGCCCAGCCTGGCTCCGGTGCTGGCCGCCACGGCGCCCCGCCTCCTACTCGCGCCCCAGCCCACCCCCAACCCCGCCCACGACTACCTCACGCTGCCCGATGTGGCTCCTACCGCCACCCTGCGCCTGCACGACACGCAGGGCCGCCTCATGCGCGAGGCCCGGCCCGTAGCGGGTACAGTAGACGTACGTGGCCTGGCCCCGGGCCTCTACCTGCTCACAGTGCAGGAGCCCGGCCACACCTCCCGCGCCGCCCGGGTGGTGCTGGAATAGCCGGTTAGGACCTTGACAGGCATCCTTCTTTGGAGAAGGGCCCTTGTCAAGGCCTTTGGTATCGCTCTTCTTCGAAGAAGGATGCCTGCCAACGCCTCAGGAGGCATCCTTCTTTGAAGAAGAGTGGCTACCAACGCCTCAGGAGGCGTCCTTCTTTGAAGAAGGGGAGCTAAAAAGCTCTTGGGAGCGGCACTTCTCCGGAGAAGTGCCGCTCCCAAGAGCTTTTATAGGTCGGCGGTAGCCTCGGCAGATGCCTTGGGCGAGGCAGGCTTCTTTTTCGGTTTGATATTCCGGTTGGGCAGCCTGTCGTAGGCGAAGTAGGTACGGGCCTGTTTGGGGGCGGCGCGGTGCACGTACAGGGCCGCGCAATGCACCTGCCACAGGGCCTCGGCCAGCGCCTGGAAGCCGGGAGCCAGGGAGGCAATGGTATCCAGCAGGGCCTTGTCGCTCTGGTTGCCCAGGGTAGTAGCCTCGGTGTAGGCCTCGAGCAGCCGCTGGGCAGTAGCTCCCGCGGCCTGGATACTCTCCTGCTTGTGCTGCGTGAGGGCTTCCGCATAGGCCGCGTAGCGCGTCAGCCGCATGGCTTTGGCGGCCTGGGTCAAGCCCCCGAGCTTGTGGGGGTAAAAGGTGGCTTCCTCGCTGGCGTGTTCCAGCAGGTAGGGCTGAATGAGCCGGGTATCGGTGACTTTCACGTGCTTGATGAAATCCGTGGCGGCTTCTTCCTCGGTTCGGGTGCCGGTCTGGCTTTGCCCGCTGCTGCTGGTACGCCCGCTCACGCCCTTGCTGAAAGCGGTGTAGGCCGCGCGCAGGGCCGGGTGCTGGGCCGTAAGCAGCGGGTCGAGACCGGGCTTTTCCAGGGCCTCCACGGTAAACTTGGCGAATTCGGCCAGCACCTCACGGGAGGCCTGTAGCTTGAGAAAATGGTTGTCGTAACGCTCCGCGTACATGGGTAAGGGGATAAAAGGATAGAAAAAAAGGATGAGCGGCGGCCCGGATACAGCGGTGTAGCGCGGCGGGCGGCCAAGCGGATAAACTCAGAATAGCAAAGCATTGCAATAGCAGCAGGTAAGGTGCTGATTCGGAAGCACAACTGCAAATGAGTGCAGCAGAAGGCTATCGGGGATTACAAACCGTCATGCTGAGCGCAGCCGAAGCATCTCTACCGCAGCAGTAATCAATCCGCATTGCAACGAAGCGGTAGAGATGCTTCGACTCCGCGTTGCTGCGCTCAGCATGACGGTTTTTGCCTAGCCAACAGCCCACAAAAAAGCCCCGCCAGACACCTGGCGGGGCTTTTTACTGGATGCTAAGTCCTTGGCAGCTTATTCAGCCTGACCAATGGGGTAGTAGGCTTTGCGGCCGTCGGGGTAGACGCCTTCGACCAGGGCGCCCTGGTTCTCCTTGGCGGCTTCGAGTAGCTGCTGCACGTCCTGGGGCTTGGTCACCTTGTTCTTGTCGATGCGGGTGATGATGAAGCCCTCGTCGATGCCGGTTTCCTTGAAGTTGGAACCCTTCACGCCGCTGATCTTGGCGCCGCCCTCGATGCCGAGCTTGTTCATTTCCTGCTTGCTGACCGGGGCCAGCGTGGCGCCTTCGTACTTGATGGACTTGGCCACCTCCTCGCGGATGATGTCGGTCGTGCCGGTCGAGTTACGCAGGGTCGCGGTTACAACTTTGTTGTCGTTGCCGCGCAGCAGCGCCACCTTGATTTTGTCGCCGGGGCGGAAGCGGGCCACCTGCTCCTGCAGCTGCGAGGACGTGTTGACCTTCACCCCGTTGATTTCGGTGATGATGTCGCCTTCCTTGATGCCGGCATCGGCGGCGGCGCTGTTCTTGCTCATGCCCATTACGTACACGCCGTTCAGGGTCGCCAGCTTCTTCTCCGAGGCCAGCGTAGCGTCCACCTCCCGGATGTTGACGCCGAGCAGGGCGCGCTGCACCACTTTATACTTGAGCAAGTCGTCGATTACCTTGCTTACAATGGAGCTGGGCACGGCAAACGAGTAGCCCTCGAAAGCACCCGAGCGCGAGGCAATGGCCGAGTTGATACCGATCAGGTCACCGTTGAGGTTGACCAGGGCCCCGCCCGAGTTGCCGGGGTTTACCACGGCGTCGGTTTGCAGGAACGACTCAATACCCATGTTGTCCTCGCGGCGCAGGATGTTGATGTTGCGGCCCTTGGCCGAGATAATGCCGGCCGTCACGGTTGAGTTCAGGTTGAAGGGGTTGCCCACGGCCAGTACCCACTCCCCTACTTTCACGTTGTCGGAGTTGCCGTAGCGGATAAAGGGCAGGCTGGTGGCATCCACCTTGAGCAGGGCCAGGTCGGTGTTGGGGTCAGCGCCCACCAGCTCGGCTTTGTACTTGCGCTTGTCGTCGAGCACGACTTCAATCTTGTCGGCCTTATCAATTACGTGGTTATTGGTCACGATGTAGCCATTGGCCGCGATGATAACGCCCGAGCCCGAACCCACCGAGGGGCCCGCCTGGGGCGAATGGTACTGGTCGTAATCATCCCCGAAGAACTGGCGCAGGAAGGGGTCCATGCGCTGGGCACCGCCGCTGCTGGCCTTGGGGGCATACTCGGTCATGACGTGTACCACGGCGGGCGTCACGGTGGAAGCCGCCGCTACGAAGTTCAGACCTTCGGGCACGACGTAGTCGCTTTTGCGCAACTCGCTCGTGTACCGCACATTGGGGTCAGCCGCCACTACCTGATTGGCGTTGGTACGCTCAGGCTCCAGCAGCTTATACCCACCCACGGCCACACCGCCACCAAGAATGGCAGAACCGAGCAGGCCGAGCATCATTTGTTTTGCTTGCATGGGTAATAAAAAGATGGGTTTAGAAAAAAGACGATTGAATCTAGAAGAAGAAAATGAGGCCCGAATGAACGGCTCGGCCTTCTAACGCAGAAGATGCACAGGCTAGTACGGGAGTTGCATCAGGCTTCTTTTTAGGTACAACACCCGCGCCAACAAAAAAGACACCACGCCGGGTGTCTTTTTTGCAGACGCTACGGGCGCTTACTGAATCTCGATATGATGTTTCGTCACCTTCTTGCTGTCAAAGGGCAGCTTCACGCGCAGAACACCATCGGTGAGCTGGGCCTCAATAGCGGTTACGTCGACCGTGTCGGGCAGGCGGAACGACCGGGTGAAGGACCCATAGGCCATTTCCATGCGGCGGAACTTCGGTCCGTTTTCCTCGGCTACCGGGGCTTTGCGCTCCCCGCTAATTACGAGATTCCCGTCCTGAAAGTCAATCTTGACGTCTTCTTTCACCACGCCGGGCAAGGCCAGGTGCAGTTCAAAGCCCTGCTCCGACTCGAGGATGTCGGCCAGGGGCACGAAGCTCTGCGTGGGCTCGGCCACAGCGGGCAGCGTGTCGCGCAGTAAGTCGTTCAGAACTTTATTGAAGGCGCGGGCGGGCCGCAGAGCAGGCTGGTTGTTATACAAGATAGTTGCCATGGTTAGTAAGAACTAGAGTTGTGGAAGTCAGAGGTTGCTAGTACCACTATCGGTACACCCCTACTCTATAAATTCTGTACCAGCCGAAATACAACCTTATAATAATGACAAAAAGTCTTACTTAGAAAGCATAAGAAATAACCAATATTAGCGTATTAAGTGAATTTATTACGCTTGAAGCTTGCAAGACGCATAAATTCACTTAATCACACAATGCCATTTTGACAACAATACCACGCAACTACGGCAGCCTACGCTAGTATTGAGTCGGGAGCTGGGGCAGCGTGGCCGGGGTAGCCCCGGAGAAGGTCAGGCGCAGATCGAGGCCCAGCTGAGGAGTGCGCAGGTTGGTGCGGCCCCCGCCCACTTGCTGGCCGTGCAGGTCAAACTGGGGCAGGGCGTTAATGTACTGTACCTGGGAGCTTACCCAGGGCGTAACGTCGAAGCGGGGTGAGAAACGCACGCCCACCTCGGCCCGCAGGTTACTGAAGTCCACGACCCGCTCCTGAGCTTCGGTGTCGTCGCGCTGCAGGCGCAGGTAGGCGGCGGCCTCGTAGGCCAGCCGGGGGCGCAAACTCAGCTTCTCACTTAGCGCAAAGCTCCGCTCCACGTCCAGGCGCAGGCGGCCCAGGCCCCGGTCCTTGAAGTCACTGCCCAGGTTCTGTCGGATGGTTACGCCGTACTCGGCCCCGAGGCGCTGCCCGAAGGTAAACTTGCCCAAGGCGCTGCGGTGGCGCAGCAGCAGGCCCGGCGTTACGGTGCCAGACTGGCCCAGAAAGTCGCCCCGACCCTCGTCCCGGCTGCGCAGCATCCGCAGCGTGGCGCCCCCGCTCCACCGCTCGTTCCAGAAATGCTCGTAGCCGGCCCGCAGCTGTCCGCCCAGGAAAGTGTCGCCCCCGCCGTTCGTCTGAACCAGGCGGTTGAAACCCAGCCGCAGGGAATTATTGCCCAGCAGCAGCTCGGCCTGCACCTCGGGCACCAGCAGCAGGTCGCGGGTCACGCGCCGCTGGGCCTGGGCGGCCGTGGCGCCCCCAACAAGACTGGTGAGCAGCAGAAAGCGAGAAATGAGGCGCATGGGAAGGTGAAAAGCGGGATGAAGGAAACGTAATAAGGCGGCCCCCGGCTACTGGGCCAGCTCCTGCAGGGTCAGCCAGGCCATCAGGCCGGGGCCTATTTCCAGGGCTTTGGGGTCAATGTCGAACGTGGGCGTGTGCACCGACGAGGCGTTGCGGCCGTCTTCGCTGCGGGTGCCCAGGCGGTAAAAGCAGGCGTCGGCCACCTGGGAGTAGTAGGCAAAGTCTTCGGCGGCCATCCACTGATCCAGCTCCACTACGTTTTCCGGGCCCAGGTAGGCTTCGGCGGCGGCCCGGGTGCGGGCCGTCAGGGCGGGCTCGTTTTCCAGGTAGGGGTAGCCGTAGCGGATTTCCAGCTCGGCCGTGGCCCCCATCGACTCAGCCAGACCTTCTACGAGCTTGCGCAGGTGGCCGTGGGCCTCGCGCCGCCACTCCTCGTTGAGCGTCCGGAACGTGCCTTCAATGTAGACCTCGTTGGGAATAACGTTGGTGGCCCCGTTGGCAATGACCTTTCCGAACGACAGTACCGAGGGCAGCTTGGGGCTGGCCCGGCGGCTCACGATTTGCTGGGCTGCCACGATGATGTGGGCGGCTACCAGCACGGGGTCCAGGTTCTGCTCGGGCATGGCGCCGTGCCCACCCTTGCCGCGCACGGTCAGGTAGAGCTCATCGGTGCTGGCCATGTAGCGGCCGGGGCGCAGGCCCACTTTGCCGGCGGGCAGCATCGGGAATACGTGCTGGCCCAAGACGCTGGCCGGCGCGGGGTTTTCCAGCACGCCTTCCTTAATCATGAGGGAAGCGCCGCCGGGCAGCAGCTCCTCGCCAGGCTGAAAAATCAGTTTTACGGTGCCCTCAAACTCGTCGCGCAGCTGGCTCAGGATGCGGGCCGCCCCAAGTAGGGAGGCCGTGTGCACGTCGTGGCCGCAGGCGTGCATCACGCCCGGGTTGGTCGACTTGTAAGGTACTTCGTTCTGTTCCTGAATCGGTAAGGCGTCCATGTCGGCGCGCAGAGCCACGGTGCGGGCGGCGGGGTTGCGGCCTTCGATGAGGGCTACCACGCCGGTATTAGCCAGGGGCTGGGGCTGCAACCCCATTTCCCGCAGCTGAGCCGTAACGTAGGCGGCAGTATTAACTTCGGCAAAGGACAGCTCTGGGTGGGCGTGCAGGTGCTGGCGCACGGCGTTGGTGGCCGCGGCAGCGTCGGCGGCCAGGGACTTTACTTTCTGAAGCACGGATTCGGCGGAAGACATAGGCGCACGGCTTGAGGAGACGGAACGAAATGGGGCCACCCGGGCAGGTGGACCGTTCGCAAAAGTACACCCTGAAAACAGGTTGGCAACGCACCGCCTTAATTAGCCGGGCATGAACAACACCGGCGGACCTCCCCACGCAGGGAAGTCCGCCGGGAGCTGCGGCCAACTCAATAACCGATGGGCTTAGAACACCGATTTGTTGAGCACCACCTGGGCGGGCTGCAATTCCGCTTTGGGGGCAATGGGCCGAATGCGCAGCATGGCCTGCTCGGCCTCCAGGCGGGTCAGATAGTCTCCCACCCAGAGGCGAAACACGGGCTGCTTGAAGGTGATGTAGTCGGTTTCCTCGGGGTAGCGGCTGATAATGGCGCGCCGGGTGGCCATGGCCTGCTCCCGCTCCAGCCCCACGTAAGCCAGGATACGGTACCCCTGAGCATACTTTACGTTCTGGTTGGTGTAGGCCTGGTCGCGCAGGCGCTGCTCAATCTGAGGGTTGACGTGGGCCGTGGGCGTGACGGCCGTGCGGCTGACCGGGGCGGCGGGCAGCCCGGTGGTTTTGGGCGCCGTGAATACCGGCCGGTAGCGGCTCAAATCTTCCGGGGCGGTTTGGGCAGTGGCGGGTTTACGAGTGGTATCGGGAGCGGCAGCGGCGCCAGGGCGGGCCGGCGCAGAGGCCGCGCAGGCCGCCAACGACAGAAAAGAGGAAAGCAGGAGCACGTTACGAACTAGGTGTGTCATTTTCTTCCAGCAAAGCTAGGCTATTCGAGGAACCCAGCCGGTCGGCACCAGCCATTACCAGGGCCAGAGCCGCCGTGCGGGTCCGGATGCCGCCGGCCGCCTTGATACGCATGTGGGCCGGCAAGTGGCGACGCATCAGCGCAATATCTTCCACCGAAGCGCCCCGGCTGGCAAAGCCGGTGGAGGTCTTCACGAAGTCAGCCCCGGCTGATTCGCAGAGCTGGCAGGCCGTAATGATTTCCTCGGGTGTGAGCAGGGCCGTTTCGATGATGACCTTCAGAATAGCCTTCTTCACGTGGCAGAGCTCGGCCAGTTGCCCGATTTCGTCCTGCACCTCCGTCAGCCGGCCCGACTTAAACGCGGCCACGTTAATCACCATGTCGATTTCGGTGGCGCCGTCGGCCAGGGCCTGGTGGGTTTCGAAAAACTTGACCTTGGTAATCTGGTAGCCCAGCGGGAAGCCCACCACGGTACAGACTGGTACGCCGGAGCCCTGGAGCTGCTCGGCGGCAAAGCGTACGTAGCAGGGCGGCACGCACACGGAGGCAAACCGGGCCTGGGCGGCTTCCTGGCAGAGCTGGGTTATCTGGGCTTCCGTGGCATCGGGCCGCAGCAGGGTGTGGTCGATGCGGGCGGCTAAGTCAGTAAAGGTTTGGTTCATAGAACGGGGTGGGAGGTAAAACAAAGAGTGGCAGGCAGCTTCCTGACGAGCCGCCTGCCACTTAATACTACTCATTTTCCGGCAAGCCGGCGGTTGGGAGCTGGTACGAAGGCCGGGACACGAGGCGGCCGGCCCGGCACAAAGATAATGCCGCCCTACTCGACGACTACGCGGGCCGCGCGCAGCGGCTGGCCGGGCGTAGCGGCTTGCAACAGGTAAAGCCCCGGCGTCACGTTATGAAGCGGCAGCGTGGAACCGGCTTGCATGCGCACCGTGCGGCCTAGCTGGTCTATTAGCGTTAGGAGGGTCACCGGCGTGGCCAGCGGCACTTGTACAGTAGTATGAGCGGGGTTTGGGTAAAAGTCGAGTGGTAGCTGCGTGGCAGTGGGCCGGACGGCAGTAGCTAGGCTGATGGGCAGCGTGGCTAGGTAGCTGGCATAAATTGACGGACTGGAAACGCTCAAAGTGCCGAACGTAGCAGAGTAGTTGAATTTGCCGCTGGTGTACAGATTTGTGCCTTGCTTCACCAAGCCCGCCAGCTGCACAGACCCCGACCCTGTCGCCGATTGGGCCCATTGAAAATACCCGGCGTTACCCGTATCGGTAAGTTTGGCTACGAATACATCGAAGTTGTACGAGCGGGTATTGGTGAGCGTAGTACTGCCAAAGCTGGCTGCCAGCGTAAATCCGCCTCCAACATACATATCGGAGCCCTGCACCAGAAAGCGCGTTACATAAGTGTCACCACTGCCTCCGGCCCGTTGCACCCAGGCAAAGTCAGCGCTATTGCCGTTGTCGGTAAGGCGGGTGATAAAGCCATCTTTTCTATTGTCAAGACTCGTTATGGTGGTGCTGCCAAAGCGGGCAGTGCCAACAAAACTTCCGCCAACGTACACGTTGGTGCCACTTACCGCTAGCGGGGCACTAAAGCTACTGTATTCCGAACCGCCCATTTGTCGTACCCAAGCAAAATTGGGCGCTCCAGCCACCTCTGTCAGTTTGGCCACGAAGACATTGTAATTGCTGGTACTGGTCAGACTACTCGGACCAAAGTCGGCAACTCCGGCGAAGTCGCCGGTCAGGTACAGGCCGGCAGCAGTAACGGCTAATTTGCCGCCGTAGTCGATGCCGGTGCCGCCCATGCGCTGGGCCCAGACAAAGCTGGCACTCGGCCCCCCATCCAGCATTTTCACAACATGGATATCCGTGCTGCCCGCACTAGTCAACGTGGTGTTGCCGAAGGAGATGGTATTACGAAAAGCGCCCGTCAGGTACACGGCCGGCCCCTTTACTGCCAGTCCGCTCACATAGCCCCCCCCCGGATTACCAATAGGCTGAAGCCACGTAAAGCTGGCCGTGCTTCCGGCATCCGTAAGCTTGACCAAATAACCGAGTTGCATGTTCGTAACCGCCGGGTCGGTCATGGTTAAGGTACCGAAGTTGGCCGTGCCGGTCACATCCCCGGTCATGTAGATATTGCTCCCCTCTACAACTAATTCCGTCGCGCCGTCGGTTAGGCTACCGCCGGCTTGCTGCGCCCAGACGAAAGCATTACGCGTAGTACTCCATTTAGCCACGAAAATGTCGCTCTCACCAGCACTGGTCAGAGTCGTCGGGCCGAAACTGACGGTTCCGGTCAGCATTCCGGCAATGAAGATGTTCCCGCTGGCGTCGGCCGCCGTTGTTCTTACTTCTATTGAGTTTCCGTTGTATACCGGATTGGGATTGCCACCCCGCGTCTGCCCAAGCTCTATAGCCGTTTGCCAAGCGGGGGCCTGGGCCTGCCCCGACAAGGAGCCCAGCAGTAAGAAAAGAGCTACCAGGAGTTTGTTCCGAAACTGGTAGGTGAATGAGAATATGTGTAGCATACCGTTGCAAATAGGATGGCAGGATAAAGGAGACCGGAATATAGCGCCGTAAAATCAGAAATGGCCGGCAGCTTCCGAGGAAACTACCGGCCATATTCTGTTGGTACAAAGCGCCGACTTACTTAGTCAACCAGCACGCACCGCTCGTTGAGCAGGTCGTCTTCCACGCTCTTGTACTTCACGTCGCGCACGATGCGGCCGTCCATGTACTGCACGCTTACCTTGTCGTTGCGGTTGGCTACTTTCTGGCTGCGCACGGGCACCTGCTTTTCGGCTACGGGCACGTCGGCGGGGCCCATATCTTCGGGGCCGGCGCCAAGCGACACCGAAGACGTTTCCTTCTGGGCCTTGAGCTTGGGCGCGGGGGCCGGGGCGGGCAGCTCGTCTTCCACGAAGTACTCTACCTCGTCGGTGTGGCCGGCTTCCTGGTTCATGGGGATGTCGGCCTTGAAGAGGAAGGATACGGTTTCCTCGTTCACCTTGCCAATCATTTGCTTGAAGAGCTCAAACGACTCGAACTTGTAGACCAACAGCGGGTCTTTCTGCTCGTACACGGCGTTTTGCACCACCTGCTTCAGGTCGTCCATAGCGCGCAGGTGCTTGGTCCAGGCCTCGTCGATGATGGCCAGCACCACTACTTTCTCCATGCCGCGAATGGCCTCGTGGCCGCCGTTCTGCTGGGCTTTGCGCAGGTTAGCCACCGCCGTTACTTGCTTGCGGCCATCGGTGAAGGGAATGGCAATGTTCTCGTAGGGGGCGTTGTTGGCCAGCAGGTCGTTCACCAGCGGCAGGGTGTTGCCGGCAATGTGCTCGTTCTTGCTGTGGTAGTAGCCCATAGCCTCGTCGTAGAGCTTCTGGACCAGGGCCGGTACCTGCATCGAGCCAAATACCTGCGGGGTAATGTAGGTATCGTAGCCAAAGACGCGGATGATGGCCAGCTTGAAGTCCTCGTAGTCGCCGGTCACCTTGTGGCCCGTTACGATGTCCTCGCAGACGTCGTAAATCATGTTCCAGATATCCAGCTCCAGCCGCTCGCCGAACAGGGCGTTGCGGCGGCGCTTGTAGACTACCTCGCGCTGGGCGTTCATCACGTCGTCGTACTCGAGCAGGCGCTTCCGGGTGCCGAAGTTGTTTTCCTCCACTTTCTTCTGAGCCCGCTCAATGCTGCTCGTAATCATGGAGTGCTGAATGACCTCGCCTTCCTCCAGACCCATGCGGTCCATGAGCTTGGCAATCCGGTCGGAGCCGAAGAGGCGCATCAGGTTGTCTTCCAACGACACGAAGAACTGCGAGGAGCCCGGGTCGCCCTGGCGGCCGGCGCGGCCCCGCAGCTGCCGGTCCACGCGGCGGGACTCGTGGCGCTCGGTACCGATGATGGCCAAGCCCCCCGACTCCTTCGAGGTTTCGCGCAGCTTGATGTCGGTACCCCGACCGGCCATGTTGGTGGCAATGGTTACGGTGCCGGGGTAACCGGCGGCGGCTACAATCTCAGCTTCGCGCTGGTTTTGCTTGGCGTTCAAGACCTGGTGGGGAATGCTGCGCAGCTTGAGCATGCGGCTTACCAGCTCCGAAATTTCTACCGACGTCGTACCCACCAGTACCGGCCGGCCGGCTTTCACCAGCGTCTGGATTTCCTCGGCTACGGCGTTGTACTTCTCGCGCACGGTCTTGTAAACCTTGTCGTGCTCGTCTTTGCGCTGAATGCCGCGGTTGGTCGGAATCACCACCACGTCCAGCTTGTAGATTTCCCAGAATTCGCCGGCTTCCGTTTCGGCCGTACCCGTCATGCCCGAAAGCTTGTGGTACATGCGGAAGTAGTTCTGCAGGGTCACCGTGGCGTAGGTCTGCGTAGCATCTTCCACGCGCACGTTTTCCTTGGCCTCAATAGCCTGGTGCAGGCCGTCGGAGTAGCGGCGACCTTCCATCACGCGGCCGGTCTGCTCATCCACGATTTTCACCTTGCCGTCTTCGGTCAGGATGTACTGGTCGTCGCGCTCAAACAGGGTGTAGGCCTTCAGCAGCTGGTTCACGGTGTGCACCCGCTCCGACTTCTCGTTGTAGTCGGCCATGAGCTGCTCCTTCTGGTGCAGCTTGTCCTCGTTGTTGATGGCCTTGTTGTTCTCGATGGCCGCAATTTCCATCCCGATGTCGGGCATGATAAACAGGTGCGGATCCTCGCCCTGGGCCGTAATCAGGTCGATACCTTTTTCGGTCAGCTCAATTTGGTTGTTCTTCTCGTCGATGGTGAAGAACAGGGGCATGTCGGCTTCGGGCATCATGCGGGAGTTGTCCTGCAGGAAGTGGTTTTCCACCTTTTGCAGCACGGCCCGCACGCCGGTTTCCGACAGGAACTTAATCAGGGGCTTGCTCTTGGGCAGACCGCGGTAGGCGCGGAACAGCATCAGGCCGCCCTCCCCTTCTTTCACGCCGTCCTTGCCTTCCTTGATGAGCTTGCGGGCCTGCACCAGGTAGTCCTGCACCAGCTTGCGCTGAGCATCGACCAGCATCTGAATGCGGGGCTTGAGCTGGTAGAACTCGTGCACGTCGCCGCGGGGCACGGGGCCCGAGATGATGAGCGGGGTCCGGGCGTCGTCAATCAGCACCGAGTCCACTTCGTCGACCATGGCGTAGTGGTGCTTGCGCTGCACCAGCTCGCTGGTTTCGCGGGCCATGTTGTCGCGCAGGTAGTCGAAGCCGAATTCGTTGTTGGTACCGTAGGTGATGTCGGCGGCGTAGGCCTTGCGGCGGGCATCGGTGTTAGGCTGGTGCTTGTCGATGCAGTCCACGGTAATCTTGTGGAATTCGAACAAGGGCGCGTTCCACTCCGAGTCCCGCTTGGCCAGGTAGTCGTTCACCGTTACCACGTGCACGCCACGGCGGGCCAGGGCATTGAGGAACGAGGGCAACGTCGACACCAGGGTTTTACCTTCCCCGGTGGCCATTTCCGAAATCTTGCCCTGGTGCAGCGCCACGCCGCCAATGAGCTGCACGTCGTAGTGCACCATGTCCCAGGTGATTTCGGCGCCGGCCGCCAGCCACTTGTTGGCCCAAATAGCTTTGTCGCCCTGAATGGTGACGTTGCTTTTGCGGGCGGCAATTTCGCGGTCAAAGTCGGTGGCCGTAACCACGAGCTGACCATTTTCCTTATAACGGCGGGCCGTTTCTTTTACAATAGCAAAGGCGTTGGGCAGCACCTGCAACAGCACTACTTCCAGCTCTTTGTTGCGTTGCTTTTCCAGCGCGTCAATTTGGTCGAAAACCTGCTCCTTTTGCGTGATGTCCAGGTTTGGATCATCGGCAATGCGCTGGTGCAGGGCCCCAATCTGGTCATCAATCCCCTTCAGGTGCGCGTCGATACGGCTGCGCACGTCGTCGGTGTGCTGGCGGAGCTCATCATCGGATAGCTGTGCCAGTTTGGCATATTCGGCATTAACGAGTGCCACATACGGGATAATCTCCTTCAAGTCCCGGTCCGATTTGGTCCCGAAAATCTTGGCGACGGTCTTCCCAAAAAAATCAAACATGCTGCTAGTTTTTAACTGAAACGCCGGGGCGTACTCCAAATTTACGGCGTTTTTTGGGAATTCCCCGGCCATAGCGTCGCTCCGACCCATTAAACGACAAAACCCCGCCACCTCAAAGAGTGTGCGGGGTTTCTACGAAAGAAAAGATGTCAGGTATTTTGGGGTCGGCAGGGCGGTTTATGCTAAAAATGACGGCCTTCAGTGCTTACGAGGCCACGGCCATCGGCTCTTCCGGCGTAGTACGCAGCACGTGCAGCATTTCGTGCACGCAACCGTGCAGCCGGTGTTCCACGCTCGGCAACAAGTTGCCTTGCTTGCTGCCCAGCACACTGTACACGGGGCGGGCGGCGGGCAAGCCGAACGTGCGCATGGATTTTGGCACCACGAAGGACGTATCCATCCCGCCCATATCGGCGGCTAGGCGGGCCAGATCAGCCCAGGTGAAAGAGCCCTGGTTGGCCAAATGCCACACCCCGCATTCCTCGTCGATGAGCAGGTCCAGGGACACGTTTACCAGGTCGGGCACGTAGGTGGGCGAGATGAGTACGTCGTCGGCGGCTTCGAAGGCCTGCTTCTGGTGGCCGGCCTTGAGGGCGTGATACACGAAGTTATAGTCATCCCAGGGGCCAAAAAAGGCGCTGGTGCGCACCACCAGGGCTTTGGACATGCAGTGCAGCACGTCCTTTTCGGCTAGGCGCTTGCTATTGCCATACACGTTCAGCGGCCGGGGCAGGTCACTTTCCACGTAAGCCGCCGACTTATTTCCATCAAAGACCAGGTCCGAGGAAAAGGTCAGGAAGGGAATGTCGCGGTAGGCGCAGGCGGCGGCTAGAATGGCCGGACCAGTGGTATTTTCACGGTAGCAGCGGGCAAAGTCGGTTTCGGCTTCGTCCACTTTCACGTAGCCGGCGGTATTGACCACGGCCCAGGGGTTGTACTGAGTCAGAACCCGCTCCACGGACTGCGGGTCGGTAATGTCGAGTTCTTTGCGGCCCAGTGCCACGGTTTCGATGCCACGAATGGCGCAGATGCGTTGAAAAGCCCGGCCCAGCGTACCATTGGCCCCGGTGATGAGCAGGGGCTGGACGGGTGGCTGAACAGGCCCCGGGTTCAGCTCATTTAAATCAAGAATTTTCATAGCTTAGGTGGTAGATTGGGAGGTGGGACTGAGGTGGTGGTAGAGGAAACGGTCATCCCGTTCCCACCAACCTTTGCCCTGGAGCAGAGGATGGTTATAGTGGCCCTCGGTGGCCAGGCCTTTGACCATTTTGAACAGCGCGGTTGGACGGGGCTTGCCGCCGCGCATATCAAATACGCCACTTTCGTAAAAGGCTCCCTCTTGGGTCAGCAGCGTATTCCAGTCGTAGGCCCCCAGCAAGGACCAAATGGTAATGGCGCGCATATCGACGCCTTCTTCTTTGAGCTGATTGGCAGCATCCCAGGCGTACTGCACCCAGCGCATCTGCTCCTCACGGGTGCAGTCGAGGTGTACTTCGGTAACGGCAACGGGGATGCGGTAACGGTTCCAGGCTTCGAGCAGCAGGTCGTGCAGGCCGGCTGTTTGCACCAGGCGCACGCGCACGGCTTCCACATCGGCGTAGTCGACGCGGGCTTCGCTCTGGCAGAGGTGGTGGGCGGGGAAATAGTGGTGGTTTTCGTCCAGGAACCGCTCACTGGTCACATAGTGGTTGATACCCAAAATATCGGGCGGGCAGGGCTTTTTCACCAGGTCGAGCAATTCCCGCTCGGAAGCGCCATGCTGGCGCAGGTAATTCCACAAAGGATGCTGCTGATCCAGCTTGCCGCACAATAAATCGTAGGTCAGCCAGCGGCGGTTATTCTCAAACTCGGCTTGGTCGACGAGCTTGGGCGTGCAGTGAGTTTTGCCCAGGTCCTCGGTTTGCACCAGCAGCGCATCGGGGGTTACTTCCCGAATGGCCTGCATAGCCGCCCGGGTGCCCTTGATGTGGTTGAGCTGGATGCGGACGAAGGTTTTGTCGTCGAGGGCATGGGGGTACCAGATGCCGTAGAGGCCGCTGAAGCGGGCCGTCGTCAGGGGCTCGTTGACGGGCGTGTAGTGCTTGATCCAGGGGTAACGCTCGGCTACCATGCGGGCAAAGCGGGCCAGCAGCGGCACGAAGTTCTTCTTATTGAGCGCCGTATAGCGCGGGCCGCTGCCGTGGTGCAGCAGCGTAATAATCGGGTCGATGCCCAGTTCCCGCAGCCGGGCCATGCGCTCATCGGCCCAGGTCCAGTCGGGGTTGTCGAGGCTTTCGGGGGCCACCTGCTCCCACAGAATTGGGTAGCGCAGCTTGCGGATGCCCAGTTCGGCAAAGGCATCCAGGTCTTCAAGGCGGGTGCGGTGTCCACTACTCACGAGCTGGTCGGTATAGCCGTTGCCAACCCGCCGAATAGTGCACTCTACCCCGCCCCATACTTCTACTTTCTCCATCACAGTTATCGGTTCGTGGTAGGATACCGGCCTAACGTATAGTGTTCAGGTAAGGCCGGCTGAAAACAGGACTGTCATCCTGCGCGGCCTTACAGTCTAGTTTTTCGCCCTGATTCAAGCTCAGAAAGCGGAAAAAGTACTGCTTGCCGCGCAGGATGACAGTTCACCTGCGGCCGACTTGCGTCGGTGTAATTACTCGTTATTCTTTGGCCGGGTCACGCGGCACCAGCTTCTCCATAATGGAAGCCGAACCGGTAATCGTGGGTTTCTCGGCCACTTTCTCTTTGTCGGTGAGCTTCTTGTACAAGGTCAGCGCCTGGGCCACTACCTGGTCCATGTTGTAGTACTTATACGTTGCCAAGCGGCCTACGAAGTGCACGTTGGGCGTTTCGTCGGCCAGCTTCTTGTACTTGTTGTACAGTTCGGCGTTTTCGAGGCGCGGAATGGGGTAGTAAGGGTCCCCTTCGGCTTTGGGGTACTCGTACACCACGCTGGTCTTGGGGTGCTGCTGGCCGGTGAGGGCCTTGAACTCCGTAATGCGGGTGTAGAGGTGCTCGTTGGGGTAGTTCACCACCGGCGCGGCCAGGAACTTCTCGGTGTTCAGCGTTTCGTGCTTGAACTCGAGCGAGCGGTAGGGCAGCTTGCCGAACTTGAAGTCGAAATACTCGTCTACTGGGCCAGTGAAGATGATTTCCTTGAAGGGAATGAAGTCGACCACGTCGTGGTAGTCGGTGTTGAGCATGATGCTGATGTTGGGGTGGTCCAGCATCCGCTCAAACATGCGGGTGTAGCCGTGCAGCGGCATGGCCTGGTAGGTATCAGTGAAATACCGGTCGTCGCGGTTGGTGCGGGTGGGCACGCGGCTCGTCACCGACTTATCCAATTCCGAAGGGTCCATACCCCACTGCTTGCGGGTGTAGTTGCGGAAGAACTTTTCGTACAGCTCGCGGCCTACTTTGCTTACTACCACGTCTTCCGAGGTCTTAATCACCGGAATCTGCTCGGCCAACGACTCCAGGAACTGCTCCACTTCGAAGCTGTTCAGCGAGAGGCCGTAGAGCTTGTTGATGGTGTCCAGGTTAATAGGCATTGGCACCATCTGCCCGTCTACCGAAGCCAGCACGCGGTGCTCGTAGGGGCGCCAATCGGTGAAATTGGAAAGGTATTCGAATACTTCCTTAGAGTTAGTGTGGAAGATGTGCGGACCGTATTTGTGGACCAGAATACCTTCTTCGTTGTAATGGTCGTAGGCATTGCCGGCAATGTGATTGCGCTTATCCAGGATAAGCACTTTCTTATTTGAGCGAGTGGCCAGCCGCTCGGCTAGCACGCTGCCGGCAAATCCGGCTCCAACGATGAGATAGTCAAACATAGTGCTGGGTGTCTTGGTGGCTGAAATGTGCGGTTACGGAAAGGATAGCTGAAGGCAATACGGAGGATGGGGCTTCGCTGTTCGGTCGAGCTTACTGTTTGTGTTTCAGCTTGTCCTGCATGAGCTCCACCATGCGCTGCCAGGTCAGGTCCCAGGAAATGGTGGCCAGATAATCGTCGGTGCGCTTGCGCCAGTCGGCGTCTTTGGTCTGCACCAGAGCTTTGGCAATAGCTTGGCCGAACTCGTCGGCGGTGGCGGCAATCTGAACCAGGTTCAGGTCGCCGTAGGGCCGTACTACGTCACGAATCGGAGTACTCACCACTGGTTTACCGGCCGCGAGATATTCGGGCGTCTTGGTGGGTGAGATAAACTTCGTGCTTTCGTTATCGGCGAAGAGCAACGTTGCTACATCCCAACCACATAAATATGCCGGGAGTTCCTTGTACTCTTTACCGCCGAGGTAGTGAATGTTGGCGAAGCGGGGCAGTATTGCGGGGTCAATCTTGACTACGGGGCCAATAATGACGAATTGCCACTCGGGATGGGCTTCGGCTAATTGACCCAATAATTCAATATCGAGGCGCTCATCTACCACGCCGAAGAAGCCGATGCGGGGGTGGGCAATGCCGGCCTGATCGGCGGGTTCGGGCAGCGCGGTGCGGGCCTGACCGAAGTGGTCCTTATCGATGCTGCTCGGGAAAGAGTGGGCATCGTGGTGCTGCAGGCTTTTGGCTTCGTAAAGGCTGTGGCCGCCGGTGTACACCAAATCGGCTTTTTTGAACAGCTCCTGCTCCAGTTCGCGCAGCTTGGGCGGGGCAAACTTGAAGGCTGCCAGCTCGTCCATGCAGTCGTATACGGTAAGTACGGGCTGGAAATGGCGCGATTTACTGAGCGCCATCGGGGTATAGTACCAAAAAACGTACTGATTTATATTATTCTCGGAAAAGTACTGAGTTAGCAGCTTAGCCTGGAACTGGTCATTTTCTTCTTCCGAAAAGCCAACTGGCAAGTGCGCAACCAGCACTTTAACGCCGTTTTGCCGGTCCTTCACCTCGAAGTGGGCAAATTCGGGGGCCGTTTGGTCGTGGTGGAAAAAGGGCTCCTCCACGTAGAATACGCGGCCGTGCTGGGCAAAGCGCGACAACAAATGCTGGGGACGCTGCCACACAAAATCCCAATACAGGTGCGCAAAACACACAAAATCGGGCAGAGTATAGGCGAAATCAGAACTGGCAGATGCTGCTTTAGAGGCAGAAGCGGAGGTGGCAGAAGTGGACACGGAAGCGCGTGGTGGAGCCTCCGCTGGAGTAGATAGCGGCATATCAAAGAAGCTGGAAAGGTAGATTCGCCGCAGAAAAAGTGGTCAACACAGTTCCGATTCCCGCGACACTCCCTTTTACGCGGGAGCTTCGAAAAAGGATACAGTCGGCGCCGGGTGGACCTAATCACCAAATAATCCAAGCTCGACCGTATCCTTTTCTGATAATTCCTCTTAAAAGCTAACTTATTCGCTATCAGTAGATTTTTTATCCAATATATATTGAAACTCCACGGCGTCCTGCCAAAAAAAATCTTTGCGCAACCACTCTTTCCGCACCCCTACCTGGCAAAAGCCACCCTGCTCAAACAGCCGCAGGCTGGCCGTATTGTCGGCTGCCACGGTACAATACAATTGGTGCAGGCGCAGCGTATGGCGGGCATAGCCTAATAAAAGTTCTAAAGCAGCCTGCGCATAGCCCTGCTGCCGCGCTGATGCTATTATTGTAATACCAATGCCAGCCCGTAAGTGCAAAGGCTCGAAATTAAATAAGTCCAATGTCCCAACTGCCTGGCTGTCGGCGCAGATAACCAGGCGTAGCTGCCGTACCTCGTAAAAGTCGGCGGTGGCGTGCTGCAGGTACTGGCGCAGGGCAAAGCGCGACACAGGTGCCAGCGTATCGGACACGCCCCAGATGCTAGGGTCGTTTTCCAGGGCGAACAGGAAGTCGAGGTCCGACTCTTCCAGGGCTCGCAAAGTCACCGTTCCGCGCTGCAACATTGATTTGATATAAAAAAAGGCACCCCGGCCCGCCTTGACAATGCGCGGCCGAGGTGCCGGAATTAGCTGAAACTATACCGCAATGGTGCCGCCGAATACGCGCAGGGCCGGGCCGCTGAGGTAGACGTTGGTAAAGGAGCCGTCGGGTTTGGCATCGAAGGTCACGTGCAGGTCGCCGCCGCGGGTGCGCAGGTGCACCGGGCTGCTGGCCCCGCGCCGGGAAGCGGCCAGGGCCACGGCCGTAACACCGGTACCGCAGGACATGGTTTCGTCTTCCACGCCCCGCTCGTAGGTGCGTACCTGCCAGGGCTGGTCGGCGGCCACGGGCGTTTCCACGAAGTTGACGTTGGTGCCTTTGTCGCGGAACTGCTCACTGTAGCGAATGGCGCGGCCCTCGGCAAACACGTTCAAATCGACCAGGGAGCTGGTAGGCATGAAGCGGATGAGGTGGGGTGAGCCGGTGTCGAGGAAAATGCCCTGGCCTTCCACTTCCTGCTGCCCGTGCACGTCCTGCATTCGCAGGTGCACGAGGCCGGCGGCGTCCACGTGGGCCTCGTGGGGGCCGTCGGCGGCCAGAAACCGGGTTTTGTCCTGAATCACGCCCAGGTGCTTGGCAAAAGCCACGGTGCAGCGGCCGCCGTTGCCGCACATGGAGCCCACGAAACCGTCGGCGTTGAAGTACACCATTTCGAAGTCGTACTCGGTGTGGTTGCGCAGCAAGATCAGGCCGTCGGCGCCGATGCCCAGGCGCCGGTCGCAGAGGTGGCGCACGAGGCGGTTGTTGTGCTCGTCGAACTGCTGGGCGCGGTCGTCGAGCATCACGAAGTCGTTGCCGGTGCCCTGGTATTTGTGGAAGGTAAGCGGGGTCATGGTCATAATAGGTGCAAAGATGGCAGGAATCGGCGGGGTTGGGGAGCGGGATTTTACAGGCTTAGGGCTTTGCGCAGCAGGGCAATCTGGCCGGCGTGGTACAGGTTGTGCTGGGCCAGGCCGTGCAGCAACACATAAACCGAGTGGGCCGGGCCGGGTTCCACGTCGGGCTCCTCTCCTACCGGCATTTCCAGGTCCGACTCGGCCAGGGAAGCTACCAGCTCCAGCAACTGCGCATGCGCTGCCTGCAGTTCCCGCCGGGTTGCTTCCCACAGCTCCTCATCCAGCACGGTGGGCTGAGCGGGCCAGTCCTGCGCCGGCGTCACGGGTGTTACCCGCCGGCTTTCGACGCGCTGTTGCACCGTTTGAATCCAGGTTGTGAGGTGCAGCACGATTTCCCAGATGCTGTGGGCCTGCACGATGGGGCGGGCCGCGGCCTGGCTGGCCGTCAGGTGCTGCAGGGTAGCCAGCAGCGAAGGGCCCGACCATGCGTTGCCGTCGAAGGCGCGGGTGAGCTGGTCGTACATGCGGGAGGTTTCACTCTTCATGGGTAAGGTGCTAACAGTTTCGGCCGCGGCTCGGTTGAGTTGACTTCAATATAGGGCGCCGGTGGCCAACTACCACCTTTCCACTCGGATGCCCTACCTTTGACGGGCCGCAGCGCGGCATTTTTAGCGCACTTGTATGTATTCTTTTCTGACCACCGGCAACTGGCCTGACTACGAGCTTATCGACTCGGGCAACTTCGAAAAGCTCGAACGATTTGGCAAGCACGTGCTGGCCCGCCCCGAGCCCCAGGCCATCTGGGACCCGCACCTGCCCGCCAGCGAATGGCAGCGCGCCAATGCTACGTTTACCCGCGAAAAAGGCAGCCAGGAGAAAGGCCAGTGGAAAATCAAGCCCGGCACGCCCGAGCAGTGGATTATCAACTACGGGCAGGACGGGCTCAAGCTGCGGTTCCGACTGGGCATGTCCTCGTTCAAGCACGTGGGTTTGTTTCCGGAGCAGGACCCCAACTGGCAGTTTATCTACCAGCAGACCAAGCAGCGCAAAGCCGCCGTGCCGCGGGTGCTGAACTTGTTTGCCTACACCGGGGCCGCCACGCTGGCCGCCCGCGCCGCCGGGGCCGACGTGACCCACCTCGACTCGGTAAAGCAGGTCAACTTCTGGGCCCGCGACAATATGGAAGCCTCCAACCTCGACGGGGTGCGGTGGCTGGTGGAAGACGCCATGAAGTACGTGCAGCGGGAAGTAAAGCGCGGCAACAAGTACCAGGGCCTGATTCTGGACCCGCCCGCCTACGGCCGCGGCCCCAACGGCGAGAAGTGGCAGCTGGAAGATGAGCTCAACGAGATGCTCAAGCTCTGCCAGCAGCTACTCGACCCCGCCGACCATTTTTTCCTGATTAACCTGTATTCCCTGGGCTTCTCGGCCCTGATTCTGGACAACCTGGTGACGGAAATCTTCCCCAAAACGCACCAAACGCGCGAAATCGGGGAAATCTACCTGCACGACCGGGGCCAGCGCAAGCTGCCGCTGGGCACGTTTTGCCGGTTTGCCACCTGAGCCTTGGTTTTTTGTTGGTCGTTTGTGGTTATTGGCTCAGCGTCAGCAACCAACTGCACCGACGGGACGAAAAACCAGCAACCACTAATCAAAAACCAATGATTCGTCACCGCCGTCTGGCCCTGATTGATATGGGCACCAATACGTTTCATCTGATGATCGTAGAGCTGCCCGAGGCCCGCCACCCCGAGCCCGTGGTACTGTTGCGCACCAAAGTAGGCGTGCGCCTGGGCGAGGACGGTATCAGCAAGGGCGAAATTGCGCCGGAAGCCTACGCCCGGGCCTTGCACACGCTGGCCGCGTTTCAGGAGGAAATCGAGCTGCACCAAGTGACGGAAGTGCGGGCTACGGCCACCAGCGCCGTGCGCAACGCCAATAACGGCCCGGCCCTGGTGCGCGACATTTTCGAGCAAACCGGCATTCAGGTTGAAATTATTCCCGGGGCCCGGGAGGCCGAGCTGATTTGCCAGGGCGTGCGGCAGGCCGTGCCTTTGGGCACCGAGCCCCACCTGATTATGGACATCGGCGGGGGCAGCGTGGAGTTTATCGTGGCCAACCAGGAAACGATATTCTGGAAGCAGAGCTTCGAAATTGGGGCCCAGCGCCTGCTCGACCGGTTTTTCAAGCACGACCCGCTCACCACCGACGACGTGCGCGAGTTGCAGGACTACCTGGCCCAAAAGCTCACCGCCCTGACGGCCGCCGTGCAGCATTTCCGGCCCTCGGCCCTGGTCGGCGCCTCGGGCACCTTCGATACGCTCGGCGACCTGCAGGCCGCCCGCGACGGGCAGCCCCGCGGCAACAACCTGCCGCCCGAAACGCCGATTTCCCTGGACAGTTTCTACCAGAGCTACCACCAGCTGCTGCACAGCACCCACGAGCAGCGCGTGGCCATGCCCGGCATGACGCCCATGCGCGCCGACATGATAGTGGTGGCCAGCATCCTGATTGACTTCGTGCTCAAAACCTACGACTTCCTGCACATCCGCGCCTCGGCTTATGCTCTGAAAGAAGGCCTTTTGCAGGAAATGCTGACGCAGTAGCGCCGGCCGAAGCTTTAATCAGTCATTATATAGGATGTGTCATGCTGAGCTTGCCGAAGCATCTCTACCGCAGTGCTAACATCATTTACTTTAGCAACAAAGTGGTAGAGATGCTTCGGCAAGCTCAGCATGACGTTCTTTTTCGCTTCTCCTCATGACTCATATCTTTCCCTATAACCAGCTTTTCACCTTCACCGAGTCTGTTTTTCTCAGCCTTGGCTGCCCGGCGGAAGACGCCACGCTGGCTACCGAAGTGCTGCTCTCGGCCGACCTGCGCGGTATCGACTCCCACGGCGTAGCCCGGCTTATCGGCTACGTGCGGCTCTGGGAAGCGGGCCGCATTAATGCCACGCCGCGGGTGGGCATCGTGCACGAAACGCCCAGCACGGCCGTGGTGGATGGCGACGGGGGCCTGGGCCTGGTGGTGGCGCCCAAGGCCATGACTATTGCCCTGGAAAAAGCCCGCGTGGCCGGCACCGGCTGGGTATCGGTCAAGAACTCCAACCACTTCGGCATTGCCGGCTACCACGCCATGAAGGCCCTGGCCCACGACATGATTGGTATGGCCATGACCAACGCCAGTCCGCTCGTGGCGCCCACCTATTCCCTGGACCGCCTGCTGGGTACCAACCCCATTGCGGTAGCCATTCCGGCCGGGGAGCAGCCCGATTTCGTCGCCGACTTTGCCACGACTACGGCCGCCAACGGTAAGCTCGAAATTGCCCAGCGCAAGCAGATTCCGGTGCCCGAAGGCTGGGTGCAGAACGCCGACGGCAGCGGCTCGACCGATGCCAACGCCGTGAAAAACGGCGGCGCCCTGCTCCCGCTCGGCGGCGAAACCGGCTCCCACAAGGGTTACTGCCTGGGCAGCATCGTGGACATATTCTCGGCGGTATTGTCGGGGGCCAACTACGGGCCTTGGGTGCCGCCCTTCGTGGCCTTCCTGCAGCCGCCGGCCGACCCGGTGGGCCAGGGCATCGGGCACTTCTTCGGGGCCATGCGGGTGGATGCCTTCCGGCCGGCCGCCGAGTTCAAGGCCCACATGGACAATTGGATCAGCACCTTCCGCAACGCCCAGGCCGTGGAAGGCAAGCAGGTAATTATTCCCGGCGACCCAGAGCGGATTATGGCCCAGCACCGCCTGCTCGACGGTATTCCGCTGCTGGACCCAGTAATTAACGACTTGGAAAGCGTCGGCAAGAAATTCGGTGTGACGCTGTAGCCGACAAGCTGCTTGACAACGAAAAAAGGCCACCCGCGCAAACGGGTGGCCTTTTCTATGGCAGAAGCAACAGTGGTTTAGCTTTGCGTGCTCAGCAGCGTGTTCATAGCCACATCCTGGGCCACGTCCGGATTCAGGTACTTCGACGAGTACGTCGTGTCGTTGCCGTTCAAAAACAGGCAGGTGCCGTTGCCGACGGTGTCGATAATCTGGGCGTACTGGTCCATGGGCAGGGCGGGGCAGCCGAGGCTGCGGCCCAGGCGGCCGTTCTGGCGAATGAAGTCCTCGCTCACGTAGTCGGCGCCGTGCATGACGACGGAGCGCATTTGCGCATTGTCATTATAGCCTTGGTCCACGCCTTCGAGCTTGAGCGAGCGGCCGTGCTTGCCCACGTACTCCGACTGCGTAACGTAGAAGCCCAGGCTACTCATGTTCGACTCGTTCTCGTTGGAGAAGTTCGTGGCCATGTTCTCGCCCGAGTTGTGGCCGTGGGCCACCAGGGTGTTAAATACTACCTGCTTCGAAGCCAGATCCAGTACCCAGAGGCGCTTTTCGGTGGAAGGCAGGTTGAAGTCGATAACGGTCAGCAGCTGCTTGTCGCTGAGCTTGCCGTCGTTTTTGAGGTTGAAATAGCCCGTTACGGCCTTTTCGAATACGTCGTAGCGCAGGCCCTGCTGCTCGACCTGCAGGTCGCGGTAGAGGTCGTGCATGCGCTGGTCGAAGAAGGCAGCCTGCATGGCTTTGGCCGACGGCATCTTGGTTTCCATACCGGCGGCAGTGGTGCGGGCCACGGGGGCGGCCAGCGGAGTAGCCATAAACAACGAAGCCACAAACGGCAGCACCCGGCGCGTCAGTCGACGGGCCCGGATTTTGAGTCGTTTACGCTGGGTTACACTTGGCTTTTCCATGGATACAGATTGATTTCAGTTGTCAGAATATAGTCTTACTCTAGGCCAAGGACCCGAATAAATGGCTATACGATAAAAACTTGCCGACGGTGTAAGTTCCGGCGGCCAGCATATACAACAATGACCATATTCAATTAATTCCCCAGGGCCGTTTTTGCGCCGGCCCGGCGCAGGCCATAATCTTTTAGGCCGGCCAGCATATTGTTTTAGTTCTATAGACGCTTACCTTACTAACGAAAAATACTACGCAAGTAATTCTTTTCGCCCGCTCCTTTTTCCAACCAATTCCCACAGTACGCATGCTCAACTCTACTCTCCGACCCAGCCGCTGGCTGCTGGTCGCCCTATCCGTGTTCCTGCTCCTGACCGGCAGTCCGGCCCGCGCGCAGAAAGTCGTTCTGCAAGGCTTCTGGTGGGACTACTGGAACTCGAACTACCCCAACGGCTGGGCCAACTACATTGCCGACCTCGCGCCCCGCCTCAAGGCCATGGGCATCGACGCCGTCTGGATGCCGCCTTCCATCAAGAACGGTAACCAGGGCAACGGCTACTCGCCCTTCGACAACTACGACCTCGGGGATAAGTACCAGAAAGGTTTTTTGCCGACCCGGCTCGGCACCAAGGATGAATTGCTGCGCGGCGTGGCCATTCTGCACGCCAACGGCATTGAAGTCGTGCAGGATATTGTGCTCAACCACCTCGACAATGCCGGCTCGGCTACCGGGCAGGGCGGGCCCGACCCGGCTGCCTGGGACGACTACACGACCAGCAAGTACAAGAACTTCCGGTACGTGAGCTACACCAAGCCCGCCACCGACGAAACGGCCGCCAACTATCTGGCCCGCAACGGCCGTTTCGCCAAAAACTGGCAGAACTTCAACCCCAACCCCGGCAATAACTCGACCTCCGGCGACTGGAACGCGGTGTACTTCGGGCCCGACGTGAGCTACTACAACGGCTCCTACGGCCTGAGCTCCAACGCCACCTTCAACCCCGCCCAGAGCGCCGACTACATGCGCAACAACACCCGCAGCTGGCTGGTGTGGTACAAAAAGCAGGTGGGCTTCGACGGGGTGCGCCTCGACGCGGTAAAGCACTTCCCGGACTTTGCCATGGAGGATTTCCTCTACAACCTGCAAAGCAACGCCGGCTGGGCCAATGGCGGAGCCACTATGTTTGCCGTGGGCGAATGGGTGGGCTCCAGCACCCAGATGGACGGCTGGGTGAGCAACGTGCAGAACCGGGCCGGCACCTTCGACTTTTCGCTGCGCAACGGTATTTACAGCATCGTCAGCGGCGGGGGCAACTTCGATTTGGGCAGCCTGCCGGGCTACCAGCAGGGCACCCGCACGGTGCTCCTCAACGGGCAGTACGTGCACCGTACCGTGCCGTTTGTGAACAACCACGACACCTTCCGGCCCACCACCGACGCCAGCGGCAACTACACCGGCTGGAATACCGGCTCGGAGCTGGCGCCCCACATCGACCCGTTCGACCCGCGCCTGTCGGCCGCCTACGCCGCGGCCATGGCCGTGGACGGCTCACCCCAGATTTTCTTCGAGGACTTGTTTAACCTCGGCAACACCGGCAAGCGTTTTTCGCATAGCCCTAAGAGCAGCGTGGATTTGCCGACGCGTTCCGACCTGGAAAACCTAATTTGGTGCCATCAGAACCTGCACTTCAAGGACGGGGCCTACAAAGTGCGCTGGCAGGCCGCCGACCACCTCGTGATTGAGCGCAGCACCAAGGCCATCATCGGCATTAACGACAACTACTCGGCCTGGCAGAACAGCACGGTTTCCTGTGACTTCGCGCCCGGCACCGTGCTCAAGGACTATTCCGGCGCCAACGGGACGGCCACGGTGACCGTGAGCGGCTCCCAGACGGTGGTCATCAACACGCCGCCCTGCAACGGCACGGCCGCCGGGGGCCGCCGCGGCTACTCGGTGTGGGCCCCGGTCAATATTGGCACCAACTACGTGCGGGCCGCCATGGCCACCACCCAGGAGTGGGAACTGGCCGACGACCTCGGCGACAGTGACGCCCGGTCCCTGCAGCAGGGCGGGCAGCTGCCGGCCAGCTCCACGGCGCTGCGCACGGCCGGCCGCATCTACTCCGACGCCAACAAAGCCATTACCTACAGCCTCTTCCCCACCGACGCCACCCGCAGCCTCACGGTAGCCCTCTACAATAGCGCCGGCACGCTCGTCAGCAGCCAAACCGGCACCGGCAACCTGACCGGCACCTACACGCCCACCACCGCCGGCTGGATTACGCTGAAGGCGAAAAACGCCTCCACGGCCAACCCCGCCCAGCGCGCTTTCGTGAAGGCCACCTACACGGCTCCCACCGTAGTGAGCGGCTCGATGACGGCCCGCCCGGCCCTGGCTACTGCTACGGCTTCGCCCACGGCCAGCGCAGCCGCCAAGCCCCAGGCCGAGCTGCAGCTGTTCCCTAATCCCACGACTGCCGACCGGATTGAGCTGGTGCTGCAAACCACCGCCGAGCAGCCCGCCACCCTACGCCTGTTCGACGTGACGGGCCGCCTAATGCACCAGGAAACGGTGCGCCTCTACCGCGGCTCTAATCAGCTCCACCTGGCCCCGGCCAAAGCCATTCCGGCCGGTATCTACCAGTTGTCGGTAGCTGAGTTTGGCCTCACCCAGAAGTTGGTAATTAAGTAGTCCGCCGTTCATCCAAGCATTAAAAAAAGCCTCTCCGAGTCTCGGAGAGGCTTTTTATTATTCCGTTGGAAAACCTTCGGCTTTACTCGGCCATGGGGTTTACCGTGTTTTTGGCCAAGTGATTCAGAATCGAGTTGGTGTTCTTTTCTTCTTCCAGGGTGGCGTCCAGGATGCGGGCCACAGCTTCCAGGCCCAGCTCGTTGGCCAGGTATACGGCCGTGCCGTAGCCGGCAATTTCGTAGTGCTCAATCTTCTGGGCCCCGCAGATCAGGGCCGCGTCCAGCACTTCGGATTCTTTGTTCTTTTCCATCACCTTCTCACCTTCGGCAATGATGCCCTTCATTCCGGGGTTGGAGTCGCCGTCGGCGTCGATGTTGAGCAGCTTGGCAACTTCCTGCAGGCGCTCCACCTGCTTTTCGGTTTCGGTCAGGTGCTTGCGGAAAGCGTGCTTAAGCTCCTCGTTGTGGGCTTTTTCAATCATGCGGGGCAGGCCGGCCACGATGAGCTTCTCGGCGCTGTACATAGCCTGAACTTCGTGACAAAGCAGGTCGTGCAAATCGGTTAACTGGGCCATGCTATTTCGGGGTTTGGATGTGGGCAAAACGTTTAGAGCCTCTCTGTACGCCCCAAAAAACCAGCAAGTTGCTACGGCTCAGCTTTCCCCCAACCCCTACCGGTTACCCGCCGCTCAACCGTATGCTACTGCCAGCCCCGGGCTGCCAGCTGCTGAGCTGCCACGCCTCCATCCAGCCACTTCGACTCCAGCCCGGGCCCGCTCAAAAACAGGCAGGCTCCCTCCCCCACCGCCTTGATGACGGCGCGGTACTGCTCGGGCGGCAGGGCCGGGCAGCCCCGGCTGTAGCCCAACTGTTGGTGTTTGGCCAGGTATGCTTGCCCGGCGTAGTCGGCGCCGTGCAGCACCACGTAGCGGTCCAGGGCGTTGCTGTTCTGGCCCGGGTCGAGGCCGTGCAGGCGGCGCGAGAGGCCGTGCTTGCCGTCGTAGGTATCGGCGGTGCGGTAGAAGCCCAGGGCCGTGCAGGCCGACTTAATCCGGTTGGAAAAGCGCCGGGCCCGCACGTAGCCCGAGCCCCGGCCGTGGGCCACGTAGCTGTGCTGCAGCACCCGCTTTTTGTTCAAATCCAGCACCCAGAGCCGCTTTTTGGTTGAGGGCAAATCCATGTCGGCCACAGCCAGCACGGCGGGGCGGCGGATGCGGCCGGCGTGGCGCAGCGTGAGGTAGCCCACGCAGGCCCGCTCCAGCACCGGCAGGCGCAGCTCTTGGGCTTCGCTGCCCAGGGCTTGGTACAGCTCTGCCACCTGCTGCCGCACTTCCGCCGAAAGGCCCGGCAATGGTGCCAACGCTACGGGCTGCAAGGAGTCGGGCGGGGCCGCGGCGGCTACGGGCACCGGGGCCTGGCACATGGTCTGGCTGCCGATGGTAGGCTTGCGGCTCTCCTTTTCGGCCGACTGGCAGCCGCTTTCTGCGACCAGCAGCCCCGCCGCAACGACGCCCAACAGGCATTGCCACCGAAGCCGACCGGGGAAAAACACAGAAGTGGAAGGAAAAAAAGCCATGGCCCAAGTTCATCTTTCTTTTCCAGAAGTCAGCGCCGGTCAGCTGGCCGCGAGGCTGAAGTGCCGGCTTAGAAAAAGACGCTGAAGGTGGCTTTCAGGTAAAATGGCGTGCCGGGCGTGAAGTGCAGCTCATCCACCGACGTGCCCACGGGCTCGGTGGGCAGGCGGGTTTCGGTAGCAAACTGAGCCTGGTTCCACTCCACGTTGAGCAGGTTTTCGACGGTAGCGCCCAGCTGAAACCAGGCCTTGGTGTAGCTCACCACCGCATCGAGCAGGAAGTAGCCCCGGGCCGTAATGCTGCCGTCGTCGTTGGCCGGCCGGTCGTCGATGTAGCGGTAGCGCAGGCTGGCATTGAGGCCCGAGGGCCGCTTCAGCGTCAGGCCGCCGATGCTGGTGAAGCTGGGCGCCAGCGGAATGTAGTTGGCCCCCTTGGGCGCCGCCACCTGCCGGCCGTGGTTGAAATTCAGGTCCAGATCGGCAAACAGGGAGGGCGTCAGCTGGTAGCGGACCGAGGCGTCGAGACCGAAGCGGCGGGTGGGGCCGGTGCTTTCCACCTCGCCCGCGTCGCCGATGTACACCAGCTCGTCCTGCAGGTGCAGGGCCCACACGGCTGCGTTGACGACCAGGCTGGGCACGGGCTTAAACGTGCTGCCCACCTCGTAGCCAATAGCCCGAGGCAGCACATTCTGCCCCACCGTGCCCCGAATCACGCCCCGGGCATCATTGGAGTGAAACCCGATACCGGAGCGCACGAAGAGCTGCACCTGGGGCGTCAGCTCGTAGTACAGATTCAGCTTCGGCGACACCCGGGCCTTGGTCACGCGGCCCCGCAGCGGCTGCAGACTCAACGAAGTGGTATCGTAGAGCTGGCCGCGGAAGTCGAAGGTAAACACGTCGGCCCGCACTGCGGCATTCAGGGTCAGCTGCTCGGTCAGCGGCAGGGTTTCGTCGAGGTAGGCGTTGAGGTTCCGCTCGTAGAGTTTGCCGGTTGTCACAGTATCCAGCACCTCGCGGCGCACGGTGTGGCGCAGGCCCAGATTTGAAAAGTCGTTGCGGGTGCCCACGCCCAGCGTCGAGTGCAAGCTGCGGCTGCCGAGCTGGGTGCTTTGCTCGTAGGTAGCGGTGTAGCCAAACAGGTGGCGGTTGTCGAGCTGCTGAATTTCGTCGCCGTTTACCGGGTCCTGCAGGAAGAAGGTGAAGTTGGAATACAGGCTGAAATCGTACTTCGAGTAGTAGGCCTGCTGCCGCAACACCGCGTCGTGGGGCAGGCCGGTGGTCAGCACCGCCGAAGCGTTGGTGCGGCTGGTGCTGCCGCCCTCGGTGGGGTCGATGCTGCCGTAGCGCGAAATCAGCCCCTCGGCCACGCCCCGCTCCGGAATCTGCCCGCTGGCGTCCCAGTTGGAAGTAAAGTGGGAGCCCAGCAGCGTGAGCGACGTTTGGTCGGTGAGCTGACCGGTGTACTTGGCCAGGCCGTTGAAGCGCTGGAAGTGCTGCTTCTGGTCGAAGTAGGAATTGGTAAAGTTGTACTCGGCCGCCACGTAGGCGCTTTCCGGCTTTTTGCTCAGCAAGTGGTGCTTGTTGTGGCCTAGCAAGTCCAGCATGACCAGGGCCCGGCGGGTGTCGAACCGGCCCACTTCCACCTTGATCTGGCTACGGTCCAGGCTGGTTTTGGTAGTAAACTCCCCCGCCCCGGCCGTGGCGAAATCCCCGAACCGGGCCGTGTACGGCCCTTTGTAGACGCGCAGCTGTTCCACGGTTTCGGGAATGACGAAGTGAAAGTCGGCGTAGCCCTGGCCGTGGGCGTGGCTCACCATGTTCACCGGCAGCCCGTCGATGCTCACGGCGAAGTCGGTGCCATGGTCACAGTCGAAGCCGCGCAGGAAGATTTGCTCGGCCTTGCCCCCGCCGGCGTGCTGGGCAATAAAGAGGCCCGGCACCAGCCGCAGCAGATCCTGGGCCGAGTTGACGGGCCGCAGCGCCTGGTCGATGTGGGAAATGGCGGCCACCGACTGGTTCGGGTCCCGGGGCTGGGACACGGTGACTTCGCGCAGGCTCAGGGCCACGGCCGAAAGCCGCAGGTTCAGCGTCTGAGTAGAGCCGGCCGTAAGCGTGACGGTGGTAGCCGGGCTGCGGTAGCCCAGGGCCGTAGCCCGCACGGTGTAGGTGCCCGCCGGCAGATTGGCAAGGCGAAAAGTCCCGGCCGCGTCGGAAGCCGTGCCCTGGGGCTGCCCATCGAGGCGGATACCCACGCCGGGCAGGCGCTGCCCCGACAGCGAATCGGTGACAAAGCCGCGCAGTACCGCCGGGTTTTGGCCCAGCACCGGATGGGAGAAAGTGGATAGCAAAAGAAAAAGCCCCACGACAACCGACCACAAGGCGGGCCGCGCGTGACGGGCAGGAAGGGCCGCGTACAACTGGCTCATGCTTAGAACCGTTTGGCGGAAGAGGGAATCGAGGAGCGGCGGCTGGCCAGGGCCTGGGCCCGGTGCGCCTGCCCGGCGGCCAGTTGCCGGGCCGTGTACTGCTGCACGGGCCGGGCCGCGGCGGGCGGGCTGATGAGGGCGGAAACCGCGGCGGGCACCGGCACGGCAATAAAACCCTGAGCAGACGTAGCCGAGGGCAGAGAAAAACGGAAAAGGGAGTTCATACGTCGGGAATGAGCTGGCACTACGGGCGCGATGAGCCGGCAGCAGGCAGCAAAACAAAGGATAAGACCACGGCGCGGAGTACTTCAACGCGCTACGGGCGGCTCTACATGGGCCACCCCGGACTTATCCCCGACGGGGCGGAGCGTAAACTAACGCGGCAAAACCCGGGGGCACCGACTGGCGCAGCTCCGCGGGCAGGGTTGGCTTAGGGGCCGGATACACCGGCGGCAGGCTGATGGTTTCGGCCAGCATATGCGCGTCAACGCCTTTCATTAGCGTCAGCAGGTGCTGGGCATTTTCACCGGCGGTGCGCTTTTGCACCACGTGCTGGTCGCCGTTGCAGGTATCGAAGCAGTCGACCATGAGGTAGTGCTTCTGCTGGCAGTCGGCGCGGTGCACGTAGGGGTGGGCGGCCGAGTAGCGCGGTGGTTGCGGCCGGTTCACGAGGCCGGCCCCCACTACCAGCAGGTAGTGGGTGAGCAACAGCAGCACGAGCCCGGAGCGCAACATTTTTAGAAATTATAAATGCTGAATTGTGAATTATAAACCAGCTCTTGCCAACTTTTGGCCTCAGGCGAAAAACACCCGCTCGACGGTCCAGTAGGCAGCTACCAGCCCGATGAGGACCGAAACCGGTATTACTACGCGCTGCTTGTACCAGGGCTTGTCGGCAAACCAGCGGCCCACCAGCAGCCAGGCCAGCAGAATCACCGTCACCTGACCCAGCTCCACGCCCACGTTAAAGGAAATCAACGACTCGACGAACATAGCGCGGGGTAGTCCGAGTCCGGTTAGCACGCTGGCGAAGCCCATGCCGTGAATCAAGCCAAAGCCGAAGACGATGGCCACCCGCCACGGGTTGAGCCGGTCGGCCACGATATTCTCGATGGCCACAAACAGAATGGACAAGGCAATAACCGGCTCCACGATGGAAGCGGGCGGCGAAATCAGGCCGTACATGGCCATTCCCAACGTAATGGAGTGGGCCACGGTAAAGGCCGTAGCCTGCCAGAGCACGGCTCTGAGGCGGGGCTCCAGAAAATACAAACTCAGCACGAACAGGATATGGTCGAGGCCGAGGGGCAAAATGTGGGTGTAGCCCAGCTTGAGGTAGGTGCTGATAATGTCGGTGCGGGAAAGTTTGCTCACGTCCACATCCAGCACGTGGGCCGCGGCCAGGTGCGGCAATAGCAGCCCCACGAGCAGCAAAACCGCCGTCCGCGCCATCAGCATTCTGGACCCAACCAAAGTTTTCATACAGCCAGCAACAAGGAGCTTAGTTAACGGCCAGTAGCTTCTTGCCCTCGTCGGCCAAGTCGAAGCTCAGGTAAGGATTGGTGCTCAACGCCTGTCGGATCAGGGCCTGGCCTTTCTCGGCCTGCCCGTTTTTGGAGGCAATCAGGCCGGCGCGGCACAGCAGCGTGGGGTTGTGGGAGTTGGTGCGCAGGGCCTTGGTCATCAGCTTTTGCGCCTCGGCATACTCGCCCCGCTTGTAGTGCACCCAAGCCATGGTTTCGCACACGTCGATGTTATCGGGGCGGCGCTCATACTCGATTTTGGCGTGCTCCAGGGCTTTGTCCAGCTCGTTGGTCTTGAGGTAGGCGTAGGCCAGCTCCCGGTCGGCGTAGTGGCCCATGGCCTCGTTGGCATCGGCTTCCTGGGCATCGTTGGCCAGCATCGAAATGGCTTCCTTGGCCATTTGGGTAGCTTTGGCGGGCTCGTGGTTGAGGCGGTAGAGGTCAGTCAGCTCGTCGGCAAAAGCGTAATCTTTCACCGTAGCGCGGGCCTTGCCGAAGTAGTCAATGGCGGCCGGATAGTTCTTGCGGGCTTTTTCCACCCGCCCCATGCCGGCCAGGGCATAGGCGTAGTAGGGCCGCTCAATCAGGGCCAGCTGGTACTGCTTTTCGGCGTTGCCCAGGTCCCCGGTATTCTCATACAAGTGGCCCAGCGTAATGCGCGACCAAGCCGTTTGCTCCAGGCCCGGGTAACCGGCTTTGACGGCCATGTCCATGGCCTCGATGGAGCCGGGATAGTCGCCGTAGATTTCCCGCAGGTACGAAACGCGGGAGTAGGAGCGCAAATCGGGGCGCACCTGGTTCATTTTGTCGGCCATTTTCACGGCCTCGGCGTAGCGGCCCAGCTCCACGTTGGCGTCGCAGAGCAGTCCGTACACGAAGGCGTTGTGCGGGTTCAGACTCACGGCCTGCTCGGCCACGGCCAGCCCTTCGGAGAAGTGGTGCTGGGTTAGGCACAGCGAGGCCTTGCAGCACAGGGCCTCGAAGTTTTCGGGCTCTTTCTGCAGAATGCCGTTGAGCAGCTGCATGGCGGCCATGTCGTAGTAGGGATGGTCGCCCGTGACGCGGGCTTCCTGCATGTAGGCCTGGGCCAGCAGCAGCTTGGCTTTGTTGTCGTCGGGCTTGGCCCGCAGCTGGGCCAGCAGGCCGCCAATGGCATTCTTGGTGTTCAGCCACTCCCCGCCCAGGGCCAGGTCGCCGTGGCGCTCTTTCAGCTGGGGAATGGGCTCGGGCTTGCGGAAAATAAACAGGGCGGCGACGGCCAAACCGAAGCACACCAGCAACGAAGGGTAAAGATATTTGCGCAAAGCAGCAGGGGCTAAGAATGGGAAAAGGAGCCCGACGGTGAAGTCGGGCTCCGTATATACCAGCAAGCTAGCCGAACTCACCCGGGCCCGGCTAGCAGAGAGGCCACCATCGGCGGCAACCAGCAGAAACTATTCCTGCTCGTTGCCGCCGGGGCAGGCCGGTGGCTTAGTTGGTGTGCACCAGCTTGATGGACTGCAGCACCGTTTCGCCCGATTTTACCGTGGCAATGTAGGTGCCGGCGGCCAGGTTCTGCACTTTCCAGGCCGTTTCGTAGGTACCGGGCTTGTGCTCCTTGTTGTCGACTAGGGTTTTGACGGGGCGGCCCATCATGTCGGAAATCACAATCGTCAGCGGACCTTTCACGCCCACTTCGTAGCGAATCGTGGTTTTTTCGGTGAAGGGGTTAGGATAGTTCTGGGCTACTTCCACCGGAGCCGCCTGCAGGCCCATGCCTACGCTGCCGCGCTGCGAAGTAACCGTCGACTGGGCCTTGCTGCCGCGCCAAGGCGTCTGCATGTAAGGGAAAGCCGCCTTGAAGGTCGTGTCATTGGCTTCTACGCCGGTCCGGAAGCCGAGTACGCCGCCCAGCTGAGCCGTTACGGGGTTGGTGGCCGTAGCCGAGAAGTCGTCGTAGAACAGGCCGATGGCAGCCAGTACCACGCCACCCACGGCTTGCAGCTCGATGCGGGTCACGTCATCTTCCAGGCGACGGCCGTTGGGGAAGCCGTCCATGTTCGGAATAGCCTGCAGGGCAGCGCTACCGTTGAAGCGCGTGTCGGTCAGACCCAGCACGGCGGCGGCCAGCAGACCCTCCGAGCTGAACTCGGGGTTGGGGGCACCGTTAGACAGGGTGCGAGGCGTGGCGGGCACGGCCATGTTCAGGCGCAGCATGTCGCCCAGGGTGGGCAGGAAGTTGTTGATAAATGGCTTACCAGCGGCCAGCGGGTTGCGCAGCGGTTTGCCGGTAGCCAGCTGATACGGAGGCAGGTTAGGCACGCCCGTGTGGAAGATGGGCAGAATGTCGACCGAGCGGGGCTTGCCGGCGCGCAGCAGATAGGGGCCGAAAGTGGGGTCGGCGAAGACCGTACCGGCGCGCTGGGCGGTGGTCAGGTTAGCCAGGCCGTCTTTGCCGTTACGGAAGTCGAAAGCCTGCAGGGAGTTAGACTGGATACGCAGGGCGCCCAGGCCGGGCACGGCGCCCCCGAAGCGGCTGTCGTCCATGTAGAGGGCCAGCTCGGGGTTCATGGCGTTTTCGTCGAACTTAGCTACCATCCCGTAGGGGTTGCCGGCGTTCCACTCGTCTTTCTGCCCGATGGGAATAACTACTTCGTTGGTCAGGGGCATGCCCAGGCGCGACACCTGCACGTAGTTGCCCGACTGCGTCTGGGTACCGTCCGTGTTCAGGGTGCGGATGGCTTGGCGGCTGGCCGAGGCCCACACACCGATAATGTAGTCCGAATCCAGGATGTTGGCGGCTTGGGCGCCGGTTTTGCCGTCTTTCTGCAGTACCGAAATCGGAATTTGCAGGGCAATGGTGTGGGTGTTCTTGCGGGCTACACCGTCACGGGCGGTGCTGGGGCGCACGCCGCCCAGGTCGAAGATGCCGCCCAAATCCACGAAGAACGGGTCATCCACCGGGCCGCAGAATACTTTCGTACCGTTGGCCAACGTCCGGATAGCGTTGGTCATGAGCGTATTGTAGGGCGTTTTCAACCCGGCATCACCTTCAATAGAACGGACGCCAATGTTGGGCGGGGGCACCACGCCGCCCGTTACGATGGGCGTAAAAGCGCCGCCATTGACGCTGAGCTCAGCGGTGTAGGTCGTTTTCTGGTTTTCCTTGCCCAGGCGGGTCCGGAAAAACGTGGTGGGGTCTTCGTTGGTCCGCGTGAACGTAAAACGATACGTCAGGTCGTCGCCCGTCGTGGTCGTCTTGTTCTTGATGTGGATTTCGTAGCGTATGTTTTCTCCAAACGTGTTGTAGATCGGCCCCCCCTGGGGCAACTCCAGCGGAATGTAGTTGGCAATGATGTTGATCAGCTCCGGATTGTTCGGGTCGCGGAAGGCGTACAAGTCCGTATTGTCGGCCAGCGGGTCATCGGCAATAAGCGGGGCTTCGCGGTGGCTGGAGGCTTCCAAACGGGTGTTCTGTCCGCTCCAGGCCAGGGCGCCGACGATTGCCGTTGCGGCTAAGCCCATGTGGAGAATCGGACGGGTATAGGTCTTCTTCATGGTGAAAGGGTTGGGGTGAAAAAAAGGAATACAAAGCCAGGCCAGGCAAAAAGCTAGGCTGGAAAAGAGCAGTACAAGCGCGAAAAGCGCGGGCTGGAATTTGCCAGGCACCTTGTCCAGGAGGTGCTGGCCCGGGAATAAGGCGTGGCGGGTGCGCGCCACGGGCTCAGGGATGAGCCGGCAATAAAGGAGGGCGGGATTTGTTGGACTATACGCAACCACTGCTCCGCTTGGATTGAAGGCAATGGAACTTTTTCTTAAAAAAAATAGAACCGACTGTACGCCCATCCGGGCCGCCGACTTGTTATCCTCCCCTACCGGCATTTCTTCGCTACTTTTGCCCCCGCATCGTAGGGAAAATCTAGTCCGGTTTTACTCGTCTCAATTACGCTTACCGCGCGCTTTACCGCGCCGCCCCAGACCCCCATGGCCAAAGTCGCAATCAACCTCTCTACCGGGAGCATTCAGCAGGAAGAAATCATCGTCGGCATTGATTTGGGCACCACCAACAGCCTGGTAGCCTATATTCACCCCGACGGCCGCCACCCGCTGGCCATCAACGACCAGGGCCGGGGCACCATCGTACCCTCGGTCGTGCACTTCCCCCTCGACGCCCCCGACCCAATTGTGGGCACCGACGCCAAGCAGTACCTGCTCACCGAGCCCCAGAACACGATTTATTCGGTGAAGCGCCTGCTGGGCAAGTCGTACCGCGACCTGGGCGAGCACGCCACCCAGCTGGGCTACAAAGTCATCGACGACAACTCCGAGGGCCTGGTCAAAATCCGGGTGGCCGACCGGTTCTACTCCCCCATCGAGCTGAGTGCCGAGATTCTGAAGGAGCTGCGGGCCCGGGCCGAGCACGCCCTCAAGACGCCCGTCAACCGGGCCGTGATTACCGTGCCGGCTTACTTCAACGACTCCCAGCGCCAGGCCACCCGCGACGCCGGTCGTTTGGCGGGTCTCGAAGTGCTGCGCATTGTGAATGAGCCCACCGCCGCGGCCCTGGCCTACGGCATCGGCCTGAGCCCCGAGGACGAGAAAACCGTGGCCGTCTACGACCTGGGCGGCGGCACCTTCGACATCAGCATTCTGCGCATTCAGCAGGGCATTTTCGAGGTACTCAGCACCAACGGCGACACCTACCTGGGCGGCGACGATCTGGACCGGGCCATTTCCGACTACTGGACCGCCGAGTACCAGCTGGCTACCGTGCTGTTCCAGAATCCTATTGCCCAGCAACAGCTGCGCCTGCTGGCCGAGCAGGCCAAACGCCACCTGAGCAGCCACGACTCGTTTGAAGCCGAATTCAGCGAAACGACGCTGCCGCTGACCAAGGAAAAATTCAACGAGCTGATCCGGCCCTACGTGGAGCGCACCATTGCCTCCTGCCGCCAGGCCCTGGCCGATGCCCAGCTCCAGCCCCAGCAGCTCGACGCGGTGCTGCTCGTGGGCGGCTCCACCCGGGTACCGCTGGTGTACGACTCGGTGTCAGAATTCTTCCAGCAGCCGGCCAACAACTCCCTCAACCCCGACGAAGTGGTGGCCCTGGGCGCGGCCATTCAGGCCGATATTCTGGCCGGTAACCGCCGCGACGTGCTCCTGCTCGACGTGACGCCCCTCACGCTCGGCATCGAAACCCTGGGCGGGCTCATGGACCCCATTATTCCGCGCAACTCCAAAATCCCGACCAAGGCCGGCCGCCAGTACACGACTTCCGTGGACGGGCAGGTGAACCTGAAAATCTCGGTGTACCAGGGTGAGCGGGACTTGGTGAAGGAAAACCGCAAGCTGGCCGAGTTTGACCTGCGCGGCATTCCGGCCATGCCCGCCGGCTTGCCCAAAGTGGACGTGAACTTCCTGCTCAACGCCGACGGCATTCTGCAGGTGGAAGCCATTGAGCTGCGCTCTAACACCCGGCAGGCCGTCGAAATCAAGCCCCAGTACGGCCTGACCGACGAGCAGGTGGAACAGATGCTGATGGATTCCTTAACCCACGCCCGCGAGGACGTGGCGGCCCGCATGGTCATCGAGGCCCGCACCGTGGCCGAGCAGATGCTGTATCAGGTGGAGCGTTTCGTGGAGAAAAACTCCCAGTACCTGACCGAGGACGAAATTACCCACACCGCCGCCCAAACCCAGGTGCTGCGCGAAGCCCTCGAAACCAACGACAAGGACACCATCCTGAAGGCCGTCGACGACCTGGAAAGCCTCACCAGCCCCTTCGCCGAGCGGGTGATGAACATTTCCATCAAGCAGGCCATGACGGGGAAGAAAATCGGTGAATAAGTAGCAGTGAATGAGTGAATGAGCGAATGAGTGAGTTCTTTGTTCTGGCGGCGCTGTTGGCGCGGTAAAACAACTTTCTCTTACCGATTCCCTCATCCACTACTTCATTCGCAACTCACTCATTCACAACTTCACTCATTCACCGTTGAACCGCAACCTTAGCCGACTCGTAGCCGTGGCCCAAAAGCCGGAGCGCCGCATCATTGGGCTAATGTCGGGCACTTCGCTCGACGGTCTGGATGTGGCGCTGTGCCGGTTTTCGGGCCACGGGCCGGCTACGCGGGTGGTGGTAGAACACTTTGCCACGGTGCCTTACTCGGCCAATTTGCAGGCCCAGGTACGCCGAGTATTTGCCCGCCAAACTGTGGAGCTGCAGCATCTTACCCTGCTGCACGCCTGGCTGGGCACCACCCACGCCGACATGGTGCAGCAGTGCCTGACGCAGTGGCAAGTGGCGCCCACCGACGTAGATGCCATTGCCAGCCACGGCCAAACCGTGTTTCACGCGCCCCGGCACCAGCACGGCCTGCCCGACTGGCCCAACGCCACTCTGCAGCTCGGCGACGCCGACCACCTGGCCGTGCGCACCGGTATCCTGACTTTGAGTGATTTTCGGCAGAAGCACGTGGCCGCCGGCGGGCAAGGCGCCCCGCTGGCCGTGTACGGCGACTACCTCATTTTTTCCCAGTCCGGCGAAGACCGGCTCCTGCTCAACCTGGGCGGCATTGCCAACTTCACCTACCTGGCCGGCAACCTCGATGCCACGGCCGTGTTCAGCACCGATACCGGCCCGGGCAATACCCTGCTCGACGCCTTCGTACGGGAGCTATACCCGGGCCGGCAGTACGACGAAAACGGTGCGCTGGCCGCCCAGGGACAAATCAATACCGAACTGCTGGCGGCCCTGCTCGACCACCCGTTTTTCGCGGCGTCCATTCCGCGCACCACGGGCCCCGAGCTGTTTAGCCCGACCTACGTGCGCGAAGCCCAGCACCGCAGCCATACGGCTCACCTTGCCCCACCCGATTTGCTGGCCACGCTCACCGCCTTTAGCGCCACCAGCATTGCCGGGGCCGTACGTCAGGCTTTTCCCGCTTTACCGGCCCTGAGTATTTACGCCAGCGGCGGCGGCATGCACAATCCCACGCTGATGGCCGCCTTGCGCGCCGCCCTGCCCCACTGTCGGTTTTCGACTACCGCCGCCCTGGGCATTGCTCCCGACGCCAAGGAGGCCGTGCTGTTCGCCATTCTGGCCAACGAAACCCTGGTGGGCGAAGCCCGGCCCATCGGGCGGAACGAGCAGGCAGTGCCGGCCGTGTCGCTCGGCAAAATTTCCTTTCCCGATTAGTCCCGCTACTTGCGTCGGCTCTGCGGGGCCGGAATCAGGCCGAAGGTGAGAATCCGGCCGGCGGTGCTGTCCTGAAAGGTCACGTCGAGTTGTACTTCGGGCTTGCCGGCCAGCGTATCACTCTTGAACATAAAGCTGTAGAAGCTACGGACCTCATTGGCCTCGCTAATGCGGTAGCCGAGCTTGTAGAGGTCGAAGGGCTGGCCCCGGCGCTGGGCCTGGGCCCGCAGCGGCTGCACGGCCGCCTTAAACTGCCGGGTACTCATCTTAGCCTGGGCTTCGGGGGTTAACAAGGCATAGGCCGTCGGATATTCGCCCCGCAGCACGGCCAGCAGAAACTGCCGGGCCACCTGCACCTGGGACGGCCGGGCCAGCCCCGGCACCGCGAGCAGGAGCACTGCTCCCAGCAAAACCAACCAGCGCCGCGCCGCGGCAAATTCTCTAATCTGTTTCATATACCCTTAGCCATTCTACCGCGGGCCTTTCAAATACGGGGCCACGGCGATTAAGCCCCCATTGACCCGCTTTTGGATAAGCCTTACCAAGGGGGCGGCGAAGGTATTCGCACCGCGGCCTCAGCTGGCACAATGGCAATGGTGTAAAATTACTCCTGCTCCTGCGGAACCAGAATAAAAACGTCCTCGCCGGGCCGCTTCATAATGTACTTTTCGCGGGCAAACTTCTCCAGCAACTCCGGGCTGCTCAGCAGTTCAGCCCGGTCTTTCTTAACGACCTCGATGTTATTGAGATAGTACTCTTTTTCGGCCTGCAGCTCCCGCCACTTGGCGTACATGTCGTACTGCTTTAGTAAGTCGTTGGCATCGAAGACCAGCATCCAAACCAGAAAGGCTGATCCGGTCAGAAAGTAAAAGCTGCGCAAAAACCGCGGAACCCGCTGAACGACTTGGGAAAACTGCATAGTATTCAAAGATAAAGCAAAGGGCCCGGTCTGCGTGCAGACCGGGCCCTTAATTTTCAAGTGTAGCCGTGACAGTAGCCAACAACTACATCTTGCGGCCGGGGAAGTAGGCAATTTCGCCCAGTTCTTCCTCGATGCGCAACAGTTGGTTGTACTTGGCCATCCGGTCGGAGCGCGAGGCCGAGCCAGTCTTGATCTGACCCGTGTTCAAAGCCACGGCCAGGTCGGCAATGGTGTTGTCCTCGGTTTCGCCCGAACGGTGGCTCATGATGCTCTTGTAGCCGTTGCGGCGGCCCAGGTTGATGGCGTCAATCGTCTCGGTGAGCGTACCAATCTGGTTTACCTTGATCAGGATGGCGTTGGCAATCTGCTCGTCGATGCCGCGCTGCAGACGGGTTACGTTGGTCACGAACAGGTCGTCGCCCACCAGCTGGGTAGTGCTGCCGATGCTGTTGGTCAGGTTTTTCCAGCCCGTCCAGTCGTCCTCGTCCATGCCGTCCTCGATGCTGATAATGGGGTACTTCTTGGTCCAGTCGGTCCAGTAGGCCACCATTTCATCGGAGGTCAGCTTGTCGCCGGTGCTCTTCTTGAAGTGGTAGTGGGTGCCGTCGTAGAATTCGGAAGCAGCCGCGTCCATGGCAATCATCACGTCGTCGCCGGGCTTGTAACCAGCCTTTTCGATGGCCTCAATTACAATCTTGATGGCGTCCTCGTTCGATTTGATGTTGGGCGCAAAGCCGCCTTCGTCGCCCACGTTGGTGCTGAAGCCCTGCTTCTTGAGCACGTTCTTGAGGTGGTGGAAAATCTCCGTGCCCCAGCGCAGCGCTTCCGAGAAGGACGGCGCGCCCACGGGCATGATCATGAACTCCTGGAAGTCGATACTGTTGTCGGCGTGCGAGCCGCCGTTCAGGATGTTCATCATCGGCACGGGCAGCGTAGTAGCGCCCACGCCGCCTACGTAGCGGTAGAGCGGCATGCCGGCTTCCTGGGCCGCAGCGCGGGCAATGGCCAGCGAAGCGCCCAGAATGGCGTTGGCGCCCAGGTTAGCCTTGTTTGGCGTGCCGTCAATTTCGAGCATGATCTTGTCGAGCAGCCCCTGCTCGAACACCGAGAAGCCCAGCAGCTCTTCGGCAATCTTGCTGTTCACGTTTTCTACCGCGTTCAGCACGCCCTTGCCCATGTACTTCGACTTATCGTCGTCGCGCAGCTCTACGGCTTCGTGCTTGCCCGTGCTGGCCCCCGACGGCACGGCAGCCCGGCCCACAACGCCGGATTCCGTAGTTACATCTACCTCGACGGTCGGATTACCGCGCGAATCAAAAATCTGCCGGGCATGGATGGCTGAGATAATGCTCATGTTGAAAAGAATTGTGGTGAGGAATTCGTTACCGCAGCCGCCGAACCTAGACCTAGGCCCCACATCCGGCTGCGGGGCCGAAAGGTAAGGAATTCACTCAGTACCCTCCTACCCTTCCAGCCACTTCCGAAACTCCGGCGTTTGGGCCGCGCTGGTAATAAGGGCGGCACTGCTGCCGCGCAGCTTCACGGCCAGCCGGCTGTTGAAATAGGGCTCCACTTTCTCAATAAAGGCAATATTGACCAGCTCCGAGCGGTTGAGCCGCCCGAAACGGGCCGGGTCGAGCTGCCGCTCCAGCTCACTGAGCGTGCCGCCCAGCGGGTAGCGGGTGCCGGCCCCGTCCACGGCAAAGGTCACGCCCTCGTCGGCCTGCACGTAGGCCACGTCATCCACCTGCAGAATGTAGAGCCCGTTGCGCATCCGGACCGAAAAGCGCTGCTTGAACTGGGGCTGGGCGTTGTGGCGCAATGCCTGGCTCAGCTCCCGCAGCACCTCCGGGCTCAGAGCGGCCGGGGTGGGCTCGGGGGCGGCTGCCGGGACAGTCGGCGCGGCAAAGCTGCTTTGCAGGAAGTGGTACTTGTCGAGGGCTTCCCGAAACTGCTCGTAGCTGTAGGGCTTGAGCAGGTAGGCAATGCCGTTGCCGCGGAAAGCAGCCAGCAGAAACTGGTCGTAGGCCGTGGTGAAAATGATGGGGCAGGTCACCCGGAACCGTTCGTAGAGGCTGAACACGTTGCCGTCGAGCAGCTCGATATCCGAGAAGAGCAGGTCGGGCATGGGGTGGGTTTGGAGCCAGCTCAGGGCTTTTTCCACGCTGCGCACCACCGGCGGGGCTTCAGTTAGCAGGCCGGCCTGCTCCAGAAACTGGATGGTCTGGCGGGCGGCCAGCTCTTCGTCTTCGAGAATGAGGATGTTCATCGGCTGGCAAGCTTACTAGTGGCCGGCGCCGGGGCCGCCGCGGTATCCGGGGCCGCCGCGGTATCCGGGGCCGACCAGCGTGGGGCCGGCCGCAGCAGCGGCACCCGCACCCGGAAGATAACCCCGGTATTTTCCACGGTAATGGCCTGACCAAACAGCAGCCGGTACCGCTCCCGCAGGTTGGCCAGCCCCGTGCCGGTCGAATCCACGGCCGTGAGCTTGGGGCGCAGCGCGTGCTCCACGGCCAGCTCGGTTTCGGTTAGCCCGATGGTAATCAGCAGCGGGTGGTCCTCGTCGCCGGCGTTGTGCTTAATGGCGTTTTCGACCAGCAGCTGCAACGTACCCGGCACCACCAGCAGGCCGCCCGGGTCGACGGGGACGGGGTGCTCCTGCCGAAACTCATACGCCGAGCCGAAGCGGTGGCGGAGCAAGTAGATGTACTCCTCCACAAACTGCAGCTCCTCGGCCAGGGTCACTACGTCCTCTTCCTTGTGCCGAATCAGAAACCGGTAGAGATTGGCAAAGCGGCTCAGGTACTCGTTGGCCACGGCCGGGTCCTGCTGAATCAGGCCGCGCAGCACGTTCAGGTTGTTGAACAAAAAGTGGGGGTCAATCTGGGCTTTGAGGCTGCGCAGCTCACTTTCGGTCTGGGCCTTCTGCGCCTGCAGCAAGTGCTGCTGCACGTTGAAGTAGCGCTTGCCGGCCAGCAGAATGCCCAGCATCCCGTAGCTCTGGGCGTGTCGCAGAATATCCTGCAGTAAGTAAACGGCCTGCCACTGCAGGGGCTCTTTGCTGAACAGCAGCCAGTAGCCCAGCCAGTAGAAGTGCCCGTCGATAACCACGAACGTAACCAGGCTGCCCAGCACAATCAGCACACTACGGCGGGCCAGGGCCAGGGGCATTAGCCCAAACACGAGCAGGTACACGGCCGTGGTATCGAGCACCATGGTATAGAGGATGCCCGGCACGGCCCGCAGCACGCCAAACTGCACCACGTAGCTGTAGCCGATAAGCGGGGCCGCCAGCAGCCAGTACACCAGCACCAGCAGCGCATCGGAGCGGGAAGGACGCTCCAGCGGCCAGCCCCCGGAAAAACGGTCGAGAATCTTCACAGCCGGAAGTTGCTACTCTTTCTCCGATTTCACCCGGCCCTTCTCCTCTTCCAGCCCCGTGGTGCGCTTGCGCAGGGCTTTGAGCTGCTGGTTGCCGAGCTTGTAGCTGAAGCTGAGCCGCACCTGCCGCGACTCCCCGTAGCTCAGAAAATCCACGTCCAGCGCCTGGTAGCGGATGGTGCCGCGCTGCTTGGCCGTAAACAGCACGTCGTTCATTGCCAGCCGCAGCGTAGCCCGCTCCTGCAGCAGGGTTTTCTGCACCCCTAGGTTCAGGGCCCCGAAGGAGCGGAAACGGATGAGCCCGTTCAGGCCGCTGGTCTGGAAGTAGCCCGAAGCCTCGAAGCTCAGGTGCGCGGGCAGCTTCACGTTGGCCTGCCCGTAGAAGGTGGCCGCCGTGCGCCCGGTGCGGTAGGTGCTGCCCAAATACTGGCTCAGGTACTGGTTATAGAACACGTTGACGCCGGCGTAGCCTGTGAGCAGCTTGCCCAGGTTCAGCGGCAGGTTCAGGGTGGCGCTGTACCGGTCCAGGCGGTCCAGGTTGGCCGTCGTCGAGTAAATGGCGCTGTCCTCGGTGGCCGTCACCAGGCTGATGGCGTCGTGGGTGCGGCTGTAGCCCACCAGCAGGAAGGGCTGCTTGTTATAGAGCAGGCCCAGCTTATAGCTGTTGGTAAACTGGGGCTTGAGAAAGGAATTGCCGCGCTGGGAGGTATAGGGGTCCAGGTACACGATGCTCGGGTTCAAATCCTGGTAGCTGGGCCGGTCGATGCGGCGGCTGTAGGCGGCATTCAGGGCCACGGCCTTGGTCAGGCTCCGGTCCACGCTCAGGCTCGGAAACAGCTGGGTGTAGTTCCGGGCTACGGTATGGTTGTCGGCTAGGGAAGTGGCCGAAGTCCGGGTTTGCTCGGCCCGCAGGCCCGCCTGCCAGCTCCAGCTCTTGCCGCTGCCGTCCAGCTGCCCGTAGCCCGCATGAATTTGCTCGGAGTAGCGGAAGCTGTCGGCGCGGCCCAAGCTGCTCTGCTGCCCGGCCGTCAGCTGCAAGTCACTCTCAATGTCGGCCCGACTAGTCTTCACCCCCAGGCCCAGCTTCGTACCGCGTAGCAGCGGCCATACGTAATCCAGGCGGACATTCTGCAATTCAATGGCCGTGTTCTGGTCGTTGCGCAGCTGCTGCCGCGCCTGGTTGCCCCGCTCGTCCCGGATGCTGTTAGCAATGTCGCTGCCCAAATCGTTCCGGTAGCGCGAGTAATTGGCATCCGCCGTCAGCTCCCGGCCCAGGGTGTCCACCTGCAGCCGGTAGTTCAGATTGGCCGCGTAAGAGTCGGTTTGGCGGCGGGTGTCGTTCATGGATACCACCTGGGCCCCACTGCCGGCCACGGTGCCACTCTCGGCATTCACGGTGGTGCGGTTGGTATAGCCGTTGAGTAGTACGCCCAGGGTCTGCCGCTTGCTCAGGCTGTAGTCGGCCCCGGTCCGGAAAGTATGCACGTTGGCCAGTCGAGGCTGGTAGCTCTGCTGCTCGTAGCGAGCCTCGGCTTCGGGGGCCTGCCGCTCAGTATTGAGCTGCTCGTACGTCTTGCGCCGGGCGTAGCTGTAGTTGCCGTACAAACTCAGCTTCGTATTCTGGTGGGTTAGGTCCAGCCCCGCGTTGCCCTTGCCAAACCGCCCGTAGCCGGCGCCCAGGGTCAGAGTGCCGTTGGTGCCCACGCTGGTATTCTTCTTCAGGATAATGTTGATGATGCCCGCGCTGCCCGCCGCATCCTTGCTGGCATCGGGTTGAGTCGAAACCTCAATCCGCTCGATGTTGCTGCTGGGAAAGTCGCGCAGTACGCTCACCACATCGGTGTACTGGGTGGTCCGCCCATCAATCATAATGATGAGCCCCTCGCGCCCGGCCAAACTCAGCCGGTCATTCATCACCACCAGGCCCGGCACCTTCTGCAGCGCTTCCAACGCCGTAGCTCCCGCCGTGAGGCTGCCGGCCACGTTTACAATCATCTTACCGGCCTGCATTTCCAGCAGCGGCTTGCGGCCCACCACCTGCACCTCGGCCAACGCGTGGGTAGTCGTCGTCAGCGTCAGGTCCGGCACCGTCAGGTTCTGGCCTACCGTAATCCAGGCGCTGCGGCTTTTACCAAACCCCAGGGCCGCGGCCTGCACCCGGTAGGTCCCCGCCGGCACGCCCGTCAGCTGGTACACGCCGGTCGCGCTGCTCTGGGTGCTGGCTACCATGCTGGAGTCGGCGGCCAGTAGCGCCACGGCGGCAAAAGCCACGGGCTGACGCTGAGCATCCACCAACCGGCCACTGACGGTAAAGCGCTGCTGCGCGAAGCTGCCTACCACGGTCAGCAGGAAAAGCAGGAGAGTGAGAAGAGCTTTCATAGCAATGGGGTTCCAGTGAGAAGATGCCCAAAACAAGCCTTCCTCTCCCCCATTCGCAGGTCCTTTCTCCCGAACCCCAGTAGAATTCCTCCCAACTCAGCAAAACCAGCTTTGAATCTGATGACTTAAGCTGGCTGCACTACCAGTGCTCATCGCCCATGGCTTACCGCCCTGCTGGCTTCTGTTTCATGCCCGCCAACCCGAGCCTGTCACTTCAAACAATTTTGGCCAAACAATTTAAATTGTTTGGCCAAAATTGTTTGAACTCGTTACGGTCCCGAAGCACGCTGCCTCTTCGCTTCTGTAATCCTTAAAAAGCAAAAAGGGACGTACCAGCCGGCACGTCCCTTTTCTATATTAAATTGCTCGAAAACTACGAAGCAGCTTCTTCGGTAGCCTCGTCACGAGTTTCGCCTTCGGTCAGCGTCTCGGTCGGAGCGTCCGTAGCGGCAGCAGCCTCTTCGCTAACTACGGCAGCCGGAGCAGCGGTAGTAGCTTCAGCGGCGGGAGCAGCAGCGTCAGCACCCGACTTCTTCTTGCCGCGCGAGCGACGAGTCGTAGCCTTGGCTTCGCCGGCCGTCTTAGCTTCCAGCAGGGTCTCGTTGTAATCCACCAACTCGATGATGCACACCTCGGCGTTGTCGCCCAGGCGGTTGTCGCTCAGCTTGATGATGCGGGTGTAACCACCGGGACGGGTAGCAATTTTAGCGGCTACCGAGTCGTACAGCTCCTTAATCGACTCCTTGTTCTGCAGCGTAGCGAATACGGTACGGCGCGAGTGCGTCGTGTCGCTCTTCGACTTGGTCAGCAGGGGCTCTACGAACTTGCGCAGGGCTTTGGCTTTAGCCACGGTAGTGGTCAAGCGCTTGTGCAGGATCAGCGACGATGCCATGTTCGACAGCATCGCGTTGCGGTGGGAGGTGGTACGACCGAGGTGGTTGATTTTCTTACCGTGTCTCATTGGTTTGTGCTTCTCAGCAGGAATGTGTGTGCTTGCGTAGGATGACCACGGCGGGCTACCACTTAGTTCGGCGGCCTCATTAGAACCATCCTACCTCGGGCACACTGATGAAAAAGAAATGTGCTAATGTGTTATTAATGTGCTGATGTGCTAATGCTACTTCGGCCAACTAAGGCTTTGCTGTTTCGGTAGCAGATCAGCAGACAAGCAAAATGTGCTAATGCGGCGGTGGATGCTCGGCTAACTCGCATTAGCACATTACCCACATTTACCACATTAGCACATCAGAAATGCTAGTCTTCGTCGAGGCGGTACTTGCCCAGATCCATCCCGAAGGTCAGACCCTTTTCCTCCACGAGGTTTTCAAGTTCGGTCAGCGACTTCTTACCGAAGTTGCGGAACTTCATCATGTCGCTCATGTCCAGCTGCACCAGTTCGCCGAGCGTTTTGATGTCAGCGGCCTTGAGGCAGTTGTAAGCACGTACGCTCAGGTCCATATCCGCCAGGGGCGTCTTTAGAACCTTACGCATGTGCAGCGTCTCTTCGTCTACCGTCTCTTCTTCCTCGGCCTTGGCCGTTTCGAAGGTCATGGTGTTGTCCGAGAACAGCATGAAGTGTTGAATCAGAATGTTGGCCGCACCCTTCAGCGCGTCCTCGGGGTGAATCGAACCGTCCGTCTGAATCTCGATGAGGAGCTTCTCGTAGTCGGTTTTCTGCTCTACCCGGGTATTCTCGATGCTGTACTTCACGTTCTTAATCGGCGTGAAGATGGCATCGATGGCAATTTGCCCGAACACCTGGTCGGCAGGCTTATTCTCCTCGGCTGGTACGTAGCCGCGGCCTTTCTGAATCGTGAATTCAAACTCCAACTCAACCGAAGGATCAACGTTGCAGATAACCATATCTGTGTTGAGTACTTCGAAGCCAGTCGTGAATTTGTTGATGTCACCAGCCGTGAACGTCTCCTGGCCCTTGATGCGGACCGTGATTTTGTCCTCGATGGCGTCGCTCACTTTCTTGAAGCGAACCTGCTTCAGGTTCAGAATGATTTCGGACATGTCCTCAATCACGCCTTCAATCGTCATGAACTCGTGCAGCACACTGGAAGTGCGGACCGACGTGATGGCATAGCCCTCCAGCGACGACAGCAGGATACGGCGCAATGCGTTGCCGATCGTGACGCCGTAGCCTTTCTCCAGCGGTTTAAATTCAAATGTTCCGTAGAAGTCGTCGGATTTCTCCATCACTACTTTCTCCGGCATTTGAAAAGCTAAGATTGACATAAGTGGGGCTTTAAAAATACAACAAGGAAAAAACGAAGTAAGAACCCGACCATAAGCCGGGTTCCACAAATTACTTCGAGTAAAGCTCGACGATGAGCTGCTCCGTGATTTTCTCCGGAATCAGGTCACGCGAGGGGGCGTTCAAGAACTTGCCCACCAATTCCTTGCCGTCCCACTCCAGCCACGAGAAAGCACGCGAGTTGCGGGCGCTCAGGCTGGTGGTAATAGCTTCCAGAGACTTCGATTTTTCGCGAACACCTACTACGTCACCAGCGCGGAGCTTGTACGAGGCGATGTTTACTACTTCACCGTTTACCGTGATGTGCTTGTGCAACACCAGCTGGCGAGCAGCACGACGGGTCGGAGCAATGCCAAAACGATACACCGTGTTGTCCAGACGCGACTCGAGCAGCGCCAGCAGGTTGTCGCCGGTGATGCCGGGCAGAGTTGCTGCTTTGTGGAACAGGTTTTCGAATTGCTTCTCCAGTACACCGTACATGTACTTTACTTTCTGCTTCTCCATCAGCTGCACCGCGTATTCCGACTGCTTCTTGCGGCGGCCACGGCCGTGCTGGCCAGGAGGGTAATTCTTTTTGTTGAGTGCCTTGCTCGGGCCGAAGATTGGCTCTGCGAAGCGACGGGCAATCTTGGTTTTAGGACCAGTATAACGTGCCATTTCGGGGTATTTGAGTTTTGCAGGGGTTGAACCACGCGTGTCGGGCTCCTCGGATGCGGCTCACACGTAGTGCAAGCCGGATCGGAAACCCGACACAGGGGCGAACCAAATGGTTCGCGAGTTCAGTATATCAGACGCGACGACGCTTAGGAGGACGGCAGCCGTTGTGGGGCAGCGGGGTCACGTCGCGGATGGTGGTTACCTCAATGCCCACGTTCTGGAGGGTACGGATAGCCGACTCACGGCCAGCACCCGGACCTTTCACGAATACTTCGGCCTTGCGCATACCCAGGTCGTGGGCCACTTTGGCGCAATCCGTAGCTGCCATCTGAGCAGCGTAGGGCGTGTTCTTCTTAGAACCTTTGAAACCCATCTTACCAGCCGATGCCCAGGAAATAACCTGACCATTGTTGTTGGTGATGGAGATGATGATGTTGTTGAAGGAAGCCTTGATGTGAATCTGGCCAACCTGCTCAACAACGACAACGCGCTTTTTGGCTTTGTCTTTTCTCTTTTGTGCCATTTGGTTATCGCAAAAAACTGCGGAAGGTGTTGAAGCCGGTTCAGAGTCCTGAACCGGCTTCGATTCCCGCTACAATTTATTTAGTAGCTTTTTTCTTGTTGGCAACGGTTTTCCGCTTGCCTTTGCGCGTGCGCGAGTTGTTCTTGGTACGCTGACCACGAACTGGCAGACCTTTGCGGTGACGCAGACCCCGGTAGCAACCGATGTCCATCAGACGCTTGATGTTCAGCTGCACTTCCGAGCGCAGAACACCTTCAGTCTTTACTTCGGCAGCAATGATGCTGCGGATTTCGCCAGCTTCTGCTTCCGTCCAATCCTTTACTTTCTTGTTCAGGTCGATGCCGGCCTTGGTCAAGATTTTCTGTGCGGAAGGACGGCCGATGCCGAAAATGTAGGTCAGCGCGATTTCACCGCGCTTGTTGTCCGGGATATCTACCCCTGCAATACGAGCCATTTGCTTTTTTAAAAAGTCTGGTGCTACTAACCCTGACGCTGCTTGAAGCGGGGGTTCTTTTTGTTGATGACGTACAGCTTGCCGTTGCGGCGAACCAGCTTACAGTCAACACTGCGTTTCTTGACCGAGGTTTTGACTTTCATGTCGTCGGGTTATTTGTAACGGTAAACAATTCGGCCCTTCGACAAGTCGTAAGGGGACATTTCCAGCTTCACCTTATCGCCCGGCAGGATTTTGATGTAGTGCATTCGCATTTTGCCCGAAATGTGAGCAACTAGCTGGTGACCGTTTTCTAATTCCACGCGAAACATGGCGTTTGAAAGGGCTTCCAGAATGACTCCGTCCTGTTCAATGGAGGATTGTTTGGCCATAAGGCTACTGTAAGGCTTTTTCTATGTATTCAAAGGAAGTGAGAATCTCCGCTTTGTCTTTTCGTACTACGACCGTGTGCTCAAAGTGCGCCGAAGGCTTGAAGTCCTTGGTCCGGATAGTCCAGCCATCCTTTTCCTGAACCACGCTCTTCGTACCCAGATTCACCATGGGCTCGATGGCCAGCACTAGGCCCGCTTGCAGCTTAAGCCCCGCCCCACGTTTACCGTAGTTGGGTACTTCGGGCCGCTCGTGGAGCTTCTGACCAATTCCGTGGCCAACAAGTTCCCGCACTACTCCATAACCTTGCTTTTCAACGTGGTTCTGGATGGCGTAACCCAGGTCGCCCATTCGGTTGCCCGCCACTGCCTGTTCAATGCCCAGGTACAGCGACTTTTTGGTTTCTTCCAGAAGCTTGAGCACTTCCGGCGCCACCTCCCCTACTGGGTAGGTGTAAGCACTATCGGCATGGTAGCCGTTCAACAAGACTCCGCAGTCTACCGAAACAACATCTCCGCTCTTTAGCTGATAGTCACTCGGGAAACCATGCACCACGACTGAGTTAGGCGAGATGCAGAGACTGTATTCAAAACCATTATACCCTTTGAAGGAGGGCTGTCCGCCATGGTCCCGGATGAATTCCTCCGCGCGCTGGTCGAGGGCACGCGTCGTAACTCCTTCCTTAATCATGCCCGCAACTTCTCCGTGGGCTTGAGCCAGCACTTTCGCGCTGGTCCGGATGAGTTCTATTTCTTCTTCGGTCTTGTAGATGATCATGACCGAATTAGGATGCCAACGCTACGTTCTGGGTAGAACGGCCACGCAGCTTGCCTGTCTTCATCATACCATCGTAATGGCGCATCAGCAAGTAGCTTTCCACTTGATTCAGCGTGTCCAGCACCACCCCTACCATGATGATCAGCGAAGTGCCACCATAGAAGGCCGAGAACGGACGCGTCACCCCAGCCAGCAAAGCCAACGCCGGGAAGATGGCAATCAGCGCCAGCACTACGGCACCAGGCAACGTGATGTGCGTCAGAATCTCGTCAATGTGCTCCGAGGTGTCGCGGCCGGGCTTAACACCCGGTACGAAACCACCACTACGTTTCAGGTCATCCGCAATTTGGTTCGGGTTAACGCTGATAGCAGTGTAGAAGTAAGTGAAGACAATGATGAGCGTGGCAAATACCACGTTGTACTGCCAGGAGGTGTAGTCCGAGAACTTCTGCCCAACGGTAGCAGCAAAATCACTATCGGCTTGCCAAACGGATGCAACGATGGCGGGCACGAACATCAGCGACTGAGCAAAGATGATCGGCATTACGCCAGCGGCATTTACTTTCAGCGGAATGAACTGACGCTGAGCATTCAGCTGCGTAGTACCACCGACCTGCTTGGCATACTGCACCGGAATCCGGCGAACAGCCTGCGTCAGCACGATTACGGCCATTACCACCAAGAACAGTACCACCAGCTCAATCAGGAAGATCAGGGAGCCCCGCATGCCCTTGGCTGCTGCCTCACCGATAATTGCTCCGGGGAAGCGTGATACAATCCCAATCATAATGATCATGGAAATACCGTTGCCAATGCCTTTGTCCGTAATCTTCTCGCCTAGCCACATGCAAAACAGCGTTCCAGCCGTGATGATGAGCATAGTTGAGAAGGTGAAGAACGGACCGGGAGCAATGATAGCTTCCGCATTGATGGTAGCAATAAAGCCGACCGACTGAGCCATTACAATCGGAATCGTGAGAATTCGAGTGTACTGGTTGATCTTCTTCCGACCTGATTCGCCTTCTTTCTGCAGCTTCTGGAAGTAAGGCACTGCGATGGTCAGCAGCTGCAGTACAATCGAGGCCGAGATATACGGCATGATACCCAGGGCGAAGATTGAGGCATGACTGAAAGCACCGCCGAGCAATGTATCCAGAATACCAAACAGCCCTTGCGCACCACCTTGCTTCAGAAGCGCAGGATCAACGCCGGGCAGCACCACATAGGAACCAAGCCGATAGATGGCAATGAAAAAAAGCGTATTGAAGATCCGCGTACGCAGATCTTCAATCGCAAAAATGTTCTTTATCGTTTCGATAAACTTTTTCATCGCCGATAAGACTTTACAGCGTCACAGCTTTACCACCAGCTTTCTCGATGGCTTCAACAGCCGACTTCGAGAATGCGTGGGCGTGTACCTCCAGTGCAGTGGTAACTTCGCCACGGCCCAGGATTTTGATTTTGGCGTTCTTGGAAACCAAGCCAGCCGATACGAAGTAGGCAACGTCCATGGTGGAAGTGCTGTTCTTCTCGTTGAGGCTAGTCAGAGCATCCAGATTGATGCCTTTGTACTCCACGCGGTTGATGTTCTTGAAGCCGAACTTCGGAACACGACGCTGCAGGGGCATCTGGCCACCTTCGAAGCCAGACTTCTTAGAGTAACCCGAACGAGACTTTTGACCTTTGTGACCACGCGTCGACGTGCCGCCGCGGCCGGAACCCGTACCACGGCCAAGGCGCTTGTTGGTGCGCGTTGAGCCTACGGCGGGTGATAGATTGCTGAGATTCATATCGAGGGGAATCCTAGAGTTCAGTTACTTCCAAGAGGTGCTGCACAGCGGCTACCATACCGGCAACCTGGGGCGTATTTTCTACGGCCTTCGTGCTACCGATTTTACCGAGGCCCAGGGCCTTAACGGTACGCTTTTGACGCTCAGGGCGGTCAATAACGCTTTTCACGAGTTTGATTTGGATCTGCGCCATCGCTGCTTAACCGTTAAAAACTTGGGCCAGAGTGATACCACGCTGCTGAGCAATCTGCATGGGGTCACGCATCTTCAGCAGAGCGTCGAAGGTTGCCTTAACTACGTTGTGGGGGTTCGAAGAACCTTTCGACTTAGCCAGTACGTCCTTGATGCCGGCGCTTTCAAATACGGCACGCATAGCACCACCAGCAATTACACCAGTACCAGCCGCAGCGGGCTGCACGAGCACGAAACCACCGGAATATTTGCCTTCCATCACGTGGGGAACAGTGTGCTTATAGAGCGGCACTTTCACCAAGTTCTTTTTAGCGTCGTCGATACCTTTAGCAATAGCGTCGGTAACTTCGTTGGCTTTGCCGAGGCCGTAACCTACGGTGCCGTTGCCGTCACCTACTACTACGATGGCCGAGAAGCTGAAGCGACGACCACCTTTTACTACTTTGGCAACGCGGTTGATAGCTACTACCTTTTCTTTCAGATCGGATTCGCCGGCGCGGGGAGCTTGCTGCTCACGATTGCCACCACGGTCATTGCCACCACCCCGACGGTCGTTGCCGCCACGGTCATTGCCACCACCACGGGGGTTGTTGTTGAATTCTGCCATGATGATTTAGAAATTGAGGCCGCCTTCGCGGGCTCCTTCTGCCAATGATTTTACGCGGCCGTGGTAGAGGTAACCCGAACGGTCAAATACCACTTTCGAAATTCCTTTTTCCTGAGCACGGGAGGCAAGTTCTTTGCCTACTGCGGCAGCCAGGGCGACTCCGTTGCCCTCTTCCACCGAAACGTGCTTCGAGGAAGCAGCCGCCAACGTACGGCCAGTGGTGTCGTCAATAATCTGAGCATAGATGCCCGTATTGCTGCGGAACACTGACAAACGTGGACGCTCGGACGTGCCAGCCACCTTAGTGCGGATGATGCGCTGGATCCGTTTTCTTCTAGTTGCTTTATCGAAAGCCATGATGCGAAATTATTTCGAAGCCGTTTTACCAGCCTTACGACGAATTTGCTCACCCACGAAGCGCACGCCTTTGCCTTTGTAGGGCTCAACTTTGCGCAGCGAGCGAATCTTAGCTGCTACCTGGCCCAGCAATTGGTTATCAATGCTGTTCAGGGTAACAATTGGGTTCTTACCTTTTTCGGTTACGGCCGTAGCGGTAACTTCTTTCGGCAAGGCCAGGAAGATGTTGTGCGAGTAACCCAGCGACAATTCCAGCGTAGTACCGGCCATTGCTGCTTTGTAACCTACACCTACCAGTTCCAGCTTCAGCTCAAACCCGTTGCTTACACCGTTGACCATATTGTTGATCAGCGAGCGATACAAACCGTGCATGGCCTTGTGGCGCTTCTGCTCGGTTGGACGCTCAACCACCAGCTGGCCGTCGGCTTGGGTAAGGGTAATGTCGCGGTCAACCGGGGTAGTCAGGGTGCCTTTCGGGCCCTTCACCGTAACGGTGTTTTCGTTGCTCACTTCAACCTGAACGCCCGAGGGCAGGCTGATGGGCAGTTTACCAATGCGTGACATAGTCTCGTTTCTCCTCGATTAGTAAACGTGGCACAATACTTCACCACCCACGTTCTGGGCTTTCGCCTCTTTCTCCGTCATCACCCCTTTCGAGGTCGACAGGATAGCAATACCCAGGCCGCTGAGTACGCGCGGCATGTTCTCCACGTGAGCATACTGACGCAGACCGGGGGTGCTGATGCGCTCCAGTTTGGTGATAGCAGGCTGCTTCGTAGTGGGGTTGTACTTCAAGGCAATCTTGATGGTGCCCTGTACCGAAGAGTCATCAAAGCGGTAGCTCTGGATGTAACCCTTGTGGTAAAGCACTTTCGTGATTTCCTTTTTGATGTTGCTGGCCGGAATTTCAACTACCCGGTGGTTTGCCTTGATGGCATTGCGCACCCGGGTCAGGAAGTCGGCAATTGGATCTGTATTCATTGTGTAGATGAGAGCAGCCCGTTTTTTAGGGAGCCGCAAAGATATGAAAATTTCGCCGCCATTTGAAAGTGGCGACGAAATTTTCGGTTAAGACTACTTGGCTCGACTTATTGAGGCTCGGCCAATGGTTTCTTTCGGCAACCTGCCAAATATCACGGTCTTAGTGTGAGTAAGACCAAAGCTGTGTTACCAGCTCGACTTCGTTACGCCGGGGATCTTACCAGCCAGTGCCATTTCGCGGAACGTAACGCGGCTGATGCCGAACTTACGCATGTAACCACGAGGACGACCGTTGATTTTATCCCGGTTGTGGATGCGCACGGGCGAGGCGTTGCGGGGCAGCTTGTCCAGGCCTTCGTAATCGCCGGCGGCTTTCAGAGCCTTACGCTTCTCAGCGTAACGTTCTACCGTAGCGATGCGCTTTCTTTCTCTTGCTTTGACGGATTCCTTAGCCATTGTTCTGTTTCTTGGCGTTAGCGAACGGCATTCCGAAAGCTTTGAGGAGCTCGTAGCTCTGCTCGTCGTTCTCGGCGGTCGTTACGAAGGTAATGTCCATACCCGAGATTGACTTGATCTTGTCGATCGAAATTTCGGGGAAAATGATCTGCTCCTTGATACCGAGGGTATAGTTACCCCGGCCGTCAAAGCCTTTGTCATTGATGCCTTTGAAGTCGCGCACCCGGGGGAGAGCAACCGTCAGCAAACGGTCCATGAACTCGTACATCTGCTCGCCGCGCAGGGTAACGCGGGCGCCGATGGGCATGCCTTCACGGAGTTTGAAGTTCGACACCGAACGCTTGGCAATGGTCGCAACGGCTTTCTGACCCGTGATGGTCGTCAGCTCGTCCACACCATTGTCAACCAGCTTCTTGTCGGCTACTGCCGAACCAATACCGCGGTTGATGCAGATCTTGGTGATGCGTGGTACCTGCATGATGCTCTTGAACTGGAATTTCTCCTGGAGCGCGGGTACTACTTCTTTTTGATATATATCTTTCAGTCGGGCCATTGTCGTCGTACCGGGTTAGGCGTTTTTCGATTCAACTGCCTTCACGTTGGATACGTGGATGGGGGCTTCGATCTTGGTGATACCCCCTTGCGGGTTCTTAGCACTAGGTTTGTTGTGCTTGGTCACCAGGTTCAGACCTTCCACGATAACGCGCTGCGTCGAACGGTTTACCGACTTGATAACGCCGGTCTTGCCACGCTCATCACCAGCAATTACCAGAACGGTATCACCAGTTTTGACGTGCAGTTTCACGGGCTGAGCTTTCGTCTTCGTTGCCATGTGCTTAGAGAACTTCAGGAGCTAGTGAAACAATTTTCATGAACTGACGCTCACGCAACTCACGGGCTACGGGGCCGAAGATACGGGTACCGCGGGGCTCGTCGTTGTTGTTGAGCAGAACGGCGGCGTTGTCGTCGAAGCGGATGTACGAACCGTCTTTACGGCGTACTTCTTTCTTGGTACGAACAACTACTGCTTTCGACACAGTGCCTTTCTTAGCGTTGCCGGAGGGCAGAGCCGACTTGATCGAAACAACGATCTTGTCGCCTACGCTGGCGTATTTCTTGCCCGTGCCACCGAGGACACGGATGCAGAGAACTTCTTTGGCGCCGCTGTTATCAGCGACGGTCAGACGGGATTCTTGCTGTATCATCTTACTTGGCGCGTTCTAGAATTTCTACCAATCTCCAGCGCTTGTTCTTGCTCAGAGGGCGGGTCGACATGATGCGAACCGTATCCCCTTCGCCGCATTCGTTGTTCTCGTCGTGGGCCATAAACTTGGTCGACTTGGTAACGAACTTACCGTAGATCGGGTGCTTCATTTTGCTTTCTACCACAACCGTGATGGACTTGTCCATTTTGGTCGAGGAAACGCGCCCGATGATTTCTTTCCGCAGGTTCCGCTCTTCGGCGGTTGCTACCTGCTGTTCTTCGTTGCTTGCCATCGTTATTTAGCAGTTTGGTTTGCCTGCTCGTTTTCGCGACGGGTCAACTCAGTCTTCAGACGAGCTACGGTACGGCGGCTGTGCTTCAGGCGAACTGGGTTTTCCAGGGGCGAAATGGCGTGTGCGAAACGCAGTGCCTGGCCGCTGGTTTGTTCAGTCTTGATTTGCTCCTTCAGCGCTTCTAGCGAAAGGGCTTGGATTTCTGCGTTCTTCATCTTACTTGTTCTCTTCGTAGTCGCGACGAACAACAAACTTAGTTTTCACTGGCAGCTTCTGCGCAGCTAAACGCAGGGATTCCTGAGCCACTTCCAGCGGCACGCCGTCCGATTCGAACATGATGGTGCCGGGCTTCACGCAGGCTACCCAATATTCGGGGCTACCCTTACCCTTACCCATCCGAACCTCAGCGGGCTTCTTGGTAATTGGCTTATCGGGGAAAATACGGATCCATACTTGACCTTCCCGTTTCATGGCGCGGGTCATGGCGATACGAGCTGCCTCAATCTGGCGAGCCGTAATCCAAGCCACTTCCAACGACTTGATAGCGAAGGAACCGAAGTCTATGGAGCTGCCGCGGTAGGCTAGGCCTGTTACGCGACCCTTTTGCATCTTGCGATACTTGGTCCTTTTCGGTTGTAACATGAGTTATCGAAAATTGAAATTCTGGAAAAGAGAAAAGGACTAGCGACGGGGGCCGCCCTGACCGCCGCCACGGTTGGCACCACCGGGTGCTCCACCGCCACGACGCTGGCCGCCGCCCTGGCCGCCACGGTTATCACCACCCTGGCCACCGCCACGGTTGTCACCGCCACGGTCGTTCCGGTCCCGACGCGGGCCACGGTCGCCGCCACGGTCGCCACGCTCACCACGGGGGCCACGGTCGTTGCCGCCGCCACGGGTGTCGTTGCCCTGGTTGGCAGGCTGCTGGTTCGGCGACAAGTCGGGCTTGCCGAATACCTCACCACGCATGATCCACACCTTGATGCCGATCTTGCCATACACGGTCTGCGCTTCCGACAGAGCATAGTCGATGTCGGCGCGCAGGGTGTGCAGCGGGGTGCGGCCTTCTTTGTACTGCTCGGAACGAGCAATTTCGGCGCCACCCAAACGGCCACCGCACTGAATCTTGATGCCTTCGGCACCAACACGCATTGCAGCCTGGATAGACATCTTCATAGCGCGACGGAACGAGATACGAGCCTGCAGCTGCTGAGCGATGCTTTCGCCTACGAGCTTGGCGTCGAGTTCCGGACGCTTAATTTCGAAGATGTTGATCTGAACGTCCTTGCTGGTGATCTGCTTCAGCTCGTCCTTGATCTTGTCAACTTCCTGACCGCCTTTACCGATTACCACCCCCGGACGAGCCGTGTTGATGGTAATGGTGATGCGCTTCAGGGTACGCTCGATTACGATGCGGCTGATGCCACCTTTCGGGATACGAGCGAGTACGTATTTGCGGATTTTTTCGTCCTCAACCAGCTTGTCGGCAAAGTCCTTGCCGCCATACCAGTTCGAGTCCCACCCTTTGATGACGCCCAGACGGAAGCCAACCGGATTTACTTTCTGTCCCATAGTGCTTATGCGGTGGCTTCAGCCGAGGTTTCGTTGGATTTCTTAGCCGAGCTACGACGAGTAGTTTTCTTCGGAGCCTCAGCAACAGCGTCAGTAGCAGGTTTGGTTTCAGCAGCCTGCTTTACAGCAGCCTTGCTTCCCAGTGCTTCTACTTTGGTGTCGATGGTCAGCGTCACGTGGTTGCTACGCTTGCGGATGCGGTGACCACGACCCTGAGGGGCGGGACGCAAACGCTTCAGCTGACGACCTTCATCAACGAAAATCTCTTTGATGTAGAGGTTAGCATCCTCGATACGCTCGTCCTCGTTCTTCTGCTGCCAGTTGGCCAGGGCCGACAGGAGCAGTTTCTCGATTTTCTCAGCGCCCGAGTTAGCTTCGAACTTCAGCAAGCCCAGAGCACGGGTCACTTTCTGACCACGTACCAGGTTGGCTACCATGCGCATCTTGCGAGGCGAGGTAGGCACGTTACGGAGTTTAGCGGTAGCTTCCATATTAGCGCTTGCCTTTATCTTTCTTGGCGATGTGGCCACGGAAGTTACGGGTGGGGGCAAACTCACCGAGTTTGTGACCTACCATGTTCTCCGTTACATACACCGGGATGAACTTATTGCCGTTGTGAACGGCGAAGGTGTGGCCTACGAAGTCGGGCGAAATCATCGAGCGGCGCGACCAAGTCTTCACCACCGACTTTTTGCCGGAATCTTCCATTGCCGTGACTTTCTTCTCGAGCCGGAAGTCAATGTACGGCCCTTTTTTTAGCGAACGTGCCATTGGTTACTTCTTGCCTTTACGGTTAACGATGAGCTGCTCGGAGTACTTGTTCTTGTTGCGGGTCTTCTGACCCTTAGCGAAGATACCGTTGCGGCTGCGTGGGTGACCACCCGACGAACGACCTTCACCACCACCCATGGGGTGATCCACGGGGTTCATGGCAACACCACGAACACGTGGGCGACGACCCAACCAACGGTTACGACCGGCTTTGCCGAGACGTACGTTCATGTGGTCACCGTTCGAAACCGTACCAACCGTAGCCATGCAGGTAACGAGTACCATGCGCATCTCGCCGGAAGGCAATTTCAGAGTTGCGTATTTCTCTTCGCGAGCTACGAGCTGGGCATAGGTGCCAGCCGAGCGAGCGATAGAAGCACCGCCACCGGGCATCAGCTCGATGTTGTGCACGATCGTACCCAGCGGAATTTCGCGCAGGGACAGAGCGTTGCCAACTTCGGGAGCTACACCAGGGCCCGATACTACTACCGTACCTACTTCCAGACCAGCGGGCGCGATGATGTAGCGCTTTTCGCCGTCGGCGTAGCTCAGCAGAGCGATGCGGGCAGTGCGGTTCGGATCGTATTCAATCGTTTTGACGGTAGCCGGAACACCAGCCTTGTCACGCTTGAAGTCGATTACCCGATACTTCTGCTTGTGACCACCACCGATGTAGCGGTTGGTCATTTTTCCGGATTCATTCCGGCCACCGGATTTTTTCAGGGGTGCCAACAGCGACTTCTCCGGCGTCGACGTCGTAATCTCGTCGAAGCCCGGTGCGATGCGGAAGCGCTGACCCGGTGATGTTGGTCTTAGTTTTTTGAGTGCCATTTTATCTTAAAATGCGCGTTTCGTCGGTTGCCCGACCTTAGATACCGTTATAGAAGTCGATTACGTCGCCTTCTTTCACGGTTACAATAGCCTTTTTCCCATGGGGACGACGACCCGAAACGGAGCCGCCCTTGGTGAATTTCGACTTCAGCTTGCCGTTGGTGCGGATCGTGCTAATGCCCGTTACCGTTACCCCGTACAGAGCCTCGATTTCCTTTTTGATCTGAACCTTGTTGGCCGTGCGCTCTACTTCGAAAGCGTACTGACCTTTTTCGTTCAGGGCCGTGGCCTTCTCGGTCACGATAGGTTTCTTCAGCGTGCTCATTACTCAGCGGTAGTATAGAGTTGTTCCAAGGATTTCAACCCGTCTTCCGACAGCAGCAAGGTGTCCGTGTTCAGCAGGTCGTGGGTGTTCAGGGCTACGGGGGTAGCTACCTTCACGCGCTGGATGTTACGGGCCGAGAGCAGCACGTTCTTGTCGGCTTCAGCGGCAACGAACAAGGTTTTCTTGCCGTTGTTGAGCTTCAGACCGTTCAAGATCGAGAGGAAATCTTTCGTTTTAGGAGCGCTCAGCGAGATGTTCTCCACCAGAGCAACCTTGCCATCCTGGGCCAGTACCGACAGAGCGGAGAGACGGGCCAGACGCTTGGTCTTTTTGTTCAGCTTGAAGCCGTAGTCGCGGGGCTCGGGACCGAATACGCGGCCACCACCAACGAAAACTGGCGACTTCATGCTGCCGGCGCGGGCACCGCCCGTACCTTTTTGTTTCTTGAGCTTCTTCGTGGTGCCGTGCACCTCGTTGCGCTGCTTCGACTTGTGCGTGCCCTGGCGCTGGTTAGCCAAGTACTGCTTCACGTCGAGGTACATCACGTGCTCATTCGGCGTGAGGCCGAAGATGGCGTCGGACAGGGTTACCTTGCGGCCGGTGTCCTCACCTTTGATGTTATATACTGACAGTTCCATCTCGCGTTATTTTTCCAGGACCACGTAAGAGTTCTTGGCACCGGGAATAGAGCCGCTCACCAGAATCAGATTCTTGTCGGCCACTACGCGCATCACTTTCAGGTTCTGCACTTTTACCCGGTCGTTGCCCATGCGGCCACCCATGCGCATTCCTTTGAATACGCGCGAAGGCCAGGAGCAAGCACCGATAGAACCAGGGTGACGCAGACGGTTGTGCTGACCGTGGGTCTGCCCGCCTACACCGGCAAAGTTGTAGCGCTTTACTACGCCCTGGAAACCTTTACCTTTTGAGGTACCAACTACATCGACAAACTCGCCTTCTTCGAAGAGGCTAGCGTCGATGGTGGCGCCTGCAGCGTACGTCGATTCCGCGTCGAGGCGGAATTCAACCAGCTTTTTCTTGGGGGTGGTACCGGCTTTAGCGAAGTGACCAGCCAGAGCTTTGGTCGTGTTCTTCGCTTTTTTCTCGCCGTAGCCAACCTGAACGGCGGTGTAACCGTCGTTGGCCAGCGTTTTAACCTGCGTCACTACGCACGGACCCGCTTCGATGAGCGTGCAGGGAATGTTTTTCCCGTCCGGAGTGAAGAGGCTTGTCATACCGATTTTTTTACCGATGATGCCAGGCATTCTGTTAGATTTTATGAAAAGACGCAATAAGAAAACGCCCAAATAGCGTTTTCGGAATGGGAGTGCAAAGCTAGCAAATAGTTAGGGCATAATCCAACCCCGCTCCGAAATATTTTCAGAATCACTTAGTTGACTCCGGCAAGCAGCTATTCGCTCAGTTTCAGGACCTTTCCGCTCCCACCAATCCCTGGTAACGGGAGGGCATGAAGGAGCCCAACCTCGGCCGCAAGTGCTCGGCGCAAGGTTGGGCTCCTAAAAAGTACAATAACTCGACTCAAACTGCCTGCTTACGCCGGCCGCCAGCCTTGCGGCGCATCGGTTGCCGGGCGCAGCCCGTTTAGCCCAAGCAGAATAAAAAGTAGGGAGTAGGTCAGGCCAATCTGGGTTTCCAGCGTGTATTCCACTAGAAAGGACAAGGACACGATGACGTATTGGATAATAACCAATGGAGCAAAACGGGGCCAGGTCCAGAGCAGTGGATAGTAAAAGCACAGGGTAAAGATCAGTACCCCCACCAAGCCGAAAGCTACGGCCGAGTAGATAAACTGATTGTGGGGCTGAATGTAGGATTGCGGATGGATACTTGGATAATCCTGCCCGTAGTGCTTGGCCATTTCCTCGGGCATGTCGGCCTTGCTTACGCCAAACCACGGGTTGTCTTTTACCAGCTTGGCGGCCACTTTGTAGGAATACACCCGGGCAACGAGGGAGTAATTATTCGCGGCATCGGTATTGTCGACCTTACTTAAGTCGTCTTGGGTATTCACGAATTTATTCCGGAATGTGGGGAAGCAGGCATAGCTTACCACGGGTAGTATCATCAGCACCACTGCTACGACCAAAGCCCGGCGGTAAGCACGTTGACTCACCAGCAGCCAACCGGCCATCAGAATGCCTACCGCGTAAAAGGTAACCAAACCGCTTCGTACAGCCAGCAGATGCTGGAACAGCGCCAGCACTACCACACTTACGCTCAGCAGCTGGCGCTGGCGCTTCGTCGACTCCGGGGCGAAAGTCAGCAGCACCACAGCGGCGGCAGTGGCCAGCGTCACCATCAGGCTGAACCGAATATGGTCGGGCTCCGTCGGCATAATCTTCGAGTGCAGGTACATCTCGTTGATTTCAGCCGCGTGCAGCAAGTAATTACCAGTAGCGGCTACTGCGGCTACCACTACGCAACCAATAAAGAGTTGCCAAAGCTGAATAAGGTAGCGGCTCGGCAACGCTGGCAGCAGCCAGAAGGCTAAGGGCAACAGCAGAAAGGGGGACTGCAGCACCACGTCTTTGGTATACTCCCCCAGGTTGTGCGGGCTGGTCGTAAATCCTGCCGCAACGTGCAGGCCAAACACGCAGGCCAATGCGGCATAGCCCCGCCAATCGTTGTGGCTCCGCTTCTGCCCACGGTGTACCACTGCGTAACAGATGGCAGTAAGGGTAATTCCGATAATACCGATGCTGGGCAGAATTCGGAAGAAGTCGGCCACGAACAACCCCACGATAATAAAGGAGCAGAATACTGCTGCGGCTATGGTCAGGCGTGGAATTGTCAGGATTAACTGCATACAATCGTACAACGTGAATTTGTCGGAGCCTCCCTCCTACTTCAAGGTAGAGCACAACTCAACGGTGCAAGTTGCTTAGGATATATAAGAAAACACCCCACCAGTTCGAAAACTGATGGGGTGTTTGTCCTATTCATTGCGGTGAAACCGGTCCTCAGACTTTGATTTCAACGTCAACGCCGCTGGGCAGCTCAAGCTTCATCAGGGCATCTACCGTCTTCGACGAAGTCGAGTAGATATCCACGAGGCGCTTGTAGGTGCAGAGCTGGAACTGCTCACGCGACTTCTTGTTCACGTGGGGCGAACGAAGAACGGTGAATTTTTCTTTGTCGGTCGGCAATGGAATTGGACCGCTTACGATAGCGCCCGTAGCCTTCACCGCCTTCACAATCTTCTCCGACGATTTGTCCACCAGGTTGTGGTCGTAGGATTTGAGTTTAATGCGAATTTTCTGGTTCATGTCTGTAATGTGGAAGCGGATTAGCGAATGGCGTTACCCTTTTGCTTGGCGATGATACCTTCGGCGAGGTTCTGGGGAACCTGATCGTAGTGCGAGAACGTGAGCGACGCCGAAGCGCGGCCCGACGAAATCGTACGGAGCGTGGTTACGTAGCCGAACAGCTCCGACAGCGGAACGTCAGCCTTGATTACGTTCAGACCACCTTTGGTATCGAGGCCCTTCATGATGCCGCGGCGACGGTTCAAGTCACCGGTTACCGAACCCGTGTACTCGTCGGGCGAAACTACTTCAACGGCCATGATGGGCTCGAGCAGTTTCGGACCAGCCAAGCGGCCGGCTTCGCGGAAACCACCACGGGCCGCGAGTTCGAACGACAGGGCGTCCGAGTCAACGTCGTGGTAGGAACCGTAGAACAGACGCACGCGCATGCCTTCGATGGGGAAGCCCGCCAACGGACCGTTCTTCATGGCTTCTTCGAAACCTTTCTGAACCGGCGCAATGAATTCGCGGGGGATAACACCACCCGTGATGTCGTTTACGAACTCCAGACCGGGTTTCTCCGGATCGGTCAGTTTCGGACCGAGTTCGAATACGATGTCACCGAATTTACCACGACCACCCGTTTGCTTCTTATACGTCTCGCGGTGTTCCACGGACTTAGTCAGAATCTCTTTGTAGGCAACCTGAGGAGCACCCTGGTTGATTTCAACCTTGAACTCCCGACGCATCCGGTCGATGATGATTTCAAGGTGAAGCTCACCCATACCTTTCAACACGGTCTGGCCGGTCTCGGGGTCGGTCTGAACAACCAGCGTGGGGTCTTCTTCCACAAGTTTGGCAATAGCCATACCCATTTTATCAACGTCAGCCTGAGTTTTGGGCTCAATGGCGTAGCCGATAACGGGCTCAGGGAAGCTCATCGACTCCAGTACCACGCGCGACTTCTCGTCGGTCAGCGTGTCACCGGTTTTGATGTCTTTGAAGCCAACACCCGCAGCAATGTCACCCGCCTGAATCTTATCGATTGGGTTCTGCTTGTTGGAGTGCATCTGCATCAGACGCGAGATACGCTCTTTCTTGTTCGTGCGGTTGTTGTGCACGTACGAGCCAGCATCCAGCACGCCGCTGTAGCAGCGGAAGAAGCACAAGCGACCTACGAAGGGGTCAGTGGCGATTTTGAAGGCCAGAGCCGTGAAAGGCTCGCTGTTGTCGGGGTGACGCTCAACGGACTCCCCGGTGTCGGGGTCCGTACCAACGATGGCCGGCATGTCGAGCGGCGAAGGCAGGTAAGCCATAACGCCGTCCAGCATCGACTGAACACCTTTGTTTTTGAAAGCGGAGCCGCACATTACGGGCGAGAACTTCATGTCGATAACCGCCTGGCGGATAACAACCATCATTTCCTCGCGGGTAATGGAGTCCGGATCGTCGAAGAATTTCTCCAGCAGACGGTCGTCGTACTCGGCAACGCTCTCAACGAGCTTCTGACGCCACTCGGCTACGGTCTCCACCAGATCCTCGGGAACGGGGATTTCGTGGTACGACTTGCCTTGGGTAGCGTCATCCCATACGATAGCCTTACCCGTCAGCAGGTCGACAACACCTTTGAAGGTGTCTTCGGCGCCGATTGGGATTTGCAGGGGCACGGGGTTAGCGCCGAGCTTGTCTTTGATTTCGCTAACAGCCTTGAAGAAGTCAGCACCGGCACGGTCCATCTTGTTGACGAAGCAGATGCGGGGCACCTTGTACTTGTCAGCCTGACGCCATACGGTTTCCGACTGGGGCTCAACGCCCGAAACGGCGCAGAACAGAGCAACGGCACCATCGAGTACACGCAGCGAGCGTTCAACTTCTACCGTGAAGTCAACGTGGCCGGGAGTATCGATGAGGTTGATCTTGTACTGCTTGGTCTCCGGGGTTGGGTCACCTTTCGCGTCGGTGGGGTAATTCCAGAACGTAGTGGTAGCAGCCGAAGTGATGGTGATACCACGCTCCTGCTCCTGCTCCATCCAGTCCATCGTGGCGGCACCTTCGTGCACTTCCCCGATTTTGTGGGTCTTACCGGTGTAGTAGAGAATGCGCTCCGAAGTCGTGGTCTTACCGGCGTCGATGTGCGCCATAATCCCGATGTTCCGGAGGTATTGCAGGTCTTTATTAACAGCCATTGCTTTTATTGGGGTCTTAGATACTTAAGGTCTTAAGGTCTTGGGCTACTCAACAGAACAATCCGTCAAAAAAATCCAAGTCCTTAAGACCCTATAGTGCCTAATAACGATTGTTAGAAGCGGAAGTGCGAGAAGGCCTTGTTGGCTTCAGCCATGCGGTGGGTGTCGTCCTTCTTCTTCACGGAAGCACCTTCACCTTTCGCAGCGGCAATGATTTCGCCAGCCAGCTTGTCCTTCATGGTTTTCTCACCACGACGACGAGCGTACTGAATCATCCACTTAGCACCTACCGAGATACGACGGTCGGGGCGAACTTCGATCGGCACCTGGAAGGTAGCACCACCTACGCGGCGGCTCTTCACTTCTACGGTCGGCATCACGTTGTTCAGGGCTTTGCGCCACATTTCCAGGCCGTTTTCCTTGGTGCGCTGCTCAACCAGTTCGCAGGCATCGTAGAAAATGGTGTAGGCCAGGTTCTTCTTTCCGTCATACATCATGTAGTTGACGAAACGAGTTACCAAGGTCTCCTTGTACTTAGGATCGGGAAGCAGGATGCGCTTCTTTGGTTTTGACTTTCTCATGAGCTTAGAAATGAGGGTGAGTAGCGGGAAGTGGGATAAGAACCATGTGCTATCCAGCACTGCGCGCTACCACACTCGTATCAATTACTTTTTCTTGCCGGGTGCTGGTTTGCCGCCTTTGCCCGTAGCAGCAGGCTGACCTGGCTTGGGACGCTTGGCGCCATACTTCGAACGACGCTGGGTACGGCCGTTTACACCGGCAGTATCGAGGGCGCCACGGATGATGTGGTAACGTACACCGGGAAGGTCTTTCACCCGGCCACCACGGATCAGCACGATGCTGTGCTCCTGCAGGTTGTGGCCTTCACCAGGGATGTAGGCGTTAACTTCTTTGCCGTTGGTGAGGCGCACACGGGCAACCTTACGCATAGCCGAGTTCGGCTTCTTAGGCGTGGTGGTGTACACCCGGGTGCAAACGCCACGGCGCTGCGGGCACGAGTCAAGAGCCGGCGACTTTGACTTCGTCGTCAGCTTCTCGCGGCCTTTTCGTACTAATTGGTTAATGGTAGGCATCTACGGAATGGTTTGTCAAGGAGGGTTCTCTCCCAAAAAATTAGGCTTGCAAAGGTATAAAAGCTACTCGGAAATAGCAAACAGGTTGAAATAGTTTGTCTTAGGAAACCATAGAAGAGCTTCTTATGCGCTTCAAACCATCTATTCCAACCAGCTGCCCGCACAAAAAAAGCCTTACGGACGAGTCCATAAGGCTTTTTCAGGGTAAATACGTTCGTTGAGGCTACGTCTTTTAGTCTAGGCCTGCTCCATAGTGTCGTCTGCCTAACGTAGCTCTCCTTTTAGCCCGTTTTTGTATTCAACGAAGAAGCGGCTTCTATCTTCCCGATAAAAGCCGCTTCATACGCTGTATTATTCCGAGGTCTAGGCCTCTCCCACCGTGCCGCCAAATCCCAGCGGGTAGCTGGGCATATCATTTTGCTGCTTGATTGGACCGAACGTCTGTTCAAAACGCTCTACGTTGTCGGCCAAGGCCGACAGCAGCCGCTTGGCATGCTCGGGCGTGACGATGATGCGGGCTTTGACCTTGGCTTTGGGCACGCCGGGCATGAGGCGAATGAAGTCGATGACAAACTCGCTGCTGCTGTGCGCTATCATGGCTAGGTTAGCATACTCGCCTTCGGCAATGGCCTCCGAGAGTTCGATGTTGATGGCGTTGGGGTCCTGAGGTCCGGGAATTTCCTGGGGTTCGTTCATGAGGTCATTATTTTACTGATTGCTGAAAGTAGACTCAATGAAGTCCATTACTTCAGCCACTGTTACGCTAAATACCCCGGCTTGTCCTGCCAGAAAGGCTTCCCGCCAGAGTTCATAACCTTCTTCAAAATCAGGAAGCGTGGCGGCATGGCGTACTACATGAGTTACACTGGCAGTTAGAGCTTCCTCGGAAAAGGGCAGATGGGACGCCGTGGTGCCGGGCTTTCCATCCGGGTTGGGTGTTTTTAGCTTCAACCCATCTACGTGTATGTGCACGGCAACTTCGGTACCATGCTGCAACTCCACCTTGACTACTGTTAACACGGAACCCGTTTCAGTTGGCCTCGTGTGGTACTCCCAGACTTGCCCGACCTGAAACCTGGAAGTAGTAATGTCAACTAAAGGAACCGGGACATCGGCTGCCATACGTAATAAGTAAGATGAGGAAGAGTTGCTGCTAAAGCTACTAAAAAGAAAAAGCCGACCGGATTTCTCCAGTCGGCTTTTCCAGTATTCACTTCAGCTTAGTCAGCCGATACTTCACGCTTGGCGCGCGAGGCGCGGGTCTTCGGCTCGGGAGCGTCCGACTTGGCGGGAGCCGTAACCTCGGGCTCATCTTTCGACCCAACGACCTGACGCGTGTATTCGCGCAGACCGGTACCGGCCGGGATGAGGTGACCTACGATTACGTTCTCCTTCAGGCCCAGCAGTTCGTCGGCCTTGCCACGGATGGCGGCTTCCGACAGCACCTTGGTCGTCTCCTGGAAGGAAGCGGCCGAGATGAACGACTGGGTACCGAGCGAAGCCTGGGTGATACCCTGCAGCGTGGGCCGCGATACGGCCGGCTGGGCTTCCCGAACTTCGACCAGCTGCAGGTCGCGACGACGCAGCGAGGAGTTCTCGTCGCGCAGGCGACGGGCACTCACAATCTGGCCGGGCTTCAGGTTCGTCGAATCGCCGGAGTTCGTTACCACCTTCATGTCGATGATGGTATCGTTTTCTTCCATGAAGACGATTTTGTCGATAACCTGGTGCTCCAGGAAAGTCGTGTCGCCGGCGTCCAGAATCACAACTTTCTGCATCATCTGGCGAACGACCACCTCGATGTGCTTATCGTTGATTTTCACACCCTGCAAGCGGTATACTTCCTGAATCTCGTTTACGAGGTATTCCTGCACGGCACCGGGGCCCTGAATGCTCAGGATGTCCGAAGGCGTAATGGCCCCATCCGACAGCGGCATGCCGGCGCGGATAAAGTCGTTGTCCTGCACCAGAATGTGCTTGGACAGCGGCACCATGTACTTCTTCTTGACACCGTCTTTCGACTCGACAAAGATTTCGCGGTTACCACGCTTCACGGTACCGTAGGTTACCACACCGTCGATTTCCGACACAACGGCCGGGTTCGAGGGGTTCCGGGCTTCGAAAAGCTCGGTAACGCGGGGCAGACCACCGGTGATGTCGCGGGTTTTACCCACGGCCCGAGGAATCTTAGCCAGAATGTGACCAGCCTTGATTTTCTCACCGTTGTCGACGTTGATGTGCGAACCCACCGGGATGCTGTAAGCACGCTGGCCTTCCTCGGCGTCCTTCTTCCCAGCCTTCACGATGATGGAGGGGTTCTGGGCCTTGTCGCGGCTTTCGATGATTACTTTCTCGCGGTGACCGGTCTGCTCATCCGACTCCTCACGGTAGGTGACACCTTCCGTAATAGCGTCGTACTGGATGGTACCATCAAACTCGGCCAAGATAACGGCGTTGTAGGGGTCCCAGTTGTTGAGCTCTTGGCCTTTCTCTACCTCCTGGCCTTCGTTGACCAGCAGGAACGAACCGTAAGGAACGTGGTTCGAGATGTAGACCTTGCCGGTGCCTTTCTCCACGATGCGGATTTCGCCCGAACGACCCATAACTACTTTCACCGGCTCGCCTTCGGCGTTTACGGAGTCAACAGTACGGATGTCTTCGAACTCAATTACACCGGCGAATTTGGCGCGCAGGCTGGCTTCCACGGCAATGTTGGAAGCCGTACCACCTACGTGGAACGTACGCAGCGTGAGCTGGGTACCAGGCTCACCAATCGACTGAGCGGCAATTACACCTACAGCTTCCCCTTTCTGGACCATGCGGCCCGACGACAGGTTACGGCCGTAGCACTTGGCGCAGATACCACGCTTCGACTCGCAGGTCAGTACCGAGCGGATTTCCACCGACTCAATAGCCGTAGCATCGATGCGGCGGGTGATTTCCTCGGTGATTTCGGTACCAGCGGGCAGGATAACCTCGTCCGTCATGGGGTCCACGATGTCGTGAACGGCCACGCGGCCCAGGATACGCTCGGCCAGGGGCTCTACTACGTCCTCGTTGTCCTTCAATGCGAAGGTCTCGATGCCGCGCAGGGTGCCACAGTCGTTTTCGTTCACGATTACGTCCTGCGACACGTCTACCAGACGACGGGTCAGGTAGCCGGCGTCAGCCGTCTTCAGGGCGGTGTCGGCCAGACCCTTACGGGCACCGTGGGTCGAAATGAAGTACTCGATTACGTCCAGGCCTTCTTTGAAGTTCGACAGAATCGGGTTTTCGATAATCTCACCTACCGAACCCTGCAGCGACTTCTGCGGCTTGGCCATCAGACCCCGCATACCGCCGAGCTGACGAATCTGCTCGCGCGAACCACGGGCACCGGAGTGCATCATCATGTAAATCGAGTTGAATCCCTGGTTCTCCTTTTCGAGGCGACCCATGAGGGTTTCAGTGATTTGGTTGTTGATGCGGGTCCAGATGTCGATAACCTGGTTGTAACGCTCGTTGTCGGTAATCAGACCCATCTGGTAGTTCTGAGTAACGGCCTTCACGTCGTTCTGCGCTTGCAGCACCAGGGCATCCTTCTCTTTCGGAATCTGGATGTCGCCCAGACCCATCGACAGACCGCCTTTGTAAGCCGACTGGAAGCCCAGCGTCTTGATGTCGTCGAGGAACTGTGCGGTGCGGGCCATGCCGGTCCGCTTGAACACCATCGAAATGATCTGCTGGAGTTTCTTCTTAGTCAGCAGCTCATCCACGAAACCTACTTCGGTGGGCACGAGCTGGTTGAACAGCACGCGGCCGGCTACGGTCTCGATAATCTTCGTTACGAGGTTATCTTCCTCGTCGCGAATCTGGGTGCGCACCTTAATATAGGCGTGCTTGGAAAGCTGACCTTCGTTGAGAGCAATTACCACTTCCTCGTCCGAGTAGAACATGCGGCCTTCGCCCTGGATCTTCTCGTCGTCGGTGCTGCGCTTGCCTTTGGTTACGTAGTACAGACCCAGAACCATGTCCTGCGACGGTACCGCGATGGGCGCGCCGTTGGCGGGGTTCAGGATGTTGTGCGAGGCCAGCATCAGCATGGAGGCTTCCAGGATAGCAGCCGGGCCCAGGGGCACGTGCACAGCCATCTGGTCACCGTCAAAGTCAGCGTTGAAAGCCGTACAAACGAGCGGGTGCAGCTGGATAGCCTTGCCTTCGATGAGGCGGGGCTGGAATGCCTGGATGCCCAAGCGGTGCAAGGTAGGAGCCCGGTTCAGGAGCACTGGGTGGCCTTTCAGCACGTTCTCCAGGATGTCCCATACCACGGCGTCCTTGCGGTCCACGATTTTCTTAGCCGACTTTACCGTCTTCACAATGCCGCGCTCGATGAGCTTACGGATGATGAAGGGCTTGAACAGCTCGGCGGCCATGTTCTTGGGCAGACCGCACTCGTGCAGTTTCAGCTCAGGACCTACCACGATTACCGAACGACCGGAGTAGTCGACACGCTTACCGAGCAGGTTCTGACGGAAGCGGCCCTGCTTGCCTTTCAGCATATCGGACAGCGACTTCAGAGCTCGGTTGCCTTCGGCGCGCACGGCGTTTACTTTCCGCGAGTTGTCGAAGAGCGAATCCACGGCTTCCTGCAGCATGCGCTTCTCGTTCCGCAGAATCACCTCGGGAGCCTTGATTTCGATCAGGCGCTTGAGGCGGTTGTTGCGGATGATAACGCGGCGGTACAGGTCGTTCAAGTCGGAAGTGGCGAAACGGCCACCGTCCAACGGCACGAGGGGGCGCAGTTCCGGCGGAATCACCGGCACCATGCGGATGACCATCCACTCGGGCTTGTTCTCGATGCGGGTAGCCGCGTCGCGGAAAGCTTCCACTACGCGCAGACGCTTCAACGCTTCAGCTTTACGCTGCTGCGAAGTCTCGTGGGCGGCCGAGTCGCGGAGGCTATAGGAAAGCTCGTCGAGGTTGGTGCGCTCCAGCAACAGCTGCAGAGCATCGGCCCCCATGCGGGCAATGAATTTGTTAGGATCTTCATTCGGCAGCATCTGGTTCTCGCGGGGGAGCTTGTCGATGATGTCGAGGTATTCGTCTTCGGTCAGGAAGTCCAGCTGCTGTACGCCTTCTTCGGCAAGTACACCGGGCTGCACTACCACGTACCGCTCGTAATAGATAATCTGGTCGAGCTTCTTGGTGGGCAGGCCCAGCAGGTAGCCGATTTTGTTTGGCAACGACTTGAAATACCAGATGTGCGCTACGGGCACCACCAGTTCGATGTGGCCCATCCGCTCCCGGCGTACTTTCTTCTCGGTCACCTCCACGCCGCAACGGTCGCAGATGATGCCCTTGTAGCGAATCCGCTTGTACTTGCCGCAGTGGCATTCCCAGTCCTTTACCGGACCGAAAATCCGCTCGCAGAACAGGCCGCCCATTTCGGGCTTGTACGTCCGGTAGTTAATCGTCTCCGGCTTCACAACTTCGCCGTTCGACCGCTCCAGAATGGATTCGGGCGAGGCCAGCGAAATAGTGACTTTCGAGAAGTCCTGTACCAGTTTTTTGTTTTTTGCAAACGCCATGTAGTAGAGCTGTTAGCTGTTGGCTTTGTGGCTGCCTTGAATGATCGGCTCTTCTTAAGAGGAGTCCGAAAAACCAAAACAGTTCGACTCTGATAAAAGTGCTCTGCCGATCGGATAGGTACGTCGGGCAGTAGGTTTCGTCAGGTCTGATGGGTAAGAGCGCAGGTTTTGGCAAACCTGAGCTTGGTGCGGCTAGCTGCTGCTGGCTTTAAATGCCGTTCTGACCATATCTCGGAACGACGCCGGCGGCAGCTATTCTCGGCTGCCCGAACCGCGGTAAACTCTATTGTATAAAGCCCGAAATAGGAGTTGCCGGTACCGGGGCACCAACAACTCCTAATTTCAACTGACTTTACTAGTCCAGCGTGATTTCCAGGGCCAGACCACGCAGCTCGTGAATGAGTACGTTGAATGACTCGGGGATATTCGGCTTGGGCAGTACGTCACCTTTTACAATGGCTTCGTAGGCCTTGGCCCGACCGATAACGTCATCCGACTTCACGGTCAGGATTTCCTGCAGTACGTTCGACGCACCGAAGGCTTCCAGAGCCCACACTTCCATTTCACCGAAGCGCTGACCACCGAACTGCGCCTTACCACCCAGCGGCTGCTGCGTGATGAGGGAGTACGGCCCGATGGAGCGGGCGTGCATCTTGTCGTCGACAAGGTGACCCAGCTTCAGCATGTAAATCACACCGACCGTTACCGGCTGGTCGAACTGCTGACCGGTCAGACCGTCGTGCAGGTACGAGCGGCCGAAGGTGGGCAGCCCGGCTTCCGTCAGTTCCTTCGATACTTCCTCTTCGGTAGCACCGTCGAAAATCGGGGTAGCGTAGGTACGGCCCAGCTTGAGGCCGGCCCAGCCCAGTACGGTTTCGTAGATCTGACCGATGTTCATCCGGCTAGGTACACCGAGCGGGTTGAGCACGATGTCCATGGGCGTACCGTCGGCCAGGAAGGGCATGTCCTCATCGCGCACGATGCGGGCTACTACCCCTTTGTTACCGTGACGACCTGCCATTTTATCACCCACCTTCAGCTTGCGCTTCTTGGCGATGTATACTTTGGCCAGCTGTACGATACCGGCGGGCAGTTCATCCCCTACTTCCAGGGTAAACCGGTCGCGCTTGAAACGAGCCGTGATGGTGTTGCGGCGCTTGGTGTAGTTTTTCACCAGTTGCAGCAGCATTCCGTTCACTTTGTCGTCGGCAGTCCAGTTCTCCAGGATCAGGTCCTTGAACATGTTCACCTCTTCCGGCACGGCGTAGTTGCTCTCGTCCTTATAAGGGTTCTTGTCGGGGAAGAGGGCATCGGTGATGTTCTTCTTACCAAACTTGACCCCTTTAGTCAGGATTTCGTCGCCAAACTTGTGCTTCACGCCTTGCGACGTCTTGCCTTCCAGCAGCTGCACCAGTTTGTCGATCATCACGGCTTTCACCCCGCGAAGCTCCTTGGCGTAGGAATCCTTCAGCTCTTCGACTTCCTTCTTCGACTTGGCCCGCAGGTTTTTGTCTTTCTTCGGACGCGAGAACAGCTTGGTGCCAATCACAACCCCGTTCAGGGATGGTGGCGCCTTAAGGGAGGCATCTTTCACATCGCCGGCTTTGTCACCGAAGATGGCGCGGAGCAGCTTCTCTTCCGGAGTCGGATCCGTCTCGCCCTTCGGCGTGATTTTACCGATCAGAATGTCGCCTTCCTTCACCTCAGCACCCAGACGGATAATACCGTTGTCGTCGAGGTTGCGAACGGCTTCTTCGCTTACGTTCGGAATTTCCGACGTCAGTTCTTCCTCGCCGCGCTTGGTTTCCCGCACTTCGAGTTCGAACTCCTCAATGTGAATCGAGGTGAAGATATCGTCACGCACAACGCGCTCCGAAATAACGATGGCATCCTCGAAGTTGTAACCCTGCCAGGGCATAAAGGCCACCTGCATGTTACGACCCAAGGCCAGCTCACCGTTATTAGTGCCGTAGCCTTCGCACAGTGGCTGACCCTTCGTCACGCGCTGTCCGCGCTTCACGATAGGGGTCAGGTTGATGCAGGTATCCTGGTTGGTCCGACGGAACTTGATCAGATCATAGGAAATCTTCTCCGCGTCGAAGCTCACCAGAATGTCGTCTTCGGTCAGATCGTATTTCACTACAATCTTATTGGCGTCAACGTAGTCGATAACACCATCACCTTCGGCAACAACCAGCGCACGCGAGTCAATAGCGGTACGACCTTCCAAGCCGGTGCCCACGATGGGCGCCTGCGGACGGAGCAGCGGTACGGCCTGACGTTGCATGTTCGAACCCATCAGGGCCCGGTTGGCGTCGTCGTGCTCCAGGAATGGAATCAGCGAAGCAGCCACCGATACAATCTGGTTCGGCGCTACGTCCATGTAGCTGTATTCGTCGGGACCAACCACGGGGAAGTCACCTTCGAAACGGCCTTTTACCAGCTCGTTGATGAAGTTACCGTTCTCATCGATGCGGGCGTTAGCCTGGGCAATGTGGTGGGTATCTTCTTCTTCGGCAGTTAGGTATTTTACGTTCGAGCTGGTATCCACTTTGCCGCTCTCTACCGTGCGGTAGGGCGTTTCGATGAAGCCCATCGAGTTAACGCGGGCGTGCACGCACAGCGACGAAATTAGACCGATGTTCGGTCCTTCCGGCGTTTCGATGGTGCAGAGGCGGCCGTAGTGGGTGTAGTGAACGTCCCGTACTTCGAAACCAGCCCGCTCGCGCGACAGACCTCCCGGCCCCAGTGCCGATACGCGACGCTTGTGCGTCACCTCGGCCAGCGGGTTGGTCTGGTCCATGAACTGCGACAACTGGTTGGTGCCGAAGAACGAGTTGATAACCGACGAGAGCGTACGGGCGTTGATCAGGTCAACGGGCTTGAAGTCCTCGTTGTCCCGCACGTTCATGCGCTCCTTAATGGTACGCGCCATCCGGGCCAGACCGACGCCAAACTGAGCGTAGAGCTGCTCACCCACGGTACGTACCCGACGGTTCGACAAGTGGTCAATGTCGTCGACTACTGCCTTCGAGTTGATCAGGCCAATCAGGTACTTCACGATGAGAACAATGTCCTCGTTGGTCAGTACCCGAGCTTCCCAGTTCTTGTCGAGGCCCAGCTTCTTATTGATACGGTAGCGGCCTACGTCCCCGAGGTCGTAGCGCTTGTCCGAGAAAAACAGCTTTTGGATAATGTCGCGGGCAGTTTCTTCGTCGGGAGCTTCCGTGTTCCGGAGCTGACGGTAGATTTGCTCAACAGCTTCCTTCTCCGAGTTGGAGTTATCTTTCTGCAGCGTGTTGTAAATGATTGCGAAGTCCGCAATGTTCACGTTCTCGCGGTGCAGAATAACTGACTTGGCCCCAGCGTTCAGGATGGTGTCAATGTCGTCCTCCTCGATGGTCGAGTCGCGCTCCAGCAGCACTTCGTTCCGGTCGATAGATACCACTTCACCGGTATCCTCGTCCACGAAGTCTTCCGTCCAGGTGCGCAGCACCCGGGCAGCCAGCTTCCGGCCGACGGCTTTCTTCAAAGCCTTCTTCTCAGCCTTCACCTCTTCCGACAAACCGAACAGGTCAAGAATGTCTTTGTCGGTGCCGTAGCCGATGGCACGCAGCAGCGTGGTAACCGGGAATTTCTTCTTCCGGTCAATGTAGGCGTACATCACGTTGTTCACGTCCGTGGCAAATTCAATCCACGAGCCTTTGAACGGAATGATACGGGCCGAATACAGCTTCGTGCCGTTGGTGTGCTTGCTCTGGGCAAAGAACACACCGGGCGAACGGTGCAGCTGCGAAACGATAACCCGCTCGGCGCCGTTAATGACGAACGAGCCTTTTTCGGTCATGTAGGGGATGTTACCCAAGAACACTTCCTGCTCAATCGTTTCGAAATCCTCGTTGTCCGTATCGTTACAGATCAGGCGCAACTTGGCTTTCAGCGGAACCGAATACGTCAGGCCACGGTCGATGCACTCGTCCACCGAATACTTCGGCGGATCGACGTGGTAGTCCATGAACTGCAGTACGAAGTTTTCGCGGGAATCCGAGATGGGGAAGTTCTCGGCGAATACCTTAAACAGGCCTTCGTCGGTGCGGCTTTCGGCCGCCGTCTCCAACTGGAAGAAATCCATGAACGAGCGAACCTGCACGTCCAGGAAATCCGGATACTCGATAACTTTCTTAATCTTGGCGAAATTGATTCGCTCGTCGGCTTTCTGCAAAGCCTGTGCTTTCGGTGTAGCCAATGCGTTGAAGGTTAAAAATGGACACTGAAGCGTACTAAACTATCGGCAAACCCTGCCGCGCCCTCGTCCGTTACCCGTAGGCACAAAAAGCCGCAATGCGGCGTCTGGGGGCAATCTGGTAAAGATCGTAGCCTACAAACAGGAAAAGACCTGGCTTAGTTGCCAGGCCTATCCTTATTTGTATGAGAAAAAGCGCGGGGCAGCTTACTTAACTTCTACTTCAGCGCCGGCTTCTTCCAGTTGCTTCTTCAGGCCTTCAGCCTCGTCTTTAGCAACACCTTCTTTCAGGGGCTTGGGAGCACCGTCAACCAGTTCTTTGGCTTCTTTCAGGCCCAGACCGGTCAGGTCTTTTACCAGCTTAACTACTGCCAGCTTGCTTGCGCCAGCCGATTTCAGGATTACGTCGAAGGCCGTCTTCTCCTCGGGAGCTTCAGCAGCAGCAGCGCCACCACCAGCTACCATTACGGGAGCAGCAGCAGCAGGCTCAATGCCATACTCGTCCTTCAGGATCGTAGCCAGTTCGTTTACTTCTTTCACCGTCAGGTTAACGAGCTGCTCAGCGAATGCTTTCAAATCTGCCATTTCTGTAGATTGTTAAAAAAAGAGGGGGTTGTTGAATTTGATTTAGGGAGAAAAAGGTAGGGGCAATTAAGCAGCCGCCTCTTCTTTTTCGGAAAGCGTCTTGAGGATGCCAGCCAGCTTGTTGCCACCGCTCGACAGAGCGCTGATAACGTTCTTGGCGGGCGACTGGAGCAGACCGATAACTTCACCGATAAGCTCATTTTTGCCTTTCAGCGTGCTCAGGGTTTCGAGCTGCTCAGCACCCAGGTAGATGCTGGCGTCGATGTAAGCACCCTTCAGAGCGGGCTTCGGAACAGCGTTTTTGCCGTAGTTCTGAGCCTTATAGAAGTCCTTCAGCAGTTTGCCGGGAGCGTTGCCGGCCTCTTTCGAGAACAGTACACCCGACTGGCTTTTCAGCGCTGCGTCCAGCTCAGCCGTGTCCGTATCCAGCGTGTCGAGCGCCTTGCGGATCAGCGTGTTTTTGTACACTTTGAACTCCAGGCCACGGTTGAAGCACAACCGGCGGAATTCGTTGATTTTCGCCACCGACATTCCCGAAGCATCGGTAATGTAGAACGCGTTGTGCGATTGAAACTTTTCGCTCAACTCGTCGACGAGGGCTTGTTTTTCTTCCCGGGTCATATCGTCTTGATTGTGAATTAAGCGGAAGTAACCGAAGTGTCAACCGGAACGGCGGGGCTCATCGTGCTGCTCAGCGTGATGCTCTTGATGTAGGTGCCTTTGGCCGACGAAGGCTTCAGACGGATCAGCGTCTGGATTACTTCGATGGCGTTTTCAGCCAGCTTCTGGTCATCAAAAGACACTTTGCCAACGCTGGTGTGAATGATACCGGTTTTGTCAACTTTGAAGTCGATTTTACCAGCCTTCACTTCCTGTACTGCCTTGGCTACGTCGGTCGTTACCGTACCCGACTTGGGGTTTGGCATCAGACCACGGGGGCCAAGTACGCGGCCCAGGCGACCTACTTTAGCCATTACCGACGGCATCGTGATAATCACGTCGATGTCGGTCCAGCCTTTCTCGATTTTCGAGATGTAGTCGTCCAAGCCTACGAAATCAGCGCCGGCAGCGGTAGCTTCGGCCTCCTTGTCGGGAGTAACCAGAGCCAGAACGCGTACGGTTTTGCCGGTACCGTGGGGCAGCGTAGCAACGCCACGAACCATTTGGTCGGCTTTACGGGGGTCAACGCCCAGACGTACGTCGATGTCAACGGAAGCGTCAAACTTGGTGTAGGTAATGTCCTTCACCACTTTGGCTGCCTCAACAAGGTTGCGTACCTGCGTCAGGTCGTGTTTGGCAAGGGCTTCCTTGCGCTTTTTGCTAACTTGTGCCATCAGTTTTCTTCTCCTTTAAAGTTATTCAGCAAAGGGAGAATCGCCCTTGATGGTAATACCCATGCTGCGGGCCGTACCTGCCACCTGCTTCATGGCCGACTCCACCTGGAAGGCGTTCAAGTCGGGCATTTTCACTTCGGCAATCGTGCGGATTTGGTCCCACGTAACCGAACCTACCTTGTTCCGGTTTGGCTCTTTCGAACCACCCTGGAGCTTGGCAGCTTCCAGCAGCATTACTGGTGCCGGAGGGGTCTTCACCACAAAGTCAAACGACTTGTCGGTGTACATGGTGATCAATACGGGACATACTTGGCCGGCCTTATCCTGGGTGCGAGCGTTGAACTGCTTGCAGAATTCCATGATGTTAAGGCCTTTGCTACCAAGTGCAGGTCCAACCGGCGGCGAGGGGTTCGCAGCGCCTCCCTTTATCTGAAGCTTCAGATAACCTCTAATTTCTTTGGCCATTGGTTTGAAAGGCTTCGGGCTGTATGTCGTAACACAAGCAGCCCTCCGTTTTATTTTATGTGTGCTCTAGTGGAAGCCCCGCCGGCTCAGAGCGAATAACCGACGACGTTCTTTGCAGAAGTTAGATCAGAGAGCGTAGAATCAGGAGGTCTCTCCCACTTCTACGCTCTCGTCTTGTACTAGCTGACTTATGATTCTTTCTCGACCTGGGTGTAGCTCAGCTCCATGGGCGTGCTACGGCCGAATATTTTCACAATTACATTGAGCTTCTTGCGCTCTTCGAACACTTCCGAAACGTTGCCGGAGAAGCCACTGAAAGCTCCATCGACTACCTTCACCAGCTCGCCTACCACAAATGGAGTTTCGAGGCTGGCCGTTTCTTCTTCAGCTTCGTCCACAATGCCCAGAATCCGGTTTACTTCGGACAGGCGCAACGGAATTGGCTTTGTGTTCGTGCTTTTACCTTCTTTGTCGCTCAGGAAACCAATTACCCCAGGGGTGCTGGTAATAATGTGGTCAACTTCGCCGTGGGTCAGGTCGGCGTGGATTAGGATGTAGCCAGGAAAGAAGTTCCGCTCCCGAACGCGCTTCTTGCCGTTGCGCATTTCGTAAACCTTCTCGGCCGGAATCAATACCTGGGGCACCAAGTCAGACAGGCCATGACGACCAATCTCGGTTTCCAAGTACTGCTTGGCTTTTTTCTCCTGTCCGCTAACCGAACGAACTACGTACCACTTCAACTCTCCCATCTCTACTAAATTCGATTAACGGAATGAGTTGTAAAACGCTTCGAGGCTCTTATTGAACACTACGTCCATAATGCCTACTACTGCGGCAAACACGAGCGAACCGATGAGCACCAGACCGGCACTCTTCTGCAGTTCCTCAAAAGAAGACCACGTTACCTTGTAACGCATCTCCTCCGTGGTATCGCGGAAATATTTCGTCAGCTTGCTCATGGTGCCGGTTTTGGCTTTAACTACTGCGGTTACTTCTCCGTAACCAATCTTGCACGGGCGGAGAGATTCGAACTCCCATCAAAGGTTTTGGAGACCTCTATTCTACCCTTGAACTACGCCCGTGGATGCGTCCCTTTTCCTTTAAAGCCGGATTGGGACTGCAAATGTACTGAACTCTTTATACAAAACAAATCCGCCCCTGAAAAAATCAGAGGCGGATTGTATTGATTTACTGGATATCCAGCAGAAACTAGTCGAGGATTTCAGTTACCTGACCGGCACCTACCGTACGGCCACCTTCGCGGATAGCGAAACGCAGACCTTTCTCCATTGCCACCTTGTTGATCAGCTCAACTTGGATGGTGATGTTGTCACCGGGCATTACCATTTCAACACCTTCTGGGAGGGTGATGATGCCGGTAACGTCCGTGGTACGCAGGTAGAACTGGGGACGGTAGTTGTTGAAGAAGGGCGTGTGACGGCCACCTTCTTCTTTCGACAGCACGTACACCTCAGCTTTGAACTTCTGGTGAGGAGTTACCGAGCCGGGCTTGCAGATAACCATACCACGACGGATGGCTTCTTTTTCAATACCACGGAGCAGCAAACCTACGTTGTCACCAGCTTCGCCACGGTCGAGGATCTTGCGGAACATCTCAACACCGGTTACGGTCGACTTCAGACCTTCAGCACCCATGCCGAGGATGTCAACCTGCTCACCCGAGTTGATGATACCACGCTCGATACGGCCGGTAGCTACCGTACCACGACCCGTGATAGAGAATACGTCCTCTACGGGCATCAGGAAGGGCAGGTCGGTCAGACGAGCAGGAATCGGAATGAACGAGTCAACAGCATCCATCAGCTCTTCGATCTTGGGAACCCAGTTGGCATCGCCATTCAGGCCACCCAGAGCCGAACCCTGGATAACGGGAATGTTGTCGCCGTCAAAGTCGTAGAACGAGAGCAGTTCGCGGATTTCCATTTCCACGAGCTCGAGCAGCTCGGGGTCATCCACCATGTCCACTTTGTTCATGAACACAACCAGCTGAGGTACACCTACCTGGCGAGCCAGCAGGATGTGCTCACGCGTCTGGGGCATCGGACCGTCGGTAGCAGCTACTACGAGGATAGCGCCGTCCATCTGGGCAGCACCCGTTACCATGTTCTTCACATAGTCAGCGTGACCGGGGCAGTCAACGTGAGCGTAGTGACGGTTTTCGGTAGCGTACTCTACGTGAGCGGTGTTGATGGTGATACCACGCTCTTTTTCTTCGGGAGCATTGTCAATCGAAGAGAAGTCACGCTTAGCAGCCAAACCTTTGTTCGCCAGTACCGTGGTGATAGCAGCAGTCAGGGTGGTTTTGCCGTGGTCGACGTGCCCGATCGTACCGATGTTCACGTGCGGCTTGGAACGATCAAAATTTTCTTTGGCCATTGTAAAGAGATTAAGAGGAGATTTGTGGGGATGAGAGTAAAACGCGACTGAGCTATACTACAAGAAAGCGAAACGCAGCTCCACCTAGGGCCTGCACGTCGCTTTACCTGTTTGACAGATCCAAACAGTGCAGTCGCGCTGCTCCGTCGGTATTTGTAATGTAATGTGAGCCATTTATGGGATTTGAACCCATGACCTCTTCCTTACCAAGGAAGTGCTCTACCACTGAGCTAAAACGGCTTATGTGTTGTACTCGGGACTTGCTTAGAGCGGGAGACGAGGTTCGAACCCGCGACCTGCAGCTTGGAAGGCTGCCGCTCTACCAACTGAGCTACTCCCGCGTTTGTGAGCTTTAAAATAGAGATTCGACGATTTAAGTTCACCGAATCTCTATTTCAACATTTCACTTACTGTGGGGGTAACAGGACTCGAACCTATGAACCCGAAGGAGGTGAGTTACAGTCACCCGCAATTGCCGCTATGCGATACCCCCAGTTAGTTTTTCAGCACCGTTTGCACTGATTATTTTCCCTTTAAAACCTGCCCTTGAAGTGGGGTGGTTGCTAAAGGAGTTGCAAAATTAGGCACTTTCTGATGCAAGTCAAGTCTGTCGGCAAAAATCGTTGCAATATTTTTCTGACGGCAGACCTGAATTTTCGTTGATTCCGGAGCTAAGACGCTGATTCCAGAGGACTAACACCCCGAACAAACCGGGTGAAGAGCTGCAATAATTTTTATTAAAATTTATTGCAGCAGGCTGTAGAAAGCCTTTAACTGGCTGTCTTTCTCCTTGGCTTTGATGTCCTGTAGCACGGGCTTCAGGCTGGGGGTACTAGCCACGAGCGTGTTCAGAGCACGGTAGGCGCCTAGTTTCACAGCATAGTTGCGGTGGGTACGGGCTAGGGTTTCGAGCTTCTGGATGCCCTTCTCCCGCTCGATAGGCGGAATCTTGGTCATCAGGGTGCCGAAGTTCTGCAGGTAGTTATAGAGGTCTTCTTCGGGCACGTCGTTGAGACGGCGCAGGAACCAGGGGTATTGGTCAAGGTTGCCGTTAAGCGAATAGTAGTTGGCCAGGGCGTTCAGAACCGCCGTGCTGGTAGTTTCCTGCATCGAGCTGATCCGGTCCCGGGTGCCGACCGTGGGTGCTTTGGTTAGAGCCGTAATAGCAGCGCTGGCCACGAGGTAGGAACTGTCGTTGAGCGCCACGCTGTAGACATCCCCAAAGTCCTCGTTGGGGAAGGTAGAGAGAGTAGCAATGGCCGTAGCTCGCACTTGACTTTTTACGTCGCTGGCCGCCACGCGCTTAATATCCTTGCGCACGGCGTTGCCCTCGGGGCCTTTGTATTTGCGCAGGGCTTCCAAGGCCGCATTGCGCACGGCCCAGAAATTATCATTCAGGGCATTGCGCAGCAGGCCGCTCACGGCCAGGTCCCCTACTTTGTTGCGCAGCCCGTCAATGGCTTCGTACTTCTGCAGGTAGTTGCGGGCATTGTAGTACTGGAACATGAGTTCATCCTGGGTGCGCTCCTCCTGGATTTTGGCCAGCAGCTGACCTTCGGCATCGAACTTGACCAAGTTGGGGCGTTGGGGAGCCGCCCATTGGAAGGTCTGGTCGGCTTTGGTGACGACGATGCGCGTATCAGTGGCCTGCTTGTTAATCCAGGTGGTGACCGTGACGGGCAGACGGTAGATGGGCGTGAAGGTAGAGTCCTGAATTTGCTGCACCCGCATACTCACCTGACCGTTGGCATAGGAGTGCGTGATGCGCAACTCGGGGTGACCACGCTGCATAAACCACTGGTCGAAGAACCACATCAGGTCTTCGCCGGTCGTTTCCTCGAAGGCAATGCGCAGTTTGGCTATTTCGGAGGCCGAAAACTTGTTGGTAGTCAAATACCGGTTGAGGGAGGCGTAGAAAGCCTCGTCGCCCACGTATTTGCGCAGCATGTGCAGCACCCGCCCACCTTTGTCGTAGGAGTGCCGGTCGAACATATCCTCCCGCTCGGCATAATGGTAGCGAATCAGGGGCTCCCGCTTACTTTCGGCTTCGCTCAGGTACTGGGTCAGTTTCTCTTGCTGCACCAGTTCAGCGGCATCGGCGCCGTATTTATTCTCAGCCCAGAGCAATTCGGAATAATCGGCAAAAGCCTCGTTCAGGGGCAGGTTGCTCCAGCTTTCGGCCGTTACGTAGTCGCCGAACCACTGGTGGAACAGCTCGTGGGCAATGGTACCCTCAGTAATATAGGTTTTGTCGAGCTGCTCCCGCGGCGTCAGCTGGGTCCACTCCTGCCGGATAGTGGTAGCCGAAGTGTTTTCCATGGCGCCCGACACAAAGTCACGGATGGATACCTGTGCATATTTCTCCCAGGGAAAGTCGACGCCTAGCTTCTTGGAAAAGAAGTCGAGCATGGCCGGCGTATTGCCAAAGATGGTTTTGGCCGTGCTCTGAAACGCGGGTTCCACGTAGTAGTCGACGGCCTTACCGCGCCAGGTGTCGTTGACGACGGCAAAGTCGCCGACGGCCATCATGGTCAGGTAAGGCGCCGCCGGCAGACTTTGCTTCCAGACGTCGGTGCGGGTACCATCAGTGTTTTTCTTGGAGGAAACCAGCAGGCCATTCGACAGCGTCTTGTACTGCGCGTCCACGGTCATGGCAATTTCCTGGGTCATGCGCTGATTGGGCTTGTCGATGGTCGGAAACCAGCAGGAATTAGCTTCCGTCTCGCCCTGGGTCCAAATCTGCTTGGGCTTATTCTTCTCCGTGCCCAGCGGATTAATAAAGTACAGACCCTTGTTGCCGGTAATGGCCGCGCTGCCCCCCTGCTCCAGCTCGTTGGGCTTGGCCGTGTAGCTGATGCGAATCTGGTAGGGCTCGGTGCGGGTGTAGGGCCGGTCGAGGGTAATGGTAATCTTACGCTTGTCGTAAGTATAGTTCAGGTTTTTTTCTTTACCGCCGGCCAGCAGGCGCACACTCTTAATGTCGAAGCCCTTGGCGTCAAGTACTACTTGCGTCTGGGGGTAGAAGTGCGGACGCAGCGTCAGCGAGGCCGTACCGAGCAGCCACTGCTTGGCCCAGTCGAAACGCACGTCGAGCTTGGTATCCAGCAAATCCGTGACGATGGTAGCCGCGGGCTGCACCGGGTTGGTGGGCGGCAGCCAGGAAGGTACGATAATGGTACTCGAAACTGACTCCGTAACGGGTAGGTCGGCAGCAGGCACGGCTTTCTTACGCACGGCAGGCTTTTCCGAAGAAGGCTTTACCGTTTTAGCAGTCTGCGCCGGAGCTGTCAGATGGCACGTAAGGACCAGGCCGAGAATGCCGAGGACCGAGTATTTCATGCAGAGTGGCAATAGGGGTAAGTGGGCTAAAGTTCCGAAAATATTTCAGATTTGGCCTATCTTTAAGCCCTTTTCCGCCCATCTGCCCCCTCTTTATGCTACAGGTAAGCACCGGTTCCAATCAGACCTGGGATGTTGAATATCGTCCTACTGGCTCCACACTCGTTAATGGTGAGCCATTTAGTTGGGACCTGGTTTCGCTTGGAAATGGCCGCTACCACCTGCTACACGAGGGTCGCTCCTATTCGGCCGAGGTAATCAGCGCCGACTACGCCGCCAAAACCTTTGTACTAAAGCTCAACGGTCAACTGCTGGAGCTACAGGCCAAGGACCGGTTCGATTTGCTGCTCGATAAGCTGGGCATGAGCAATGCCGCAGCCAGCAAGGTGAACGAGCTCAAAGCCCCCATGCCCGGTCTGATTGTCGCCATCCGGGTAGAGCCCGGCCAGCAGGTGCAGAAAGGCGACCCGCTGCTGGTACTGGAAGCCATGAAAATGGAGAACATTCTCAAAGCGCCCGGCGACGGTACGGTGGGCGCCATCAAGGTCGGCCTGCGCGACAACGTCACCAAAGGCCAGGTGCTTATTCAATTCAGCTAAGTTTTTAACCTGTTCCTCGTTTGCCAGTATACCGGTTTAGACGATAAAATTGCCTGGGCCGGCTGCTGTCCACGACGAACATCTTCACGCTTAATCCCCCCACCTTTGAAGTACAACCGAATTCTGCTAAAACTGAGCGGTGAGGCCCTGATGGGCCAGCAGCAATATGGCATTGATGCGGTCCGCCTGATGCAATACGCCGAGGAAATCAAGACGGCCGCGGCGACCGGTACGCAGGTAGCCGTCGTCATTGGCGGGGGCAACATCTTCCGGGGTGTGCAGGCCGAAGCCTTTGGCCTCGACCGGGTCCAGGGCGACTACATGGGCATGCTGGCCACGGTCATCAACTCCATGGCCCTGCAGAGCGCCCTGGAGAAGCTCGACGTGAATACGCGCCTGCTCTCGGGCGTTACTATTCAGCGCGTGTGTGAGCCCTACATCCGCCGCCGGGCCCTGCGCCACCTCGAAAAAGGCCGGGTGGTCATCTTCGGCGCCGGCATTGGCTCGCCGTACTTTACCACCGATTCGGCGGCTTCGCTGCGAGCCATTGAAATTGAGGCCGACGTAGTGCTCAAAGGCACCCGCGTCGACGGTATCTACACCGCCGACCCGGAGAAGGACCCCACCGCCACGCGCTACCCGGAAATTACCTTCGACGAGGTAATGGAGAAGAACCTTAACGTGATGGACATGACGGCCTTCACCCTGTGCAAGGAAAATAACCTGCCCATCATCGTATTCGACATGAACAAGCCTGGCAACCTGCAACGCCTGATTGAGGGTGAAACCGTCGGCACCCGGGTTTCCATGAATGGCTCGAAGGCGCCGAAGCTGGAGCCCAAGCACAGCGCCCTGCAGCCTTCCCTGACCACACCCACAGAGCAGGCTTAAGAAATTCTGATGGCTGGATTTTGAATGAGGATTATTTCGTTCAACATCCAGCCTTCCGGCTATTTAACTTCCAACATTCAACACTTAACCTTTCAAAAGTGGACGAAGAAATTCAGTTTTACCTTAGCGAAGCCGAAGAGTCGATGGGCAAGTCGCTGCAGCACACCAGCCTCGAGATGAGCCGCATCCGGGCCGGCAAAGCGTCGCCCGCCATGCTGGACGGCCTGCGGGTGGATTACTATGGTACTCCCACGCCGGTTAGCCAAGTAGCGAATATCTCTACTCCCGACGCCCGCACGATCTTCATCAAGCCCTGGGAGAAAAACATCATTGCCGAGGTAGCCAAGGCCATCAAAAATAGTGACCTGGGGCTGAACCCGCAGTCGGATGCCGAGGGTGTGCGCCTGAACATTCCGCCCATGACCGAGGAGCGCCGCCGCGACCTGGTAAAGCAGGCCAAGACCGAAGCCGAATCGGGCAAAGTCCGCATCCGCGGTATTCGTAAGGACGTGAACGAAGCCTTGCGCAAGCTGCTTAAGGACGGAGCCGCCGAAGACTCCGTGAAAGATGCCGAAGCCAAAGTGCAGAAAGCCACCGACTCCTACATCAGCAAGGTAGACGACCTGCTGAGTAAGAAGGAAGCGGAAATTATGACCATCTGATTAAGGCTCGTTCCGAATCTAAAAAGCCCCGACAGTTACCTGTCGGGGCTTTTTTATTTGTGACTAAACTTAACGCCAGAAGCCTTTTGCCAGAATTTGGGCTTCCACCGCCTCGGGGACTAAGTAGCGGATGGACTTACCGGAGTGCACACAGTCGCGGATGAAAGTGGCCGATATATCCAGTAGCGGCGCTTCCACCACCCGCACGCCGGGATGGGCGTTTACGTCGGTAGCATCAACTCCGGGGCGGGGGTACACATACACCGCGTATTCGGCCAGAATCCTGTCGGACTGCTTCCAGCGGGGCAGGCCCGGCAGGTTGTCTTCGCCCATGAGCAAGACAAAGCTGTGGTCGGGATAATGGCGGTGCAGCTCATCGAGCGTATCGATGGTATAGCTGGGCTTGGGCATGGCAAACTCAATGTCCAGAGCCCGGAGCCGGTCGTTGTGCTGAATGGCCAGGCTTACCATATCAAACCGTTCCTGCTCGCCCAGCATCTCCTGCCCTACTTTAAATGGGCTCTGGGGCGACACTACCAACCACACAGCATCCAGATCGGTGTGCGTGGCCATGAAATGAGCCAGGATCAGATGACCGGTGTGGATGGGATTGAAGGAGCCGAACAGCAGCCCTATTTTGGGAGTTGGTTTCACAAAATAGCCGGCTCGGTGGTAATAAACTCGCGCACCAGCTTGGCCGCCTGCTCAGTGGCATGGTCCAAGTCGTCGTTGACTACCGTCACATCAAACCGGTCCTCGAAAGTCAGCTCGAAATTGGCTTTGTAGAGCCGGGCCGAAATACTCGAAGCCGAATCGGTAGCGCGGGTACGCAGACGCTGCTCGAGTACCTCCAAGGACGGAGGTTTTACAAAGACGGCCAGGGCACGGTCTTTATAAAACTCCTTAATACTGAGGCCACCTTTGACGTCGACGTCCAGAATGGCATGCTTGCCGCTTTCCCAGATACGCTCAATCTCGGATTTGAGGGTGCCGTAAAAGGCCCCTTCGTACACTTCTTCCCATTCCACAAACTCGTCGTGGCGAATTTTCTCCTGGAATTCCTGGACGGAAATGAAGTAATAATCTTTGCCATTGGCCTCGGTGCGGCCGCGCTTGTCGCGCGTGCAGGCCGAGATGGAAAAGCTCAGCTCCGGAATTTGTTCCATGAGCCGGTGGACGATAGTAGTCTTACCGGCACCGGAGGGAGCCGAAAAAGCGATGATTTTACCCTGCATGGGGTAAAATTAGGCCATTTCTGCTTGAACGCGCGCTAAAATTGTTTGCGAAAGCGAAGTTGGCACGCCTTTCCGCCCTACGTGCTGGGACAGGAAGTCGATGAAAATCTGCTGCTTCTCAATGCTATCAAAGCACGGTGAGCAATCTTCGGCGTGGTTGACAAAGTATTCTTCGTCTTCCGCGCTAGGCTCGTGGCCTACGATGATTTGGTCGAGAATTGTGTTCACGCGTTCACAATCAGCCCCCTCCACTTGGGAAGCAGCTTGTTGATTGGTTGATGTAGTAGCAGTGTTTTCCATAACCGAGCCCGGTGTAAAGTTTATTCGTTTTCGTCCTCAACATCAGAGCCATCGATATCGTTACCGTAGCCCATTGATTTTGCGTATTTTTCTAGTTTTTCCTTCAGGAAATTGCGCGCCCGGTGCAAACGGGAGCGGACAGTCCCAATCGGAATGTCCAATACTTTCGCCATTTCCTCATAGGTAAACCCTTCCAGGTCGCAGAGGATAATGACGGTCCGAAAGTCGACGGGCAGGGAGTTCAGGGCGCTGGCCACCTCATCCCCAATCAAGTCGCGCACGGCCTGCTGCCGCATATCCGACGACGTGCTTCCCACGTCGCCTTCGGCCTCCACGTCTTCCGTGTTGTAATAGCCCTCTATTTCGCTGTAGTCGACTTTAGCGGGCTGCTTACTTTTCTTGCGGAAGTCGTTGATGAACGAATTTTTCAGGATGCGAAACAGCCAGGCTTTGGCGTTGGTTCCCTGCTCAAAGTACTCGAAGAAGCGGTACGCCTTCAGATAAGTCTCTTGGACGAGGTCGTTGGCGTCGTCTTCGTCGAGGGTGAGGCGGAAGGCAAAGTTGTACAGCGAGTCGAGCACGGGCATGAGTTCCGCCTGAAACCGGCGGTCTTTTTCCTCTTTGCTCAACTTCGGAACCCGTTCGGGAGAATCGCTCATGGGCGCTAAAAGATTGCGGCTGCTCTAGTTAGAAAATAGCAGCCGTGTAAACAAATGTACAGATTATACTAATCCGCTCAAGAAGGGTTTTGTTGGCCTAGCCGGACTTCCCGTTCCGTACTTACTACGAGAAAGCCGTAGAGAAAAACGAAAAGGTTGAAGCCGATCTGAACTTCCAACAAGGAATCGACCAGCATGGCCGCTCCCAAAATCACCAGGAAATGCACTACGTACGGGTTTCGGCGCAGTGCGGGTTGCAACAAGGGCGTAAGAAGCACCAGCAGCCAGAGAAACAAACCAACTAGTCCGCTGGCTACCAGGTAGTGCAGGTACTGGTTGTGAATCATGGCCCGGTGCTCGGGCCGCAGGCCATAGTCGCGCCAGGTATATTCCTGCATCATGGCATCGTAGGCATCGGCGGGGCCCACGCCCAGCCACGGACGGCGTGCGGCCAGGGCCTGCGCCGTTTGCCAGGCGGCCAGCCGCTGCGACAGGGACGAGGTATTGATATCGTGGCCTTTTTCGAACTGCTGGATATCGTAGAGGGAACCGCCGACCCGGCGCTGCACGGAGGGAAGGTTGGTATAGGCCAGGTAGGGTACAACCAGCAGGCATACCAACAGCGCCAGCCCGGCCAGAATTTGCCGGTTGAGCACTACAACCCACACCGCATCAACCAGGAGCATGGCGTAGAGCGCCAGCAGGCCCGTGCGGTACACCAGCACGTGCAGCACCACCACGCAGGCCAACGACGCCCCGCGGAGCACCCAGCGCAGCACGGGCGGGGCCAGGGCTTCGCGCTGCAGCAAGAAGCCGAAGTAGACACCCAGCACCAGCATCACGCTGAAGTGAATATGAAAGATACGAGTAACGGAAGCCACGTTTTGCCCGGTTTCGATGAGGTGGTTGGCTTCCTGGGGATTAAGCAGATACTTGCCCAGCGTCGCGAGGCCAATCAGGGCTACGCCAATAGTAAAAAAGCTGCCCACGGCGTAGCGTTGGCGCGGCGTGAGGGGCACGGCCAAGGCAAAGGCCAGTGGCACACCCAGCAGGGGCAATTGGCGAAAGACCTCGTGCCGCCACACTTCCCAGGCAGAAGTATAGAAAGCACTGGACAGCAGCAGCACATACAACAGGGCCAGCCGCACAGCCGCCCCATTGCGCAGCCACCGCGGGAGCTCCTGCCGGATGGCCGGATTGAGCAAAGCCGCAACTACGGCCGCCACCGGGCTTAGCGAAACCAGGGCCCGGGCCGCAAACAACCCCACTACTCCGGCCAGACAGGCTACTAGCAGCAGGTATTGGGAAAGCCGACCATCGTGGTAAGCACTACGCACCGTATTCCCCGGGAAGGAAAATGTCATATGCAGAAGAAAGGCGCAATAACGTTAGGATAAACCAGAGGGCAGCGGGTTCCAGGCCAGAATACGGTGCGCTACCTGCAAGGGCAAAATAGCTTTGATGCACGTACAAACTGCGGGCTCTTGGCGGCAGGCGGAGCAGTCGGGCCGGTCGAAGACCAGGTACTCGGCGTGCGGGCCCAGCGGGGCCCAACGGCCGGGGTGAGCAGGCCGCATCGGCGGATACAGCCCCAGCGCGTGCCGGCCCAGCGCAGCAGCCAGATGCAATGGGCCCGTGCTGGCCGCTACCAAGCCGTCGGCGGCGGCAATACAGCTGAGCAGCTGAGCCAGCGACAATTGCCCGGTCAGGTTGCCGGCCAGGTAGGCAGCGTGTTCCTGCAGCCAGACGGCTAGCTCCTCGCCTTCCGCGGCCGTGCCCGTGATAAACACGCGGTGGCCGGCCTCGTGCAGCAGCCGGGCCAGCGTACCGAAATGCGCTAGACCCCACTCCCGGGCGCTACCGCGGGAACGGGGGTGCAGGATAAGGTTGAGCTGGCCGGTAGTGCGGGCAGCTAGCAGCTGCTGCACGGCGGCGGGCAGCGGATCCTTAGCGTGGAGCTGGACCAGAGGTGTTAGTTCGGTGAGGGTCAACTCATGGGGCACGCCCAGGGGCTGGAGCAGCTTGGCATTGAGTTGGGCTTCGTGCAGCAGGGAGTGGCGGCGGCTTAGGGCCACCAGCCGGTTGCAGGTCAGCCAGTGAATCCACCGGTTGCGGGTGCCGATGCGCACGGGAATACCCACTTTCTGCGCCGCCCGGGCCAGTACCTTGTTGGGAAACACGTGCACAATAGCTTCGGCCTGGTACTGGCGTAGGGCCGTTAGCTGCTCGGCTTCGGGGAGCTTAAGCAGCTCATCGTAGTTGAGAAAACCATCGACCCAGGGGCAGGCCTCGGCTACAGCCTGGGTGTAGGTGCGCCCAATAAGAATGATGCGGCAGCCAGGTACATTCTGCTTGAGCACCCCACACAGGGGCAGCGTCAGCACGACGTCGCCAATGGCATCGGTGCGGCTGATGAGGAAAGTTCTCATACGGGCAGGGCGGCCGAAGCCGGTTTGGTGCGCAGCTTGGCAAACTTGAGAAAAACGCCCCAGGCGGAAATGGTGGCAATGCACAAACCGGCGAAGCCATCCAGAAAGCCCAGCCGGAAGAAATAGCCGTGCACAAACCTCCAGACGGGCTTGAGCAGCAAATGAAACACCGTAACCCGGCTTTTGCCCCGCAAGGCCAGCTCGGCGGCCGCAATGCTCGTGAACCGGTTGAGCTGACTTACGTGCTGGTCCACGGAGTGGTAGGAATAGTGCAGGGCATCACCGGCCAAGACGCCAACCGACTGCCCGGCGGCTACTTCAAAACGCTCGTGCAGTAGCAGGCCTTCCCACCGCCCCAGGCGCCGGTCGTAGAGGCGCAGCTTCCGGTCGGGGTACCAGCCGCCGTGCCGCACCCAGCTGCCGCAGTAGTTAGTGAGCCGGGCCAGGGTGTAGCCCGCGTGCTGCCAGGCGGCCTTCGTGGCCCGGATGGAAGCGCGCAGCTCGTCGGTCAATACCTCGTCGGCGTCGAGCTGCAGCACGTAGTCGTGGCGGGCCTGGGCGGTGGCGTAGTTTTTCTGCTCGACGTAGCCTTCGAAGGCGTGCTGAACCACCCGGGCCCCGTGCTGCCGGCAGATTTCCACGGTGCGGTCCGTGGAGAAAGAGTCCACGACCAGCACGTCATCGGCAATATCCTGCAGCGCGCTCAAGCAGCGGCCAATGTTGGCTTCTTCGTTGAAGGTGATGATGACGACGGAAAGAGAAACTGGCATACGGACGTCAAATATCCGGATTTGGGCGCAGCTTCTTGCTTTACTCTTGACACAAAGCGCTACTTTCGGTTAAGCTTGGCGACAAGTGCTCCAGCTACTCACGAACTCACTTCTTCTCTATTTCAGAGCTTTACTTTCCTCATGCTTACAACCCAAGAGCCGGAAATCCGGCAGGTATATGGCACTGCCAAGGGCTGGCGCCTGTTTATTTATATCCTAGTTCCGCCGTTCATTCTGCTGTTTTTAGTTCTGCCTTTTCTACTGTGGGATAAGGCAGCGCAGCCGGCCCTCGTGGTTGGGGTCGGCCTTGGGTCGGTTGGGATGGGCCTGTTTTTTTTGTACGGCCTACTGGAAACCATCAAAGCCCGGCATATCATCACGGCCGACAAGCTGATTTACGAGGGCGTGATACGGCGTAAGGAAATACCTCTGGCAAACCTCAAGGGGTACCGCGTCGACCAGCATTACACTTACCTGGTACCCAAAACCAAAGCCGACCCGAGAATACGCATTGGCTACACCAGTGAGAGTTATGCGGCCATGCAGCAGTGGTTTGCGGCTCACTACCCCGATTTGGACGTGCAGGAGCAGCAAGAAGCTGCCGCCCGGCTGTTGCAGGCAGAGGAACTGGGCCGCACCGTAGAGGAGCGGGAAGCAGTGCTGGCCAAGGTAGCACAGGTCGCAAAAGTGGCCAATATTGCCGGTGGGCTGGTGGCCGCCTGGCTATTTCTGCAGCCGCAGCCCTACCAGTGGGCCGTGGCGGCCGGGCTGGTTACGCCCCTGCTGGCGGTAGTGCTGATTTGGCTGCACCGGGGCGTACTGCGGCCCGACGAGGTGAAGAACAGCGCGTATCCTTCCGTGGCCCTGGCCATTCTGCTCCCGGCTCTGGCGCTGTTGGTGCGGGTTATGATGGACTTTGAGATATTAAACTATTCCCCCTTGTGGCCAATAGCTGGCACTGTAGCCGCGCTGTACGCCCTGCTTTTGCTGGTGGGAAGTCAGCCGCTGATAGCCCGTAACGATTCGCGCACTTCTCTCCTGCTTTCCTGCGTAGCCTACGCCGCCGTGTATGGTTTTGCGGCCGTAGCTTCCTACAACTGTGCTTTCGACGAAGGCCAGGGCTCCACTTACGACGTGCAGATTCTCGGCAAACACAAAAGCTCGGGCAAAACCACCACGTACTACGTCAACGTCAGCCCCTGGGGGCCGCGCACCACGGCCGAGGACGTAACCGTGTCCCAGGACTTTTACGAAAGCGCCCAACCCGGCACCCAAGCCCAGATTCTGCTGCAGCCCGGGGCCTTATCCATTCCCTGGTTTACTATTCTGGAATAAAAAAGCCCGCCTGAATTACTCAGGCGGGCTTTTTTAAAGCGGGTTAAAACCGGCTTAGTAGCGGTACAGGTCCGATTTGAAGGGGCCCTGTACTTCCACGCCGATGTAGCTAGCTTGCTTGGGCTTGAGCTCATCAAGCTCCACGCCGATTTTGGCCAGGTGCAGACGGGCTACTTTCTCGTCGAGGTGCTTGGGCAGGGTGTAAACCTTGTTTTCGTACGAGGCCGAGTTCTGCCACAGCTCCAGCTGCGCCAGCGTCTGGTTGGTAAACGAGTTCGACATCACGAACGAAGGGTGGCCCGTAGCGCAGCCCAAGTTTACGAGGCGACCTTCGGCCAGGATGATAACTTCTTTGCCGTCAATGTTGTAGAGGTCAACCTGGGGCTTCACCGTATCCTTGGTGTGGCCGTAGTTCGAGTTGAGCCAAGCCATGTCAATTTCATCGTCGAAGTGACCGATGTTGCAGACGATGGCCTTGTCCTTCAGGGCGCGGAAGTGCTCCTCGGTGATGATGTCGCAGTTGCCGGTAGCCGTTACCACGATATCCGCTTCCTTAATGGCATTTTCCATGCGCTTCACCGCGTAGCCGTCCATGGCGGCCTGCAGGGCGCATATCGGGTCAATTTCGGTGACAACAACCCGGGCCCCGGCACCGCGCAGCGAGGCGGCCGTACCTTTTCCAACGTCGCCGTAACCGGCCACGACGGCAATTTTGCCGGCCATCATGACGTCGGTAGCGCGGCGGATAGCATCCACGGCCGACTCTTTGCAGCCGTACTTGTTATCGAATTTCGACTTGGTAACCGAGTCGTTGATGTTGAAAGCGGGCATGGGCAGCGTCCCGTTCTTGACGCGGTCCAGCAGACGGAGCACACCAGTCGTGGTTTCTTCCGAAATGCCTTTGATACCGGCGGCCAGCTCGGGGAAACGGTCCAGGACCATGTTGGTCAGGTCGCCACCGTCGTCAAGAATCATGTTCAGAGGCTGACGGTCTTCACCGAAGTACAGCGTTTGCTCGATGCACCAGTTGAACTCCTCCTCGTTCATGCCTTTCCAGGCGTACACCGGAATGCCGGCGGCGGCAATAGCGGCGGCGGCGTGGTCCTGCGTCGAGAAGATATTGCACGACGACCAGGTCACATCGGCACCCAGAGCAATGAGCGTTTCAATCAGAACCGCAGTCTGGATGGTCATGTGCAGGCAGCCGGCGATGCGTGCGCCTTTCAGGGGCTGCTCAGCACCGAATTCTTCGCGCAAGGACATCAAACCCGGCATTTCGGCCTCGGCCAACCGGATTTCTTTGCGGCCCCATTCGGCCAGCGACATGTCCTTTACTTTGTACGGAACGTACGTTTTCGTCGTGGTTTCAACCATGATGCAGATGATATTTGCGATTCAACTACAAAGATACGGTTTTTGTTCGCGGGACTTTAACCACAAAAAAAGCCCGAACCTTACGGTCCGGGCTTTGCTGCCGGGCTAGGTAGCGGGCAAGTTTAGTTGTGCTCGATGATAACGGCTTTCAGGCGCTGAGCGTCGGGGATGCTGTTGCTTTTCACGCCGCGCAGTACCACGGTATAAATCTTACCGGCCGCATAGGTTTTGGTCGTGGCCGTGTTGCTGCCCGTGCCATCCCCCACCGAAGCCTCGATGGTAGCGGTAGCGCCCGACCCGATGGAAACGGCCAGATTATAAGGCCCAGGGGTAATTTCGGTAAATGTCGAAGCCGTACCAAAGGCCACGTTCGTGATAATGTCGCTGGTGCCAACAGTGGCGTTGGGCAGCGAGAGGCTGACGGCATTAGGCGAGCCGACGCCCAGGTGCACCAACCGAATTTTGGCTTTCCCCGTGTTGGGAGCCGTCAGGTCGTCGTTGACGGCCAGGCTGGCCAGGGAGCCAAGCGTAGCCGAGGGCGAGTAGGCGAAGACCGAGTAGTTCTTGTCTTTATCAATCGTGACGGTTTGGGTACCTACCGTCGAGCCGCTCGTGGCGTCGTTGATTTTGATGGTCTGGGACCCGGCGTTTACGGCCGCGTACGAGCTGCTGGTGCCAAAGGCCTGGGAGGCCACTTCTTTGTTGTCATTGGCCACAAATTTCACCGAGCCTGTAGATGAGGCCGCTTCGTGGGCGAAAATTACTCTGCCCTGGTCAGGAGCGGGAGCAGCCGAATCGTTGTCATCCCCGCAACTAGCAAAGGCCAGGGCAGCGGGTAGCGCTGCTAGGAAAAAACGGCGCTGCAGGATGTTTCGTAGGGTTTTCATAAGCAGAGAAAAAAAGGTAGGGGCGAATTCAACTGCCGACAGAACGTAAGACCCCCGGCTTTTGTTGGATGGGGGCAATAAACTTTTTCTAGACGAATAGGATTTTTTCCTCGACCAACCGTCTAGCAGTCTATTGCACAGAGCGCTATATTTGCATTCACGCCTATTCTACCTTTGCAGCACTCCATGTCTATTCTTCGTCGCACTACTTTTGTGCTCGGTTTTTCCCTGTCTTCTCTGGCCGGGTTTGCTCAGCAGGCTCCCACGGTGGCTCCGCCCGTAATCCGGCTCAGCCCCGAGGATGAAGCCCGGGGCTTGAACGGTCCGCAGCGAAATTTCTTCTTCGCGACGGGGGAAATCAAAAGTGAGGCCGACTACCGAAATGCCGGCTTTTTCGGGCAGCGCCTGCGGCCTTATCTGCAAGGCAACGAGGAAGCGTTGGCCAGCCTGAACAGCTACCGGTTGCACAAGTGGCTCTACCTGGGCGAGCGGCTCACCTTTGTGGGGGCCGTAGCGCTCTACAGCCAGCAGGTGCTGGCCGGCGACGGGGACCAGCAATATTTTGAGAACCCCCAGAAGGTGGCTATTGGCGTGGCGGCGGTAAGCTTGCTGTCCAACATTATTATTACCCGCCACACCAACGAGCGTTTTCAGCGGGCAGTAGAGGCGCACAACGCCGGGCTTTCGACGGCCCACACCAGCATGCTGAACCGGCTCACGCCCTCAGCTGTTGGACTGGCAGCAGCGCCTAGTGGCTATCCGCTGCTAGCTTTGCGCTGGAACGTGCGGTAAGCCGTTCGCGCTGTTTTCCCGTAAATACCTTGCATGAACTATCCGCTTCCTGCAGCGGCCCGGCAGTATGTTGCCGACCATCTGCATGATGACCCCGCTACGCTGGCCCTGCAGGCCCGCCGGTACCCGGGCCTGCCCGTGCCGGAACTGGTGCGCCAAATCCAGGCCCGCCAGAAAGCCCGCACCAAATTGCCCGCCTGGGCCGACAACCCAGACCTGATTTTTCCGCCGGCTTTGTCGGTGGAGCAGGCTTCGTCGGCGCGTACGGCCGCTTTTAAAGCTAGCTTGGTCAGTGGGCAGCGCCTAGTGGACCTCACGGGCGGCTTTGGAGTAGACGCCACCCATTTTGCTACTCAAGTTCCGGAAGTACATTACGTGGAACGGGACCCCGGCCTGGTAGCCGTGGTGCAGTACAACCTGGCGCAGCTGGGCATTACCAATATTACCTGCCACGCCGGCGACGCGCTAAGCTTTCTGAAAAGCACGCCCGATACCTTCGACTGGATTTATCTAGACCCGGCCCGGCGCAACCCGGCCGACAAAAAGATATACCGCCTGCAGGACTGTGAGCCCGACGTGCTGCGCATCTTGCCCCTGTTACTGCACAAAGGCAACCGGGTGCTGCTGAAAACTTCCCCCATGCTCGACATCGAGCAAGCCCTGCTGGAGCTCAAGCAAGTGCGGCGCCTATGGGTGGTTGCCGTGGACAATGAGTGCAAGGAAGTACTCTACGAGCTGGGGCCCGAGGCCGCCGTGGACCCGGAGCGCTACACGGTGAATTTGCTGCGCAACGGGCAACAGCAGGAATTTCGGCTCAACAAGGCCCGCGAAACCCGGGCCGTTGCCCGCTACGCCGAAGCCCAGGGCTACCTCTACGAGCCCAACGTGGCAGTACTCAAAGCAGGCGGCTTTAAAAGCATCGGTACGGCTTTCGAGCTGCTGAAGCTAGGCCAGCACAGTCACCTCTACACCTCCGACGCCCTGCGGACCGACTTCCCCGGCCGAATTTTCCGCATCGTGGCCACGGAGCGCTACGACCGGGACGCGCTGCGCGCCCACCTGGGCCCCGAGGCCCGGGCCCACGTCACGACCCGCAACTTCCCCGACACCGTGGCCGATTTCCGCCAGCGCACCGGCATCCGGGAAGGCGGCGACTTATACATGTTTGCCACCACCGATTTGCAGGGTAAGCTAGTCGTGCTGGTTTGTGAAAAGCAGACGGTTTGATGGGCTCAGGTGCTAAACGCAGGGAATATGTCCTTGCGAGCGAAGCATCCGTCCGTTGAAATGTGCTGAGTGCCCTTAAGTAAAAAGCCCTTTCTCGTTGGTACGGGAAAGGGCTTTCTGGTAAAAGGATACTTTGCCCTTCGCAGCGGACGAATTGATGCCGCTTGATACGCGGAATGTCGGGCCTCCTCGCAAGCACACTGGCCGTTGAACGGCAACTCACCATTTTACCATCTCACTGCTTCACCGCGCCGGGCTGGTCCAGGGACTACCCTGGAGGCGGAAGCGCCAGGGCAGAGCGGCGTCGAGTCCAGCGTAGTCGATGCCGACGCGGGGGCTGGCCAGAATCTGGTCGGCGGGGACGGGTTCCTGGCGGTCTTCCATCCAGATCAGGTTGCCGGTCAGGTCGGTGCCGTAGTGCTTGGTGGTAATGCCCAGAGCCTGGGTGAGCAGGCCGGGCCCGCCGGTCAGGTTGCGGGCCGATTTGGTCAGGCCGCGGCGCAAGAGCATTTCGGGCAGGCCTTCAGTGGGCTCCAGGCCCCGAATCAGAACGGCATCGGCCTTGCCGGCTTCGTTGGTAATGATATTGAAGAGCACGTAGCGGCCATAAATCAGGTAGGTATAGGCCACGCCGCCGGCTTCGTACATCACCTTGGTGCGGGCCGTGTAGCGGCCCAGGTGGGAGTGGCAGGCCTGGTCGTTGATATGCGCGTAGGCTTCCGTTTCGACGATGCGGCCACCGGTCAGAATGCCGTCCACGGTACTGAAAAGGTATTTGCCAATTAAGTCGCGGGCAATCTGAACGACGTCGGGGCGCTGGTAAAAGGGGAGGGGAAGTTTGGACATGAGCAGGGGCAGCAAGAGCGTTTGCCAGACAAACGGCTGGCGCAACGGAACGTTTGCCCGCGGCATACCAAAAACGCCTTATCTTTGCAGCGTTATAGGTGGCCAGACCCTGATTGGAGGGCGCGGCTGAAAAGGGAATCCGGTTGAAATCCGGAGCTGTCCCCGCAACTGTACGCTTCGAGTATTGGGAGGCCCATCCTCGCCACTGTTTCGCCGAAAGGCCGTTTCTACTTCGGAAACGACCCGAGAAATGGGAAGGCGGCCTACCGGAAGCAAGCCAGGAGACCTGCCTATACGGTTCTAGTGTTCAGCGCTTTCGGGTGAAAGGCGGAGAATGATGACAGTGGCGGCCCTGAGCCGTTGATTTCCTGTTTTCAGCCTCGGCTTCGCGGTATTTTCCTTTCGGGAGCTACTCGGGAAGTTTTGAACCGAATTTTCCTAAACCGGAAATTTGGTTCGGATGATTGGTTTCTACCGTTTACGGTGGCTCAGTCCACCTTTATTACTTGCGTTGGCCGCCAGCCTGGCGGGGCCAGGGCGGGGGTATGCCCAGCAACTTTCGCCCGACTCGGTGCAGCAGATTCAGCGGGTGCAGCAACTCCCCGCCGTGCGAATTCAGGCCGGGCTACCCAGCCGCTTCGCCGTCGGTAGCCGCACGCTCACCCTCGATTCGGTGGCCCTGGCCCAGTACCGCAGCGGTACGGTGGCCGACGTTCTCGCGGCCCGCACCCCGCTTTACATCAAAAACTACGGGCCGGGGCAGCTGTCCTCAATTTCGATTCGGGGTACCTCGGCCCGCCACACGGCCGTACTCTGGAACGGACTAAACATCAGCTTGCCGTCGTTGGGGGAATCCGACTTTGCCTTGCTACCCACGAGTGGGGCTACCCAGGTGCAGGTGCAACACGGGCCGGCCAGCGCCTTGTACGGCAGCAGCGCCATTGGTGGCACGGTGCTGCTTTCCTCGCCGCCCCAGTGGAATGCCGGCCCGCGGACTTCCTTCCAAACCGAGCAGGGCAGCTTCGGGCAGCAAGCCAACAGCTTGGAAGGAGGCTTTAGCAATGCCCGCGTGGCGGTGCGCACCAGCGCCTCCCAGCGCTCAGCTCAGAATGACTTCCCGTACTCGGTACGCGAAGCCAGCGGCATGGTACAGCACCGCCAGGAAAATGCGGCCTACCGCCAGTGGAGCCTGGCCCAGGACGTGCAGCTGCGCACCGGGCAGCATAGTGAGTGGCAGGCCGCGGCCTGGCTGACCGATGCCGACCGCCAGATTCAGCCCTCGACGGGCTCGGCCAACACCCACGCCCGGCAGCGTGACCAAAGCCGCCGCCTGCTGGCCGGCTACCACCACGTGGCGGCCCGGCACGAGTCGGGGCTGCGGGTAGCGTGGTTTGAGGACGTGCTCAACTACCGCTCCGACGATGTAGCCAGCAATTCCCGGGTGCAAACCACCCAGGCGCAGGCGGAGCATACGTTTACCTTTCGGCCCAACGCCAACCTGCGCCTGGGCGCCGAGGCGCAGCACTTCAGCGGCCATGTGGATGGCTATCAGCAGGCCATTGATGAGAATCGCTACGCCGGCTTTGCCCTGCTGCGCTACGACCCGCGGCCGGCCCTGCACCTGACGGCCAACCTGCGCCAAGCCGTGCTGCCAGGGCGGCGGGCTCCCCTCACTCCTACCTTGGGCGCGGAGTGGCAGTTTTGGCAAACTCCCGCCCAAACCCTGAGCCTGAAAGCCAACGCCTCCCGCAGCTACCGCGCTCCAACCCTAAACGAGCGGTTTTGGCCGACCGGCAACCCCAACCTAACACCGGAAGCGGGACTGGGCTACGAGGGTGGGCTTACGCACGAGTGGAAACCTACCGCGGACCTGACCTGGCAGAGCGAACTAACCGGCTACCACCAACTCGTCGACGACTGGGTGCAGTGGCTGCCCGACCGCCTGGGCCGCTACACGCCCAAAAACCTGCGCCAAGTGCGGGCCCAGGGCGTGGAAGTTGGGTCGCACCTGCGCTGGGAGCACCAGCGCTACCAGCTGCGGGCCGGGGCCGAGTACGCCTACACCCAATCCCGAAAAGTGCGGGGCTATAATGACGACCCCGACCCGGTAAATCAGCAGCTGGCCTACGTGCCCCTGCACGCGGCGGCTTTCAGCACCGACCACCGCTGGCGGCGCTGGGTGGCCTCCACCGTCCTGACCTACACCGGCCCCCGCTTCATTGACGCCACGGGCAGCAACAAGCTGCCGGGCTACACCCTGCTCAACGCAACGCTAGGGCACACGCTGCGGGTCGGGCCGGCGTGGTCGGCCACGGTGCTGGTGCAGGGCTTCAACCTAACCAACTTGGTGTACCAGAGCTACGAATACCGGGCCATGCCGCTGCGCTCGGGCAGCGTGAGTGTGCGCGTCAATTGGCACTAATCCAATAAATCAACCCTGTTCACTTTTTCACTTCTCCCTAACTCATGCTTTCCGCAAAAACCATTTCTACTCTGTTTTCCCGCATTGCCCTCACCGGCGGCCTGGCTTTGGCCCTGGTTAGCTGCTCCGACAAATCGGAAGAGGACGGGCCGTTGTATAACATCAGCAAGGACAGCAACAACGTTTTCGTGCTGAACGAAGGCAAGTTTCAGACGCCCAACGGAGCCGTTTCCTATTTTAACAAGAGCTCCAAGAAAGTAGTCGACAAGAGCATTTTTCAGACCGTGAACCAGCGGGAACTAGGCGACGTGGTGCAGTCGATGCTGGTGGTGGGCAACCAGGGCTACATTGTGGCCAACAACAGCAAGAAGGTGGAGGTGGTAAATCTGACCACGTTTAAGACCGTAGCCACGGTAAGCACCCTGGAGCAGCCCCGCTACGCCGTGGCCGCCGGCACCAATAAAGCCTATATCACCGAGTGGGTGAAATACGGCAGCCCGGGCCGGGTTTCGGTGCTGGATTTGAATACCAATACGGTGCTCAAAACCATTCCGGTGGGCAAGCAGCCCGAGCAGATTGTGGCCGTCAACGGCAAGGTGTACGTGGCCAACTCGGGCGACAACACCCTGAGCGTTATCAACCCGGCAACCGACGTGGTGGAAAGCACCATTACGGTACCCGACGGGCCCAGCAGCCTCGTGGTTGACAAGAACAGCACCATCTGGGTGCTCGGGGCGGGCTTTACCGTGTACGACTCCAACCCGCCCTACGCCGTGCTGTCGTCGACGCCCGGCAGCCTGACCAAGGTGAACCCCACGACCAACACCGTGCAGTCGAGCCTGGCCTTTGCCAGCAACAACCCCAGCGGCCTGCGCATCGATGGCACCGGCACCCAGCTGTACTACCGCTACAAAGGCGCCATTTACCGCATGAGCACCACCGACGCCGCGCTGCCCGCCACCCCGCTGATCCGGCGCAGCTTCAGCGGCCTCGACGTGGACCCCAAAGACAACACCATCTACGCCGCCGTTACGCCGTCCTACACCACGGCCGGCAAATTTATCCGCTACCAGGGCACCGGCACGGCCACGGCCATCGACTCGTTCGAGGTCAACATTGCGCCTAACGGTTTTATCTTCTATTAACCCGTGCTCGATTTTTAACCCGTTCTATTGCTTGTGTCATGAAAACGCCCTTCTGCCTGGTTGCAGAAGGGCGTTTTCTTTTGCCGTAGCGGCCGGTTTTAGTCCTCGATACCGTCGTTGTTGCGGTCCTTGGCTTCCCCGGCGTGGTCGTAGAGGTCCTGGCCGGTGGTGACTTTGGCCGTGTCGCTGGCCGCGCCGTTGGTGTTCGACGTGCTAGTTTGGCCGGGGGCGGGGTCTTTGGTTTTATCGGCTCCCCGCTCTACGTTGGTGTCACCTTTGTCGGTGCCGGTGTTGCAGGCGGTAAGCGAAACGGTGGCAAGCAGGAAGGCCAAGGCCAGGGGTCGGAGCAGAAAGGTTTTCATGGGTTGGGCTGAAAAGGAATGGAGAGCTGAAGTACTTCCTACGGCTGACCGCCGCAGTGGTTTTTGCGTAAGCAAGGCAGCCCGCGGGCAAACGCAACAATATAGAACAAACTTCATATTCCCGACCTCCCTTCGGCGCGGCTGGCTCTACTCAAAGTCTGGTGCCGAAATGCGCCGAAACTGCTTTCCCAATATATTTGTTGCTACGCTCACACCTATGAATCGTTTTGCCGCTCTGTCTGCCTTGTCTCCCGCTCTGCTGCGCCGCGCCGGCGTGCTGGCCGGGGTAAGTTTTTTACTGGGCTTACTGCTGGTAACCTACCTTTTCGGGGTGTCGGATCATTTCTTTGGGCGATTATTCGGTGCTTTTTTCGTATTATTCTGGCTCTTAGCTGTTACGTTTCTGGGCGTTGTGCCTTTCGTAAACTGGGCGGCTACTCGTTGGTTTGGTAAAGAATGGTCGGATGAGCCCGCGGCTCCCGTGCGGCGCACCCGGTCGGCTTCGGCTTCGGTTGCAGTAAATAATCGGAAACCCACGCGGCCCGTGCCGCGGCAGAACACTCCAAAACATCCGTGAAAACGACGCTCCTCCACATTAAGAACATGGTGTGCCCCCGCTGCATCGACGCGGTGCGCCACCTCCTCGAACAGGCCGGCTACCGCCCCACTCAGGTGACGCTGGGGCAGGCGCAGCTGGACCACACCACTCCCGCCGACCCCGCGGTGCTGGCCCCAATTCTGCACGAAGCGGGCTTTGAAGTCCTGATGGGCCGCGCCGACCAGCTCACCGAGCAAATCAAGGGTGCGCTGGGAGAATACCTGGAACACCTGCGCACGGCCCGCATGCCCCTGACCACCTCGGCCTTTTTGACCGAGCGGTTTGCGGCCACGTATTCGCACCTGAGCAAGGTCTTCTCGCGCACGGCCAACCTCACGATTGAGAAGTACCTGATCCGCCTGAAAATTGAGCGGGTCAAGGAAATGCTGAGCTACGGTGAAATGACGCTGAGCGAAATTGCCGACCAGATGCGCTACAGCAGCGGTCAGCACCTGAGCAACCAGTTCCGCCAAGTGACGGGCCGCTCGGTCAGTGAATTCCGCCGGGATTTGATGCCCAAACGGCTTTCCCTGGACCAGCTGGCCTAGGGCAAGCGGTATAAGCGCGAGTATTGCACGTACTCCGGCCGAATTCTGTATAACCAACGCGGTAGTCTTGGGGTAGTAGAAGCAACTTGTCTTCTACTACCCCAAGTGCTTTTTATGGATTTCCGTCCGCACCTCTTTCTGCTCCCCGTCCTGCTGCTGTCCTGGCCTTTGGTCAGCGCCGGACAGCACCATCACCAGCCTACCACGCCCCCGACCCCGCCGGCCGACACCGCACGGACCATGAACCACGCGGGCCACAGCATGCCGGGCATGCCAATGAGTGCCACGCCCGCCCCTACTGCCGCGCCCGACACCAGCCACAAACACATGCAGCACGCCGGCATGAACATGGCCGCCGACGGCTCGATGGCGCACGGGGAGCACGAGGGAATGTCGCACGCCTACTCGCGCAATTTGCCCATGGGTCGCAACGGCTCGGGCACCGCCTGGAACCCCGACCAGACGCCCATGTACATGTGGATGAGCCACCACGGCCCCTGGATGGTGATGAACCACGGGGCGGTGTACTTGCGCTACACCAGCCAGAACCTGAACCGCAGCAGCGGGCAGCGGGGTGGCAGCGCCTTCGGGGCCCCCAACTGGTTTATGACCATGGCCCAGCGCCCCATTGGGGAGAAAGGGCTGCTGAACCTGACGGCCATGATTTCCCTGGATGCCCTAACCGAAAGCAACGACGGATATCCGCTGCTGTTTCAGTCGGGTGAAGCCTACCAGGGCCGGCCGCTGGTGGACCGGCAGCATCCCCACGACCTGTTCTCGGCCCTGAGCATTGGCTACACCCACGCTTTTTCGCCCGACGTGGACCTGACCCTGTACCTGGGCTACCCTGGGGAGCCGGCCATCGGGCCAGTGGCATTTATGCACCGTATTTCGGCGATGCCTAACCCTGACGCGGCCCTGGGCCACCACTGGCAGGACGCAACGCACATTGCCTTTGGCGTAGCTACCGTGGGCCTGCGCTACAAGCAGTTCAAGCTGGAAGGCTCCAACTTCACCGGCCGGGAGCCCAACGAGAAGCGCTACGGCTTCGACAAACCCCGGGCCGACTCCTGGGCCGGCCGCCTCAACTGGAACCCCACGGCTACGCTGGCCCTGCAGGTGTCGCGGGCCTTTATCAAAAGCCCCGAGGAGCTGTTTCCCGACGAGGACGTGAACCGCACCACAGCCTCAGTGATTCACAACCAGATCTGGGGCGACAACCGCTACCTGACCTCCGCCCTGGTGTGGGGCATGAATGAGCACCTGCACGCCGACGGGGCGCACGGCGAAGTGGCGCACTCACTGCTGGCCGAAACCAACGTGCAACTGGGCAAACCCGCCGTGTACGGCCGCTACGAGTTCGTGCAGAAGTCGAGCGAGGAACTGCAGACCGGCCGCCAATTGCACACCGAGGAAGCCCCGGCCTTATACAACGTGCACGCCCTAACGCTGGGCGCCAACTACCGCCTGGCCCAGCTGATACGTACCGACGTGGTGCTGGGTGCCCAGGGTACCGTGTACCGACCCGACGCCGCAATTCAGCCCTTGTATGGCAAAACGCCGGTTTCGGCCCAGGTGTATATCCGCCTGAACCCGTCCTTGCTGCTGATGAACAAGATGAAGATGTAGCGCGGCCGGGGCTAGGGCCTGAACCAACGCGCCGCGCTACGCTGTTGGGGCGTATCTTTGTGGTTCTCTTTGCCGTGCCGCCGTGTCTATTGCTTCGCCCCGAATCCTGCTCATTACTCCGCCGCTCACCCAGCTCAATACGCCCTACCCGGCCACGCCCTACATCAAGGGTTTTCTGGGCGGCCGGGGCTACCAGGTCACCCAGGCCGACCTGGGCCTGGAGCTGGTGCTGAAGCTGTTTTCGGCCGAAGGGCTGCGGCGGGTATTTGCCGAAATTGAGGCCGGCGGCTTTGAGCTCAGCGACAATGCCCGGCGCATGGTGCGGCTGCAGCGCAGCTATTTGACCACCATCGGGCCCGTTATCCGGTTTTTGCAGAACAAGGACACCACCCTGGCCTCGCGCATCTGCCACAGCCGCTTCCTGCCCGAAGCCGCCCGCTTCGACAATATTGCCGACCTGGAAGCCGCTTTCGGCACCCTGGGCCTCAACGACCAGGCCCGCCACCTGGCCACGCTCTACCTCGAAGACATCGGTGACCTGATCAAGGAAACCGTGGGCCCGCAGTTTGGCTTCTCGCGTTACGCCGAGCGTCTGGGCATGTCGGCCACCTCATTCGATGCCATGCACGAGGCCCTACAAGCCGCCCCCAACCTGCTGGACCGGATGCTGCTGGAGCTGCTCGACGAGCTGGTGGCCCGCACCGAGCCCGACGTGGTGGGCTTCTCGGTGCCGTTTCCCGGCAACCTCTACGGGGCCCTGCGCTTGGCGGGCCGGGTGAAAGAGCTGCGGCCGGCGGCCAAAACCCTGATGGGCGGCGGTTACCCCAACACCGAACTGCGCCAGATCAAGGAGCCCCGCTTTTTCGACTACATCGACTTTCTGACCCTCGACGACGGCGAAGGCCCCTGGCTGCGCCTGCTGGAGTATATTAGTCGGCAGTTGTCCGTTGTTAGTTGTCAGGTGGAGGAACTGGCTGAAGCCGGCCCGTCAAGCATAAGCCGGCAGAACGACCTAACAACTAACAACCAACAACCAACAACTAGCACCTTCCAGCGCACCTTTCTGCGCAACGCGGCCGGCGTGGTGGAGTATATCAACCACCCCCACCCCGATGTGCCGCACACGGAAGTGGGTACGCCCGACTACAGCGACTTGCCGCTAACGGAGTACCTGTCGGTAATCGAGGTGCTGAACCCCATGCATCGGCTCTGGAGCGACGGGCGCTGGAACAAGCTCACCATTGCCCACGGCTGCTACTGGAAGCGTTGCTCGTTCTGCGACGTGACGCTGGACTACATTTCCCGCTACGAAACGGCCCCGGCCACCTTGCTCGTCGACCGGATTGAGCAGATTGTGCGGCAAACCGGACAGACTGGTTTCCACTTCGTGGACGAGGCCGCCCCGCCCCTAGCCCTGCGCGACCTGGCCGTGGAGCTCCTCAAGCGGCAGGTCAACATTACCTGGTGGGGCAACATCCGCTTCGAGAAAACCTTTACGCCCGACCTCTGCCGCCTGCTGGCAGCCTCGGGCTGCATTGCCGTGAGTGGCGGACTGGAAGTGGCTTCCGACCGGCTCTTGGCCCTGATGGAAAAAGGCGTCACCATTGCCCAGGTGGCCCGCGTCACCGACGGCTTCACCCAGGCCGGCATCATGGTGCACGCCTACCTGATGTATGGCTTCCCGACCCAAACCACCCAGGAAACCGTGGACGCGCTGGAGGTGGTGCGCCAGCTGTTCGGGGCCGGCATCGTGCAGAGCGGCTACTGGCACCGCTTCGCCATGACGGCCCATTCGCCGGTCGGGAAAAACCCGGCCAAGTACCAAGTGGTGCCCATCGGCCCCGAGCCCGGCGACTTTGCCTGGAACGACCTGTGGCACGACGACCCCACCGGTACCGACCACGAGAAGTTCGGGGCCGGCCTGGCCAAGGCCCTCTACAACTACATGCACGGTGTGGCCCTCAACGAGCCGCTCAGCTTCTGGTTCGACTTCAAGACGCCCCACTCCAAGGTGCCCCGCCAGCTGATTCAGCAGGCTTTGCAGGAGCCGGGCAAGCCCGATTTTGCCAAGCAGAACCAGCGCTTGTTCTGGCTGGGCAACGCGCCCGAGCTGCGCTATACCGAGGCCAAGAAAGGCCAGCGGGCCATCCTAACGTTTTACGAGCAGGCCGAGGACTTCGAGGTGAAAACGGCCGCCGTCCTGGGCCCCTGGCTGTACCAACTCATCACCAGCCTGGCCACCGATTACGACACGAAAGTGCTACTGAAAGAAGTGGCCGCCACCTTTCCTACCAGTGTAGCCGGCATGAGCTTCGAGGCCTTTCTGGCGTCGCCGACCTGGCAGCTGCTGCGGGAAAAAGGCCTGCTGATCCTGTAACAGCCTACTGCACGGGCCCGCGCTGTTGAAGCCAGGAAGTTAGGCCCTCGGCAAAGCCGGGGGCGGGCTGGGGCCAGAGCCATTTACCTTCTGAATTCACACGGCCGGGCACCACGAAGTCGGCATTGGCCTGGGGAAATGTCCGGACGGTGGAGCCGCGCCGGGAACCCACAGCCGCGCGCAGGCGCCGGGTACTGCCTCGGACGTCCAGGCTGGTGTCGGCGGCGGCGTATAGGGCCAGTACCGGAATCCGCAGGCGGCTTACTTGCTGAAACGGCTTGGCTTCCTCACCCGACGCCACGGCCACATTTTCCAAGACCACGAAGCTGGCGGCCGGTTGGGTCAGGCCCGTAGCCAACACCAGTTCCCGGGCCCCCGGCCCGCGCAGCCACAGTCCCACCCGGGTTGAGTCGACCGACGCCTGGTGGCGCAAAGCCTGGAACACGGCGGCTACGCTGCGGATGGAGGTTGAGTCGCCCTCGGGCACTTTGGCCGTCGGTACTACTACCGTGACGAAACCCTGCCGGGCCAGCAAGTCAGCGCGGGCTTGGGCCGCGGCAGCGGAGGTTTCGTCGGCCAGCAGGGCCACGGCCGGGTGCCGGCTCACCGTATCGGCGGGCACCAACAACGTCAGGCGCTGCGCTTTTCCGGCGGCCTGAAATGCCCAGGCTTGGGGCTGGTAAGACCGGGGCGCGGCCTGCCCCCGCCGCACCCACACAAATTCGGCCTTGATGCTGTCCAGCGTGAAGACACCCCGCAGAAAGTCGCCTTCCCGGATGGCCGTCACGGCGGCCCGGCTGGCTTGTCCCGGCTGCTCAAACATCAGCTGCGGCTCTTTGTAGCGGAGGTTGGCCGCGGCAAAGCTCATTCCCTCCAGCTCCGGAAAGTGCAGGTCGGCCTCTAATTGTCCCGGCGCCACCTCCCGCAGATCCAGCGCCACCCGCAAATCGGTGCCCTGGTAGCTGATGGGGCCTTCGTAGTGGCCCGTGGGCAAGGGCAGCGTAGTAGCCCGTTCACCACCCGAAGAGCAGCTGCTTACTACTCCCAGCACCATTCCCGGCAGCAGCCACGCGCCGAAACGAAGAGCCGGAAACGGTAAAAGCAGGAATTTTCTCACTAGGGCAAAACGGAAGGTGACTGGGCCGCAAAGGTAATAGGCGGCCGCAATGTGCAACGGCTACAGTCCCTTGCGCAGAATCAGGTCGGTTTGAATATCCTGTCCCACCCGAAACTCGTGCTTGCCAATTTCTTTGAACCCAAAGCGGCGGTAGAAAGCAATGGCGTGCTCATTTCGCTCCCATACACCCAGTACCACCGTGCGGCACTTGTGCTGGCGGGCTTCCTCAATAGCGCGCCGCATCAGCGAGGCCCCCAAGCCAGTACCTATCCAATCCTGCCGCACGTATAGCCGCTCAATCTCCAGCCGACCGGCCGCGTCTTTGCCTGCTTCCAAGCCCAGCGTCGAGTCCAGCCGCAGCTTGGCGTAGCCCACGGCATCCTGCTGGTGGTGAGCCAGCAGAAAGGTGGTTTGCGGGTCATTAAGCTCGACCAACTGTTTGTCGGCACTAAAGGTAGTGGCCAGAAACTCGGCCATATCCGCCGCCGAGTTATCGGCCGCAAAGGTATCGTGGAAGGTTTGACGACCGAGCTCCGCTAATTGGGCAGCTACGGCCGGGGTGCGTTTGGCAACGGTAATGCGAAGCGGTGAAGACATACAAGCAAAAGAAGAAAACGGCGGCGTTAGTCAATAACGTCGTTCTGGCGGTTGGTCCGCCGCAGGCGCCAGCCCATGCGCAGCATAAACAAGGCCCCGACAAGAAACACCAGGGTCAGGCCCGTGCGGGCCGACGTGAGCGTACCGGTTTGCCAGGCGGCAAACAAATCGGGCGAACGAAAAGCCAGGGCAATGAGTAACAGCACCCCGGCTAGCAGGTACAGGGTGCCCGTCGTACGGGAGCGACCAGCGGGAGGATAAGCCATTGGAAAAGTATTAGAAGGTCAAACTTAATAGGAAATTCCCACGGCCCGCCCCACAAAGGCATCAGTAGCCAGCTGCTTGAGCATGAACTGCGCCACGTCAGCCCGCGACACCCGCCCCTTGATTTTGGCATTGGCAAAACTCAACGCCACCTTATAGCCCCCGGTAGCCTTGCCATTGGTCAGCCCGGCGGGCCGCACAATGGTCCAGTCTAGGCCGCTGTGCTGAATCAGAGCTTCCTGCCGTTCCTTGTCGGCCATGATGTGCTTCAGAAATAGCGGCGCCACCACTTTCCCGAACAGAAACCCAACCTCATTTTTGCTGCTACCGACGCCCAAGGATGATTCGCAAATCAACCGCGGCACCCCGTACTTGCGCATGCAGTCAATGATACTCTGGGTTCCATCCGAGAGAGTAGTATCCCCGGCTTGGTTTTTCTTCACGCCCAAGGCCAGGACCACGGCTTCGTGCCCTGGTATGGCTGCTTCCACCGTTTCGGGCCGGAGCACGTCGCCCTGCACCACCCGCAGGTTCGGGTGCTTCACAGTCAGCTTGGCCGGGTCGCGCACAAAAGCCGTCACGCTAAACTGTTGGTCGAGGGCCTGCTGCACCAGTTGGCGGCCGGTAGCACCGGAAGCACCGAAAACGAGGATTTTCATAGAGCGGAAGAAAAATTCGGATGACTAACCACTGCCCGACGCCGGGTATGGTTCAGTCCTCATACGCAAGCTCCTGCCTTGGGTGGCACTTCTGACAACCCGAGCATTTGCCGCATTGCAGAAATATGAAGCCGTAGTCTGCCCATGCAGTTTCTAGTTTGCCAAATGCTGCGTACTTTTGCTTGCACCAACCCCTCCCGCGAGAGTAGCTCAGTTGGTAGAGCATCAGCTTCCCAAGCTGAGGGTCGCGAGTTCGAACCTCGTTTCTCGCTCATTCATAATCAGCCACTTAGATGCAAGTCTGGGTGGCTGATTTGGTTTTGGTTTACACAGCGGTTTACACGGCCTATATGTTATGCGCAAAACATCTTATGTATTATGAACAAACTGGTGTAGTGAAAATTAGACTATAAACTTTAGTACTGTATGAGAAGCAATTTCCGCTCTAAAGTTTTCGGAGCTTCTGTCGAAATCTAAAAGTGGCTCTTACCTCAAATTTATCAGCAGCTTGAAGTCTGAAACAATAACTTGCAGCTTGTTGGAGCGTGTTTGCATTGCGCTACGCATGATTTGCTAGAAGTTAATGACTAAGACAAAGTTCTTTACCAATCAGGACGGCAATACGCTGCTGGAAAAGCTGCGCGGCATCTTCGCGCACATGCCCGTGCAGCAGTTCGACGCACTGGTTGGTTTCTTCCGGGCTTCGGGGTGTTACCGACTGCGCGAGCTACTGGCCGACGTAGCCGAGGTGCGGATTCTAGTGGGCATCAACGTGGATAAGGCGTTGCAGAAAGCTCACGCCCAGGGCCTGCAATTAGGCAACGCTTTGCGTGCCCGACAGCAGGCCATGGACGACTTGGTGGTGGACATTCAGGAAGCCGAGTATACCAGGGAGGCGGAAGATGGCATCCGGTGGTTTGTGGAAGGTGTGGCAAGTGGGCGACTCCAGGTACGGGCGCATCCCAGCCAGCGGCTGCACTCCAAGATCTACATCTTCCGGCCCGTGCCGTTCAACGAGCACACGGCGGCATCGGTCATCACCGGGTCCAGCAACCTTACGGAGGCAGGCTTGAAGGACAACTTTGAATTCAACGTGGAGCTGCGGGACTACGACGACGTGTGCTACGCCACGAAGACGTTTCAGGACCTGTGGGATGAAAGTACGGAGCTACTGCCGGTTGACCTGAAGCAAACGGTGGCTACGCGGACCTACCTGAATGATGAGCTGACGCCCTATGAAATCTACCTGAAATGCCTGATCGAGTACTTTGGCAAGTCACTGGATGAGGAATACGGCACCGTGGCCGACTTGCTGCCGGAGAAGTTCTACAAGCTAAAGTATCAGCTGGACGCCGTGACGGACGGCTTCCGCAAGCTGCGGCAGCACCACGGCTTTTTCCTAGCCGACGTGGTTGGACTGGGTAAAACCATCGTAGGAACGCTGATTGCCAAGCGGTTTTGCCAGTTCGTCCGCTCGGCCGTGCACACGCCGCGGGTGCTGATTATTGCACCGCCCGCGCTGGTGGTCAACTGGCGCGAGGCTACTCGCGACTTCGCCCTGCAGCGCTTCGGGGCCTACGACATTCTGCCCAATGGCTCCTTGCACAAACTGCCCCACGAAGCGGAAGACTACGATTTGATTATCGTGGACGAAGCCCACAAGTTCCGTAACGACACGGCCGGGGCTTACGGGCAGCTGCAGCGCCTGTGCAAGACGCCTACCCGGCGTAAGGTATACGGCACCGATGCGCTAGAGCGCAAGCGCGTGATTCTAATTTCGGCCACCCCACTCAACAACCGGCCCGAGGACATTGCCAACCTGCTGTACCTGTTTCAGGACTCCAAGCAGTCGTCCTTGGAAGGCGTGGACAACTTGCAGCATTTTTTCCGGCAGCGCACAGACGAGTACGAGAAGCTGAAAAAAGTGTCCAAAGCCGACATGCGTGCCGGGCTACAGCGCTTGTACACCGAAATTCGAGTAAAGGTGCTGGAACAGGTGACCGTACGCCGCACCCGCACCGACCTGCTGGGCAATGAGCTGTACCGGCAGGATTTAGCGCAGCAGGGCATCGTGTTTCCGGAAGTGGGCAAGCCCATAGTGCAGCTTTACCAGCTAGAACCGGGGTTGGAAGCACTATTTGACGAAACCGTAGCGGCGCTGAGCAAGCCCGAATCCGGCACCAGCCAAACGGGCCGGCTGACCTACAACCGCTACCGGGCCATTGCCAACTTGGTCGGACCCAAAAAGGAGAAGTACAAGTACGCTGAGCGCATTTCCAACTCTTTGGAGCACATCATGCGCACGATGCTGCTCAAGCGCATGGACTCGTCGTTTCGGGCCTTTCGCTCATCGCTGCGGCGCTTCGCCGCAGCCAACGACGCCATGCTGAAGATGTTTGCCGACGGGCGTATTTACATTGCGCCGAACCTGCCCGTAACGGACTTGGTGCTGAACGACCGGCTGGATGAACTGGAACAGTTGGTGCTGGAGCGCGCCGAGCTGGACCCCAGCATTGAAGTATGCACGCCCGACGACTTCGACAAAGACTTCTTGCCCGGCCTACAAAGCGACAAAGCCTTGGTGTGGCCGCTGCTGGAGCGGTGGGAAGAATATCGCCATTTGGACCCCAAGCTCGACGCTTTCTTGGAAGCAATGGAGCCGCAATTCTTCGCCCCCGACCGCAACCCCGGCCAGAAGCTGGTCATCTTTTCGGAGGCCCGCGATACCACGCAGTACCTGGCCGAGAAACTCGCCGAGCACAGCTCGCGCCGGGTGCTGGTCATCGACTCGGCCAACCGGGAGCGGCTGATGCCCACCGTGCGGGCCAACTTCGACGCGAACGTAAAGGACGGCGAGCGGCAGCACAATTACGACATTCTGCTGGCCACCGAGGTGCTGGCCGAGGGCGTGAACCTGCACCGAGCTTCGTCCATCGTCAACTACGATACGCCCTGGAACTCCACGCGCCTAATGCAGCGCATCGGGCGCGTGAACCGCATCGGCTCAGTGGCCAAGCGCGTGTACGTGTACAACTTCTTCCCTACGGCGCAGGTCAATTCCACCATTGGGCTAGAGGCCAAGGCATACCTGAAGCTGCAGGCCTTTCACGAGGCGCTGGGCGAAGACTCCGAGGTGTATTCACCCGACGAGGAAACGCAGTCGTTCGGCATTTTCGATAAGAGCCCCGACGAAGGCCAGGACGAACGCCTGAAACGCCTGCTGTGGCTGCGCGAACAGTTCCGGCGCGACCCGGCCCTGCTCGACCGCCTGCGGCGGCTGCCGCTGCGCGCCCGCACAGGCCGCGCCCACCCCAGCCTACCCGCGCTGGCCGGCACCACCGTGTGCTACCTGCGCACCCACCGCCGCGACGGATTTTACCGCTGCACCGAGCCAGCGGCCGGCGCTTTTCCCGAGGCTGCGCCGCTGCTGGAGGAGCTGTCGTTTCTAGAGGCTGACAAGCTGCTCTTTGCCACCCACGACGAGCGACCCCAGCCGCTACCGCCTCACCACCATGAACACGTGCGCCGGGCAGCCTCGTACTTTGGCGCGGCCGTGGCGCAAGCGGCGGCGCAGCCGCTAGTGGTGCAGCGCGTGGCCCCCAACGAGCGACGGGCGCTGGACTTCCTGGCCGACTGTGTGCTGCTGCTGATGCCCGATGCACCGGCCGCCGAACGGGTGCCGTTTCGAGCGGGCCAGCTAGCCGTGGCTTCGGGGCGCTTTCAGCAGTTGCAGCGCGAGTTGAACAAGCTGCAGGCCAACCTGAAAAAGGTGCAGCTCACCAACGCCGAGCGCCTGGCCGCCGTGCGCCGCCTGCTGAGCAAGTATCCCTTGCCCGACCCGACGGAGGTGGCCCCAGCCGGCGCCGCAACGACAGCTGAGGACGGCTCGGCCACCTTGCCGCGCATTATCATTTCTGAATCGTTGGTGTAGCTTGCTGCTGCGCCTTTTACTTGTTGCTTGTGCCTACTGCTGCCGAACTAAAACCCTTTCTTCAACAACGCTACGACCGGGCAGCTTGGCTGCCGGTACTGCGGCAGCTACTGGGCCGCGAGCGGGTAGAATTTTTTGCCCAGCCCCAGCCCATTCAAAACCCCGACGCCGACCGCGTGGCGGCGGCCGTGCAGCTGGGCTACGCCGACGTGGGCGAGGCCACGCTGTTTGGAGCCAGCCAGCGGCTGGCTGTGGTGGAAGTGACGCTCAAGGCCGAAACCACTGACATAGCCCGCAATCGAGTGGGGCTACGAGCCCTTACCTATCCTTTCATCGACAACGCCGCTACCCACGGCCTACTGGTGTTTTACCACGACCCAGGCCAGCCCGATTACCGCCTGTCGTTTCAGACCCGGGCCGAGCACCGGGCCGGCAGCGCCGGAGCCGCCGAGCGCCGCCGGTACACCTTTGTACTGGGGCCGCGCGAAGCTGCTACCACGGCGGCCCAACGACTGGCTGGGCTAGGTGAGCAGGCGGGCCGCGCCACCCTGGCTGATTTGCGCAAGACGTTTTCGGTGGAGCAGCTCAGCAAGGATTTCTTCAGCGACTACCGCCGATTCTACGAGGCGTTTACCGAACATCTCTACCGGCAGTACCGACCTGAGTTTGCCACGTTGGTGAACTTGGAAGAAAACGCCAGCGCCGCCCTGCGCCGGGCGGCCGAGGAAAAGCTGATGCGCGACTACACCAAGCGCCTGCTGGGGCGGCTGGTGTTTTTGCACTTCCTGCAAAAGAAAGGCTGGATGGGCTGCCCACCCGCTACGGGCGAAGCTGCCCCCTGGGAAGGCGGCGACCCGGAGTTTTTGCTCAACCTATTCCGGCAATTTTCGCAGAACACGCCCGAGCGGTTTCACAGCCAGTGCCTGACGGAGCTGTTCTTCAACACCCTGAACCAGCCCCGGCCCGACAACCGCTTTTTCGTGCCGGGCATGGTCGCGCCGTGCCGGGTGCCTTATCTGAACGGGGGCTTGTTTGACGAAGACACGCCCAACGGGCGCAGCATCGACTTTCCCGATACGCTGTTCGAGTCGGTGCTGCTGTTTTTCGGGCGCTACAACTTCACAATCGAAGAAAACCGGCCCGATGACCACGACGTGGGCATTGACCCCGAAATGCTGGGCCACATCTTCGAGAACTTGCTGGAAGAAAACCGGGCCCGAGGCGCCATCTACACGCCCCGCGCCATCGTGCGGCACATGGCCCAGGAAAGCCTTATTGCTTACCTGGAGCAGCAGTTTGCCCACGTGCCGGCCGCCGGGGCCCGCCCGGCGCTGGCCCGCTTCGTGCGGGCCCCGCACGAGGGGCTCCCCGCCCCGCTGCGCCCCTACGCCGCCGACCTCGACCGGTACCTGCGCGAGGTCACCATCTGCGACCCAGCCATTGGCTCGGGGGCTTTCCCCATTGGGCTGCTGCAGGAGCTGTTTGCGGCCCGGTTGTATCTATACCCGTACCTGCCCGACCACCAGCGTCCGCCCTTCGTGCCGGCCGCGGTGAAGGAGCACATCATCCACCACAACATCTACGGAGTGGACGTGGACGAGGGCGCCGTGGGCATTGCCCGCCTGCGCTTCTGGCTGGCACTGGTGGTGGATGCCGACCGCCCCGTGCTGCTGCCCAACCTCGACTACAAGGTGATGCAAGGCGACTCGCTGCTGGAAAGCTTCGAGGGCATTGATTTCAGCGACCTTACGGCCCAAGCCGCCACCGGCCCCGACGACACCGTGCTGCTGGTGGAGAAAGGCCAGTTTGAGCTGGGGGCCGAGTTCAGCAAGCGCCGGCAGCCGCTGCTGGTGTTTACGGGCAAGCAGCGCACCGACCTGCTGCGCGAAATTGAAGACTACTTCGCGGCTGGCTCTGCCGATAAAAAATCGTTGCGTAGCACCATCGGCGACACCGTGGACAGCTGGCTACGGGCCGTAGTGGGCCAGGCCCGATTACAGGCTGGAGCCGAGCTGGCAGCTTACGAGGCCGAGCTACGCGGCCAGTTGGGGCCGCACTTTGCGCAGGCACTGGCTGCCCGACCCCGCAGCGTGCAGGCCCAGCGCCACCGGCAGCGCGCCCAAGCCGTGGCCGAGGCTACCGAGCGGGAGCAGCGCCTGATGAAGGTGCAGCACTCCACCGACCGGCCCTATTTTCTGTGGCACCTGTACTTCAAAAACGTGTTCGACCGGGGTGGCTTCGACATCGTTATTGCCAACCCGCCCTACATGCGGGTACAAACTAGCCAGCTCAGCCTGGCCGCCCAGAAAACGGCTTATGAAACGGCATACGAGCCCGTAGCCAAAGGCGCCTACGACCTGGCTAACCTGTTTGTGTACCTGGCCGTGGAGCGCTTACTCAACGCCCGCGGCACGGCCTGCTTTATCTTCCCGCACAAGTTCTTCAACGCAGCCGGGGCCGAAGCCTTCCGGGGCTGGCTGCTGCAAGGCCAGTACGTGAGCCGCGTGGCCCACTTCGGGTCCAACCGTGTGTTCAACGCCGCCGACACCTACGTGGCCGTAGCCCTGCTGGGCCGCCGCCGCCACGAGCAGCTTCAGCTGCTGAAGCTGCCGCCCAATACCGACCCCGCCACCTACGATGCTGTGCTGCCCCAGGATGAGAAATACCAGACAGTGACGTATGAACAGATTCGCCAATCTGCCGCTTATTACGGCTCGCCTAGCCCTTGGATTCTTTTAGACTCTGTATCAGAGTATGACCTGTTTGAATCATTCTACAAGCATGGAGCTAAACGCTTACAAGATATTGTTAACATTTTTGCTGGCTTGCAGACTAGCCATGACAAACTGTATGTACTCACCCTTGACGATGAGCAACCTATAGACACGAATTTGTATCGAGGTTACAATGAGCTGAATCCTAATATAAAATGGGAAGTCGAAAAGAAATATTGGAAACCTTTACTCAAGGGACGAGATGTTCAACGCTTCGGAAAACTTGAAAGTCGTTCCATTGTATTCTTTCCTTATGAGTTCGATTCAAGTCTAAGAACTTCAAAAGTACCTACACTTGAAGAATTAAGAACAAACAACAAATCTACGTACGAGTACCTAATTAAATATGAAGCAGAATTTAAAAACAGGGAGAAAGGCAAAGCCAGCAAATTGGCTAATTGGTATGAATATTTATACCCGAGAAATACAGACGAGTTGCTAGCAGAGCGTCCTCGGATTGTTAATATGGAAATATGCACAAGCCATCCCAATGTAGCATTTAATCCTGGTGGCTTTTACCCTGTTACTACAGTTTATACCTGGATTAAGTACCCGGATACAGATGAGAGCTATGATTACATATTGGCGTTAGCCAACAGCCGGGTCATGTGGTGGTTTCAGAAACGTACCGGTGACACGCTGCAAGGTGATGCGCGCCGTATGAAATCCAACTACCTCAACCCTTTCCCGCTGCCGCCCACGCCGGCCCCGCCCCACGCGGCGGCCGTGGAGGCATTGGTGCGAGCCCAGCGCTGGCTGCACGACGCAGACTACGCCGCCACGCCCGCCGTGCTGGGCCTCACCAACGGCACCGTAGCCGCCTACTTTCAGCAAGTGCTCGACCTGGCCGTGTGCGAGCTGTACCCCGTCCTAGCTGAGCGGATGCGTGCCCGCGAGGTGAACGTGCTGGACCTGGTAGCCCACGACGTGGAGCCGTTGCGGGGGCAAGACCCTCTTACGCCGGAGGCCATCGGGGCGGTGTATACAGCCTGGCAGCAGCCTGCCTCGGCTGTGCGCAACCGGCAGCTGCTGGCCACCACCCGCGTACCGGAGTGGCTGGGGGCCATTTTCGGGGCGTAAGGATTTCGTAATTCTTGTTAAGTAATTGATATGAAGCGTATTCAGAAGCTGCACCTGCGCAACTTCAAGGCATTTCGTGACCAGGAGTTTGATTTTACGGGCGGGCCGCACGACCCCGACGGGCGCAACGTGCTGGTGTACGGCAACAACGGGTCGGGCAAGTCGTCGGTGTTTTGGGCCTTGTACACGTTTTTGCAAAGCGTCGGCAAAACCCCGCCAACCGACATTGCCAAGTATTTCGTGCCGTTGCGCGATGGTGCGCCCGAAACGTACGAAAGCCTGCGCTACGTGTTTGCCGGTCCCGACGAGGAAGCTAGCATCAAGCTTACCTGGGCCGACCTCCCGGGTGCTGCCACCGTAACCACCCAACAGCTCGGTCTTGATAAAGCCGGCGCCGACCCGCTGAACGAGCAGCAACCGTTGTCGGTAGCCCAGCGCACCCGTACCGGCCCGGCCAGTGGCACCGATACCACGATACGGGAAGCCTTGCTCAGCTCGGATTTCATTCATTACCGGTTTCTGCAAGATTTCTACCAACGGTCAAACCGCGAAGGAGTAAATCTGTGGCCGGTATTTATGCGGGACCTGTTTCCATTTTATCAAACCCCGTTGTTCAGCACTCCCGCCGGCAATCCGCAGTACCTGGAAGAAGTGCTGCGGATTGTATTGGAGACAGCACACAGCCGCAGGCGCTGGGAGAAGAAGCCGAAAGAAGAATTTGAAGCTGATTACATAACGCGGGCCAATGAGGCTATTGGGCTATTCGTAAACAGTGTTCAGACCAACGCGAATGCATTTCTACGCGACCAATTTCTAGGTGGCGACGAAAGCCTGCAAATTGAGCTTAATTTCACCAAACAGCTCACTTTCGATTTGTTGCGTTTCGCGCCTCTTTCAGCTATCCAACGAGAGTGGCGCAACAACATAGAAGACCTTGCTATTATCTTAAGCGTAAGAGCCCTGAGGCCTGGACATTCGGAGGTGAGGCATTACAGGCCGCAATCTTTTTTGAACGAGGCACAGCTCACGCGCATTGCGTTGGCTGTTCGCCTTGGAGCACTCCTCACCCGCCCCGCCAACAGCACGCTCAAACTACTGTGCTTGGACGACCTGCTTATCAGCCTCGATATGGGCAACCGCAAACACGTGTTGGATTGGCTATTTGGCGATAATGGCAAATACTGTCAGGAATATCAGATTTTCTTCTTCACCCACGACCGGGAGTTGTATCGGATGCTGAAGCACTACATCGGCCGGCCGCATTCGGGCAAGTGGCGGGTGCTGGAGCTGGTGAACAATGAGCAATTTCCCAAGCCGCAGCCCAGCCTACTCGACGGTGACAGCAACGACCATTTCACCCAGGCCTGGCGGCGCTTTCAAGCAGAGGATTTCCCGGCGTGCGCCAACTATCTGCGCAAAGAAACAGAACGGCTTTTAAAGGAGATTCTCCCGCCCGCAGACCTCTATATGTACCCAAATGAAAAAGGGGAAACTATTCCTATGCCAATGGGTACGCAGCTCGACAAGCTACAACAGCTCTTCATTAAGCTGGGAAAAGGCGACAACATGGGTAAGCTTCATGACTTGCAGCTATTCAAACAGATTTTGCTCAATCCACTTTCCCACGATAGTTTTTCTACTACGGTGTATCAGAGCGAGCTACACACCATGTTGGTAGATACAATTCCAGAATTGCAGAAGATGCGCCGGTCAGTAGTGGCGGAGTTGCCAAGCACTGGGCAAAAGCTAATTTACTTAACTGAGACAGACTCGGAAAACACTCGTTATACCTACACCATTGAGCTATACGAAACGCTGTGGGCATATACGTTTCCCGATGGCAGCGTAGCATATTCGCATCCGGCTTGCCAAGTATTGGAGCGTATTGATGATAAAGGTAAAAAAACGGTATTCAACAAAAAGCAGGGCACTTGCGAAGGCCTTGCGGATGGGTATAGAAGAATTTGTTTCGCTCTAGGCAAAAAGCCGGAGGGAGGGGGTCAGCCTATACCACTTTTGCCAAAACCATTACACACCATCATAACTACCACTATCTGATATGCCTGCCTCCCTCCGCGTCCTCCGCTACCAACACGGTCACTTCTACGACCCCTTCACCGGCGAGCGGCTGAGCCTGGCCGAACACACGGTGTACACCCTGCTCACCGACAACGCCGCCGGTTTCGTGGTGGCCCCGCCCGTGGGCAAGCCCTTCGACCCCAGCCGCGACCCGCTGCCCACGGCGGCGCAGCAGCTGGAGCTAGCCGGCAAGGCCCACTGGCTGCTGCTACCCCGCGGCACCAAGCTGTATTTTGAGGTGCACGCGCCGGGCAGTCCCGACGAGCGGTTTGAAGTGGAACTGTACGAAGACCTTTTTCTGGTGGCACCGAACCTGAACGATTCGCCTCTGAACGCTTCGTTGCATGATTGCCGCTGCATTGCCCAGCCGCTCCGCCGGGAGTTGCCAGATTTGGTGTACGGCTCTTCGCTCAACGACGTGCTCAAGAGCACCTACGTGCATTATTTTCACAATCTGGGTAACCCCGCAGCCAACGTGTTTAAGCGCATGAAGCTGCCGGGCGGCACTACCCTCGACAAGTTGCGGCAGCAGCTGGCCTCGAATCAACCTGACCTTTTCGGCTCTTGATGCCTGCTTCTCCCCAGCAAACCTTTGCCGAACATACTGCTCAGCTTCCTGCGTTACTCGCTACTCTGGAAGCCTGCTTTCCCATAACACGGACTGAACTAGCCAAGAACATTCCCAGGGGTACGCCGGGGATTTACGCCTTCTATCATGACGACCAGCCCGTGTACGTGGGCCGCACCCGCGACCTGCGCCGTCGGCTAAGCGAGCATGGCCGCGCCAGCTCTTCGCATTACAGCGCCTCGTTTGCGTTTCTGCGGGCGCGCCGGGTGGCGGAGGCAGCGGGTCACGCAGCCGGCTTAGTTGGGCTTTCGCGACAGGCGTTGGCGCGTCACCGGGTATTCGGGCCGCTGTTTGTGGCGGAGAAGAGCACGGTGGCCGGCATGACGGTGCGCTGGGTAGTAGTGCCCGATGCCGTGACGCAGGCGCTGCTGGAAGTGTACGCGGCGTTGGAATTGAACACGCTATTCAACTCGTTTGAGACGAGTTGAATAGGGATGGTTTGAAACATTGCTCTATATATGACCATTTGGAAACTCGGATGCCGCTGGGGCTCTAAATCCGATGATACACCTTTGTTTTATCATCTATTAAAGGAGAGGCATATTGTAATCGGAGTTTGGAGCAATACTTACGAAGTAAATGATTTGGTATTTCTAACGGACGGGCATGCTGGCTTAGGCATTGCCAAAGTGCTTACAAAGCCAGTGTCTGTCCTTAACTTCCCTGATCTGAAAGAAGAATTTAAAAAGCTATGGATAGAGTATAGTGACAAACTTTTTGTAGCAGATGCTGCTATCTATGATTTGCCTCGAAGGGGCGAATTGAATTATCCTACTCAGATAGGTATTTGTCGCATCAATCCTTATAACATGCATGCGCTGGTAACTGATATTCAACAGCGTTACAATGAATTTGAGCAAATGCAGCACTTGCAGGATACGATTGATTTGCTGAAAGCTAAGGGACAAATAGTGCTGCAAGGGCCACCCGGCACCGGCAAAACCCGCATGGCTGAGCAAATAGCCGACCGATTGGCCGCAAAGCCGGCGCACCGTAAGCTGATTCAGTTTCACCCGGCATATGCTTATGAGGACTTCGTACGCGGAATTGTAGCGGATACCACTTCAGCAGGCAGCTTGCGTTACCAAGCTGAGAACAAAGTACTGGCGGAACTAGCGGAGCAGGCGGCAGCTGACTCAGGTAATGATTACGTGCTCATTATTGATGAAATCAACCGGGCCAACCTCCCCGCTGTGTTGGGGGAGTTGATCTACGCGCTTGAGAACCGAGGCAAGGAAGTCGACAGCGTGTATGGCCTGGGTGCTGATAAGAACCGAGTGCTGCGCCTGCCAAGTAACCTCTACATCATCGGTACCATGAATACGGCGGACCGGTCGGTGGGGCACATGGATTACGCCATCCGGCGGCGTTTTGCGTTTGTGACGGTACTGCCCGATGCCAACGTGGTGCCGGAGGGACCTGCGCGGCGGCTGTTTGAGCAAGTACAGCAACTGTTTGAGACGCACATGTCGCCCGAGTTCGATATGCACGATGTGCAGCCCGGACACAGCTATTTTCTGGTAAAAGACGATAGCGGACTCACGCTGCGGCAGAAATTGGAGTATGAACTACGCCCACTACTGCATGAATACTTACGCGACGGCATTTTACTGCCCACCGCTAAACAGCAGGTTAATAGCCTGGGCGCCTAACGATGCAACTGCTACCCGGGCGCGAGCATAGACCAATACCGTTGCCAGCGGACGCAGTGGTAGCGCGGTCAGAAATATTGTTCGGGGGCTCAGCTGACAAGCAGTGCTTGGTGCTGATGGGCGAAGGAAGCAGCCGCTATCTTCAACCGAGCTACTACGTGGGTGCCGACTGGCTGCAGCCAGAGAAGCTAGCCGTGCACGTGCAGCCCAAACTGAGCGGTACTGAGCACAGCGTCAATCACCTGCGGATGCTATTTGACTGCCTGCAGCACCCGGAAATAGCCGGGCTGGTTGGTCAACTGTACCATTTGGATGTAAATGCACCGTTTATCGAACTGCCTCGGCGCGACGACTTGCTCACGCCGCTGCTCGTGGGGCATTTCTTGTATTTGCTGCAGGATGTTGTCCGGCAAGGCTTGAAAAAAGGGTACAATCCGGTGGTTCGTGAGTTGCGCGGCCGAATCAAGGGGAAACTTGTGGTCGGACAAACATTACGGCAAGGAGTATTTCGCCAACGGCCGCTGTCGACGGTTTGTGCTTTCACGGAGTTCAGCGTAGATATTCCAGAGAACCGGCTGCTGAAGCAAGCTTTGCTATTTGCGAGGCGCTATTTGAGCAATTTTCCGGGCTATGTTCTTACCCTGGAGCCCCTACTGCGGTTTTGTGAACCTGCCTTTGAATTGGTGAGTGATGTGGAAGTAGTGCGGCAACAAGCCGCACCGGCTTACAATCCGCTCTACCGGGCCTACACTGACGCGTTGCGGGTAGGCTGGCTGCTGATGAAACGTTTTGGCTATTCGTTGCTGGCCGTAGCCGATGAGCACTTCAGCACCGTACGCGTTCCGCCGCACTGGATAGATATGGCGTACCTGTTTGAGTTGTACGTTTTAGGACTGTTGCGCAAGCAATTTGGCAGCAAGGCTATTCTGCACGGCCAGACACAAGCCAAAGGTTACTACGGGCTGCCCGACTTCCTGCTACCAGGCCCAGAGCCGTGGATCATTGATGCGAAATACAAGCCACGTTACCAGCGAGATCAATATATCATCGACGACATCCGACAACTGAGCGGCTACGCCCGCGATGAGGAGGTGCTCAAAAAGCTGCGGGCACATGAAAACACGGTGGTTCACTGCTTAATCATCTACCCTGATCGGCTGGACGAGCAGGACACTGAGCAGCCGGATGAACGGCCAGCGCCATGCATTCCGAGCTTGCAAGAACTCACGAAATCGAAAATTGATGGATTCAGCCGGTTCTACAAACTGGCCGTACGGCTACCTTATTTCAACGGATGATGCAGACGTGGCAGGGCCACCGGTCTTCCACCGAGGCCTTCAAGTCGCTATCCTTTGGAATTCGACGGTCAGGATCATACAGCAGAAATAACGTGTAGCCGTTGCAGTATTTGCCAAGGTCAGCAATCAGTTGATCGGTGACTTTGCTGGGTGGAGTGTTCTTGCTGAGCAGCTTGGATTCGATGTACAGTGGACGGCTGCCCCCGTTCAACTCATGGTCGGGTATCACTTTGCTGAATGAAAACGGCGTAGTTGGGCATTCGCGTAGGTACCGGTTTCTGTTACTGTTGAGCAACGCTTCCACGGCGTCGTTGAGCACGTTTTCATGTCCAGGCCGTTGGCGCTGGAAAACTAGCGGAATACCTTCCTGCATCTGCTTGCTCACCAACTCGGCTAGCTTCTCCACCTCAGGTCGTAAGAAGCTGCGGTCATTAACAAATGAATAGATGGACCTAGGTGGAATTGGTCGCAGCGGGTCCGTATGGCGCTCAAACAGTATTTTAATGCCTCGGCTAACCTTACCGCTGTGGCGGCGAAATAACTCGTAGTAAGCACTCATCTGCTCCGTTTGCTCCAGCATGGGGGTGCCTGCCGGAATCAGGTCGGCCAGCTCCGAAAAATATTCGTCGCAGAAGCCATCGAAGGAAAGCTTGTTTAGCTGAGCTGCCAGCCTCAGGTAATCATTGACATGGATAGCGGCCTCTATATTATCCTCAGGAAATGAGTCAGTGGCGAGGTCAAAATCGTACGTGGTGTCATGGTCATCTAGGCTGGCCGAAAACATGGCGAAACGCCGGTCAACGCATTGGGAGCAGTAGCCGCACTGAGTCGCGTGACTGCGATGCTCGAAACTTTTGAACGTCTTGGTGCAGGTAACAGTGGCGGCGATAAGCTCGGCTTTACCATGGTGGGCAATTAGCTCTACAACCTCGGTTTTAGTGAGGGAAACAAAAGGATGCCGCACCACGAATTCTCCACTAGCCAATAATGTATAAAACGCATTGAGTAAACGTAACGACTGGGGGTGCGTCGTGCGGCTGGCACGGCCGTTCATCAAATCTTGGCGTTTGGGCAGATTGATAGAAGTAACGCCGTTCTCAAAAATGTTGATATGACGATGGCCTACCGATTGCGCCAAGGCAAAGGCTACTGCGGTGTAGAGAAAGAAACTAGTACGCTGTGTTTCTTCGACTGCACGTTGGTGCGTCAGATGACACTCCAATGGAAAATACAACAACCGTTCAGGATAGGCAGCTCGTAGGTGTTGGTAAACCCGGGTTTGAACGTTGGTGGTTTTAGAGTTGGCCCGGTGGCTAGTCAGTATGACTTTGCCTGTCGTTCTTTCTAGTAAATCGATAATACCAGCTAACGAGTCGAGCCCACCCGAAAAGAGAGCTATTTCGGGCGAAACAGCCAAACCGTCGCCGGCCTTAACTCCGCCAGCAGGCGGAATGTTGAACAGGCGAGTCTGATGATTCGTGTTCTTGCCCTGAGAGAAGTTAAAACAGTATTCCTTGTCGCCAGATAGATAGAGCAGCACCTGGCACAAGGCAGCGGTAACAGCTGGTTGTTGCCAAAAAGCAAGGTCACGCACCGGTATATGAAAGACCAGACTACGGGCCCAATTGCTGTATTCAAACTGGCTTGGGTTGCCACGGTCGATCAGCCGGTCGGCACCATAGACGAAAGCTGCTATTTCGAGTAAATCCCGAATACGGTCATCAACCAAGTGCACTACCTGGTCGAACTGCTCGATGTCCAACGTCAGGTTCCGGGGCTGGCCAGGCACATCCACCGTGGCCAGGTGCAGAAAGCGTGGTTTGGCAGCAGCTTTCGTTTTGGCAGAAAGCGGCGCATCATTACACTGAATGATGTAAGGGTTAGCGCCGCTCACTGTGGTCGTTGTACGTTAAAGTTCGGCTCAGCTTGGTTAGCGCATAGCCCAGAAACTTGATCACTACTGCTTTAGCAGGCAGCTTCTTTTTAGCGTGGTTGGTGTACCAACCAACAGCAAATGATTCAGTGACTTTGGCGGTGTCGAGCGCCGAGGCAGTTATTTCACGAGAATGATCTTTAAGGCGAGTCGCAAATACCTCGCGGTCCACCATTGTGGCAATGCGGGCTGATGCTTCGCGCTCGAGGAAATAGCTTAGGTAGCGGCTGAGAAAGGAGCCGAAAAAAAGGTGGCTCAACTCGCTAAAACCAGCAGGGCTTGCCGCCTTACGCCACGGTTCAAAGGAGTCGGAGCTGCCGCTAAAAGCCAGTAGCTGCTGGCTCTGTTGCTGTTGAGTCCATTGCCGTACAGTATCCACCAATGCCTGAGAGGCAAAGGCACTGTATTCTTGATTAGAGGAACGAGCCTGCAGATGCTGCTTAAGCACACGGGCTAACTCCAGCGTGGTGAATTCAGCAGATAATGGCAGACCAGCAGAAGCTAGGTAAGCCAGTGGGTCGCTCTTTTTACTGGCATCGACCAGCAACAGCAAGCAGGAAAATGAATCAATAACGCCTTCGTCACGCTGCATAGCAACGAACTGTGAGGCTGCATTGCGCATCGTTGCAGATGCCAAAGCAGCCGTTGTGTCGTTGCCACCCGAGAAGGCAGTAATGCCCGTCACTACCGCTTGCCAGCGGCGGCTACGAGGCAACAGACCTACTCGTTCGTGACCCACAATAGAATATTAAATCAATAGCAATTGAAGATGGATTTTAGCTTACTTCAGCTAAGAAAGCTAAAAATACTAGAAAATACTAGCAGGACTGGAGAGCTACTATCTTAAACCTAATTTGCATCAACAAGCTTGTCTTTTTTCGCCCTGTTGAAGTAGCGTAGTACCAATTGAGCGTTTTCGGGCAAGGTCGGGCCTCCTTTGCTGTAGGGAATGATATGGTCAACTTCAGCGTCCTCGATGGTTAAGATTTGCTGTCCGGATATGGCACAAACGGGGTTTTCTTTGAAAAGCTTGGTTTTGAGCTGCGGGGAAAAAGTGCGTTGACTGTAGTTGGAGTCGCCAATGATGCGCTCAAGCATATCGAAGTAAATCCGGAAGCGGCGGCGTACGTTGTCGGTGTCCGATGTTTTGTAGCCAATGAGCAGTTGAAACTCTTCGTTTTCGGCCATTAGGTCAAGCAGGCCCTCTCGGATGAAGTCGGCGTTGCGAAGAACGTCGTTTTGCGAGTAGTTGACGAAACCAACCATCTGCAAATCGAACAGAGCCATATTTATCTGCCCTTCGGCCCACCGGCCAAGAGTGGTAGTAGTGGCAGGGATATAGCGGCGAAAGGCATTAGCCCCAAACACCGTTTTTACCAAACTTAGGCAATGCTCGAAACGCTGACGGTATTCTTTGGCCTTAGCTGGTGCTAAGTGCTGATTGTCGCGCAATTCTTTGTTACAGAACTGCATCATCGAGGACTTATAATTCAGATAAGACTTCTCCGAAACTGCCAAGAAACGGAGTATCATACCCCGGTACACCATGCGGTTACGGAAGTTCTCTTTGCGCACTAGCTCATGAAATGTAGGATTAGCCGCCAGCTCGGATAAGAGTTTGATATAGGCACCGCGGTACACAGTATTGCGAATTTCGTCCTCATTGAGCTTGGTAGAGCCAGTGTTCAGGCGCTCAAATATTTCAAATTTGATATCATCATTCGACTCCTTTTTGATGATAATGGAGTGAATAGTGGTAGTACGTATTTTGGTTTGCAATTCTCTCGACAACTGCACGAAGGTTTGACGGTTCAGCTCAGTTAGCACCGTAAGACCAGTAAGCTTGAACTCATCGCCGTTGGGGTACTTGCCGTTGACGAAGGAGAGGAATGAAGTGAGGCGCTGCTGGCCATCAATAACAGAAAAAGTACCGTCGCGTTCCTGAGCCAGGTAGATGACTGGAATAGGTACATCCATAAGGATGCTTTCAATGAGGCGGCTAGAGATGGAGGCGGAGGCCACAAAGTTGCGTTGATACTCGGGCTGAAGAATTAACTCCCCATCGGTAGTCATGCTTGAGAATTCACGAATAGAGAAGTCCTTAGCCTGCCAGATGATTTTACGCTCATCGGCGTTGACGTCCAAGACCTCGGGCTGACCTTCGTCAAGGAAATCTTCATTTTCAACGGTTTGTGGGACTATGTATAGTTCTTCCATAATTTGGTTGCGAAGAAGTTGATATGCGAAATTTGATTGACAAATGATTTTGAAAAGTATGCAATTCATTTATCTCAGGAAAGCGCATACTCTGCCAACTCATTGCATCATTTAAAAGCTTCGTGTTAAGTATAGCAGTGATAACCACTAGCTACGGGTAGAAGGCGGCAGTAACCCTAGGGCGAAGGAACCTATATGGCGTCTCTTCGCCTCATGCTAGGTTTAGAAATGCATAGCTAACAGCTATGCTGGTATGAGACCTGCGATTCATCTTAGTTGGCGAGACGAGTGAAAACGAATGACTGTTTGACCTGCTAGGCCCAAGTATTAGACTCACAATTGCTGAAATAGCTATAGCAACCAGCTTATGAGGTGCCTCAGCGTGCCTTAGAGGTGATTAATCCATAGGCTGGAGGTGGAGACCTACCACCTCGCCCACTTCCACTCGCTGCCGCAGGTGTTAGAGGGACAACTGTATAATTTAAGCTGGATAACTGCCACAAAGGCCGGGAGTTGGTAGCGTACTAGGCTGGGCTACTCAATGGGGACTTTCAACGAGACAGCCCTCACAACTCAAAAGGGAGTTGTGCTCTGTAACCAACGGCTTTGCTTTGTTTCTGACGAATCAACAAACAGACGTTTGTATTTCAGCAGGATAGCTGCCTCATGTGCAGAAGGTTGCTGTTTTACAATTACAATGATCGCCAGTTTTTAGATGCAAGTTCAAAAACATTCAACACAAGCACGTAATGCTCAAAAACATTTCATGTAAAAGCATAGATAAGCTGTCAAAAAAAAATTTACGTACCTCGGAGAGCAAGGCATCCTCATGTTAGCCCCCCCCCACTAAGCAAAGGGAAAACGCTTCCTTTTGCAGCTACGCCTTAGGAACCATAAAGTCGAAACACCCAGCCGATTAGGCATCTGGCTTTTCAGACGGAAAGGAAGTGTCGGCGACTTGCTCTATATCCAGAAGGAAATCCGAGAGAGAGGTGTGGTAGTACTGGCAAAGAGCAGCCAGGGTAGCAAGGGTTACATTCTGTCGGCGCGCCTCGATGCGGGCAATGTGGATGCCGGTGGCATCGTATACCTCTTGTAAGGTTCGCTGCTGGCTCTCGCGTAAGGCCTTGAGTCGTCGTGCAATCTCTTGTAGTAGCGACGAAGTATTCCTATCTCCCATTCAGCCGGTAAAGAATACCGACCTACCGGTCGCTCACAATGACATATATGTCATTATCACCTCCAATCTATTAACTTCGCGATATTGATACACGCACATGGCACTAACCACCACTATCACCCGCTCTTCGCCCTGGATATACAGCCACGCTTGGGACCTATTCATAGCCTTGGTGAAAACTTGGGATCCTTCCGTTTCTGACTTGCAGGAAGTGCGTGTACCGGCTTCGACTATTACCAATCTACTTCCGGCAACCGGCCGGCAGCTACTCGAAGATATTGCCTATACCAATGTCGTACACCGGGTATCATGGACAGATCCCAACGACACTCATGAAGAGCCCTCATGGATCATAAGACCGTTGTTCGACTTCATCGAATACAACCCGAAGACGCATTGCTTCGTCGCCTCCTTCAAGCCTTGGACTACAGAATGTCTAATCTCTCTTAAAGGCATTTTGGAAGCCCTCTGGAAAGAAGGCCGGCCCACGAAATCAATGGTACAGGAGCGGTTCACTAGCCTGTACGCAGGAACGAAGCTCTCGATTACGTCCGCGCCAATTAAGCGCCGTCCTGGCCGGTTTCATACCGCGTAGCTTGCCAATGACGTCCAGGCACTATCTTAATCCTTAGGGAGTGTTTGAAGATTAGGTTGTGGTTGAAAGGAAATGAGCCGGTGAGTTGAAACGAGAGTTAGTAAGCTCCTCTACCCCTTATGGTTGACGGTTATTCCTTTTACCGAATCACAGTAGCGGGTTAACCGCTGGCTGCCATAACATATGCAACGCAAACAGCGCCTCTACTTCCGGCAGGCTATTAATACCCTGTTCTACCTGTGCCGCACCTACTACCAATAGCACTGCTTACCTGCTTCGTTTCTCTTTGGTCGGCTGAAAAATTCCGTTTATTACTAAAAGCTCGAACTGACAAAACCGACAAAAAGACTTCTGTCGGTTTTGTCAGTTCGAGCTTTAGCCTTTTTCTATGAAAAGACGGGGGTTCGTTTCGTACGTCGTCGAGCGGGGGCGTCCTTGCTCGACGATTTTGGAAGCCATTTCCCGTAGCCAACCAGCTTCTACTAACTCATCAAGGGCACTCTGCACACTCCCTCGGTCATTAAGCCCCTGCCAATTTTTCCTCTGCACATCGCGAAGTGTGAAGCGCTCCAGCAAGTCTCCGGCCTTAACGTGTTCACCTAACGTAGCCGCTCCAGTGACTCTGCAACCATAAGCATAAAGGCGGCGGGCATGCGCTGCGAAATAGTCGCACCATTTACCGGCCAGTTCGGCTGCTGATGAACTCACGGGTCCTACCTCAACCTTTCCGTCTACCACGTCAAGCAGATGAAACAACAAAGCCAGACAAGGGTACAGCTTGCGAAACTTAGCTAAGTGCTGTATCAGAGGTGGCACCTCTTTGCTTTGTTCCAGCATGTTTTGCCATGGAACCAGCCATTCGATGAACATACTCTGGGCAGCTGCATCAAAGTGGAAGCCAATCCGCTTGCCACTTGAATGTTGAATGGCGCCAGCTTCAATAGGGTTCAGAGCATCTAACCGCCGAAGCAATTCAGCTGCTTGCAATTGCGCAGCTTCATCGGGTGTAGCGTCAGTATACTTAAATGGGCGCGAATCCGGCCACGATAGCAAAGAGAAGCGTTGCGTCATGCCATCATTATTCCCATTTAATGACTCTCGGAGGTAATGCAACAATTTGTCGGGCTGGATACCTCCTAACAGCGAGAGGCAGCAATTGGGAATGTGTAATGAACCACGCCCTATTCGGTCACTGCTGTAATCGCCTGTTCCGTTCCAAGCTTCAAGGAAGAACTGTCGGTCGGTTTCCCTGCCCTGCTTCTCCCAGCTTGATAACAGCCCCATGAGCTCATCTCGAAAGACCATTAGCCCCCGTGGGTTGACCACTAGTAGTTCGCACAGCTTCTCAACCGTGCTATCGTTGATTATGTAGCGACGAGCAACAGGGACCTCAGCTGCTTCAAGGTTAGCCAACTCATGTTTCAATCCATGCAACTCGTCCTCATTTTGTTTTTCGGCTGCCTTTCCCATCCGTTTCCGGATGGCGTCCTTACGCGCCTTCAGCAAGTCGGCATCAGCTTCATGCAAGCGTGATTGGCGATTGAACTCGGCTTTGGCTGTGTTCTCCAGCTGCTTCATGGGACCCATGGCAGCATTAAGGGCGGGTGTCTTAAGCTTTGAAGGTTCCGCAACAATAGCTCCCCACAGATTTGGCACCTCAAACCAGCTTGTGTCGTGTTGCTTAGGCCAGATGCCGCAGCGGTTGCCTACTACTGACCCCATCATGACGATCCAAGCTACAGCTAGCCAGTCTGGTGGGCACTGCATCCGATGGGCAATGTCCCGGAGGCTGGGACGAATCGCCTCCGGGAACATTGTATCATCAAAGGGTGGAACAGACAACAAACGGGGAGTAAGAGAAGCCGGTATTGGCCAGTCTGAAGCAACTTTGACAAGAGGCTGAGCCAAAGCCTGATTCGCTTCCCGATCGTCAGATGACAATGAGATGTTGATCATTGACTTTTCTTAAACCACTTGACACGCCTAGCATGGCGCGATAGGTATTCCCCCCTGCGGGCAACCTGAGCATCAAAACTGGGAACACTTAGCAGAGCGATTAATTCAGCTTGACGCCGCTTTTTCCCCTTCAATTTCTGGCGACAATGCTGAGAGTGAAACTCGTTCCATAAGCTGTAAAGTGTCCCCTTCTCAATTTTAAAACGACGGCAAAGGTTACGCGTTGCAACAGCAGAAAGGTGGAAATTCAAGAGTGGCAATTCATCCAACATTGCAAGAAGCTCAGGGAAGCGTTGACACAAAGTCATAGAGTCATCGCCTGAATCACGCTGCTGAGAGCTATGTGAGTTGTTAAGCAGTTCCATGTTTTAACGTACATTTTGGTGAACATTCCGCTTTCCAGCCGTAACCCAGGCTAGTAGCTCTTCTCGGTGGAAATACAACTTGTTGCCACGTTTGTAGTGAGGTATTTCACGTGCTGAAACCAGCCCGTAAATCCGGGGCTTGCTCAAACGGGTAATCTCTTGAGCCAAGGCCAAGCCACCAACTTCGGTGGCACTAGGCTCCGCTTTTGCGTTTGAGATCTGTTCCATGATTAGCGCTTCCAACCGGCACAAGTGGCTGTGCAGAAGCTCGAAAGGGTTGTGGTTCATAGAAAAAAGTTGGAGAAAAGTGTGCCTGCCAGCCTTGACAGGCGGAAAAAATGAGTTTGAAGTGAAAGGATGAATTAGGCTGAGGGCAGACTGGCTAGTACCTGAGCTGCACTAAGTGCCCCGCTCTCCTGCGCCATGCGCACAGCTTCCTGAACCACGGGGTTGCCTGGCTTTCTATTCTTAAGGGCTTTACTTACCGCAGTAGCTGAAATACCGAACTTCTTGGCTAGAGATGTTACGGCACCGTAAGGCAGCAGCCGCTGTAGATGCGGAAAGCCGGGTTCCGTTGCGTTCATGAAGATGAGTTCTGGTTTAATCCGGTTCATGATGCAAAGGAACTTCTTCTCCATCCGCCTGTCACCTACATCGGCCTACGTAGGTGAGATTTCACTCATCTTCGTTCGCCTTAGTCAAAAACTCCTCTATCAACAGGTTCAAAAATGGGGTCTGGTTGTCGCTGTTACGCTTCCTGAGGATATCATTAATCACCACACGCACAGGTGTACCGTTAGGAACGCTCAACAACTCCATCAGACGATTGATAGCTGCATCTCTTCCTCTCTTACCTATCACCTTCAACCGTCGAGCTGCTATTGTAGCATATATCAATTCTATGAACTCGGTTTGAGTGCCATACTATCTCAACCCAACTTCATTAGGGATAGATGATGTATGGGTTAACTGATCAAGTTTGGTTTGTATCCACTGAAACGCTCGTTCCCGTGAACTGTTGGCCCAATTAACCTCGACACCTTTAGCAACCAGAAGGTCGGATAGGTATTGGTAATCATACAAGTCCGACAAGCTGCCGTAATGAAATTCCAGCCAAGCTGTGACCTCATCTGTGGCCAAAGGCGATTCTAGAAGATCGTAGCCATCTGCCCAGGTCTTCATGTCAAACCCCCAGCATGTGTACCCATACTCATCAACACTATCTCGCTCCCCAAGAACCATCCAGCGGAAGTAGCCTTTGAAAGATGGATAGTATATGACATGGTAGGGCTTCCCTCTCCAGCGGGTTCCGTGACTTTCTATCCGATCCGGAAAATTCCCTTGCTCGACAAAAAGCCGAGCCGCTTCTACTTTTTGATAGTAGGACGACATGAGTTGGCGTTATTTAGAAGTGAACGATGTAAAATCTGTGGGTTATGCTCTCACAGGACACCTAATCATTCTACTGCCTACTCTATGTAACTTAGACGCCTAGTAAAGTCAATTCTTGGTAAAGGAGCTTGTCATACGCTAACCCTGGCTATGCAGTTTATCACTTAAGCACATCAACTGTGGCCTTTGTGGGCGTATGATACATTATTACATATTAAGCCGTTTGAGGCTCAAAACTTTATTCTAAGGCTAACTATGCGCTTAGGCGCTTATTTATTGGCTCATACGGGTAATCAAAGCAGCGCGTCAAAGGTATCGTCTACTACCTCGGCAGCGAAAGACTCCAAGTAGATGGCAGTAACCGCTTCGCTGCTATGGCCCATCGCCTGCGAGATAACGGCCGTACTGGCTCCGCTCTTTCTAAGGACCGTTGCCATGCTGTGTCGGGCTACATAGGTCGTTAGCGGTGTGGCAATACCCGCCTGCTGGCCCAGGGCCTTCAGGTCGGCATTTACCTGTCCCAGCACCTTATGCAGGCGGTTTTTGATTTGCATTGGACTGAGGTGCTTGGTTTGGTCAAGCACCGGGAAGATGTAGCTGCTGGGGCTCGCATAGGTAAAAGCCCGGTAGCTTTCCAGAATGGCAGCAGCGGGGGCCAAGAGCTTCATATTGAACTTGCCGCCGGTCTTTTGCCGCACGTAGGTAAGTCTTTGTGCGTCGGCTGGGCCGTTGAGGTTGCTCCAGCGGAGCTGTGCTAGGTCAACGAAATTAATGCCTCCGCAGAAGAAGATAAACAGGAATACATCTTTAGCTAGTTGGGCCCGGTCTGAAGTCGTTTGCAGAGCTTCCAGCTTCCGTAGTTCGTCGCGAGATATAGCCCGCTTTTGGGTGCTGATATCAAACTTCCCGACGCTGAACTTGTGCTTTTCAGCCGTATTACGGGCGAAGGGATAATGCTCAGGCTTAGCGAAGCCATTTGCTATGGCTTTGTTCAATACAGCCCGTAGGGTGCGAAAACGAAGCGAGAGTGTAATTTCTTCTATACCAGTGGCACGCAGAGTTGCCTCCCATTCGTTGCAAAAGGATACTGTTAACCGAGAGAATGGCACATCATACTGCTGCACCCATGCGGCCTTTTCCTCCTCCTGCCCTTTGCCTAGTGGAGGCTCCGGTGCATTAGCCTCGTCTCCAATGAACTTGGCCAGCTGGTTACCCAAGTCTCGGTACACGCCAGCGTTACCGATCTGTCCAACTGCCGCCATGCCGGCGGCTAACTCTTCGATGTAGGCTAGCAGTTTTACCCGCCGTCCCGCTTTGCGGGCTTCCGTTGCCTTCCTTAGAATGGTCTCAGTGTCGTGCTGCTCATCAGCCTCAGCTAAGTCCTCAGCCGCTTTTTCGTAGGCAACAGCTTTTGCATCCAACTTGCGCCAAAGATCTTTTGCGTCGCCTGGATAGCTACTGCGGATGCGAGCCGCATCGGACTTAGCCTTGCCATTCCAATACTTTGGAAGCAGACTGTAGCCAGTGGCAATGTATTTCCTCTTCCGATCCTTAGTGACACATAACATGAAGGGGTGTGAACCATCGGAAAGAGTCTTGCTAGTGTAGTACACCACCCGGACGGTAGCCTTGCCTTCTTTGTGTGCAGTCGTTTTGCTCATTGGTGTAAACCGCTTCGGTTTACACGGCGGTTTACACAAAGGTGATAAAAAGACTAATACTCACAACAAGCTCCAACAACAAAAAGCGTCATTAAAGCACATTAATAGGCATTTTAGCAAATAACGAGTAGCTATAAGGAAGCACTATACACAGCTTCCCAAGCTGAGGGTCGCGAGTTCGAACCTCGTTTCTCGCTCAATAACAGAACAGCCCTTTGGACTTGCGTTCAAAGGGCTGTTCTGTTTTAGGACCAAGCGTTTTACTGCCTACCCTATTCTTTCTATCAATGCTGCTATAGCGCGGCGGCAACGGCCGTGGCCAACGGCGTCGTGGGGCGGCCAATCAGCTGGGAAAGCCGATGGCTGTCATCAAACAGGGCCCCAGTGGCGGCGTCAGCATCCCAGCTGGCAATACCGTGCGCGAAGCCCTCGGGCACGCCGAAGCCGGTGAGGGCCGCCGCGTAATCAGCCACGGGAAGGTCACGGTAGGGAATGTCCTTGCCGGTTTGGCGCGAAATTTCCGCCGCCAGCTCGGCCAGGGTGTACGACTCGTCGCCGGCCAGCTCGTAGGTTTTGTTTTCGTGGCCAGGGCCAGTGAGTACTGCTACAGCGGCCTCGGCAAAATCAGCGCGGGTGGCCGAGGAAATCCGACCCTCCCGGGCGCTGCCGATAAAAGCTCCACCGGCCACGGCCCCTTGCACCGAGCCGGTATAGTTTTCCGTGTACCAGCCATTGCGCAGCAGGGTATACGTCAGGCCCGAGGATTTCAGGTCGGCTTCCGTGGCGCGGTGCTCTTCAGCCAGGCTCAGCGGCGACGAATCGGCGTGCAGCACGCTGGTATACACCACGCGCGTGACGCCAGCCTGCTTGGCGGCCGCAATAACGTTGCGGTGCTGGGTGGCCCGCTGCCCGACTTCGCTCGAGGAAATTAGCAGGAGCGTATCCACGCCGGCCAGGGCTGTACTGAGCGTGGCGGGCTGGCTGTAATCGGCTTCCCGGACCTCGACGCCCAGGTCGGTGGCTTTGGCCGGGTTGCGAACCAGGGCCACGATTTGGTCGACGGCTACCTTGGCTTGGAGTTTTTCGATAACGAGGCGGCCGAGCTGGCCCGTGGCCCCGGTGATGGCAATTTTCATGGTTTCGTCGATTAAATGAGGAACGAAACAAAAGTAGGTGGTATACTTACGCAAAGTAAGTACGCACAGAAAGGTAAGTATGAAAAAAATTGCTCCTCCCTTCTCCCTCACCGACAAGCTGCAGCGCGGCGACCTACTCTCAGCCGGCTGCCCGTCGCGCACGGTGCTCAAGCACATTACCAGCCGCTGGGGCGTGCTGGCCCTGATGGTATTGGATGGAGAAACCCGGCGTTTTAGTGAGTTGCGGCGCCAAATTGACGGCGTAAGTGAGCGGATGCTGGCCCAAACCCTGCAGTGGCTCGAAGCCGACGGCCTGGTGCGCCGCGTGGCCTACGAGGTAGTGCCGCCCCACGTGGAATACAGCCTGACGCCCCTGGGCCAGCAGGCCGCCCAGAAAGTACGGGCCCTGGCCGACTGGGTCGAAGTCAGCTTCCCCAGCGTGCAGCAGCACTGGGACCAAACCGCTAAAGCCGCCCAACCGGCGGCGCTGGGCGCTGACTAACGGCCGACAGTAGCGGGGGCCGTCTTACTCCGGCTGTCTGCCCTGGCGCAGGGACGAGCAGCGAATAAGCAACTCGGTGGGTAGCACCACCTGGTAGGCAGGCTCGGCCACGGGCTCGGTGGGGTGCTGCAGCTCCTGGAGCAGGATGTCGATGACGTTTTTGGCAATGCTTTCGACCGGCTGGGCAATGGCGGTAATGGCCGGGGAATAGAGCCGGAACAGGTCGTGGTCGTCGTAGGAAATAATGGCCAGGTCGGCCGGAATACGGCGCTGCAGGTGGTTGATGGCCTCTAGGCCGTAAATGGTCAGGTAGTTGGTGGCGAAGATTATGGCGTCGCAGGGAGTCGTGTGCTGAATGAACTCCTGGATGTCGGCCACTAATTTCTCTGTTTCCTTGGTTACCGTCACGCGCTTCACCAGCGGGGTCAGGTTGTGCTCGTGCAGGGCCCGGGTGTAGCCGCGCAGGCGCTCTTCCATCTGGGTTTGCTGGGAGTCGGTGGTGACAAAGGCAATGTGGCGGTAGCCCTGCTCCAGCAGGTGGCCAGCAGCCGCGTAGGTGCCCTGGGCGCCGTCCACCACGACGTAATTGGTGGGCAAAGCGGGCAGGAGCCGGTCGAAGAGCACGGTGGGCGTGTGCTCCCGCAGGATGGCGCCGACCTCCTTCTCAATACCCTCGGAGGGCACGATGATGAAGCCGTCGACGTGCCGCTCCTGAAACATGGAAATCAGCTCCCGGGTCTTGGCCGGGTCGTTGTCGGTGCTGCAGTAAATAATGCGGTAACCCCGCTCGAAGGCCTGCTTTTCAATCAGCCAAGCTACGGTGGCGAAAAACGGGTTGGAAATATCTTCCACCACCAGTCCAATGACGTGGGTTTTGCCGGTGCGCAGGCTTTTGGCCAGCTGATTGGGCTTGTAGCCGACCTCCTCCACGTAGGCCAGCACCCGCTGGGCCACCGCGTCGCTGATGCGGCTTTGCTTGGCTTTGCCGTTCAATACCAACGATACGGTGGCAATGGACACCTGCAGGTGACTGGCTATATCGTTGATCAACGTGCGTTTTTTCACCTTGCTGGCCATGGCGGCATTTTCTGAATTTGAGGCCCAAAAGTAGGATAAACCTATTTAGCTCAACTACGCTAGGGCCCGAAGACTACCCCGAATGCGGGTGGCGGCGGCCCTGGCTGGCTTGGCGGTATGAAAATAGATGCTGCAAATGCGGCTTCGGCGGGCTATTTTGGCACCCAGGCCAACCCGCCCGGCCCTAAGAACTAGTCGGATTTCCCTTGCCTTTTCTTCCGTCAGAACCCATGGCCATCAAAAAACAGCAAACTTCACTCCGGGACCTGGCCCAGCACCTGGGCGTTTCGGCCTCCACCGTATCCCGGGCCCTGGCCGACCACCACGACATCAGCGAAACGACTAAGGAGCGGGTGCGGCAGGCGGCCCAGGAGCTCAATTACCGCCCCAACCAGCTGGCCGCCGCCCTGCGCCGGGGCCACAGCAAAACCCTGGGCGTAATAGTGCCCCACATCAAAGGCTACTTTTTTCCGGCCGTCATGAATGGCATCGAGAAAGTGGCCACCCGGGAAGGCTTCAACGTGCTGCTCTGCCAGAGCAACGAAGACCTGAAGCGCGAGCAGCGCAACATCGAGGCCCTGCTGGCGGCCCAGGTCGAAGGCATCCTGGTGTCGGTGTCGGCCACGACCTACGACGACATGCAGCACTTCGAACAAGTGCGGCAGCAGGGCACCCCGCTGGTATTTTTCGACCGGGTGCCGGATTTGCCGCGCAGTATGGCCGTCATCCTCGACGACTTTCAGGGCGCGTATCAGTCGGTGCGCCACCTCATCGAGCAGGGCTGCCGCCGCATTGTGCACCTGGCCGGGCCCCAGCACCTGAATACCAGCCGCAACCGGTTTCTGGGCTACAAGGCGGCCCTGGCCGACCACGGCCTGCCCTTCGAGGAAGACTGGGTGTACGCGTTGCCGGCCCTGACCCACGAGGCCGGCCGCCTGGGCATGCAGCACCTGCTGGCCCTGGAGCCCCCGCTCGACGGGATTTTTGCCGCCTACGCCATTCCCTCGGTGGGTGCCCTGGAGGTGCTGCGTGAAAAACAGCTGCGCGTGCCCCAGGATATTGCCCTGGCCTGCTTCAGCAACGAGCCCTTCACGACCATGACCCAGCCCCAGATGACGGTGGTTGACCAGCGGGCCGAGCAGATGGGTGAAACTGCGGTGCGCCTGTTTCTGCAGCTGCTCAAGCGGGGCCCCGCCTACGAGCCGCCCCACCTCATGCTCAAGCCCGAGCTCATCATCCGCGACTCGTCGTTGCACCGCTCCCAGGAACCCAAGGAAGCCCGCTAGCCACCGGTTTTTCTTTGCTGCCGAGTTTGGGTTATTCCCGGCAATTCTTGTATTTTTCAGCCCTAGCCCTTCTTTCCGCACTACTCTCCCTTTCCGCGTATGAGCCCCGATTTGTCCAAACAACAGCTCTTCGAGCAAACCCAGCAGCAGCTCCACACCCAGGGGTTTGGCATTATGCAGCGGGACCAGACCCGGCCCTGGGGCGGTTTTTTCGTGCTCAGCGAAGACCAGGCCCAGCAGTTTGCCGATACCTACTTCGGCGGCCTGCCAGTGGAGCAGCTGCGCATTTCGGGCAAGCTCAGCCCCAAGATTCTGCTCGTAGCGCCCCACCAGCGCCTGTCGTGGCAGTACCACCACCGCCGGGCCGAAATCTGGAAGGTGGTGCGTGGCACAGTGGGCATTATCACCAGCGCCACCGATGAGGAAGGCCCGCTGCAAACCCACGGCCCGGGCCAGACCATCATGCTGCGCCAGGGCGAGCGGCACCGCCTCGTGGGCCTCGACGACTGGGGTATGATTGCCGAAATCTGGCAGCACACCGACGCCCAGCAGCCTTCCGACGAAAACGACATCGTGCGCGTGCAGGACGATTTCGGCCGCTAGGCCCATTTCCCGTTATAAGCAAAAAGGCCCCGGACGCGCACGTCCGGGGCCTTTTTTGCGGCTATACGCTGCTACTTGGCCTTGCGGAAAATATAGCGGGTCATGAACAGGCCACTGCCCTGCAAGGAGTACGTCAGGGGCACGGAGGTAACCAGCTCCCAGCCGTCGTCGGAAATCTTCTGCATGTAGGAGTTGATGGCTTCCTCGTTGCCGCGCAGATTGCCCATGTTCAGGCCGGTGAGGCTGAACAGGTTTTCCAGGGGAGCTTCTTTGGCCCCCTTAAACTCGGGCGTAAACGAAACCTTCGAGCGGCCCATGCCGCCGGCAATTACTGACTCAATGGTGGTCATCTGCATGTAGGTGTACTTGCCGGCCTGCGCGGCGGCCCGGTGCGGCAACAGGGGCAGCACCAACAAAGCGAGCAGGAAGGCGATGCGGGTAAAACGTGACTGCATAAAGCGTGAAAAAGGGTAGATAGATGAATGAGGCGAGCAAAATAGCAGTTTGCGCTGAACTGTGCTTAGTTTCCAGCTCAACGCTAACAACTTCCTGATTCGGCGGCAGTATAAGCACTCCTCCTACCCTGCCGCCGATGAATTCAGCCTTGTTTTCCCTGCCCGCCTGGCATCAGCCCTCGGGCCACCTGCACGTGGTTATTGAAACGCCCAAGGGCAGCCGCAACAAGTTTGCCTACGACCCCGAAACGCAGCTTTTCAAGCTCAAAGGCACCTTGCCCGAGGGCTCCAGCTTCCCCTACGATTTCGGCTTCGTACCCTCCACCCTGGGCCCCGACGGCGACCCGCTCGACGTGCTGGTGCTCATGGATGCTCCCGCTTTTGCCGGCTGCCTGCTCGAAGCCCGCCTGATTGGGGCCATTGAAGCCGAGCAAACCGAGAACGGCCACACGGAGCGCAACGACCGGCTGCTGGCCGTATCGGCCAGCAGCCGCCAGCACCAGCACCTGCACGACACCACCGATTTGCCGGCTCAGTTGCTACAGGAAATCGAGCATTTCTTCCGCTCGTATAATGAGGCGGCCGGCCGGCAGTTTGTGCCCGTGCGCCGGGTGGGGGCCAAACGAGCCCGCACGTTGGTGGAGCACGCCCAGCAAGCTTTCCGCAAAGCAGCGCCCTGACTCACGCATGGAAGACCTTTGGCACGAACTGTTAGGCCTGGAGGCCGACTCGCACAGCATCACCGCCGGGCAGATGTGCGCCCGGGCCGTGGTGGTATTTCTGGTGGCCCTGGCGCTGCTGCGGCTCTCGGGCAAGCGGACGTTTGCCAGCAGCAGCGCCTTCAACATGGTACTCAAAATTATTCTGGGAGCCGTGCTGAGCCGGGCCATTGTGGCGGCCTCGCCGTTTGGGGCCACGCTGCTGGCCAGTGCAGTGCTGGTGCTGCTGCACCGCCTGCTGGCCTGGGCCGCTTTTCGCAGCAAGTTTATTGGCCGCCTCATCAAAGGTGCGCCCGTTCAACTGGTCAAGGACGGGCGCTACTGCGAGGACAACATGCGCCGGGCCAGCATTAGCCACAACGACCTGCTCGAGGGCCTGCGCCACGGCGGGCACCGCGCCTCCCTCGAAGGCATCGACCAGGTGTATCTGGAGCGCAACGGCCACATCAGCGTGGTCAAGAAAAAGCCCAAGCCCGGCCCAGCGAAGCAGGGAGCAGAAGCCACATTAAACACAAACCGACCCCAATAGTCAGGCGCTGACTACCGGGGCCGGTTGTGTTGGCCGAGTACTGGCCAGGCTTAGTCGCGCTTGGATTTCAGCATTTGGCGCAGCTGGGCCAGTTCGTCGCGGAACTTGGCGGCCTGCAGGAAGTCGAGGTCCTTGGCGGCGGCTTCCATCTGCTTCTCGGTTTGCTTGATGAGTTTTTCCAGGTCGGGCTTGGTCATCATGGCAATAACCGGCTCGGCGGCCAGGGTCAGCGTATCCGTATCGGGGCCCACGTAGGCGGCCGGCTCGATGCGGCGCTTGTCCGACAGCGAGGTTTGCCCGATGATTTCGTCGTGCGACTTTTTCACCGTGCGCGGCGTAATGCCGTGCTCTTCGTTGTAGGCCATCTGCACGGCCCGGCGGCGGTTCGTCTCGTCGATGGCGCGCTGCATGGAGCCCGTCATCCGGTCGGCGTACATGATAACCTTGCCCTTGTCGTTTCGGGCGGCCCGGCCCATGGTCTGGATCAGGCTGCGCTGGTCGCGCAGGAAGCCTTCTTTGTCGGCATCCAGAATGGCTACCAAGCTCACCTCGGGCAAGTCGAGGCCTTCGCGCAGCAGGTTTACCCCGATGAGCACGTCGATAACGCCCAGGCGCAGCTGGCGCAGGATTTCCACCCGGTCCAGGCTTTTCACGTCGGAGTGCACGTACTGCGACTTGATGCCCAGGCGCTCCATGTACTTCTGCAGCTCCTCGGCCATGCGTTTGGTGAGGGTCGTCACCAGCACCCGGTCCCCCATTTTCACGCGGTTGTCGACTTCATCCAGCAAATCGTCAATCTGGTTGACGCTGGGCCGCACGTCGATTTCGGGGTCGAGCAGGCCGGTGGGGCGAATAATCTGCTCCACCACCACGCCGTTGGCCTGGGCCAGCTCGTAGTCCGAAGGCGTAGCCGACACGTAGATGGCCTGCCGGTACATGCTCTCAAACTCGTTGAACGTCAGCGGGCGGTTGTCCATGGCGCTAGGCAGGCGGAAGCCGTACTCCACCAGGGCTGTTTTGCGGCTCCGGTCGCCGCCCCACATGGCCCGCACCTGCGGAATGGTGGCGTGGCTTTCGTCAATGACCAGCAGGTAGTCGTCGGGGAAGTAGTCGAGCAGGCAGAAAGGCCGGGAGCCGGGCTGCCGACCGTCGAAGTAGCGCGAGTAGTTCTCGATGCCCGAGCAGTAGCCCAGTTCCCGAATCATTTCCAGGTCAAACTCGGTGCGCTCCATGATGCGCTTGGCTTCCGAGTCGCGGCCCTCCTTTTCGAAATAGGAATGCTGCTGCACCATGTCAAACTGGATTTCCTTGATGGCCTGGTTGAGCGTGTCCTTGCCGGTCACGAAGAGGTTGGCCGGGTACAACGTCACGCTTTGCTCGTCGCTGAGCTTTTTGCCGCTCACCGGGTCAATCTTCTGAATGGCCTCAATTTCGTCGCCGAAGAAGTAGATGCGGTAGGCAAAGTCGGCGTAGGCCGGAAACACGTCCACCGTGTCGCCTTTCACCCGGAAGGTGCCGCGGGTAAACTCCACTTCGGTGCGCGAGTACAGAATCTGCACAAACTGGTAGAGCAGGTTGTTGCGCGAGTATTTCAGGCCCGGGGCCAGGTAAATCACGTTTTTGCTGAACTCCTCGGGGTTGCCGATACCGTAAATACACGACACCGACGCCACCACAATAACGTCGCGCCGGCCCGAGAGCAGCGTGGCCGTGCAATGCAGCCGCAGCTTCTCGATTTCCTCGTTGATGGCCAGGTCCTTTTCGATAAAGACGTCGGTGCTGGCAATGTAGGCCTCGGGCTGGTAGTAGTCGTAGTAGCTGATGTAGTACTCGACGGCGTTGTTCGGGAAAAATGACTTGAACTCGCCGTAGAGCTGGGCCGCCAGGGTTTTATTGTGGCAGAGTACCAGCGTGGGCTTACCGGTCTGGGCCACGACGTTGGCTACCGTAAAGGTTTTACCGGTACCAGTAGCACCCAGCAGCACCTGGGCCGGTTCCCCGCTTTCCACCCCCGACACAAGTTGGGCAATGGCTTTGGGCTGGTCGCCGGTGGGTTTGAATTCGGAGGTTAGTTGATAGTCCATTCAGGCAATGAGGTGACAGCTAAGACAGCCTAGGATAACTCCATTGCCGCAAGGTAGGTTTCTTCGGAAACAGAAAAACCTGTCTGCGTAAATCAGACAGGTTTTTCTCTGGTACCACTCACAGTACTGTACCCTTAGCGGCTGTCGCGCCACACCAGGCAGCCGTTGGTAGCCTGGGCGGAGAAGGTCGGGCATTTGCCGTCGCCCTTGCCCGTGATGCCGCCGCTGGGTGCGCCCACATACTGTAGTTGCGCATTCGTCACTTCGTATACCTTTTGGTAGTCATCGGGCCGGAACGATTTCACCAGAAACACCGGCCGGCCTTCCCAGGTGTAGCGCCATACTTCACCGGCGGGGTTGGCTTTGGGCGTGCGCAGCAGTTCATCAATCAGCGGCTGGGCCCGGGAATCAACGCAGGCCGAGGCCGTATCAGGGGCCGTTTCCGCATCGGGCGCCACGGCGTCCTTCTGGCACTGCACCATGCCCAGGCATCCCCAGACACTTACTAAAAACAGTAGAGCTTTCATTGCATAAGGGAAATGAGGTGAGATAAACAGGTTACTTTCTAACGGACTACCGCCGCCGTTTTACCGCCAAACTCCACGCTGGCCTCCATACCCACGGCGTAGGGCCGGGCCTGGTAGCCGCTGCGTGCCGCGTCCGTATTCAGCGTCGACAAGCCGGCTTCGGCCGTCGGGCCCACGGCTACGCTCCACCGTGCCGCGGCGGGCTGAAACCGGACTCCGGCTCCGCTGTTGACCGAGCCCTGCACTTTGCGGTAGGGCGAGTTGCTCGACTTAAGCGAATAGCTCGTAGTGGCTTCGGGCACTCCTTCCAGCTCGGAGTGAGTACTGAACAGCACGTTGACGGCAGCACCCACTTTGGCGTACAGCGACCAGCCGGGCTTGGCCGAGCCGTACCGCACGCTCACCGGAATGCCAGCCGTGCGGTAGCGGTACTGGGCCGTGCGCAGCTTCACGGCCTGCGGGGGAGCCAGGGAATTGGTTGAAAGATCCTTACTGGCCGTAATGGGTTCTGGCGTAGGCATTTTCCCATCGAGGAAATAGTAAGACGTTTGCGAAGTGGCCCGCTGCTCGGCCAGGGCCAGGCCCGTACTTACCGTCAGGTGCTTGGAGGCCACGTAGCTGGCCGTGAGGGCCACGCGCTGCGCAAAGCCAGGCCGCAGGTTCTGCCGGTATTCGTTGGCAGCCTGCTCGTAGGTATTGACGGAGCGGACAGCTACCGGTCCTCCTATACTGTTGGTATAGGTCACGGTGGCTGGCGAGGCGGCGAAGGTCATGTTGGGGTTGTAGGCCGAAGCGGCGTAGCCCCCCATCAGACGCCAACGCTTGGGGCGGGCGGGAGTAGCTTCGGGCGTGGGCTCGTCCCGCAACGCGGCGGGCAGCTGCACGGCCACCGTGGCAGGGGCAGCAGGCAAGGATGGCTTCAACGTATCGGGGCGGCTACTGCCGGCCAGACCCGGTAGGGCAACGGCATGGCTGCTCAGGGCCGCCAGCCAAGCCGGGGCGCCGGCAGCCGAATTGCGCGAAGCACCCACCACCCGGTCGTAAAATGAGCCCCCCGAAGCACCTGTGATGCCGTCGAACGACAAGACCGAAGCTGCCTCGTAATTTCCGGAAGCCGCCTTAGAACCGGTAAGGGAACGAGCATTCTGACCGGCGGGAAATAACCCAGCAGTAGACCCAACTGCCCCCGCCTGCGCACCTGGCAACGAGTTTCCGGAAACCAGGTCAGCCTCCGTGGGCTGGGCCACCATGGCGGCGAGGCTGTTGGCCGCCGCTTCTCCTAAGTACAGATCCGAAGCCGGGTCGGCAGCGGCGGGGGCAGCAGCACGGGTCGTAGCAGAAGCCCGCGTTGGGGCAGTAGCCACCGTGCCGGCCAGCGGCGCGGCAGGGTTCGACTGGCGCACAAACAGCCAGCTGCCGGCACCCAAAAACAGCAGAATGCAGGCCGCGGCCACCCAGCGGTGCCACACCAGGCGGCGACGGAAGCTCTCGTTTTGCTGCACCAGCAGCTCGTGGTCTATCTGCTCCCAGAGGTGCATGCGGGGCGCTACCTCAGCTTCGCCCAGCTTCTGCCGAAACAGCTGCTCTAGGTCGCCGGTGGGTTCCGGAGTGGGCGTGTGGTTATTGGCGGTAGGTACCATTGGAACGATGCGCTTCGAGGCGCTCTAATTTGGTCTTCAAAATCGCCCGGGCCCGGGCGTACTGTGATTTGCTGGTGCCTTCGGAAATTCCCATCAGCTCCCCTATTTCCTTGTGGCCGTAGCCTTCAATGGCAAACAGGTTGAACACCATGCGGTAGCGCGGGGCCAGTTCCTGCACCATGGCCAGCATTTCTTCGAAAGCGTAATTGGAGAGCGTAAATTCCTCCCCGGCCAACTCTTCCGGATATTCGCCTTCGCTGACGGCCACCAGCGGGGCATTGCGGCGGTGCTGGCGCAGGGCGGCATTCACCATGATGCGGCGAATCCAGAACTCCAGCGGGCACTCGCGGCGGAAGTTACGCAGGTTGTTGAATACGGTTATAAAGCCTTCCTGCAGCACGTCTTCGGCCTCAAACGTGGTTTGGGCGTAGCGCAGGCACACGGCCATCATCTTACCGGCAAACCGGTCGTAGAGCTGCTTTTGCATGGCTCGGCTGCCGGCCAGGCACCCATCAATTATCTCGGCCTCGGTCATGGCGGCAGGCGGGGTAAGGTGGCGCACGGGCGTCGGCGCGGCCGACTTAGCAGCGGATTGCCCATCGGGCAGCAGGCTCCGCAGTCCGCTTACCGAACTCAGAGCGGAGGACAGGGCCCCCATTAGCGGCGGCGGCCCACCTGGCCCACGTTATGCGCCGGCCCCTGCAGCAGGAGCTGCAACCGGGAGGTGTAAGTAGCCAATAGTACCATAGGAAGCGGATAGAATCGGGAAAGGAAAACTACCTAGTGTGGTGTAGCAGGATGAGTCGGGCCGGGCCGCTGGGGTTGCACGCGGCTAATAAAAAACCAACCCGTACGTAAAATAAGCTGGGAGTCAGGCGCTTAATTTCCGACTTAAAGATACGTGCGGGCGGCGTTAAACGCAGCATGGCGGAGCTACGGGCCCGGCAATAGCAACCCCCGTCCGATTCTGCCGTAGCCCCAGCATCGTTCTACCACAACCCAACCCCATGAAAACCCTCGTTCTGTTTTACTCCACCTATGGCCACATCTACAAAATGGCGGAAGCCATAGCCGAAGGCGCCCGGGAGGTGGCCGGCAATGAAGTAGTAATAAAGCGGGTGCCCGAAACCCTGCCCCCAGCCTTGCTCGACCAGATTGGGGCTACCCAGGCCCAGAAAGCTTTTGAGCACATTCCGGTAGCCCGGCCCGAGGAGCTGACCGAATACGACAACATCGTCTTTGGTACGCCCACGCGCTACGGAAACTTGTGCGGGCAGATGCAGGCCTTCATGGACAGCACCGGCGGCCTGTGGGCCCGGGGCGCTCTGGTAGGAAAAGTCGGGTCGGTCTTCGTAAGTACGGCTACCCAGCACGGCGGCCAGGAAACCACCATTCGTTCGTTTCACACCGAGCTGCTGCACCACGGCTTTGTCATTGTGGGCCTGCCCTACGCCTGGCAGGGCCAAATGGGCCACGAGGAAGTAACCGGTGGCACGCCCTACGGCGCCAGCACGGTGGCCGGCGGCCAAGGCGAGCGGCAGCCCAGTGCCAACGAGCTGGAAGGCGCCCGTTTTCAGGGCCGGCACACTTCCGAAATTGCCAGCAAACTAGCTCGTTCCTAAGGGAATGCTATATTAGACGCATATTTTCTGCACACTGACCTGCAACTCCCGGCAGCCACTTCTCACGGAGTGGCTGCTTTTTTTTGCCCTAGGGGGCGTCGGAAGGCTTTAGCTACGAGGATACTTAAAACTGCATTCATCTATATAATTCGCTGCTTCAGCCTTTCTTTCCGGGTACTTGGTCAAGTAAATTGGGGCAAGTGCCCGGCGTGGGGTTAGGTTTGTAGTGGATTTCTGGTCCGGCGAGCGGCCAGTACTATTTTTTTCCGGGCCTGTAATGCCAAGATGTCTCGGACGATTCATAGCCTGACTGACTCAGCAGTTAATTCCTGCTGAGGTGCAACTTCTTCCGGCCTAACCCGACCCTGGGAACACGCCTGGAGTCTACGATTATCACCCTCGCATGTGGCCCGTTGGGGCCTGTTGTTAGCATTTTTCTTTTTCCGACTATGAAACGTTATCTACCCTTTCTAGTAGCCTCCAACCTGCTCGCAGCGCCGGCATGGGCCCAGACTACTCCCCCGGCCGGTACGCCCGCCGCCCGTCCCGGGCAGGCCCCCGGAGCCGCCGCCCCCAAGCCCCTGGCTTTGCCGACGGCCCCCAGGGGTGCGGGTCGCCTGACTGGGGGCGTGCTGGACGCCACTACCAAAAAGCCCGTGGAGTTTGCCACTGTAGCCCTGCTCCCGGCCGACGGCAATCAGCCCATCGATGGCACCGTGTGCGACGACAAAGGCCGCTTCGTGCTGAAAGGCCTGGCTGCGGGGACGTATCGGGTGCAGCTGAGCTTCGTGGGCTACGTGACGCGCACCGAAAACGTGACCATCACCGACGGCACCACCGATCTGGGCACGCTGCAGCTGACCTCGGCCGCCCAGAAACTGGGCGAGGTAACCGTAACTGGGGAGCGGGACGTGGTAGAAACCAAGCCCGACCGGATTGTCTACAACGCCGAGAAGGACATCACCAACTCCGGGGGCACGGCAGCCGACGTGCTGCGCAAAGTACCGCTGGTAAACGTGGACCCCGACGGCAACGTGGAGCTGCGCGGCACTTCCAACGTGCGGGTGCTCATCAACAACAAACCCTCGGGTATCGTGGCCAGCTCGGTGGCGGATGCCATGAAGCAGATTCCGGCCGACCAGATCAAGAGCGTGGAGGTGATTACCACGCCCTCGGCCAAGTACGACGCCGAAGGCACCGGGGGTATTATCAACATCATCCTGAAGAAAAACAACCTGCAGGGCACCAATGGCAGTCTGGGCCTGGCCGCCGGCACGCGCAGCTCCAACGGCAACGCCTCGTTGAACTACCGCCAGGGCAAAATCGGGCTGACGAGCTCAGTGAGTGGGTTTGGCTTCTACAGCCCCAACCGCAACGACCTGACCCGCTCGCTGAAAAACCCAGATGGCACCGAAACGCTGGCCCTGCAGCAGGATGGCGACGGCAACACGCTGGGCGGGGGCGGCTTTGGCCGGCTGGGCCTCGACTACGACCCGGCCCAGTACCACAACCTCACGCTGAGCCTGCAGGGCAGCGCCTTCCGCAACTCCGGCGACTACCAGCAGTTCAACAACGTGCTGTTTCCGACCACCGCCGCCAACCAGTTTACCCGCGCCACCGACCGGAAGTTTCGCACCCAGAGCTACGATTTGAGCGGCTCCTACACCCGCACCTTCGAGCAGAAGCGCCGCGAATGGAGCGTGCTGGCCCAGCACACCCGCAACCGCAACGTGCAGGACTACGACCTGAACCAGTACGCCGGCCGCGACGAATCCGGCGCGGTGCAGTACCGGGAGCAGAGCGACAACCTCTCGCGCAACCTCGAAACCACGCTGCAGACCGACTACGCCCACCCGTTTTCGGAAACCGCCCTGCTCGAAACCGGCGCCAAAGCCATTCTGCGGCGCGTCAGCAGCGACTACGACGTGTACGACCAGGTGGCGCTCGACTTCAACCCGGCCCGCTCCAACCTTTTCAACTACAACCAGGATGTGGTGTCGGCGTACGGCACCTACGGATTTTCGGCTTCCAAAAAGCTAAGCTTCAAGCTGGGGGCCCGGGTGGAAAACACGCGCGTCAGGGGCAATTTCGAGCCCAAGCCGAAAGACAACGCGGGGGTGTCGCAGGACTACCTCAACGTGCTGCCCAACCTGAGCCTGAGCTTCCAGCCCCAGAACCCGAAAAAGCCCGGCCAAACCCTGCGCCTGGCCTACTCGAAGCGGATTCAGCGCCCTCAGATTTTTTACCTCAACCCCTTCCGCAACACTTCCGATACGCTCAACGTGAGCTACGGCAACCCCGAGCTGGAGCGCGAGCTGACCGACAGCTACGAGCTCAACTACACAACCTTTATCAAGGGCTCGGTGCTGAACATGTCGGCCTACGTGCGGCGCACCGGCAATGCTATTGAGAGTGTGCGCTTTATTAAAGACGGGGTCAACAACCAGACCTTCGCCAACATCGGGCGCAATGCTACCTACGGCGTTAGTTTGTTTAGCTCGGTGAAGCCCGTACCCAAGTGGGACGTGAGCGGCAACCTGAACGTGTACTACGTGTCGCTGAAAAGCCCGGCCCTAAGCCTGGGCAACGGGGTGGTCAATACCGCCGCCTACTCCAACGACGGGGTGATGTACGCCATCAACGTGAATACCAGCTACAAATTCGAGAAGGGCCTGAGCATTCAGGGCTACGGCGGCCTGAACTCGCCCCGCATCCAGCTGCAGGGCAAGCAAGCGGCCTGGACGTTCTACTCGCTGGGTTTGCGCAAGAACCTGCTCAAAGACAAGGCCGACTTAACCCTGAACGCCGACAACTTCCTGCAAGCCACCCGCAACCTGAACACCCTCCTCGACACCGAGCAGTTCCGCCAGGAAAGCAACAACTACATCTACCTGCGCGGGGTGCGCCTGGCCTTCAACTACCGCTTCGGCAAAGTAGCCGCCCAGCCCCAGAAGCGCCGCAAAGGCATCCAGAACGACGACGCCAAACAAGGCGAAAGCAGCCAGGGTCAAGGCCAACCGTAAGTTCTTTAATGTGTTAATGGGAGGAATGTGCTGATGATTGATTCGTGTCCTTGTGAGAAGGCACAACATTCCGCGTATCAAGCGGCGTCAATCCGCCCTCTGACATGTGCAGAGCCTCCTACTGTGAAAAGCCCTTTCCTACCGCGCGTAGGAAAGGGCTTTCTGGTAAAAGGGCGGGGCTACCTGCGCAGAGAACTGACTACTTCGCAAGCTCGCAAGGACACGAGTTTTCATTTCTCACATTCTTCCACATTCAGCTCATTATCCACCTCAGCACCTCAGCACACTAGCTCCTGTTCCAGATTCGCCAGGACTCTTCAGCCTGGAGGCAGAGCATTTCGAAACCGTTTTTGGTTTGGGCGCCCTGTTCGGCGCCTTTGGTCATAAACAGGGTTTCGCTCGGGTTGTAGATCAGGTCGTACAGGTAGTGGCGGGCCGTAAGCTGCTCGTAAGGAATCGGCGGGCACTCGGCCATGTTGGGGAAGGTGCCCAGCGGAGTGGTGTTGATAATCAGGGAGTGAGCCGCAATGATGGCCGGCGTCAGGTCGGCGTAGGTCAGGCCATGGTTCATGGGGTTGCGCGAGACCAGCCAGTAGCGGATACCCAGCTCCCGCAACGCGGCTTCCACCGCCTTCGACGAGCCCCCGGTACCGAGCACCAGCGCCCCGGCCTCCTCGCCGCGCAACGGGTAAAACCGGCGCAGGGAGTCGCGGAAACCGATATAGTCGGTGTTGTGTCCCACGCGGCGGCCCTCCGCCGTAAACTCAATGACGTTGACGGCCCCGATGCGGGCGGCCGACGGGGCCACCTCATCCAGGTAAGGCCAGACCTGCTCCTTGAAGGGAATCGTCACGTTGAGGCCCCGCAGATCGGGCTGCTGGTCGAGCAGGCGCAGCAGGTCCTTAATGCTGCCCAGCTCAAACAAATTGTACTGGCAGTCGGCCAGGCCCAAGTTTTCGAACTTTTGGGAGAAATAGGTTTGGGAGAAAGAGTGCTCGAGCTTTAAGCCGATAAGTCCAAACTGGCGCATAAGGTTGGGGAGGAATAGCGTCCCGAAAAAACAAAAAAAACCGCCCCAAACCATATGATTCGGGGCGGTTTCAGAAAAATAAGTCCAACTGACCAGCTTAGGCGGCGGCGGAGCTGCCCCGCAGCTTTTCCTTCAGAAACTGAATTGCGGGCGGCAGGACCGAGAACAGGATGATGCCGTAAATGACGTAGGTGAAGTTGTGCTGCACCCAGGGAATATTGCCCAGAAAGTAGCCGGCCAGGGTGAGCGAAATAACCCAGAGCAAAGCCCCGGCAATGCTGTAGCCAATGAAGAAGCTATACTTCATGGTGCCTACGCCGGCCACAAACGGCGCAAACGTGCGCACGATGGGAATGAAGCGGGCCATGATGATGGTTTTGCCGCCGTGCTTGGCGTAGAACTCCTGGGTTTGTTCCAGGTACTTGCGCTTCAGAAAGCGGAAATCCTCCCGGAACACCCGCGGCCCGAGGTAGTCGCCGATAAAGTAGTTGAGGTTGTCGCCGAGGAAGGCAGCCACGATGAGCAGCGGAATCAGGTAGAAGATATTCAGCAGCGTGTCGGGGGAGCCATCCGTTACGTGCTGGGCGGCCAGCGTACCGGCCACGAACAGCAGGGAGTCGCCGGGCAGGAAGGGTAGCACCACCACGCCGGTTTCGGTGAAAATAATCAGGAACAGAATCAGGTAAATCAGGTTACCGTACTCACCTACGAGCAGCTTAAGGTGCACGTCGAGGTGCAGAATGATGTCGAGGAAATGCTTAATCAGCTCCATGAAGGGAAGTAAGTGAGACGAATGACTGGATTGTACGCAGCAAATATCCCACAAAGAAAACAGGCTGCCGGGAAACTGGCAGCCTGTTAGCAGAATTTGGGCCGAATAATTCCGAGGCCGCGCCCCTCCCTTCAGCCTTTCACCGAGCAGTTAGCGGCCCGGCTAAGCCGGCACCACGGCCCGAATAATATCATCCTGAACCTCTACCTGGTAGCGCGGGTCGTGGGCCTGGATAAACTCGGTCAGTGCCGCTACGGTCGGGTAGTCGCCCTGCCCCACAAAGCAGCGGGCATCGTCGATGAGCAGCACGTGCCGCAGGCCTTTGCCCTGGGCGAAAATAGCTTCCAGCTCCTCGTAAATCGGGCATTCCTTGCTGCCCTGGGCCGTGTCGCCGGCCGAGTAGTGCCCATCGAGCCAGAAAATGGCCGGCGCATCGAGCAGGCGCATGATGCGCGGGAGCACGGCCCCACTGTCGCCCTGGTAGATGGTGACGTGCGGCGACTTGCGGAACCGGTAGCTGGCCTTCTCGTAGAGCTCCTGGCTGAGTTCGATGGAAATAATCCGGTCGAAGTTCTTCAGGTGGGCCTCCACCATGTCGCCGCGGAAGGTCCCGGTTTCGACCAGCACCGGGCAGCTGTAGCGGCGGCGGTACTGCTCAATGACCGTTTGCTTCACCTGGTGGGGAGGCGGCAGCGGGCGGCCATCCTGCTCCCAGTTGCGCACTATCATGTCGCGCAGGTAGCGGTTCATCAACGATTTAGCCAGGTTGCGGGTTTGCTCTGGCAGAGCGGGGCGGGCGAGTGTCGGCATAGGTAAGGGACGTTGGGTGAATGAGAATACCTGCGAGAACTAAAGCAAAGCGCCCGGCGGCAGCAAACCCTTGCTTTATTTAGTTCAATCAAATATAACCATAGTTATATTAAATCCAACACAAAATCCACCTATTTCTGACGGCTATTTCCCGCTATTGGCGGCCACCACGCGCCATACTTTGTTGCCGGCGTCGTCGGCAATGAGCAGGGCCCCGTCGGGCTGCACCGTGAGGCCCACGGGCCGGCCGTACACTTGCTTGCCTTCCTCGTTGGCAATAAAGCCGGTGGCAAAGTCTTCCATCGGCCCGCTGGGCCGGCCGTTGTGGAAGGGTACAAACACGACTTTATAGCCCGAGAAAGTGGAGCGGTTCCAGGAGCCATGCTGCCCGATAAAGGCACCGTTCCGGTACTTGGCCGGGAAGGCTTTTTGGTCGTAAAATGCCAGGCCCAGGGAGGCCGTGTGCGGCCCCAGCGCCACATCGGGCACCACGGTCTTGCGCACCAGCTCGGGGGCCTCGCCTTGGCGGCGCGGGTCTTCGTGCTGGCCAAAGTACGCGTAGGGCCAGCCGTAAAACGCCCCTTGCCTGACGCTGGTCAGGTAGTCGGGCACCAGTTCGTCGCCCAGCTCATCCCGCTCGTTGACGGCCGTCCAGAGCGTGCCCGTGCCGGGCGCCCAGGCCATGCCCACGGGGTTGCGGAGCCCGGCCGCGTAGATTTGCTCCCCGGAGCCGTCCGGGTTGATGACCAGCACATTGGCCCGGCGCTTTTCCTTGTCCATGCCATTCTCGCCCACATTCGAGCCCGAGCCCACCGATACGTAGATTTTGGAGCCGTCGGGGGCGGCCAGCAGGTTGCGGGTCCAGTGGTTGTTGTAGCCGCCGGCGGGCAGGTCCAGAATTTTCTGGCCCGGGCCGGTGATTTTGGTTTGACCGGGCTGGTAAGCAAAGCGCAGTACGGCGTCGGTATTGGCCACGTAGAAATAATTGCCCAGCACCAGCATGCCCAGCGGCTGATTCAGGCCGGTCAGAAACGTGGCGCGCAGGTCGGGCTTGCCGTCCTGGTTGGTGTCGCGCAGCAGCGTAATCCGGTTGGCGCTGGTCGGCTTCAACGACCGGGACGGGTCCAGGTTCAGGGCGGCAGCTACCTTTTTCTTGGGGTTGGTAGGCACCGTGTTCGACTCGGCCACCAGCACGTCGCCGTTGGGCGTCACGTAGAGCCAGCGCGGACTGTTAAAGCTACCGGCGTACTCCGTAACGGTAAAGCCGGCGGGTACCACGGGCGTGCGGCCGGCGGGCCAGTCGATGACCTTGCTGCGCTTGGTTACGGATTCGGTGGCGTAGGGGGCGGGCAAGTCGACCGAAGTGGCGGCCGTAGTCACCGTATCGGCGGGCGTACGGGCGGCGGCCTGGGCTTTTTCTTCTTCGCTGGGGCCTTTGCAGCTGGCTAGCCCAGCCAGCACGAAGGCGTAAAGGAATATTTTGTTCATAAAAGCAGGGTCATGAGTACTGCTTTTTACTGCCCCAGAAAAAGATAGTTGTTGAGCTACCCCGCAAAGACGCTCCCGCTAAACCCAGCACCGCTCGACTGGGCACCGGCCGAGAAACAGAAAGCCGGAAAGCACCCGCGTGGCGGTACTTCCCGGCTCATCACCATTACTTCGTTAAACAACTCTTAGCCGCGGGGCATGGAGGTACCGGGCTTGCCGGTGGGCTTCTCGGGCTTGAAATCCTCGTCCACGGCGTCCATGTCGAGGAAGTGGGTGAACGTGTCGCCGCGCAAACCCAGGCGGATGGTTTCCAGGCTTACCACTTCGTTGGGGGCAATGTTGCCCAGGTTCACGTTGGCCCCGAGCAGCTTGATAAACCACACCTGCTGGGCTTTTTGCGGGGCTTCCCACAGGATTTTCTCGAAGGGAATCTGGGTCAGGATTTCCTCTACCAGGCCCGAGCGGACCTCACCCGTGCTGCGAAACAAACCCACGTTGCCGGCCTCCCGGGCTTCGCCGATAACCTTGATGGCCCCGGCTTCGAGCTCGGTTTTCATCTGCGAAATCCACTTGTAGGGCGGAATAATTTTCTCCGCGTCCTTGGAGCCCACTTCGCTGAGCACCTTCACGTCCTGGGCCAGGGTGCGGATGTATTCCAGCTTCCGGTCGTGCTTGAGGTCAATGGAACCGTCGGATACCTCGGCGTACTCCATGTCGAACTCGGAGAGCAGGCGGCGGTAGTCGTCGAACTGGTTGCGGATGATAAAGGCCTCGAACAGAGTTCCGCCGAAATACACCGGAATACCGGCCGCTTTGTAGGCGTCCAGCTTCTTGCGCAGGTTGGGCACCACGTAGGAAGTGGCCCAGCCCAGCTTCACAATGTCGGTGTACTCGCCGCCCACCTCCAGGAAGCTTTCCACTTCGCGGATGCTGAGGCCCTTGTCCATAACCATCGTATAGCCTTGTTCACGGGGCTTGCTGGTGCGTTCGGGGAGGTTGTTGAGGTTGTAATTCATTCCTAGGGTCTTGGGTTCTTAGGGTCTTGGAGACTTGGAGCAAAAAGCCAACAACGGTCTTTTTCTCCGGCAGTACTGCGGCAAAAGTACGCCCGAATTTTATAAGTAGCAGAAAAGCAAAAGGGCCTTGGACGTTGGCATGAAAACCAACCTCCAAGGCCCCACAAACCCAAGATTATACTTGTCTACTTCCGGTACTGGTCAATCAGGCGGGCCAGGGCACGCTGCGACTCCAGTTCGGGGAAGTACTCGAACAGCAGGCGGTGCTTGTCGAAATCCAGCACCAGCGCGTTTTCCAGGTACTGATACGCCTCCCGGTAGCGGCCCGCCGCCAACAGGTAGGCACAGAGGCGGTAGTGCAGCTCAGCCTCGCCGGGCTGAATTTCCACGGCGTTGCGCATCAGGTCGATGGCCTCGTCAAAGTTGCCCTGCTCGTAGAGAATGATGCTCCAGTTCAGCCAGGCGTCCTTGTTTTCGGGAGCTACCTGGGTGGCTTTGTCGTAGCACTCCAGGGCGCTTACCACGGCTCCCACCTGGTATTCGGCCGCGGCCAGGGCCAGCCAGTACTCCACGCTTTCGTCGTAGAGCGACACGGCCTTGCGGAAGAAGTGAATGGCTTCAAACCACCGCTCCTGGGCGTTGAGCACGATGCCGATGCCGAACCAGGCCTCGTCCATAGTCTGGTCGAGGTCAATGGCGTGCTGGTAGTTTTTGCGGGCCGCGTCCCACTCGCCCAGCTTCTCGTGGCATTCCCCGATGTTGCACAGGGCTTCGGGCGTCGGTTGGCCTTCCTCGTAGCTAAGGTGAAACTCGGTAATGGCCTCCCGGTACTTTTCCTGGCCCACGTAGGCGCTGGCCAGAAAGCCGTGGGCGTCGTAGAACTTGGCGTCAATCAGGATGGCATACTCGAAGGCGGCCACAGCCTCTTCGAAGTTGGCCAGCCGGAAGTAGGCCTGCCCCAGGTTGTACCAGGCCGTGGCCGAGTACGGGTCCTCGTCGGTAAAGTGGCGGAAAAAGTCCAGGTTCTTCTCCAGCCGCTCCGAAATTTCGAGGCAGTAGAGCAGCTCCTGCACGGCAATATCGTTGTCGGGGTTGAGCCGCAGACTTTGCTTGTAATACTTGGCCGCGCTCTTGAACTTCTGCCAGCTCTGGTAAGCCAAACCCAGGTTGAAGTAAATATCGTCGCGGTCAGTAGCGTTTTCCACCGCCGACTTAAAGAAATCCACGGCCTGGGCGAAGTCGCCTTTCTGGGTGGCAATAATGCCGCGGGTCACGGCCACGTCGGGGTTGGTCGGGTCCAGCTCGGCCACCGACTCAATCTGCTGGGCCGCCGAGGTATACTCGCCCTTCATGGCCAGCACCTGGGCCCGGTCGATGAGCAGCTCAGTAGAAAACGGATACTGCGCAATGGCAGCCTCACAAGCCTGCAGGGCCTTATCGTAAAGGGTGTTGGAAGTATAGTGGTCGATAATACTTTCGAAATCGGCCAGGTCAAAAAACACGGGCTCGTTGTTGGCCACCATCCGCTCGAAACGGCGCACGGTATCCAGCACTTGCTCCTGGTCCTCAAAATTCTCGTTCATTCTCATTCTACTACAAGCAACGCAAAAAACGCCAAAAAGGCAGGCTTTGCGACTATTTTTTCCGGTAACTGATTTCCGCCGGTTACCAGCCTAATATACAACAACCGCACCGGAGGCCACGGAGTTCTTTTGCAGCCCCTGGCAGCACCAGGCCACCGTTTCGGCCAGCGTCCGGAACGTCATTCCGGTGGCTTGCTGCACCTTTTGGCTCTGGTACACCACCGGTTTGCGCCCGGCCCGGGCGGTGTCTTTGGTTATCAGCGGGCGGGCCCCGGTCAGCACGGAACGGGCATGCTCGGCGCGCCAGATAACCTCGGCGGCCCAGTCGGGCACGGCAATGCGTGGGGCTTTCTTGCCAAAACAAGCCGCGGCCTGCGCCAGGAACTCGTGCAGGGGTACGGCCCCGGCGCTGAGAATAAAGCGTTCCGCCGTAATGGCGGACTCCAACGTCAGGTGCAGCATAGCTGCCACGACGTCCCGCACGTCCACAAAATTAACACTGCCGGGGGTATAAAAGGCATGCTCATTATACGCGTACCGGAACAAACGGGTACTGCTCCGCTCCCAGTCGGCCGGGCCCAGCACCACGGACGGGTTCACCATTACCGCCGCTAAGCCTTCGGCTACGCCCCGCCACACTTCCAGCTCACCCAGGTACTTGGAAGTGGCGTAGGCGGCGTGGGCGGCGCCCAAATCCCACTTGGCTTCCTCGGTGAGCAGCTGGGTGCGGCCCGGCTCCTGCTCGGCTGCCGCCGCTCCGCCGCCCAGGGCCGCCACCGACGACACGTGGCAGAGCCGGATACCGGGCCGGTCGAGGCAGGCATCCACCACGTTGGCCGTGCCTTCCACGTTGATCTGCTGCAGCGCGTCTTCGTCCTGCGGGGCGTAGGATACCAGGCCGGCGCAGTGAAATACGTGCGTGACGCCCTCCAGCGCGTTGCGCAGGGCCAGAATATCCAGCACGTCGCCTTCCACCCAGTCCACTTGCTCGGCGCCGGCAATGGCCGGCACCTGCCGGCGAAACAAGGCCCGGACCTTGTGGCCCCGTTCGAGCAAGGATGAAATCAGAAAACTGCCAATCAGGCCGCTGCCACCGGTGACGAAAATCATTTTCCCAGGATCAGTTTAGACAATGGCCTTAAACAACGTGAATCGGGGGCGTTGTTACAAGGAGTTATTCAGCAGCGGCAAAGCCAGCACTTTTTGGAGGTAAGGCGTGGGCAGCACCTTCTGGAGCAGCGTGTCGGTGTGCTTCAGGTTGTGGGCATCGGTGCCCACCAGGTCTACCAGGCCGGCATCAATAAGCTTTTCGGCCACCCGCTTGGCCCCGGCCGAATAGTAGCCGGCCAGGGAATTCAGGTTGAGCTGCAGCAGCACCCCGTTTTCCCGCACCTTGGCTAGGTCCTCGAAGCGGCCGTAGAAGTAGGTGTAGCGCTCGGGGTGGGCCAGCACGGGCTGGTAGCCCGCCGACTTCAGGTTGAACACCGTTTCGGCGAAGTTGAAGGGCTCGTTGATGTAGGAGGTTTCAAAGAGCACGTAGCGTTTGTCGCCGCCGAAGCTGAGCAGAGGCTCCTTGCTCTCGATTTTCTGCTGCAGCCACTCGTCCAGGTAGTATTCGGCGGCGCACTCCAGCGTCACGTCGGTAATACCGGCGGCCGTGGCCGCATCCTGCAGCTGTTTCAGGGCCGCCCGCACGCCTTCGGGAGTGTTCTTGTAGAAGTCGCCCATGATGTGGGGCGTCATGACCAGCTTACGGTAGCCTAAAGCCCGCAGGGCCCGCAGTAGCTCCACCGACTGCTCCACGGTTTCGGCTCCGTCGTCGAGGCCGGGCAGCAAGTGGGAGTGCATGTCGACTTCCAGAGATGCCAAGGTAGCAGTCGAAGCGGGAGAGCTGCCAAAAAGCCGCTGAAAGAATGACGCCATGCGTGGGGAGGGTCGACTACGGTTAGGTGAAGCGCTTCCGCAAGCGCGAGAACAGCCCTACTACCGGCCGGGTTTCCTCGTAGTAGCCCTGCCCGTAGCCGTAGCCATACCCGTAACCGTAGCCATACCCGTAGCCATAGAGGCCGCTGGCCGTCGAGTCGTTGAGAATGGCACAGAGGCGGGTGAAGTTGTTGGCCCGAATCAGCTTGTTGACATTCTTGAGGAAGCTCTTCTTCGAGTAGTTGGCCCGCACGATGTAAATCGGAATATCAGCCTTGCGCATAATCAGGATGCCGTCCGTAACCAGGCCCACCGGCGGAGTGTCAATCAGAATCACGTCGTAGTGCTGGTACAGCTCCTCCAGCATTTCGTCGAAGCGGGCACTCAGGATCAGCTCCGAGGGGTTGGGCGGCGTGGGGCCGGCCGAAATGAAGTCCAGCGTCGGGATGCTCGTGTGCTGTACGCACTCCAGAATGGTGTGCTTATCAATGAGAATGGTGCTGATCCCCTTGATGTTTTCGGCTCCGAAAGCCAGGTTCACCTTGGGTTTACGCATGTCCAGGTCCAGGATGACCACGCGCTGCTCGGAAAGAGCAATAATGCCGCCCAGGTTAACTGTTACGAAGGTTTTACCTTCCCCGGAAATGGTGGACGTCACCGAAATCAGCCGCCGCTTCTTGGTCGAGGAGCCGCTGATAAAGTCCAGGTTGGTCCGAATCGAGCGAATAGACTCCGAAATAGCGGATTTCGGATTTTTATCGACTACCAGTTTCGACACGGTCATTTTCTCCTTGTCGTAGGTCGGAATCACGCCCAGCACCGAGGCTGAGGTAGAGCGTTCCAGTTCCCGCACGTTGGTGACGGTGTTGTGCATGAAGTAGCGCACTGCAATCAGGGCCAGGCCCAGGGCAATACCACCCGCCAGGCCAATGGCGTAAATCATGGTGCGCACCGGCGAAATAGGGGCACTGGGCATGCTGGCCGGCGACAGAATCTGGAAGTCGGGCGTGGTGCCGGCCTTGGCGATGCTGAACTCGACCTTTTTGTCCATCAGCATCAGGTACGACTTTTCGTAGAGCTCAAAGGGCCGCTTGAGGCGGGCCAGCTCAGTTTCCTTCTGGGGCAGGGTTTGCAGCTCGGCGTTGAACTGGTCGCGCTGCTGATTCATGCGGTCAATCTGCGTCTGCACCAGGCGGCGGTTTTGCTGGATCAGCCGGCGGATGTTATTTTTTACGTAGGCCAACTGGGCCTGCTGCTGCTTGACGGCCTCAGTGGTTTCGTTGTAGGAGCGCAGCAAGCGGCGCAGGTTCCACTGCAGGGCGTTGAGCTCACTCAGCTGCTGGGTAAGCTGGGCGTCCTCGACGGCGGCAATGCCGGGAATGCTTTGTTCCAGCGTGGCATCCTCATTCTGGGTCAGGCGGTCCTGCTCCACCAAGCGGCTGATTTCGCCCAGCAAGCGGGCCTTCTCGACCAGCTTAAGGCGTACTTCTTCCTGCTCCGCTAGCTTTTCGGTAATGCCGGCAACTTCCGTCTTGACGTCGTAGGTCTTGTTCTGCCGCACGAAGGCCTGCAGGTTTTCCTCGGCGCTCTGCAGCTTCTGCTGATTTTCGGTTAGGGTCTTGTCCAGGAATTGCAGCGTCTGCGCCGTAGCTTCCTGCTTTTTGGCCAGCTTTTCCTGCAGGTACACCGTGTCAATCTTGTTGACGATGTCCCGGGCTTTGGCCGGGTTAAAATCGGTGAAGGCAATCTGAATCGTGTTGGCGTCGGGGTTGACGATGTCCACGCTCAGGTTAGTGTTCAGGTAATTGTTTACTGCTCCGTCATCATTAATGACAAAGTGGTAGTTTTTTTCCAGGGCCTCTTCATCCAGCAGGGGTGTAGCCGTTACTACCAGTGTCATACCCGGTACCACCACAGGCTGCCCCAGCGTGTAGGTAGCGCTGCGCTCCTGCCCCAGGTACAGATACGACAAGCGAAACTGCTTCCCACCCGTAAAATTCAGATTGAACTTGCTGTTGTAGAAGTTCGGGTCCTTTATGTCGTAGCTTACCTTGAAGGGAGAAATGCCATACAGCTCGTTTTCCAGCACGGTGCCCTCCACGTAGTAGTTCACGTTGAGCTCCAGTGAATCCTTCAGCCGCTGGTAGATGATGTTGGACTTGATCAGCTCTACCTCCCCCGAGAGCTTATTGACGTTGCTACTCCCTACGGCCTGGCCCACCGGGCCATCCAGCCCCAGAATTCCAGCCTCCGTCTTCTCATCAATCTTGAGCAGCGACGAGGATTTGTAAACGGGCTTGGTGTAGCGCAGCAGCAGCCACGAAGCAGACAGGCCCAGGGCAATCAGCAGGATAATCCAGAGAATGCTGCGGCGTGCTACCAGCAGTAAGGTAGTTAGGTCTAGCCCGCCACCTTCGTCTTCCACCGCATTGGGTTCGGCGCCGCCGGCACTGCGAATAAGTTCTTCCAGTTCAGCGTTTTCGTTTACTGCCATTCCGTCGTTACAAGTTAGTCTTAGAGCCTACCAGGCCCACTCCCGCGAGGGGAAAGGCCCAAGCTCCTGGCTACTTATTGATTAGATCCCTCACTAAAACGTAGGATGTCAAGATTCCTGCCAACCCACCTATCAGCCCAAACACGGAGCCGGCATCAGAAAGTGCCTCAAAGAAGGGCCGCCGTACGGGTTCGATGTACACCACGTCGTTGGGCTCTACCTGCAGGTTGGCCCGGCGCATGCCTTCAATGGTAGATAAGTCGATGACCTGCACCTGCGGATTACGTAAATCACCCCGAATCAGGCGAATATTGTAAGCCCGGCCCCGGCCGCCGCCAGCCCCGCCGCCGCCCGCAAAGCCCCCCGCCTCCAGGCCGCCGGCCGAGGCCAGAACTTCCAGCAGGTTCATATTATCATTATACATGGGTACAATTTGCCCGCCCGGGGCCCCCAGCACAATGATGCGGTTATTGGTCACGCGAGTAGCCACGTACGAATCCTTGTAGAACACGTCGTACTTGGTTTTGAGCAGGCTGTCGGCTTCCAGCAGCGTCAGGCCATTTACCTTCACCATGTTCACCATGGGCAGGTTCACCATTCCGTTGGCTTGTACCAAAAACTGATTGGCGCCGGTGGGCTGCTGAGTTTGCCCGCCTCGGTTACCGCCCACTGCGCCCCGCCCCGTGGTGGTAGTGGGCGTGGTGGTACTGGTACCCGTGGTGGAGGGGCTACCGAATTGCAGCTCCCCGTTGGGGTCTAAAATTCTTTCGCCTTTATTGGTGTACACCCGAACTTCGAGGTAGTCGTTGGGCTGAATCAGGTAGTTACGGCTGGTGCGCCCGACCAAAGACCGCAACTTCATGGTGTCGACACCCTCGCCGGAAGGTGTGCGAAACATGATATTTTGCCGGTAGTAGCGGCCGGTGGTGCAGGAAGAAAATAGTACGGCGAACGGCACGCACAGCAGCCAGAGGCGCAGAAGGCGGTGAAAAGCGGTTTGTTGCATGCAGGCTGATAAAGCCGAATATCAAGTTCGAAAGCTATGGGAACGACCCGTTTAACGGAGTACATTTTTCCCTAAAAAACCTTCAAAGTAACCGAATTGGCACGCCCTTTCAAAATCGGGTGGGTCGAGCCAGCCTGTAGGCTGGCTTCTGTGCCGCTAAAAGCGTACTTTCGCAAACCCAAAACCGGGCTTCGCCGGTTATACTCTACCTCCCCCACCCAACTTCTTTTTTCATGGAACTTGTAGCCACCGAAAATCAAACAATGATTGCCCAGATGGTGCGCGACTTCGGCGCAACCCACATCAAACCCGATATGATGAAGTGGGATGAAAGCCAGGAGTTTCCCGTGGAAGTATTCAAGAAGCTGGGCGAGCTGGGCCTGATGGGCGTACTGGTGCCCCAGGAGTATGGCGGCGCCGGCTTTGGCTACGTCGAGTACGTGACGGCCATTGCCGAGCTGTCCAAGATTGACCCCAGCATTGGCCTGAGCATGGCGGCCCACAACTCGCTCTGCACCGGCCATATTCTGCAGTTCGGCTCGGAAGAGCAAAAGCACAAGTGGCTGCCCAAGCTGGCGTCGGCCGAGTGGATCGGCGCCTGGGGCCTGACGGAGCCCAACACCGGCTCCGACGCCGGCAACATGCGCACCGTGGCCGTGGAAGACGGCGACGACTACGTGCTCAACGGCGCCAAAAACTTTATTACCCACGGCAAGAGCGGCAACATTGCCGTTGTTATTGCCCGCACCGGCGAAGTAGGTGACTCCCACGGTATGACGGCCTTCGTGATTGAGAAGCCCACCGAAGGCTTCACCCACGGCCTGAAAGCCGACAAGCTGGGCATGCGCGCTTCGGAAACCACCGAGCTGATCTTCACTGACTGCCGCGTACCCAAGGCCAACATCCTGGGCAAAGTCGGCGACGGCTTCATCCAGGCCATGAAGGTGCTCGACGGCGGCCGGATTTCCATTGCGGCCCTGTCATTGGGCATTGCTCAGGGCGCGTTTGAGGCGGCGCTGCGCTACTCGCAGGAGCGGCACCAGTTCAACCAGCCGATTTCCAACTTCCAGGGCATTTCCTTTAAGCTGGCTGATATGGCCACCGAAATCGAAGCGGCCTCGCTGCTCACCTACCGCGCCGCCGACATGAAGGACCGCGGCCTGAACGTGAACCAGGAGTCGGCCATGGCCAAGCTCTACGCCTCGGAAGTGTGCGTGCGCACGGCTAACGAAGGCGTGCAGATCTTCGGGGGCTACGGCTACACCAAGGATTACCCCGCCGAGAAGTACTACCGCGACTCCAAGCTGTGCACCATCGGCGAGGGCACCAGCGAGATTCAGAAGCTGGTAATTGCCCGGACTTTGCTGAAGTAAAACCCCGCAACTCGATTAGGGCTTGCACGGTAAGAAAGAGCCTGTTATCTTTGCGACCCCTAAAGAAGAAAGTTTTTCATTCCAACTGAGCATATGATCATCGTCCAGATTAAGGATAACGAGTCTGTTGACCGTGCCTTGAAGCGTTTTAAGAAGAAGTTTGAGCGCACCGGCGTTCTGAAGGAGCTGCGTCGTCGCACGTTCTTCCAGAAGCCTTCGGTTACCAAGCGTAAGCAGAAGGAGAAGGCCGTGTACAAGCAGACGATGTACGCTACCGACAACTACTAGGGAGCAACTCACTGCCAGCTAGAATTTAACCGCCTGATTTGCTTTCCGAAGCGAATCAGGCGGTTTTTTCGCGTTCGTACTTTCCAGGATAATTCCATACATTGGGTATCCGGCCCCAGCGGTTCGGCACCCAGCGTATGGAATTATTTTTTGATTATCTGCGGTTCGAGCGGCGCTACAGCCCCCACACGGTGCTGTCGTACCAAACCGACCTGCGGCAGTTTTCGGATTACCTCAAGGCCACTTACGAGCTGGAGCAGCCCGAGCAGGCCGACCATACCCTGATCCGGTCCTGGGTGGTGACGCTGATGCAACAGCAGCTGGACCCGCGCACCGTGAACCGCAAGATTGCCTGCCTGCGCTCCTACTACAAGTTTTTGCTGCGCACGAACGTCATCAGCAAAAACCCCATGCTGCGCATCAAGTCGCCGAAGGTGGCCAAGAAGCTGCCCGACTTCGTGCCTGAGGACTCGCTCAACGGCCTGCTCAACTCGTTTGAGTTTCCGCCCACCTTCGTCGGCTCCCGCGACCAGACCGTGCTGGAGCTGCTCTACGGTACCGGTATCCGGCTCTCGGAGCTCATTGGCATCCGGCACGAAGACCTGAGCCTAAGCGGTAAAACCGTGCGCGTGACCGGCAAAGGCAACAAGCAGCGCATCGTGCCGCTGAACCCCAGCCTGATCATAGTGCTGGAACGCTATATAGCGCAGAAGCAGGCCGAATTTGGCGGCGCCGACAACGCCCGCGGGCCCCTGCTCGTTACGGAAAAGCTGGAGCCACTCTACGAAAAGCTCGTGTACCGTACCGTGAAGCACTATTTAAGCCAGATAACGACGGCCTCGTCGCAGCAGCACCCCCACGTGCTGCGTCACTCCTTTGCCACGCACCTGCTGGGCAAAGGCGCCGACCTGAACGCCATTAAGGAGCTGCTGGGCCACGCCAATCTGGCCGCCACGCAGGTGTACACCCACTTATCGATTGACAAGCTCAAGTCCGTATTTGAAAAGGCCCATCCGAAGGCCTAGTTGTTTCCTTTTCTTTTACCCAAACCCCTAAGAACGATGAAAGTACAGATGCATTCGGTACACTTTGATGCCGACCAAAAATTGCTCGATTTCATCCAGAAGCGCCTCGATAAGCTTGAGACTTTCTATGACCGTGTCACGGAAGGCGAGGTAATTCTGAAACTCAATAACAAGGACGGCATCGACAACAAGACCGTCGAAATTAAGCTCCTTATCCCGGGCACTACCCTATTCAGCCAGGAAGACGCGCCCTCGTTCGAAGCCGCTGCCGACGCCGCCGCCGACAACCTGCGGCGCCAGATTACCAAGCACAAGGAAAAAGTAACTAGCCATTAGGCAGCAGTACCGCGGCTTCTTTCGCCCTGAAAGGCCGCCACAAAAAAGCCCCGCCGGAACGACCGGCGGGGCTTTTTTGTGACTTGATGACTTGGAGTCGAATAGATTACAGCCCAAACTCAGCCTTGATTTTGTCAACGTAGTCGAGCTTCTCCCAGGTGAAAGTCTCGAAGGTTTTGGTTTCGCCCGAGGGCATCACCACTTCCTTGGTCCCGGCCGGGCGGCCCATGTGCCCGTAGGCGGCCGACTCGGCGAAGATGGGGTTGCGCAGGCCGAAGCGCTGCACAATGGCGTAGGGCCGCATATCGAAGAGCTTATTCACCTTCTCGGCAATCTCGCCGTCGGTGAGCAGCTGGCCATTAGCGCCTTTTACTTTGGTCGTGCCGTAGGTCGTCACGTAGAGGCCCACGGGCTGGGCCACGCCAATGGCGTAGGCTACCTGCACCAAGGCCTGGTCGGCCACGCCGGCCGCTACCAGGTTTTTGGCAATGTGGCGGGTGGCGTAGGCGGCGGAGCGGTCTACTTTCGAGGAGTCCTTGCCCGAGAAAGCGCCACCGCCGTGGGCGCCCTTGCCACCGTAGGTATCCACGATGATCTTACGACCGGTGAGGCCGGAGTCGCCGTGGGGGCCGCCGATAACGAACTTGCCGGTGGGGTTGATGTGGTAGGTAATCTGGTCGGTGAACAGCTTCTGGGTTTCAACGTCCAGCCCGGCTTTCACGCGCGGCACCAGGATGTTGATAATATCCTCCTTGATGCGGGCCAGCATGTTTTCCTCCGACTCGTCGAAGTCGTCGTGCTGGGTGCTCACCACGATGGTGTCGATGGCCTCGGGCGTGTTGTCGTCGGCGTAGCGGATCGTTACCTGGCTTTTGGCGTCGGGGCGCAGATACGTCATTTCCTGGCCCATCTTGCGGATCTTAGCCAGCTCGTCGAGCAGGCGGTGCGAGAGGTCCAGGGCCAGGGGCATGTAGTTGGCCGTTTCCTTGGTGGCATAGCCGAACATCATACCCTGGTCGCCGGCGCCCTGCTCTTCGTCGCTGGCGCGCTCCACACCCTGGTTGATATCGGGCGACTGCTCGTGCAGGCGGTTCATCACCTCGCAGGTATCGGCGTTGAAGAGGTACTCGGGCTTGTTGTAGCCGATGCGGCTGATGACGCCTCGCACGATGGGCTCAGCGTCCACGTGGGCCGTCGACTTGATTTCGCCGGCCACCAGCGCGAAGTCGGTGGTAACGAGGGTTTCGCAGGCTACTTTGGCCGCGGGGTCCTGCCGCAGATACTCGTCGAGGATGGCATCGGAGATTTGGTCGGCTACTTTATCGGGGTGGCCTTCCGAAACGGATTCGGAGGTGAATAGATACGGCATCAGGGTTCAATCTAGCGACTAGGGTCGGGAAACGAAGGAGCCGGCCCCCACCAGCGGGCGGGGGTACGGGCCGCAAAGCTAATTAAAAAGGCGTAGGTAGGTGCGGTGAATATACCAGCGCATCTGAGCCGAATGCAAGCCGGGGCCAGGACCGTTCAGCGGAACCGGCTTATTTTATTCGTCTCGGACCGCTAACACGGCCCTTAATAGTTGAGGTGAATGCCATAGCTCTCCTTTTCCAGCACGTCTTTCCACTGCGAAATCAGCTTTTTATAAGCCTTGCCCACGGGCCGGATGTTGCGGTCCAGGTCGTAGAGCCCGAGCGGATTGACGCGGTTGTTGTCTTCGCGCAGGGCCGTATCCCAATCGACCTGGTCGGTGAGGGAATACCAGGTAAAGCCCACCAGCGGCACGCCGTCCTGTTTGAGCCGGTGAGCATTGGCCCACTGCCGCCAGAGCCAGTTCACGGCCAGCGGCTCCCGGATGTTGGTTTCGGTGTGCATCACGGGCAGGTGGTACCGGTCGAAATACTGCTTAGTGACAACGTAATAGCCGAAAATATCCCCGCTGGGCACAATGCTCCCGTCGAGCTTAATCAGGTGCTCGTTGGTTTCGTAATAGTCGTTGCCCATAATGCAGCGGGCCTTGATGTCGGACTGGCCAAACCAGTGGTATTCGTCGCGGGTCATGCCGTTGTCCATCAGGTACTCGTACATCGTCACCGACACGGGGTAGCCGTAGGTCAAATCGAGGCTGAGGAAGCGCTTTTCGTTCATGAACTGCGCTTTTTCAATCAGCTCGGGGGCTTCCGGGTGGTAGTACTCCGAGCTTTCACTCTGGATAAAGGTGGCCTCGGGCTGAATTTCCAGGATGGCCTGCATGCCCATCACGTTGGCCTTGCAGATAGTTTTAAGCGTGGTAACGAAGTCCCGGTCGGAAGATTTCCGCTCGTTCCACCAGCCCATCTGGGCCGAGAAGAAGGCCGCAATGTAGATTTCGTTGATGGGCGTGTAAAACTGGATGTAGGGAAAACGCGTGGCGAAAGCCCGGCAATAATCGGCGAAGAGACGGGGAAAGTCCGGGTTCTGGAAGTTGCCAATCCAGTCGGGCACGCCGAAGTGGCACAAATCCACGATGGGCGTAATGTCCATTTCCCGCAGGGCATTGAAGGTCAGATCAGTAAACTCCCAGTCGTATTTGTCGGGGCCGAGGTGGGTTTTGTAGTAGGGCGGGCCGTAGCGCAGAAACTCGATGCCCATTTCCTTGACCAGCTCAAAGTCGCGCCGCCAGTTTTCGTAGTGTTTGCCCTTTTCGAGCTCATCAATGCGTTTTTCCTGGCCGTTGGGCAGCAGAATGGTGGGGTAGCTATTCTCGATGCCGGTAGCAAACATGAACTTATTGGCGGCCATAGAATCGGGGTTGGGTTGAAGTAATCAGGAAACAGCAGTAGGTAAGCTGGGCAACGGAGGCTTTTTACGCAGGCAAGCAGCAAACAGCGCATGGCGTTTGGATGAAGCGTGGAGAAAAAAGCCAGGACCGAGTAGCAGCTTATTGAACGACTAACGATACTTTGTTTTCGCTATTCAATTAATATTTATTGTTTATCAATAAATAAAGTTCTTCTTTTGGTGACACGTAATTCATTCGTTATGCCTGCTACTTATACTGCCCTCCCACCCTTCCTGCGCTTTGTGCGCGTACTGGCGGCGGCTCAGTACGTATTGTCAGCCATCGGCCTGCTGTTTTATGCGTGGATAAGTATATCCGACCTGAGACCAGACTCCCAAATAGCTTCCTATACGCTGCCCTCTTTGACGCTGGAAGTGCAGCACCCGCGGCAGGGGCAGGTCCACGGTGCGACCCTCGATTCTTTGAAGACTATGCCCGGGACGTTCCGCCTGGTGCCCAAAAGTCAAAAGCTCGCGCTGGTGTATGTTGAGCGGAGTTTTGGCAAACGGGTGGCCCTGATGATTCTGGGCGTTAACAACCATTCCGGGAAGCGTGGTTCTGTCGTCTTGGTGCTTTACTCCATGCTCACGGGCATGCTGCTCTACCGCATCCTAACGGACATGAGCCTGGCCTCACCTTTCACGGAGAAAAACGCCCGCCGTATCCGCTGGCTGGGCCTGCTCATGATTGGCGTCGACCTGTACCAGTACGTGGCCTTCCGCTACATGCTGAGTATCGTGCCGCATTTCCGGGCACCCGACTTGCAGGGCACCGTTGTGCAATACCTGACGCTGGACCCGGCCGAAGAAATCGGGGCCTGGAAATTCGGCTTAGTTTTGCTGGTCATTGCGGCCGTGTACAAACGAGGCGTCATCATGGCGCAGGAAGCCGAACTGACCGTTTGATATGCCGATTATCGTAAACCTGGACGTGATGCTGGCCCGGCGCAAAATGTCGCTGAGCACGTTGGCCGCCACCGTTAACATTACCCTGGCCAACCTGTCGATTTTGAAGAGTGGCAAGGCCAAGGCTATTCGGTTCAGTACCCTGGCCGCCATCTGCCAGGCCCTCGACTGCCAACCCGCCGACATCCTGGAGCACCGCCCCGACCCGGCCGACCTGCGCCCGGCCGCCGAATAAGCCGCTCAACAAAAAAGCCTGCTACTACTAGCAGGCTTTTTTGTTGGGTATCAGCATTTAGCTGGCGGTGACGCTTTCGGCGGGCACGGCGGCCGTGCCGAAGCGGGCGTGCAGCTCCCGGCAGACGGAGGGCGAGAGACGCAGGTATTCAACGACGTCGGTGGTTTTTTCGCTCGGCTTGCCTTTTTTGTCGATTTCGATGGTCACGTTTTCGAGCGAGAGGTAGCAGCAGTCTTCATCCTGGGGCGCGTGGAAGAGGTGCAGGCGGCCAAACGCGCTGGGCGCTTCTTCCCCCGCGGCCAGGGGCTGCAGATGGGCCCAGTCGGCAGCTTCCAGCGCGGCCTTGGTGGCTTCGACATTAGTAAAAGCCGGCGTGAGGACCGGGAAAGTAAGCTGGTCGGCCCACTGGCCCGCGGTTTCCGAAAACGGCGTACCAGCCTGGGAGTGCGCCAGAGCCCAGGAGAAAAACACGATAATAGCCAGCTCGGCCAGCCACACCAGGTAGAGAAACACGCCACTGACGGTAACCGTGAAAATGCCCCAGGTACCGTTTTCCGCCAGGCGGGGCAGCATGCCGAGCACGATGTCGGGCCGGGTGAGCAGGGTCAGGAACACGTCGGCTTCAAAAGTGGTGTGGGTGAAAGACGCCCGGCGGCCCAGGGACTCGGTTTCGCCGGCGCCGTCGAGCAGGGTCAGGTAGAGGGCCCACTGCACGTACCAGGCCCAGAGGCCCACCAGCACGGCCAGCCAGCCCACCAGGGCCGGGTGGCGCAGCTTGCCGGCCTTGGTCAGCAGCTTGAGCACCACGGCCAGCACCGCCCCAAAGCCCAGGGTCAGCAGCACGTTGATGTAGATGAAGGGAATGTACCAGGTGGCGTAGACGTAGATAAAGGCCAGCGGCACGGCCGCCAGGGCGCCCAGCAGCACGAAGCTCAGCACGCCGCCGACGGTAATTCGCTTGGAAGGTTGGTAGTAGAGACTCATAAAAGGAAGCGGAAAGGAAATAGGGAGTGGAAAGGATGCAGCAATATTGGCCCAAAATATTCAAATAGCCTTATATCAATTTAGCTTACCAGCCCCGACAATCCGGCGCTTTTCGCAGTGCTTCCCGCCTACCTGACGGGCCGCAAAAAAGCCCGGCTCCTTGCGCAGCCGGGCTTTCCAGATAAGTCATTGGGCCATTAGTTGCCGCCGCTGCTGCTACCGCTAGCGTTGGTGGCGCCGGGCCGCAGGTTGGTTTCAAACAGCTTGAGGATGCGCTTGTACTCGTCGGTCCAGGAGGCGGGCTCCACGAAGCCGTGGTCCTCGACGGGGTAGACGGCCAGTTCCCAGTTTTCCTTGTGCAGCTCAATCAGGCGCTGGCTCAAACGCACGATGTCCTGGAAGTGCACGTTGGTATCGACCATGCCGTGGCACATGAGCAAAGCGCCCTTGAGGCCCTCGGCGTAGTAAATCGGCGAGGAGCGGGCGTAGGCAATACTGTCGTTGTAGGGCGAGTTGAGGATGTTGTCGGTGTAGCCGTGGTTGTAGTGGGCCCAGTCCGTCACGGAGCGCAGGGCGGCCCCGGCCTTGAACACGTCGGGCTGGGTAAACATGGCCATGAGCGTGATAAAGCCGCCGTAGGAACCGCCGTAGATACCGATGCGCTGGGGGCTCACGCCGTACTTCTCAGCCAGCAGCTTGGCCCCGTCGACCTGGTCGGTGAGGTCTTTGCCGCCCATGTAGCGGTAGATACCCGTGCGCACGGCCCGGCCGTAGCCCGCCGAGCCGCGGTAGTCAATATCGAGCACCGTGTAGCCTTTATCTACCAGCAGGTTGTGAAACATGTACTCGCGCGAGTACTGGCTCCACCACTTGTGGGCGTTCTGCAAGTAACCGGCGCCGTGCACGAAAATAACGGCCGGACCCTGGGCTTCGGCCTTGGCCGGGCGGTAGAGCCGGGCGTACACGTCGGCCCCGTCGCGGGCTTTGATGGTAATGATTTCCGGGTCGCGCCAGGGGTAGCTCTTGAACTCCTCGGTCAGGGAGTTGGTGATTTGCCGGGCCTTGGCGCCGGGCTTGTTGGGCATGACGTACAGCTCCCAGGGCTTGTTGGTGTAGCTGTAGCGCACGGCCAGGGTTTTCTCATCCGGCGAGAGGGTCACTTCGCTGGCCCCGGGCATGGAGGTAATCTGGGTAAGCGGGCCACCGTCCACGGGCATGCGGTAGAAGTGCTGCTCACCGGGGTGGGTTTTGTTGGCCGTCAGGTACCAGAGCTTTTTGTCGCGGCTGAGCTGGGCTTTCTGCACCTCGAAGTTGCCGCTGGTCAGGGCCTTCTTCTGGCCGTTGGTCACATCCACGGTATAGAGGTGGGAATAGCCGCTTTCCTCGCTCTGGAACCAGATGCGCTGGTTGTCGGGCAGCCAGCCCACGTTGCCGGGACCGTAGCCGATGCCGGGGCCGTTGATCCAGGCCTCGTCGCGCTGCCGGTCGAGCAGGCTGATTTTCTGGGTCGTGGGGTCCAGGCTCACAATCCAGCGGTCCTTGTTGTCACTGGAGCGGATGACGAGGAAGGCGCGCTGCCCGTTCTCGGACCAGTAGGGGCCGTAGGGCTCCACCCGGCGCAGCTCGGTGGCGGGCTTGTCTTTGCGGGGCGGGGCGGCTTTGTCGGTGGCGTCGGCGGCTGGGGCTTTGGCGGGCAGGGCGTACTCCTTGCGGTAAGCCGGCTGCTGGTCGAGGCCTTCCAGCTCCTTATAGCCCAGCACGAAGGTCGTGTCGCGCCCGATGTCGTAGATGCCCAGCTCGTAGGCCGTTTGCGGGGCGCCCACCTTGGTCCGGGTCGAGAGGTCTTCGGTAAAGCCCGAGGCCGTGACGAAGCTCGGCACCACGGCTATCTTCTCGGCGGCCGGCTCCTGGGCCAGGCGGTAGGTTACGAAGCGGCCGTCGGGGCTGAGCTGCAAGTTTTGCACCGTTTGCTGGCCCAGCCAGATGGCTTTGGGGTTGAGCCGGGCCAGGGCCTTCTGCAGGCGCTGCCGGGCCTTCTGGTCCTGGTCGCGCTGCCGGATGACGTCGAACAAGGCCAGCTGCTGGGCCCGCAGAAACTTCTCGGCCTTGTCGGTAGGCTGGCCGTTGCCGGGGCGGCTGCCGCGGCGGAAGTCGGTGCGCTGCACGGTTTCGCCGGTGGCCGGGTCCCAGGTAAAGAGGTTGCCGCCGCGGGTATAGCTGATCAGCTGGCCCTGCAGGGCAAAGGCCGGGTCGGATTCGCGCTCCGTGGTGCGGGTTACGCGCCGGGCTTTAGTGGTCTTGAGGTCGAGCAGGAAGATGTCGCCGTCCTTCTCGTACACTTTGCGGGTGTACTTGGGGTCATAGTCACCGGCGGTGGTGGGCAGGCTGCGCTGCTCGGCCACGCTGACTTTGCGGATGGCTCCACCGCTGGCCGCGGTGGAATAGAGCGAGTCGCGCCGGGCTTTTTCCGGGTTCCAGAGAAAGTAAATCCGCTTGCCGTCTTCGCTCCAGCCAATGTTGGAGGGCGAGTTGCCGATCCACTGGGCCGGGTCGCGCATGATTTTTTCGACGGTCAGAGCCGTCAGCGGGGCGGCGGGCGGGGTTTGGGCCAGGGCGGCGGCCGGCAGCCACGCCAGCACGGCCAACAGAGTAGAGGAACGCATAGGCAACTGGGAAAAAGCCAAGGATGGCCCGCAAAATACGCAAGCCTCCGGCAAGGACACTACCCTAAGCCCGGATGTTGCAGGGCATGCCGGCCCGGCCGCTAGAGGCTACCCTTCTCCCACTGGTGCAGCTCGGCCCGCAGGTTGCGCCGGGCGGGGGCGTCGAGCTTGTCGCGAAACAGCGGGGTCTGGAACAGGACGGGTGCGCCGAGCAGCTTTTCGAGCACTTGCTTGCGGCCCCGGCGGTAGAGAATATCGGGCACGAGGCGGTATTCCTGGCGCACCTGGCGGGCGTACTGCCAGTAGTCGGCCTCGGCGGCGCCCAGGATTTGCAGGTCGGCGTCGAGGAAGAGGTGCAGGTCGGTATCGGCGGCGGGCTGGGGCTGGGTGTGGTCCTTGGTGCGCTCAATGAGGAAGGCCACCCGCTGCCGCCGCTCCGGGGCCAGGCTGGTTTTGGCCAGAAACTCCTGGGCCAGGACCGCGCTGCGAGCCTCGTTGTCGTCGCGCATGGGGTTGTACACCGCGTCGTGAAACCAGATGGCCAGCTGCAGGACTTCCGCGTCGAGCACCAGGGCCTTGTGCTGCTCGGCGGTTTCGAGCAGTTTACGGATGTGGGTCAGGGAGTGATAGTGGCGGCCCGAGGCTTCGTAGGCGGCCGCCAGCTGCCGGTAGGTGGCGTCGCGCAGGGCTTCGGACAGGCCCAGGCGGGCGGCCAGCTGCCCCCAGCGGGCTTCGAGAGTGGTAGGAATCATACGCGGAAGGAAAATACTAGTGGCCAGCCACCGCGAAAAAAGGGTGATACCGGGCCGGGGAAGAAAGGTTAAACGAATTGCACTTTCCCAGCAGGCCCTTTGGGGAAGGTGGCGGGGAGATGGCTACAAGGTCTAAGGTAGCCGGCGGCGGGGCGGCAAACGGAATTGTACCTTACTCAGATGAGCAGCCCGCCCGAGCAACCCTTTCCCGGGCCTTGCTAGTTGGCCGTCGGGGCTCCGTAGGGGTTGGGCATCCGCACTTCCAGAAACCGCTCGGGGGTGGGCAGCGGGCCGAAGCCAAACTGGGTGTAGAGGCCGTGGGCGTCGAGGGTGGCCAGCATCTTACGGCGCAGCCCCTGCAGTTCGGGATGGGCCCAGACGCAGCTCATCAGCCACTTGGAGAGGCCCTGCCCCCGGAACTCGGGCAGCACGAACACGTCGCAGAGCCAGGCGAAGGTGGCGTAATCGGTGACGACGCGGGCAAAGCCGGCCTGGCGGCCGTCGGGGGCGAACAGGCCGAAGTTGAGGGAATGAGCAATGGCCCGCTCCACGGTAGCGAGCGGAATATTCTGGGCCCAGTAGGAGTCGTGGGCCAGGTAGTGGTGAATAGCGGCCACGTCGAGCTGGGCGGGGTCGGTTGTGATGCGGAACTGCTGCGGGTGGGTGTGTTTGACGAAAAGCATAGGGGGCGCGAGAAAAGCAAATGAGGAAAGAAAACCGCCGAAATCCGGCCGGGGCCGGTCTGCAAAGCTACCCGCCCCAAATTCCCAGACAAGCTAATCCATTCGGGCTTCTCTCTCGTTAGGCTATTACCAGGCTTATTCTTTCACCTTCAATTGATTGGCTATGAAACGTTTTCTTTACTGTACGGCCTTCGCCGCCCTGCTGGCGGCCTCCCCCACCGCGCAAGCCCAGACAACCACCTTCACGGTGGGCGCTACCACCGTATCGGTTTCGCCGCTGGCCACCAACCTCAACGTGCCGTGGGAGCTGGTGTGGGGCCCCGACAACTTTATCTGGATGACGGAGCGCAACGGGCGCATCAGCCGGGTAAACCCCGACACGGGGGAAGTGCTGCCCCTGCTCAGCGTACCCGACGTGCGGGCCACCGGGGAAAGCGGCCTGCTGGGCATGGCCCTCCATCCCGACTTTGCCACCTCGCCCTACCTCTATATTGTGTACAACTACCAGCAGGGCAATGACCTGAAGGAGAAGCTGGTGCGCTACACCTACGCGGCCAGTACCCGCACCCTGAGCAGTCCGCTGGTGCTGCTGGACAATATCACGGCCAATACCACCCACAGCGGCTCCCGCCTGCTGATCTTGCCCGACCGGACCCTGCTCATGACCACCGGCGACGCCCAGGTGCGGCCCGAGGCCCAGAACCCGACTTCGCTGAACGGCAAAATCCTGCGCCTGAACCTGGACGGCACCGTGCCCAGCAACAATCCCACGCCCGGCAGCCTGGTGTACACCCTGGGGCACCGCAATCCGCAGGGGCTGGTGCGGGCCAGCAATGGCAAGATCTACAGCTCGGAGCACGGGCAGGACCAGGACGACGAGGTGAACCTGATTGAGGCGGGGCGCAACTACGGCTGGCCGAACATTGAAGGCCGCTGCGACCTGACCACCGAGCAGGCCTTCTGCGCGGCCAACAACGTGCGGGAGCCCCTGCGGACCTGGACGCCGACCCTGGCCACGGCCGGCCTGATTCACTACGACCACCCCGCCATTCCGGAGTGGCGCAACAGCCTGCTGATGGTCACGCTCAAGGCTGCCAAGCTGGTGCAGATGCCCCTGGTTTCGACCACCGAGGACATTGGCACCGACAACTCCTACCTGACCACGTTCGGCCGCCTACGGGCCATCTGCGTGTCGCCCCAGGGCAAAATCTATATCAGTACCAGCAACCGGGACGGCCGCGGCGCCCCCGCCGCCACCGATGACCGGATCCTGCTGCTCGAAAACCGCGCCTACCTGCCCGCCGCCACGGCCAGCGCCGCCAAGGCCGCCAAGCTGAGCGTATGGCCCAACCCGGCCCAGGGCAGCGTAACGCTGCGGCTACCCACGGCCGCCACGGCCCCCGGGCAGGCTACCGTGCTCGACGCCCTGGGCCGGGTGGCCCGCACCATGTCTTTCGGGGCCGGGCAGGCCGATATGCAGCTCAATATTGCGGGCCTCACGCCCGGTATTTACGCCGTGCGTGCCCGCAGCGGCAACGCCCTCTACACCCAGCAGCTGGTGGTTCGGTAGGCGCCCGGCTGCTTTCTACTGCTAACAAAAAAGGCGCTGCGGAGTCCGCAGCGCCTTTTTTGAGTCTTGTCAGGAAAGCCCAGGGCTATTCCAGCACTACTTTGCGCGTGATGGTGTAGTCGTTTACTCTCACCCGCAGCGTGTAGATACCCGGGGCCAAGCCTTGCACGCTGAGCGGAGCTTCCACGGTACCGGCCCGCCCAGCCAGCGCCTGCGTGAGGACCTGCTGCCCCAGGGCGTTGAGCAGGGTAGCCTGCACCGTCCTGGCTTGCTCAGCCCCGCGGACGCGCAGGGTAATGGTGCCCGTGTTGCTCGGGTTCGGGAATACGCTGACCTCCCCGCCGGGCAGCTCCTTGGCACTGCTCAGGATGGTCTGCCGGGCGCAAATCGTGAAGGCCCCGGTGGCATCGTTGGAGCCGTAGCCGGCCACCATCACGTAGTACGTCGTGTTTGGCTCCAGCGCCACGTCGAAGCTGCCCACGGTCTGGTTGTTGCCGGCGCTGGCCTGACAAGCCACCTGGGTAAAGGCCGTGGAGCACGAAGCCGCCGTGAAAATCCGCACCTGCCCGGCGGGGCCGCCCGTGGTGGTGATTTGCACCCCGGCGGCCGTGGCGCTGGTCGTCATCGTAAACCACACGTCCTTCGGCGAGTTAGACGTGGAACAGCCCGGATTCACGTAGCCACTAGCCCCGCTGGTCGTAGCACCGGTGTTGTTGCCGCCAACGGGCGTGCAGGCCGCCGTAGCAATGGGCAACGGCAGGGCCCCGCAGGCGTCGTTGTTGGCCGGTTCGGGGGCCAGAGTTGTAAAGCACAGCGGCCCAGCGGGGGCACTCAGGCCGGCCGTAGCGCCGGTAGTGCCACAGTTCTGCGACACGTAGTAGCAGTACTCCTTATTGGCCGTCAGGCCGGCAACGTCCACGAAGGTTCCGGTGAGGCCCGTCAGGCGGGTGCCGGCGGCCGAACCGGGCGTAAAGCCCTGGGGCCCGTACTCCACGGTGAACGTAGCCCCCGGCACGGCCGAAGTAACGGCCCAGGCCAGCCGGGCGCTGGTTACGGCCACGTTGGTCGCGTCGAGGCCTACCGGAACGGGGCACAAGGGCTTCGAGCGTACGCACAGCTTGAAACGGCCCACCACGTCGTTGCCGTACTCAAACACCCGAATGTAAAGCACCTCGCCGGGTTTGCGGCCGTTGAGCTCCAGCTGGGAAAATGACCCGGGCCCCGAGTCGTCGTCGCAGCCTATTATAGTTAGCGCCCCGCAGGTGCCGGTATAGACTACCAGGCCCGTGTCCTCAATGGCGCTGCCCGCCACCGAATCGGTGGTGGCAATGATGTTGCCGGTGCTGGGCACCACTACTTTAAACCACACGTCGCCGCCGGCATAGTTGGAGCAGAGAGGCGCCGGAACGTTAACCGAGCCGGTAGCTCCTACGTTGGTGGCCACCAGCCGGGTACTGCAGCTGCCGCCAAACTGGGCTACCACCTCCGTCGCCGTGGCACACTCGTCGTTGCCAGGCGCCGGGGCCCGCGTCGAAAAGGAAGCGGGGCCGGTCCGGATACTGCTGCCGCTGCCGCCGCCGCAGTTCTGCGTAACGTAGAACTGGTAGGTGGTGCCCGCACTTAGGTTAGCCAGACCAGCTGAAGTGGCGGCGGTATTCACCAGGGTACCTGCCGCAGAGCCCGGTGCGAAGCCCGCGGGGCCGTACTCCAGGGTGAAGGGCCCCATGCCGGAGGGCACCGACCAGCTTAGAGTGGCCGTGGTGGCGGTAACGCCCGTGGCAGCCAGCCCCACGGGAGCCGCGCAGGTGGCGGGCGGGGTTACGCAAATACCAAATGCGCCCGGGGCATCCGTCGGCCCGTAGCCCGATACTAAAACGTAATAGGTGGTGCTGGGGGTCAGGTTGGTCAGGTCCAGAGTCCCCGCCCCGCCGGCGCCGGCTTTACAGCCTACCGCCGTAAATGGGCCCGCGCAGGAAGCGGCCGAAAAGACGCGTACCTGTCCGGCAGCAGCCCCCGTAGTAATGACGCTGGCAGCCGTGCTGCCGGCCCCCGAGGCGGGTGTGGTGAAGGTAAACCACACGTCGAGCGGACTACCGGCCGTGCCGCAGCCCGGATTGGGGTAGCCCACCGGAGTTGTGGTGGTAGCCCCCACGTTGGTACCCGCCGTGGGCGCCACGCAGCCCGCCGCTACGGGAATTGGCACCGCGCCGCAGGGTTCGTCATTGATGAGCGGCGTCATCACGCAGATGGTAAAGGCGGCCGCGGCAGCTGAAGGTGCGGTGGCAGCGTAGGAATAGACGCGCACGTAGTAGGTGCGGCCCACCGTCAGACCAGTGTAGAGCTTCTCGTTAGGGTCGGCGTAGTCGACGGCCGTCAGGCTGGCGCAGGTGCCCGACAGCACTTCTTGCACGTAGTCGCCCGAGCCCACGAGCGTAACTGTGTGCGCCGAAGCCGTGGCCGTGAAGCTGTACCAGACGTCATCATCCGCTGAACCCACCGGCGCCGGCAAACCACCCGGGCCCGTGGCGCCGGCTAGCGTCCCGGTGGTAGCCGCCGCGCAACCTGCCCCGGAATCTGCTGGCGTCAGAGCTACGGCTCCGGCACATTCGTCATTGGCGGGCGGAGCAATTTGCAGGGGGGTCGTTACGCAGATGCTAAAAGCTGCGGCGGCTGGTGTTGGAGTCGCAGCCTCGTAGGAATAGACGCGCACGTAGTAGGTGCGGCCCACCGTCAGGCCGGTGTAGAGCTTGGCTGGTGCGTGTGCAAAACCCGTCGAGCTTAGGCCGGCGCAGGTGCCGCTGAGCACTTCTTGCACGTAGTCGCCCGAGCCCACGAGCGTAACCGTGTGCGTCGGAGCCGTGGCCGTGAAGCTGTACCAGACGTCATCATCCGCTGAACCCACCGGCGCAGGCAAACCGCCCGGGCCCGTGGCACCTTCCACAGAGCCGCTAGTAGCCGCCGCGCAGGGTGCTGCTTGCGCGGCGGGCATGAGGGCTACAGCATTGGCACAGGCATCATTGGCCGGCGGTGGGGGCGTCGTTACGCAGATGGTGAAGGCAGCCCCCTCCCCTACTAGGGCCGTCGAGCCAAAGGAATAGACGCGCACGTAGTAGGTGCGGCCTACGGATAGGCCAGTGTAGAGCTTGGCTGGTGCGTGCGCAAAACCCGTCGAGCTTAGGCCGGCGCAGGTGCCCGACAGCACTTCTTGCACGTAGTCGCCCGAGCCCACGAGCGTAACTGTGTGCGCCGAAGCCGTGGCCGTGAAGCTGTACCAGACGTCATCATCCGCTGAACCCACCGGCGCCGGCAGCCCGCCCGGGCCCGTGGTATTTTCCAACGTTCCGGGGGTACCCGCGGCGCAGGCCGCCCCGGAAACTGCTGGCGTCAGAGCTACGGCCCTGCTACACTCGTCATTGGCTGGCGTACCCGGTGAGGTAATACAGATGGTAAAGGCGGCCGCGGCAGCTGAAGGTGCGGTGGCGGCGTAGGAGTAGACACGCACGTAGTAGATACTGCCCACCGTCAGACCGGTGTAGAGCTTCTCGTTAGGATCGGCGTAGTCGACGGCCGTCAGGCTGGCGCAGGTACCCGACAGCACTTCTTGCACATAGTCGCCCGAGCCCACGAGCGTAACCGTGTGCGCCGGGGCCGTGGCCGTGAAACTGTACCAGACGTCGTCGTCGGCCGAACCCACCGGCGCTGGCAAACCGCCCGGGCCCGTGGCACCTTCCACAGAGCCGCTGGTAGGACTAATACACGTGGCACCGGGAGTGGGCAGCAACACGAGGGCGCCGGCGCACTCGTCGTTGCCGGGTGGTGCTACGGCGCGGGTTTTAAAAGTGCCGACGGCGCTGCTGGGACTGTTGCCCACTGTGCCGCCGCAGAGCTGGGTTACGTAAAAATCGTACGTCGTGCTGGGCAGCAGGCCCGTGAGCGTAACGGTAGAGTTGGCCGACGTAACCGTGGCGGCGCCACTGGAACCCGGCACGAAGCCGGCCGGGCCGTACTGAATACTGAAAGTACCGCCGCCGGTGGCCGTCCAGGCCACTGTCGCCGTGGTGTTGGTGAGGGTAGCAACGCTCAGGTTGCGGGGCTGCGGGCAGCCGACTACCACCGCGGGCGTGAAGCTGTATACCTGACCGGAAGCGGGCTTAGTGAATATAGTGGTGTTTTCGGTGGTTGAGCTGGCCGCGGGAGCAGCCGTGGCGTCGCTCAAGGCCAAGTAGGAGCCAGGGCCGGAGCCCGTGCCCGCCAGCCCAATGGAAGCTCCCTGGGTGGGGGAGGCCGTAATTGCCCCGGCCTCCTGCCGGTACACAAATTCGACCTTGTTGGTGCCTTCGTAGAGCTTTACCTGGAACGACAGTCCGGCGGCGTTAGAGTCCCAAAGCCACTCCCAATTCAGCCATTCAAAAGTAAACACCCGATTGGGGGCCGTGCCGGTCGTGGCGTAGGAGCCCGTGCCGGTAGCGCCGGCGGGGTTACCGTCCAGGTCGTCGAGCAGGGGTGCCACCAGGGGACGGATAGCGTCGGGGGCCGCCGCCAGGGGGCCCGTATGATTACGGGAACTGGCCGTGTTAAAGCTTAACCAGCCGTTGGAAGAAGCTTTTACCTGGGTGAAAGTAGCTCCGTCGAAAACGAAGCTAAACCCCAGGGGAATAGCGGGCGACAGGTACGTGTCGGCGGCCAGACCAGGCAACACCGTACCGCCGCTGAGGGGAGTAAAGCTGCCCTGGGACGCGGCGAAAGTATAGGTATTGACTTGGGCACGGGCAGCCAAAGCCAGGCCCAGCCACAAGCCCGCGACGACAACCGCCCGGCTCCGCCACCATCTGCCGCACCCGCCGACCCAGCTTTGTAAGTGCGCAAAAAATTGGGGTAAAGGTTTTTTCATTAGTAGGAACTACGGTCGGCAAAAAAGAAAAAAATCAAAAACAGGCCGCCTTGTCTGGAAAGCCGAAGTGGTAGAATTCAGGATTTGACGCAACACATGTGAGCCTAAAAGATAAGTTAACGCCCTGTCGTTGAGCAATAGGCCTCCGAGGCTACACTTAATTTTTCTGGCTTTTATGCAATTTTCACCACTTTCCTGTTTCTGGTACTTTTTTATGAATATAAAATAAATTCCTTATATCTTACAGCAATGTTGTTTCCGCCCGGTCTTATTTTCGCGCGGCCTTACTTCCGTCTCCGTTACATGCAGAAACTTTTACATGCTGCCTACCTTTTAGCCGTTGCCTGCTGCCTTTCGCTGCTTGGACTACCCGCTGCCCGTGCTTCTCACATTCAGGGTGGGCAGCTCACGTACGAGGCGCTGGGCAACAACCGCTACAAAGTATCCCTGACGGTATTCCGGGATTGTGGGGGGGCGGGCTTCAACATGATTCTGCCCACGCTCAACTACAGCTCGACGGGTTGCGCCGCGGGTCCCGAGCTGCCCATGACCTTGGCGGGCACCGCCGAAACGGGTGTTCCGTACTGCGCCAACATCCCCGGCGGCCCGGCCCAGTGCGGCCCCGGCCTGCTCACCAACTACCAGAAGGGCACTTTTGAGGCCACTATCACCCTGCCCCCGGCCGCCGAATGGATTATCAGCGTGTCGCTGAATGCCCGCCCCCCCGTAGCCAATATCAACGCCGGCAACGGTAACCTGTACTACGAGGCCCGGCTCAACAACCTGCTACCCAACGGCAGCCAGATTCAAAACACTTCGGCCCAGTACCAAGCCCAGGACATTCCAATTCCGTTCGTGTGTAAGTCGCAGGAGCGCACCGTTTCCTTCGCCACCACCGAGCCCGACGGCGACTCGCTGGTATACAGCCTGGCACCCGCCCTGCAAGGCTGCAGCGAGCCGAATACCTATAAATCGTACGTCGGCAACGGCCCGCCTTTCATTGACCTGACGCCCCCCGGCGGCGTACCGTGCGGAGCCTACATCACCGACAATCAGGGCAGCTACAGCCCAACCTACCCGCTGGCTTCCTACAACGTGACGGGAGCCTGCCCCCTGAAGACGGCCACCAAGGCGTTCAACTTTGACCCGTCCCTGGGTACGTTCAGCTTTATTCCCGCCAACCACACCAAAGCCCCCGACTCGCCCGACAACAAGTACGTCGTCGTGGGGCAAGTTACCGAGTACCGGAAGTTTGCCGGGCCTAATGGCAAGCCAGTATACTACAAGGTGGGCCAGGTGCGCCGCGACATGCTGGTGGTGGTCATCGACTGCGAGAACAACAACCAGCCCAGTCCTCCTATCGGGAGCGGCTTCGACAAATCGAGCGTGCAGATCGTCAACTCGCGGGACTCTACTTTCGTGACGGCCTACACCTGCAACTACACCGAGGTTCGTTTCCGCTTCACCGACCCAAACCCCGGCGACATCCTGACGGTAACGCACCCGGAGCTGGACCCTTCCGTTCCGTCGCTGACCAAGCCCACGTACCTACCCGCCGACGTGGCCACGTTTCAGCTGCGCGGCAATGGTACCAGTACCCCAACTGGTATTCTGCGGATTCAGCCCGACGTGGCCTTTCTGGGCAAGACGTACCGCATTCCGGTCAAGATTGAAGACAACGCCTGTCCTATCAAAGGCGTCCAGTATCGGGTTATTGTGCTGAAGATTGCCAAAGGCAATTTTGCCCGGGTGCTGGCTCCGTCGGCCAATCCGGTTATTTGCGCCGGAACCTCGATTAAGCTTACGGCCACGCCCTTCCGGCCCGACTCGGTAGGCAGCCTGCCCGCCGCCTACGGCTACCAGTGGGAGGCCGCCAACGGCTTACCGCCCAATCAGCGCGACAAAGCGGAAATAAGCGTGGCCCCGACCGTTACCACGCGCTACAAAGTCCGCATTCTGGGGTTGAGCTTCCGCGTCGGGACCTGCTCCGATACGGCCTCCGTGCTGGTGCGGGTGCAGCAGCCCATCCGCACAGCGGCGGCGGCGGCTCAGCCGGTTATCTGCGTGGGCAGCACCACTACTATTACGGCCGCCGCCACCCGTCCGCAGGGCGACGCGCAGGAGAAGTTCAGCTACCAGTGGGCGGCGGCTAACGGCCTCAGCCCCGCCGACCTGAGCAAGCCTACTATTAGCGTGCGGCCCACGATGACCACGCGCTACAAGCTCACCATTACCGGCGACAAGGCCACCGGCTGCGGCCTCGACACAACCTCGGTACTGGTGCGGGTGCAGCAGCGCATTGTGCCGAAGCTAACGGCCGACGCGGCTTCGCTCTGCGCCGGCAACACGGCGCGGATTGCCGCTACGGCTACCCGTCCGCAGGGCGACGCGCAGGAGAAGTTCAGCTACCAGTGGGCGGCGGCTAACGGCCTCAGCCCCGCCGACCTGAGCAAGCCTACTATTAGCGTGCGGCCCACGACGACCACGCGCTACAAGCTTACCATTACCGGCGACAAAACTACTTGCACGCCCGATACGGCCTCATGGCTGGTGCGGGTGCAGCAACCCCTGCGGGCGGTGGCCACTACTAGCGCAGCCGTTATCTGCTCCGGTAGTACGGCCGGAATTACGGCCACGGCTTCCCGGCCCGAGGCCGACCAGCCCGAGGTGTTTACCTACCAGTGGGCGGCGGCCAACGGCCTCAGCGTAGCAGATCAGAGCAAGCCCAGCATTACCGTCCGGCCGACCACAACGACGCGCTACAAGCTTACCGTCACCGGGAGTAGGGCTACAGCCTGCGGCCCCGATACCACCTCCGTGCTGGTTCGGGTAGCCGAACCGGTTAGACCGAGCTTCACGGCCGACTCGGCGGCTTTACCAGGGCGCTCCATCCTGCTGCCGCCCCTGGTGTTCACCTTCACCAATACCTCTACCCTACCCGGGCAGCCCGCTGCTACGGTTCCCCAATATCGGTGGTCATCCCAGCGGATTATTACTGGCAAAGGCCAGGCCGTATCGGAGCCAGAGCAGTTTTTCTCGACCGAAAGCGCCAAAGCCAGCCGGCAGTTTGACGTTGCGGGGGTGTACCGCATTCGGCTGCGGGTGGGCGTTTCTATCAACGGCGCAGCTTCCTGCCAGGAAACGCTGGCCGAAGTCAATATTCGGGTGCCGGAGTCGCGCGTGCCCAACGTTTTCACCCCCAACGGGGACGGTCTAAACGACCTGTTCGTGCTATCCTCGGAGCCCACCAACAGCAAGCTCCAGATTTTCAACCGCTCCGGGCGGCTTATCCGGGAGTATGCGCAGTACAACAATGACTGGGACGGCGAAAACCAGCCCGCCGGCGTGTACTACTACCTGCTCACCGGCAAAAACGGCACGACAACCAAGGGCTGGGTAGAGCTGGTTCGGTAGCTGCTGACTAATATTCTAAGACGCAAAAAAGGCGCTGCATCGTTCGTAGCGCCTTTTTTGCGTCTTGTGTTTGAAAAATCAGCCCAGGCGGTGCCGCTCATTTTTCACGGCATTGGCCAGCGTCCAGGGCACTTCGTGGGCAAAGGGATGCTGACGCACGGGGCACTCGGGCATGTGGCACAGGGAGCAGGCGGCAAAGGTGCAGGGGTCAGCGTGGACGAACATTTCTACTTCCACGTCGAAGCGCTGCTTGATCAGGCCCTCGATGCGGTTCAGCTCGTTGTGGGTTTCCTCCAGGCTGAAGTAGTAGGGCATCTGCATGTGGCAGTCGATGTGCAGGTTGGCCCCGTAGCGCAGCACGCGCAGGTTGTGCACGTCAATCCACGGGGGCAGGCGGTGGCGCTGCAGCTCGGCAATGACCTGCTCCACGGTAGCCACATCCGACTCATCCATCAGGGCCGACACCGAGCGGCGCACCATCCGGTACCCGTTGACGACGATGAAGACGCCCAAAAGCAAAGCCGCCCCGGCGTCGAAGAGTACGTTGCCGGTGAAAATCACCAAGACCAGGGCCACGCACGATACGAGCGTACTCAGGGCGTCGATGTAGAGGTGTTGCCCGTCGCCGACCAGGGCCACGGAGTTCATCTTCTTGCCCGAGCGCACCAGCAGAAAGCCCACGCCCAGGTTAACCAAAGCGGTGGCCGCCAACAGGTACATGCCCGCATCGGGCCGCACCACCGCGTGGGGGTGCAGGATGGCCATTACGGCGCTGTAGAAGATGTAAATGCCCGCAAACAGGATCAGGGCCCCTTCGAAGCCCACCGACAGGTATTCGACCTTGCCGTGGCCGTAGGGGTGGTTTTCGTCCTTGGGCAGGTCTGACAGGTAGAGACTGTAGAGGGCGAAGCCGCTGGTAAAAACGTTGATAATCGACTCCAGCGCGTCGGTCAGCACGGCCTGGGAGGCGGTGAGGAAGTAGGCGTAAAACTTGATGGCCACCAGCCCTACGCTGACAACGAGCGACAGTAGGCCCAGCCGGCTCTTAGTTTGGGTGAAAGTCATGGAAGGGAGAGGTTGAGCAAAAATGGGCCTGCAAAAGTCCGGTAAAAAACCCACTTCCCTACGGGTTGCAACCTTTTTTGGCCAAATGAGTATTTAAATTGCCTTAAAAAAATGTTTAGGCTACTCTAAAAATTTGTTTCTTTGTTGAGTTACCTGATACTCTATTCCTTATGCCTCCACTCGTACAGGCTTCCCCTACTCCGCCTTTGACAGAAAATAACTCCGGCTGGCGCCAGGAGCGTAAGCACAACTCCCTGAGCGAAGTATACGCCAGCATCCGGGTGCCGGCCGCCAACGCCTCGTTCTGGCGCAAGCTCGTAGCTTTCTGGGGCCCGGGCCTGATGGTGGCCGTCGGCTACATGGACCCCGGCAACTGGGCCACCGACATTGCCGGCGGCTCCCGCTACGGCTATACGCTGCTCTCCGTCATTCTGATTTCCAACCTGTTTGCCATGCTGCTCCAGCACCTGGCCGCCAAGTTGGGCATCGTGACGGGGCGCGACCTGGCCCAGGCCTGCCGTGACCATTACTCCAAGCCCGTGGCCATGATGCTGTGGGTGTTCTGCGAAGTAGCCATTGCCGCCTGCGACCTGGCCGAGGTAATCGGCTCGGCCATTGCCCTGAACCTGCTCTTTGGCCTGCCCCTGCCCTGGGGCGTAGTGCTCACCATTCTGGACGTGCTGGTGGTGCTGTTTTTCCAGAACAAGGGCTTCCGGGTTATTGAGAGCATCGTGGCCGGGCTTATCGTGGTTATTTTCGGCTGCTTTCTGTACGAAATCCTGGTGTCCCACCCCGACTACCTGGGTATTGCCCGGGGTCTGGTGCCGCAGAAGGAAGTGGTGACCACGCCGGGCATGCTCTACATTGCCATCGGTATTCTGGGCGCCACCGTAATGCCCCACAACCTGTACCTGCACTCGAGCATTGTGCAAACCCGGGCCATTGAGCAAACCGAACCCGGCAAGCGCATGGCCATCAAGTTTGCCACCATTGATTCCACGGTGGCGCTGTTTCTGGCATTTTTCGTGAATGCCGCCATTCTGATAACGGCGGCGGCTACTTTCCATACCAACGGCCTGTTTCACGTGGCCGACATTACCGACGCCCACAAGCTGCTGGCCCCGGTGCTGGGCGCGGGTGCCGCCGGAACCGTATTTGCCATTGCCCTGCTGGCCTCGGGCCAGAACTCGACGCTAACCGGCACGCTGGCGGGCCAGATTGTGATGGAAGGCTTCCTGGATTTGCAGCTCAAGCCCTGGGTGCGCCGCCTGATTACCCGCGCCATTGCGGTAGTGCCGGCCCTGGTCGTGACGCTGCTCTACGGGGAGAAAGGCACGGCCGACCTGCTGGTGCTGAGCCAGGTGATTCTGTCGTTGCAGCTGAGCTTTGCCGTGGTGCCGCTGGTACTTTTCACCGGCAGCAAAGCTAAAATGGGCGTATTCGCCAACCGGCCGGCCCTGCAGCTGGTGGCCTGGGTAGTGTCGGGCATCATCATCGTGCTCAACCTGTACCTGCTGTTTACCACCTTCTTTAAGTAACCTAAAGGCGCCGGGCATTCTGCTCAGCGCCTTTTTTGCGGCCATACTTTTAGACTCATCTAAATAAAAATAAAAGCTCACCCTAAACCGTATCTATTCCTCTATGAAAACACTTCTGCTCCTGACATATGCTTTGCTTTTATCATTCTTGGCCCAGGCTCAAACCGGCTCTATTAAAGGCACGGTGCGGGCCGAGGGCAAGGCGGTACCCTTCGCCAGTATCGGCCTAAAAGGCACCACGCTGGGCACCACGGCCGACGAAAACGGCGCCTTCACGCTGGGCAAAGTACCGACGGGGCCGCAACGGGTAGTAGTTAGCGCGGTAGGGTTTCTGCCCACGGAGCGGACTGTGACGGTGAGCAGCGGGCAGAGCGCCACGGTTAGCTTTTCGCTCAGCGGCGCCAGCAACGAGCTGGGCAGCGTGGTGGTGAGCGGCACGCTGAGCGAAGTCGTGAAAAGCCAGTCGCCGGTGGCGGTGGAGATTTATACGCCGCGCTACTTCCAGAAAAACCCCAGCGCCTGCCTGTTCGAAAACCTGACGATGGTCAACGGGGTGCGGCCCCAGCTCAACTGCAACATCTGCAACACCGGCGACATCCACATCAACGGGCTGGAAGGACCCTACACGATGGTGCTCATCGACGGAATGCCCATTGTCAGCTCCTTGTCCACGGTGTACGGGCTGAGCGGCATTCCCAACAGCATGGTCGACCGGATTGAGGTAGTGAAAGGGCCGGCCTCCACACTCTACGGCTCGGAGGCGGTGGGCGGGCTTATCAACGTCATTACCAAAAACCCCGACAAGGCCCCGCGTTTCACCGCCGATGCCTTCGGGACTTCCCACGGCGAAATGAACCTGGATTTGGGCACGGCAGCCAAAGTCGGGCGGGCTACTACCCTGCTCAGCACCAACCTGTTTGGCTACGACCAGCGCCGTGACGTGAACGAAGATGGCTTTACCGATTTGCCGACTCAGAAACGGGGCTCGGTGTTCAACAAATGGTCGATTAAGCGGCCCCAGGAGCGGGTGGCCAACGTAGCCGCGCGCTACTACTACGAGGACCGGTTTGGTGGGCAGCTGGACTGGACGCCCGAGTTTCGCGGCGGCGACAGTATCTACGGGGAAAGTGTGTACACGAGCCGTTACGAGCTGCTGGGGCAGTATCAGCTGCCGGTGGCGGGCCAGAAACTCATGCTCAGCGGCTCCTTTAACCAGCACCGGCAGAACTCGGCCTACGGCACCACGCTCTACCGGGCCACCCAGCGCGTGGGTTTCGGGCAGCTCACCTGGGCCCGGGACCTGAGCATCCGGCACAGCCTGCTGCTGGGCGCCACCTACCGCTACACCTGGTACGACGACAATACCCCCGCTACGGCCCGCCTTGAGGGCGACCAAAGCATTACGCAGCCCGACAAAACCAGCCTGCCCGGCATTTTTGCCCAGGACGAGTGGAAAGTAACCGAAAACGCCACGCTGCTGGCCGGCCTGCGCTACGACTACAACTCGGTGCACGGCAGTATTCTCTCGCCGCGGCTCAACTACAAGTGGAGCAAGCCCGACAACAGCCAGGTGGTGCGCGTGGGCGTGGGCAATGGCTACCGGGTCGTAAACCTGTTTACCGAGGACCACGCCGCCCTCACCGGGGCCCGGCAGGTGGTGGTGCCCGAGGCCCTGCGGCCCGAGCGGAGCTGGAACGCCAACGTGAACTACCAACGCTTCTTTACCACCGCGGCCGGGCAGCTCACCGTCGACGCCAGTGCGTTTTACACCTACTTCACCAACAAAATCAGCCCCGACTACACCACCGACCTCAACCAGATTATCTACCGCAACCTCGACGGCTACGCCGTGTCGCGGGGGCTGACGCTGAACACGGACCTGACCTTTTCCCGGCCCCTGAAAGTTATTGCCGGCATCACGCTGATGGACGTGTTCCGGCAGGAGCGGCCCGAGGGTGGCGGGGCGCTACGGCGGGTGCAGCAGCTGCACGCCCCGGTGTTTTCGGGCACCTACGCCGTGAGCTACACCCTGGCCCGCCTGGGCGTGGGCGTGGATTATACCGGGCAGGTAAACGGGCCCATGCAGCTGCCGGTGCAGCCCCACGACTACCGCCCGGCCCGCTCCCCGTGGTATTCCTTGCAGAACGTGCAGCTCACCAAGCGCCTGGGCGAGCATCTGGAAATCTACGGCGGCCTGAAAAACCTGCTCGACTTCCTGCCCCGCCACGTGCTCATCCGCGCCTTCGACCCCTTCGACAAATACGTGGATCAGGACAACCCCAACGGCTATTCCTTTGACACTGAGTACAACTACGCGCCGGTGCAGGGCCGCCGCACGTTTCTGGGCCTGCGCTATACGCTATAAGTACCATCTGTATAAGTACGGAATTGCGCTGAACCATGCACCGGCCGCCGAGCTTCTGCGTATGCGGGCTGAATAGTACAATTTTCTCCCACCCGCGCCATGAAGTTCTGCTCCCTACTCCTGACCACACTCGCACTTCCTTTCTGGGCCGCGGCCCAAAACCAGGATTCCATTACGGCCAAGGCCGGCTACAACCTGTTTCACCCCACGCCCCGCACTATGCTACGGGAGCTGCGGCCCGACCGGCCCGGCTACTCCGAAAGCCCCTTTACCGTTGACCCGGGCCATTTTCAGGTCGAAAGTGACTTGCTGCGCCTGGTGAATAAGCAGGAGGAGCAGCACCACGAGCGGAATTTTTACCTCAACCACGCCCTGCTCAAGCTCGGCCTCACCACCCGCACCGACGTGCAGGCCGAGCTGGATTCCTATTCCATTGAAAAAGAGTGGGACGATGACCAGCCGCAAGAAAAGCATCAGGGTTTCGGCGACCTGACCCTGCGGCTGAAGCACACCCTGCTCGGCGAAGATGGCAAGCCCGATGCCCTGGCCGTTATTGGTTTCGTACGGCTGCCGGTGGGCCCGGCCGTGGGCACCAGCGTCACGGAATACGGCCTGATTGTGCCCTACAGCCACGATTTCAGCAAGGAGTTCAACGTGCAGCTGCAGCTGCGCAGCGACCTGGACTACGACCGGGACGAGCAGCAGCGCTACCTGATGCTGGCGCCCAGCACGGCCGTCGACTACGAGTTTTCGGAGTTTCTGTCCGCTTTTGCCGAGGTGGTGGGCCAGTGGAATACCCGCCAAAATGCCTGGCAGGCCAATTTCAACGTAGGCCCCCAGCTGCACCTGAGCGACAATGTCATTCTGGACTTCGGCACCCACTTGGCGTTGACCAAAGAAACCGACCACGAATATTTCCTCGGCATCAGCTTCCGCCGTTAACTACTGCTGCCCCCACAAAAAAGCCCGTTCCGGCCTGGAGCGGGCTTTTTTATACAAAATAACGAGCCAGGCTAGCCGCGGTCCGTCATCAGGGAGCGGGTTTGGGCCTTCCAGTCGGTGACAAACCAGACGATGATGGAGAAGATGCCCAGGCCCAGAAACAGGTTTCGCTCGGCGCTGTTGGCCTCGAAATGAAATAGAAAGGGCACCGCTACCAACGCCAGCCCCGTGAACAGGTCGAGCCAGCCGTGGACCGGAAACGGAATCAGGCGCAGCAGACCCAGCCGGAAGTCGGTGAGCAGGGTAACGAGCAGGTAGCCCCCGGCCAGCACGAAGCAGGCCGTATCCACGGCTGGCGCCAGGTCGAAGAGGATGGGCGCCAGGGCCACGAAGGTGATAAAGCTCACGTCGATGACGCCGTGGGCCGAAGGTGAAAGGATTTTCATAGCTAGGTGGGGTCTGATAAGAAGCCGGATTTGATTTTTCTACGCCCGTCGCAGCAGAAGGATATTGTTGAACTACTGATTACAGGCAGACAAAGCGTAAAAAAGCCCGGCTACAGGACCGTAGCCGGGCTTTTTTACGCTGGCTCACTACGTTTAGTGATGATTCGGCATCATCGTGCCGTGACCGTGAGTCTGGGTGTGGGTATCGGCGCGCCAGTCGGTGAGCAGCCAGCTACCGACGAAGAGCACGCCCATGCCCATGAAGAAGTTGCGGGCCGTTTCGTTGTCGTCGTTGAAACCGAACAGGAAGGGCGAAGCCAGCAGGGCAATACCGCTGATCAGCTCCAGCCAGCCGTGCATCGGGAACGAAATCAGGTGGGCAACGCCCATCGGGAAGTCCGTTAGCAGGGTCACGACCAGGTAGCCGGCGGCCAGCACGTAGCACACCGTGGCGTAGGTGCCATCCAGGTTGAAGAGCGTGGGGGCCAGAGCAAACAGCAGAATCGTTCCGTAGTCGAGCATGCCGTGGACACGAGGTGATATAACTTTCATGGTGCGGAGTTTTAAGGTTGAGTGTGACACTAACTGCGCTTTTTTACGCCCTTAAAATCCAAAGGATATTGTCGAGTTAATAAAAAATAGCACTTATAGATGAGCTTACTCTTTTCCCTATTCTCCCTAGCTCCGCTATACCAGGCCCGCAAGCCGGGCGAATTCATGGCCCAGAATAGCCTGGTCGTCGGCCCCGAGCCAGTCGCGGAGCACGGTGGCGTACACGCTGCGGAAGTCGAGCTGGTACTTCAAATCACCCTGGTCGAGGTTGGCCAGGTCGGGGGCGTCGTTGAGGATGCCTTTTTGGCGCAGGCCGCCGCCGAGCAGCAGCACGTTGTTGGCCGTACCGTGGTCGGTGCCGTTGCTGGCGTTCTGGGTGACACGGCGGCCAAACTCGGAAAACACCAGAATCAGCGTGTCATTCAGCTGTCCGCTTTTCTGCAAGTCTTCCACGAAAGCGCCCAGCCCCCCCGACAAGTCGCCGAGCAGCTTGCCCTGCTGCTCCTGCTGCCGCACGTGGGTGTCGAAGCCGGTGAGCGAGACGTAAAACACCCGGGACTCGATGCCGGAATTAATCAGTTCGGCGGTGGTTTTCAGGTTTTTGCCAAACTCCGTGTTTGGGTAGACAATAGCCGACTTATAGACCTTGGACGTCTGGTAGAGGTAGTCGGCTGAGGACGCCGTTTCGGCCAGGGTCTTGTACAGATAATCCAGCTCGGAGCCGCTGCCGCCGGCTTTTTCTCCACTCACTTTGTTCAGAAACCGATTCTGGGTGACCTGGTGAAACTTCTCCGGATTCTTCAGGGCCAGACCTTTGCGCAGCTCGCCTTTCATGGCCAGGCTCAGCGTATCATCTACTTCCAGGCCATTATAAGGCACTTGGCAGGCGGGGCAGTTGGAGTCGAGGTAGCGACCCAGCCAGCCGGTTGCCACGTACTGGTCGGAGGCCGAGCCGCTCTGCCAAATATCCATCGAGCGGAAGTGGCTGCGGTCGGGGTTGGGGTAGCCCACGCTGTTGAGCACGCCCACCAGGCCCTGGTCGTAAAGAGCCTTAAGCTGGGTCATGTGGGGGTTGAAGGCCAGATCTTTATCGAGAGTCAGCAGGCCGCTCTGCTCCTTGAGGCCCAAGGTGGGTCGGGCCTTGTAGTACAAGTCGTTGCGGAAAGGTACCACCATGTTGAGGCCGTCGTTACCGCCGCCGAGCTGGACTACCACCAGGCGCTTGCCGTTGGAATTGCGCAGCTGCTGCACGCCTTGGGCATCAAGGGCGTGCAGAAATTTGGGCACGAACAGCAGGGAGCTGGCCAGCACCGAAGTTTTCAGAAAGTCGCGGCGGGAAGTAGGCATGGTGGTATATGTTTACTTGGTCATGTCGACCAATAGGAGAAATCTCGCGTGCCGTGATAATCAGCTTACTGCGGCAACGTCAGCACGCGAGATGTCTCACTGCGTTCGACATGACGTTCTTTTATCGAAAAACGCGCTTACATCAGCTGGTACTCGGGCAGACTGAGCAGGCTGGTAACCATGGTGCGCAGGCGGCCGTCGGCGGGAGCTTTCTGGGCCACTTGCTCCACCAGCGTTAGGTTTTCGGGCCGGATGGGCGCCTGCAACAGAAACTGGCTGAGGGCGGCGGGCTGCTGGGCTTCGGGGGTTTTGGCCAGCAGCAAGCCCAGCGGGGCCAGCTTAGCCTTGGCCTGCACCTGCTGGCGGAAAGTGCGGTCGGCCCGGGTTTGCTGGGGGTCGAGGTCGTTTTCGTCCTCTTTCAGCGCGATGCTGATTTCGGCGTTTTTGAGCAGCACCTGGGGCAATTGCAGGCGAAAGAGCAGCGTGGAGGAGTCAATCCAGCTCCGCCCCCCGGCCCAGCCGGCCACGTTCGGGGGCTCAAACAGGGTTTGGCCCATGGCCTTCTGGAACACAATCAGCGGTTTCTTGTCCTGCAGCTCCACACCCAAGGTGCGCTTGATGCCGGCCAGCAGCTCGATGGGCGACTTGATGCGGGTGCCCACGTTGGCCGCGTCATAAAACCAGTCGGCCGTAAACAGGCGCTCTACCAGGCCACTGATGTCGTAGTTGCTCTGGAAAAACGCCTTGGCCAGGGGCTGAATGTGGGCCGGGTTGGGCGTGTCGTTGACGAAGAACCGGTAGAGCTTGGTGGTGATGAACTCGGCCGTCTGGGGCTGCTCCAGGATGATGCGCAGAATATCCTCGCCACCGAAGTTGCCGGTGCGCCCTAGAAAGGTTTTGGAGCCGGCGTCGTGCTGCCGCTCCCGGAACACGAACTGGCTTTGGGCGTCGTAGCTCCAGCCGGTGAAGGCCCGGGCGGCTTCCTTCACGTCCTGCTCGGAGTAGTGCCCCCGCCCGATGGTAAAGAGCTCCATGACTTCCCGGGCAAAATTTTCGTTGGGATGCTGCTTGCGGTTTTGCTGGTTGTTCAAAAACTGCAGCATGGCCGGTTCCTTGCTCACGGCCAGCAGCAGGTCGCCAAACTTGCCCAAAGCCAGGCGCCGAATCGTGTTGTTGAGCTGCAGGGCGGCGTCGGGCCGGCGCACCCGGCAGGCAAAGTGGCCGTGCCAGAAGAAGGTCAGCTTCTCGCGCAACTGGGCCGGCGACGAGGCCATACGCTCCAGCCAACCGGTATTCATCGTGTAGAAAGCCTCCCGAATCTGCCGGTTCTGCTCCTTGCGCTGCTCGGGCGTCAGCTCCCCTTTTTTCAGGGCCGGCGCCTGGGGGTCCTGGCGCAAATCGGGCGTGGGGGCCGGGGTCATGGCCTGCATTTCGGCCGCCTGAATCCGGGGACCTTCCAAGGGCTGATAAGTGGCCGCATCGTGCAGCAGCTGCCGCAGCGCCTTGCGCGGGCTCGGGTTGGCGGCAATATCCTGGGGCCGGGGCCCGAAACCCGCCCGCCAGTACAGATGCTGCAGTTGCTGTTGGTTCGTCATACCCGTTGGACGCAGCTCGAGGTCAAGGGTTTAATTCCGGTTTCGGCCTGCCGGGTTTCAAGCAGCAGTTTTTGCTTTTGCCGTCTGTCATCCTGAGTGGAGCGCAGTGAAACGAAGGACCTTCCTCGCCTACCCCACTACAGGTTCTGCCAACGCAAAACAGCCCTTTACCGCACAGGTGGTAAAGGGCTGTTTTGCGTTGAATTACGCTTATCACTGAGGCGAGCAAGGTTCTTCACTCTGCTGCGCGCCGTTCAGGATGACAGCCGAAAAAGAATCTGCTTTAAAAACGGGCGCCGACTACCACGGTCTTTTTGTAGTCCTTTTTCTCGCCGCTGGGCTGGAGCAGTTCGATGTGCAGCACGTAGTAGCCGATGGGTACTTTGCGGCCCTGGTCGTTGAGGCCATCCCACTGAAAAAAGCCGGTTGTGGCCATAGTTTCATTGCGCACCAGGCGGCGCGCCAGCCGGCCCTGGGCGTCGTAGACGGTGATACTGGCCGCAAACCCGGGCTGGTCGACGCGGTAGTTGAGGGTGGTGAAGTCCTGCTGCCCGTCGGCGTCGGGGGTAAAGACCTCGGGCTCCAGGGTGAAGAGCTTGTCGCCGCCGGGGTCGTCCTGGTACTGGGAGTTGCGGCGGCCGGGCGAGGCGTAACCCACGGCACTGGCCGCCGAGTGGAAGTTGCCGGCCACGCTGGGCCCGTCGGTCCGAATCCGCTCCAACGATACGCCGTCCTTGGAGTCGAGCAGCCCCAGATGCTGAGACTCGCTATACGCGTAGCGGTCCAGAGCACGGTTTTGGGAGTCGAACACGACCACCGTACCAGCGTCATCGGCAAAGGTCGGCAGCGCGGGTAGGGTCAGGAATGCACTGGGGTCGTTGGTCGGGTACTGGCTTTGCACCACGTCGGGCTTAGTAGTCAGTACCACCAGCTGGCCCGGCGCCAGCACGTAGGGCCCGGCCGTAATGGGTTCCTTGCTCAGGACGTTGCTGGTCGAAATATTGCCCAGCTCCCAGCCCTGCAGGTTCAGGTATTTGTTGGAGCGGTTGAGGAGCTCCACGAAATCGACGCCGCCAGTGCGCGGGTTAAACAGGATTTCGTTGATAACCACGTCGTTTTCCACCGGGGCCGAGGGCAGGCCAAACGTAGCCGAAGCCGCCGCGCCCGTAGCATTGCCCACGCAGTCGGTGGCCCGCTGCACGCTCACGGTAATGGGTTGACTGGCGACTAGCGCCGAACCCAGCGTCAGGTCCACGGCCCGGAAATCCGGGGAGGCGGGAGCGGCTTTGGTGACGGTCGGGCCGGTGCTGAAGGAGTACAGCGCCGGGTTGGCCGCGGCCACGCTGTCCAGCTTTTCGCCGAAGTACAGCCGCACGATGGTAGGCGAAATGGCCACGGCCCGCAGCAGCGCCGGGGCCGTTCGGTCGGGGTTGGTAGCTCGCGCCGCATTGACTTTACCCGGCGTACCACCGCTCGGGTCGGTGCTGGCCGTCCAGTTCTCAATACCGGCGCAAGGATTACCCGTGTCCACCATTTCCAGGGCCCAGCCGCCGTCTTTCTTGGCCGCGTCCTTGTACCAGGTGCTCGAATAGGCTATTTCAAACAAGGTGCGCCCATCCCGGGCCCGCAGCACGAGCTGGTCGCCGTCGTTGGACAGGCTCGGGAAGTTGCTGACCCCGAATACGGCGCCGTAGCGGGCAAACAAGGCCGTGCGGGTACTGCTGCACACCACCGCGTACTGGCCCGGCTGCAGGCGAGTCGTGTCCGGGAATACGGCCGCCGAGCTGCTGCCCGGCTTGAGCAGGCGCATGCCGCCGAGGTCCAGAATCCGGGTGGTGGGGTTATGAATTTCCAGGTACTCGGAGGCCGGCAGCCCCACCGTGGGCGTTTCATCGGCCATAATTTCGGTGATGAGTACCTGCCCCACCGTGGGCACCACCGGCAAGCCAAACGTGACGCTGGCCGCCGCACCAGTAGCATTACCCACGCAGTCAACGGACCGTTGCACGGTGGCGGTGTACGCCTGCGCGGCAGCCAGTGGCGTGGCCAGGGTCAGCTCCACGGCCCGAAAATCGAACGGTACCGGCGTGACGCGGGTGATGGTCAGGCCGGGCGTGAGGCTGTACAGGGCCGGGTTGCTGGCCGTCACGCTGTCCAGCTTTTCGTCGAATTCCAGCCGCACCAGCGTGGGGCTGACCACCGTGGCCCGGCGCAGCAGCGGGGCCGTACGGTCGGCGTTGGCGGCCCGCGCTGAGTTGGCGCGGCCGGGCGTACCGCCGCTGGCATCAGTGCTGGCCGTCCAGTTGGCAGCCCCTCCGCAGGGGTTGGCCGTATCAATCATTTCCAGAGTCCAGCCGCCCTCCTTTTTCACCGCGTCGCGGTACCACGCATCGGTGTAGCGGACCTCGAAAACGGTGCGCCCGTCGCGGGCCCGCAGCAGCAGCTCGTCGCCGGCATTGGTTAGCGCGGGAAAGTTACTCAGGCCAAATACTTTGCCGTAACTGGCAAACTGCGCCGTGCGGGTGCTGCCGCACACCACGGCGTACTCGCCGGGCAGCAGCTGGGCCCCGGTCGGAAACACGGCCGCCGTGGCGGTGCTGCTGGTGCGCAACAGCCGCACGCCGCCCAGGTCCAGGGTTTGAGTGGCCGAGGGGTTATGAATTTCCACGAACTCCGAAGCCGGCAAACCCACCACCGGCAGCTCGTCGGCCAGGATTTCGGTGATGAGCAGCTGGTAGTAGCCCGGCGTTACGGCCGGCGGCGTGTAGGTGAGCGTGGCGGTCAGCGGACCGCCGGCCACGTTGCCGTAGAGGTCGGCCACGTTGCGCACGGCCAGGGTGCTGCTGCCCGCGGGCAGGTCGGCCGCCAGCGTGAGGTGCACCAGGGCCGGGTCGGTGGCGTCGCGCTGGGCGGCCGTAACAGCCGGCGCTCCGGCGCTGGTCAGGGTGTAACTGGCCGGCGTTTGGGTGGCCGCTACCAGCTCGTTGAAAACCACATCCACCTGCCGGGCCGAAATGATACCGGCGCTGAGCAGTGTGGGCGCCGTAGCGTCCGTGACGCGGAAGTCGTCGAAGTAGAAGTTGCGGTTGTTGGTGGCCGAGTAGGTTAGCGTGACGCCGAGGTAGCTGCTGCGCTGGTGGGTGGCGTCGGTGGCGGTACCTTCGGTAGTGAAGGTCGTGCCGCCGGTCAGGTCCCGCTCCAGGGTCCACACGTTCTGCACCGAGCGGGTCACGCGCACCCGCACCACGTTGCTGCTGGTCGAGCTGAGCGTACTATTGGCCCCGTCGATAACCACGGCTGCCGTAGCCGACGGATTCTTGCGAAACAGGGACACCTCATCGTCGGTGCCGCCCAGGCGCACGAAGTAGCCTTTGGTGGTGGCGGCTTTCAGGTCGGCTTGGTCGGCCATGAGCCAGACGTCGGCATAGTTCGAGCCCGAAGTAGCCAGGTTGAGCTTAGCGTAAAATTCCCAGGTGGTGCCCGTGGCGGCCTGCGAAACCGTGACCAGCTGGGTGGTGCTGGGCGTCACGGCCGGACCGTTGCTTTGCAGCTGCTGGCTGGCATTGACCTGAAAATCAGCCGTGCCACCGGTCCAAACCGGGTTTTGGGTGAAGTCGCCGTCGGCAAACGACTCGGTGAGCTGAGCCTGGGCCCTGCCGCTGCTCAGGCCCAGCAGCAGGACCAATAGCAGCAAAAAGCGCCCCCGGAAATGCAGATTAAACACGATACGTATTGGGGTAGAAGTTTTCTGCATAGTAGGTTTGTAAAAAAGCGGATAGCAACGGCGTATTCACCTGCGCATGAACTGCCTAAGTAACCTGCTTTTCCCGACATTTACCACGCGCACAGTCCAGTTGGCTGGCGCTTTTTTCTCTAATTGCCATGAAAGTAGCCGTAGTAGGTGCCACCGGTCTGGTCGGGGGCGAAATGTTGAAAGTATTGGCCGAGCGGAATTTCCCGGTCACCGAGCTGTTGCCCGTAGCCTCGGAGAAATCCGTGGGCCTGCCCATTGAGTTTCAGGGCAAAACCTACCACGTCATCAGCATGGACGATGCCATTGCGGCCCGCCCCGACGTAGCCATTTTCTCGGCCGGCGGCAGCACTTCCAAGGAGCAGGCCCCGCGCTTCGCCGCCGTCGGCACCGTGGTGATTGATAACTCCTCGGCCTGGCGCATGGACCCGACCAAGAAGCTGGTGGTGCCCGAAATCAACGCCAAGGAGCTGACTTCGGAGGATAAAATCATTGCCAACCCCAACTGCTCCACCATCCAGATGGTACTCTCGTTGCACAAGCTGCACGAGGCCTTCAAAATCAAGCGCATCGTGGTGAGCACCTACCAGAGCGTGACGGGCACCGGCAAAAAGGCCGTGGACCAGCTCATGGAGGAGCGCGCCGGCCAGCAGGCTTCCAACCCGGCCTACCCCCACCCCATCGACCTGAACGTGCTGCCCCACATCGACGTGTTCGAGGACAACGGCTACACCAAGGAGGAAATGAAGATGGTGAAGGAAACCAAGAAAATCCTCGGCGACGACTCCATCCAGGTCACGGCCACCGCCGTGCGCATTCCCGTCATGGGCGGCCACTCGGAGTCGGTCAACGTGGAGTTTGAACAGGAATTCGAGCTGGCGGAAGTCTACCGCCTGCTGCGCGCCACCGAGGGCGTGGAAGTGGTAGACGACGTGGCCAAGAACAGCTACCCCATGCCCAAGGATGCCCACGGCAAAGACGCCGTGCTGGTAGGCCGCCTGCGCCGCGACGAAAGTCAGCCCCGCACCCTGAACATGTGGGTCGTGGCCGACAACCTGCGCAAGGGCGCCGCCACCAACGCCGTGCAGATTGCCGAGCACATGGTGAAGCTGGGCCTGCTGAAGGCCTAAACCACCTTGCCCGGGCGCTAACAGCCGCCCGAAACTGCCTCGTTGGGCCTGTCGGCAAGCTGCTGGCAGGCCCATTTGCCTTAGAAGGAAGCCCAGCTCCAGCGGCATTCCCGCGCCATACTCACTTTTCCGGTTCGTATTCTGCCATGAAACCTGCTCTATACCTGTTGCTTATGCTGGGTGTCGGCCTGGAGCTGCCCCGTTGTGCCGGGGCTCAATCGGAAGACCCCGGGCGGGACCCGAAGGTGGTAGGAGCCGCGAAGAATCCGGCCCCACCAAAACAGGGGGAAGTTTTTGAGGAACTGGGGTATCTTTTCGTGGAGCAAATGCCCGTATTCCAGGCTGGCACTTCAACCCTGACCCACTACTTGGCCGCCCATGTTCAGTATCCGGCCCAGGCCAAAAAGGAAAAAATACAAGGAACCGTGCTGGTCCGGTTCATGGTGGGGCCGGAGGGCAAAGTGAAGCGCGCGGCTGTAGTCAAGTCCCGGCACCCGTTGCTGGATGCCGAGGCGCTTCGGGTAGTTTCGGCCATGCCCGCCTGGAAGCCCGGCCGGCACAACGGCCGCCCGGTTTCGGTTTCGATGACCGTACCCATCGAGTTCAAGCTTAAATGAATAGCTGCCTGAATCAAAAAAGGACTTCCGGGGAAGTCCTTTTTTGATTCAGTATTAACCGAACACCGCCCCGGCGAAATCCAGCACGGCGCGGCGGGTTTCCCGGGGCTTTTCGTAGTAGGCCAAATGCCCCACGTCGGCCAGAAACAGGGCGTAGCTCACCGGGGCCAGGGGCGCCAGGGTTACCGACTGCTCCAGGGGTACGGCCACGTCTTCCTTGCCGGCAATGAGCAGCACGGGGAACTTGGCCGCGCGTAGCACCTTGGTCCGGTCGGGGCGGGCGGCCATGGCCCGCATGCCGCCCACGATGGTTTCGGCGGGCGTGGCCTTGCCGATTTCCTCCAGAAACTCGCGCTGGCTGCTCATGGCTTCGCGGTGCACGGGGGCAAACAGGGGCCGGATAAACGACTCCATGAACTTCTCCACCCCGTGCCGCTCCACGAAGGCTACGTTCTTTTCGCGGTTGGCCTTTTTCTCGTCCGAGTCGGCGTAGGCCGAGGAGTTGAGCAGGCACAGGCCGGCCACCCGCTCGGGCCACCGCTCGGCAAAGGCCAGGGCCACGTAGCCGCCCATGCTGTGGCCCACCAGTAGCGCTTTGTCGACGCCAGCCGCCTGCAGCTTCTCGGCCACGTAGCGGGCCTGGGCCTCCATCGAGTAGTCGCGCACGTCGCGGATGTTGGTGCCGTGCCCGAGCAGATTGAGGCTGATGACGCGGTACTCGGTGGGAAAGTCGCGGCAGAAGCCGGACCAGATTTCGCGGCTTTCGGCGAAGCCGTGCAGGAAGACGAACGTGGGTTGAGAAGAAGCCATACGGTAAAAAGCGGCGGCCCCGAAGGCGGCCAGGGGTTGAACTGGGCACAATTACGCACTTTTACCCCAGCCATATTCCTAGCCTTACCCCGTATGCCCCTCTTCGAACGCCGCAACGCCCACAATATCACCGCCGTCCTACTGGGCCTGACGTTTGCCCTGCTCGGCCGCTTCGCGTTTGCCGACAATGCCCTGGCCGGGGGCGGCGGACTGCTCATGCTGGGCTTTCTGGTGCTGGTGCCCATCGGGTTAGGCGCTATTACCGAGCACTTTTCGCCGGCCAAGCGCACCAATTCCTGGAGCTTCATCTTCCGCTCCTGGGGCACGGTACTGCTGTTCCTGGTTACGGCCTTCATTTTTAACCTGGAAGGCGCAATCTGCCTCATTATTATCGGGCCGCTGTTCATCGTCCTCTCCGCCGTCGGCGGGGTGCTCTACCGGCTCCTGACCCGTAACCGCCACCCCGACGATAACCGCAACACCTTCGTCGTGGCCGGCTTTGCCCTGCTGCCCTTCGTGGCCGCACCCCTGGAAAGCCAGTTTGCCGCCCCCGACGACTTCCGCCGGGTCCAGAACACGATTCTCATCAACGCCCCGGCCGAAGCCGTGTGGCACAACATCATCCGGGTGCCCGCCATTTCGGCCCAGGACCTCGGCCCCAGCCTCGTGGATAAAATCGGCTTCCCGCGCCCGGTGGAGGCCACCTTGTCGTTCGAGGGCGTGGGCGGGGTGCGGCACGCTACCTTCGAGCGGGGCGTCGAGTTCATCGAAACCGTGGACGTGTGGGAGCCGCGGCGGCGCATTTCCTTTCGCATCGTGCCCAACACGGCTACCATTCCGCCCACGACCTTCGATGAGCACGTGACCGTGGGCGGCCGGTTTTTCGACGTGCTGCGCGGCACCTACGAGCTGCAACCGGCCGGCCCCGGCCGCACCCGCCTTGTCCTCTACAGTCAGCAGCGCCTGAGCACCCGCCTCAACCCCTACGCCGGGTTGTGGACCGACTTTGTGATGAGCGAAATCCAGGAACGCATCCTGCGGGTGGTGGCCAAACGCAGCGAAGCCGAAGCAGCACAGGCTACTTCGGCTTCGGCACTAGTATCGGGACGGCCCTAGGCCGGCGGGGCAGATCCGCCGGCACCGGTCCGGATGCCCGGTAGCTTAGGCAGCTACTTCGGCTTTTTCTTTCACGAACTGCACGTTGGCGAACAGCTTCACGTCGTCGCCGAGCACGATGGAGCCGGCTTCGGTTACGGCGTGGAAGGTCAGGCCAAACTCCTTGCGGTTGATTTTGCCGGTTACTTCAAAGCCGGCCTTCTCGTTGCCGTAGAAGTCGGTGGCGGTGCCGCCGTACTCCACGTCGAGGGTCACGGGCTTGGTCACGTCTTTCACCGTCAGGTTGCCGGTCAGCTTGTAGGTATCGTCGCCGGTCTTGGTCAGGCCCGTCGAGGCGAAAGTGATGCTGGGGTAGGTGGCCGCGTCGAAGAAGTCGTTGTTGCGCAGGTGCTCGTCGCGCTGCTCCTGGTTGGTGTCGATGCTTTGCACATCGAGCGAGAAATTCACCTGGGCATGCTCGAAGCTGTCATTTTCGGTAATGGCTTCGCCCGAAAACGACTTGAACGAGCCCGTTACGGTCGAAATCACGAGGTGCTTGATTTTGAACTGAACCTCGGAGTGCGTGGGGTCAATTGCCCATTTGGTAGTGGCCATGATGCGGTGAAATGAGGGTTGATGTTTCGTGGTTGATGCTGGCTCATCGCCGGTAACCGAAGCGCCCGGTGGCTGAGTGATGCTGCAAATATACAAATAGTGTACATACATCAATGTACCTACATCATTTATTTTTATTTAGTTCACCCCGTGCCTGTTTTTGGCTCTCCTTCCAGCTTCCGAGCCCTGGCACCTGTTCCCTTACCCTGCTGCTCCTACCCAGCAGGGCGCGGCGCGGCATCTTCAGGCCACTTATGCTGCCGGGTAGACTACCGCAGTCCTGTCTCTAGTACTCAAAACCGGCTTGAGGCGTCCTCAACTCAGTTTTGGCCGGTCGAAAGGCTTCCGAGGCGTCCTCAAAGCAGGTTTGGAATGGCAGAAACGGTTTGAGGCGTCCTCAAGCCAGTTTCGGCACGTCAAAACAGGTTTGAGGTGTCCTCAAACCCGTTTTGGAATGTAAAAACTCATTTGAGGATTCCTCAAATGAGTTTTAGCACGTCAAAAGAGGTTTGAGGAAGTTGGCCACTCGTGGCCGCTATTGTAAAGAGCGGCTTTCTTTACCAACTTTTTCATCCGGCACTATATTCAAGCTCAACTATTTAGCTACCTTATCTGCGTTATTCACCAATCCCATTTTTTCAGCTTATGGATACCCCTGATATTCCCAAACCCCGCAAAACGGCCCTGCTGCCGATCAACGACCGACAGCTGGCCGAGCTAGCCGTATTCGCGGCCGCACACTGGCCCACCGAGTCGTGGCTGACCCTGCGCTACACTACGGCCGCGGCCTTTCGGACGCAGGCGCTGACGTACCAAGCCGCCGTGACTTCGCGGCAGCAGGCCGGTAGTGCCCGCCCCATCCACGCCGACGAGCTGCTCGACCTCGACGCCCTGATAGATGAGAATCTGTACCGCGTCAAAAACCGCCTCGCCGACAAATACAATAAGAAAACTGCCCTAGCCCACTACCCCACCGTGGGCATCATCAAGACCAACAAGACCTACACGCTGGAACGGGAGCGGACCAAGCGCGCGGCGGCCCTGCTCACGCTCCTAGAAGGCCTCAAAACCGAGAAGATTACCGATGGTGAATACGGCACCAATTTCTGGACTCCTATCGCCACCCGCTACAACGAGCTGGTAACCGAGCTCACTGATGCCAACGGCACCGTATCCAAGGCCGTGAGTGCCAAGGATACCATGCGTGACCAAATCGAAACCGTCCTCAGCAGCCTGGGTAAAGCCCTCGACGCCAACTACCCCGTCAAAAAGGAATACAAGGCCCAGCTCCGGGCCTGGGGCTTCCAGCGCGAGTCGTACTAAGCCGCCGGAGTTGCCGTAGAAAAGGCCGTTGCTTTCCCCGGAGAGCAACGGCCTTGTGGTTTGTTTACCTTTGGGTATTCCCCTTTTCTTTGTGTTATGGATGAGAAACTAGTTGTCAAGAATTTTGGCCCCATCAAAGATGCCACCGTGGACTTTAAGAAAGTGACGGTGTTTATCGGGCCTACGGGCGGGGGGAAGAGTACGCTGGCGAAGTTGGCGGCGATTTACAGGGATGGCGAATTCAACCTTTTGCCTAGCACAGAAAGAAGCAAGCTGTTTAAAAATTATAATATAAATAATTTCCTATGCCATAATAGTTATTTCTCGTGGAATGACAATGATGGCAAAGTAGAAATTGACAACAATTTAGAAAGTGATGACAAAGAAAAAAGAGAGAAAATAATAGACAGAGCTGTAGACAATATACTTAATGACAATAACACCAAGGAAAGTTTCTTGAATTTAATTCAAGATTTCGCAAATGAAATTAAAATTGAAGAAGGAAATAAAAATATTGATGCGGTTAGAAAGTTTTTAAACAACGTTTCCAAGCCGCTACTTGATAATGGCAGTTTGGCAAGACCTATGTACATCCCTTCTGAAAGAGCATTCGTCGCTTCAATTGAATATTCCTGGGCTGGTCTTTTACGTGATGATATAGGTTTACCTAAAAGCGTCTTGGCTTTCGCCAATAGCTTTTCTCTTTCTCGGAAAGATGTTCCTGAACTTGCAATACCATTTCTCAATATAACATATAGACATGTGGAAGGCCGTGATTTTATAAGTATTCCAGAACGTGATGAGCCATTAATGCTTCTAGAAGCAGCTAGTGGCATTCAATCAGTTACTCCGCTACTAGTATTACTAGAGCACCTTTCACGCAAAAATGATCTAGTCCAAAGTTTTATCATAGAAGAGCCAGAACTTAACCTATACCCCACTGCGCAACGCGACTTGGTTTACACCCTGCTTGAAAAGTGCACACAAGCTAATAATGACCTTACAATTACTACACATAGCCCTTACGTGCTAGCAGCCCTCAATCTGTGTCTCTATGCTCATAAGGTCAAGGGTTTATTTCCACATCAAGCAAAGAAAATAGCTAGGCTCATTCCTGAAAAGTATTGGCTAGACCCAAATGATTTCAGCGCTTATTATGTGGCTAATGGGAAAGCTAAAAGTATATTTGATACCAAAACTGGCTTACTAAGTGAAAGTCAACTTGACGAAGTATCAGGAGAGTTTGCTGATATTTTTGACCGTCTAACCGATCTACGCGTGCCCGAAAAGAAAGCACCATCTAAAGCTAAGCCGGTTAAAAAATGAAAAGCCGGATAGAAGGAGCTTACCCGCATGGTTCCACGTGCATTGTTCACCATACCCGAACGGTTCGACGAGTATTTGACTGCCCAATCAGAAAAAGAGCTCTTTACCGTACTGGAAAGCGTGACCCGGATTTAGATTTTGAAATCAAGAATCCGACAGGGCGTGACTTCTACACCATCAGCGTAGATGGCTGCTTGTATCCTACATCCAAGTCTCCCAAACGCTGTGATTATGCAGTTTTTTGGAACGACACCATCGTTTTTATTGAGTTTAAACTTGGCATGCCTGTAGGAAGAACTACCAAAGTTCCGGTCCGAATGCGCCAAGCGCTAGATCAGCTAATCCCTACTATCCGACGCTTCGAACGACACGGTATCTTTGTTGCCAACACTAAGATTGAAGCAGTGGCATTCGTAAGCAGACACTTACCACGCCCGCTCAACTCCATTTCTATGCAAGCTGCTAAGGACCGTTTAAAGACTGCCTTCCCAACGCTAAATATTCGATTCAAAGTCACTAAGTCTCGGTCTATATGACCAAACAAAAAGCCCCGCCGGACGAATCCGGCGGGGCTTTTTTCTAGCTTAATTCTAATTACAGAATCACCGTCTCCACAGCAGCCTTAGCGGTTACCTTGCCGGCCATTTCGCGCACGGCGGCGGCAATACCGGCGGCGTCGAAACCGCACTCCTTGTAGAGCTCATCCTGGGTGCCGTGCTCCACGATGCGGTCCGGAATGCCGAGGCGCTTGACGGGCACCGAGTAGCCGTGGTCGGCCATGAACTCCAGGATGGCCGAGCCGAAGCCGCCGGGCAGGCAGCCGTCTTCCACCGTCACAATGGCTTTGTACTTGCTCAGGGCGGCGGCCAGCAGCTCTTCGTCGAGGGGCTTGGCGAAGCGCATGTCGTAGTGGCCCACGCTCAGGCCTTCGGCGGCCAGCTGCTGGGTAGCCTTGGCGGCATAGTTGCCGATGTGGCCGATGCTCAGGATGGCCACGCCTTCCCCTTCGCGCACCACGCGGCCGGTGCCCACGGCAATTTTCTTGAGCGGCGTCTGCCACTGGGGCATCACGCCTTCCCCGCGGGGGTAGCGGATGCTGAACGGACCCATATCGGGCAGCTGGGCCGTGTACATCAGGTTGCGCAGCTCTTCCTCGTTCATCGGCGCCGACACCACCATGTTGGGAATGTTGCGCATGTAGGAAATATCGTAGCAGCCGTGGTGAGTGGGGCCGTCGGCGCCGGCAAAACCGGCCCGGTCGAGGCAGAACACCACGTTCAGGTTTTGCAGGGCCACGTCGTGCAGCACCTGGTCGTAGGCGCGCTGCATAAACGACGAGTAGATGTTGCAGAACGGCACCAAGCCCTGCGTGGCCAGGCCCGCGGAGAAGGTTACGGCGTGCTGCTCGGCAATGCCCACGTCGAAGGCGCGGTCGGGCATGGCCTTCATCATAATGTTCAGGGAGCAGCCCGACGGCATGGCGGGCGTCACGCCCATCACCTTGTCGTTTTGCTTAGCCAGCTCCACCATCGTGTGCCCAAACACGTCCTGGTACTTGGGCGGCTGGGGCTTCTCGTAGGTCTTGGTGTGGATTTCGCCGGTAATCTTGTCGAACAGGCCCGGGGCGTGCCACAGGGTCTGGTCTTTCTCGGCCAGGGCGTAACCCTTGCCTTTCACCGTCACGCAGTGCAGGATTTTGGGGCCGGGAATGGTCTTCAGATCCTTGAGAATGGTGGCCAGGTGCTGCACGTCGTGCCCGTCCACGGGACCGAAGTAGCGGAAGTTCAGGGCCTCAAACAGGTTGCTTTGCTTGAGCAGCGTGGCCTTCATGGCCTGCTCCACCTTGCGGGCAATCTGCTGGGGGTTGGGCCCGAACTTGCTGAGCTTGCCCAGTACGTTCCAGAGCTCGTCGCGCACCTTGTTGTAGGTGCGGGAAGTAGTAATATCGGTGAGGTATTCCTTGAGCGCGCCCACGTTGGGGTCGATGCTCATGCAGTTGTCGTTGAGGATAACCAGCAGGTTGGAGTTGGCCACCCCGGCGTGGTTGAGGGCCTCGAAGGCCATCCCGGCCGTCATGGCTCCGTCGCCGATTACGGCAATGTGCTGCCGGTCCTTCTCGCCCTTGTAGTCGGAAGCTACGGCCATGCCCAGGGCGGCCCCGATGCTGGTGCTGCTGTGGCCCACCCCGAAGGCGTCGTACTCACTCTCCTTGCGCTTGGGGAAACCCGACATGCCGCCGTAGCGACGATTCGTGGGGAACCGGTCGCGGCGCCCGGTCAGGATTTTATGGCCGTAGGCCTGGTGCCCCACGTCCCACACCAGCTGGTCGTAGGGCGTATTAAAGACGTAGTGCAGCGCCACCGTCAGCTCGACCACGCCCAAAGAGGCGCCGAAGTGGCCACCGTAGATAGACACCGAGTCGATAATGAACTGTCGAAGCTCCTGGCTGACTTGGACCAGTTGATCTTCACTGAGCTTTTTAAGGTCGTCGGGCGAGTTTATGGCCGCCAGCAATTCACCGGGTTCGACAATCATCTTCGAGAGAGGGCAAGGAGAGGTTTTTCACAGAGCCAACAGCCAGACGAGCCTAAAGGTTAGGCAGTTTGCACTATTTGTCTCTTATAACACGCAAAGGTACGACTTTTCGTAGCTACCGGTTGTAGCTGACAGTGTCGGGGAACTACGGGCAAGCCCGTCAACGGGAGGTAGGACGATGGGCCAGCCGCTGGCCGCGGGAATAGTCGGGGCATTAGGCCGTTGGCAAGGCCATGGCCAATCCGAACCCGGGCCCAATAACGCCCGGGTATCGGATTGGTACTAGGGCATCCTGGCGGATGACCGCACTGGCCGGTCTGGCAGCTACGGGAGAAGACCGAGGCCCTCTTACCCGCACTCCGCAGCGCCGATAACGCTGGCCCGGTTCCGGGCCTTACTGAATAGCAGCATAACAATAGAAAATAAGATAACGAATAGAATAGATAAGGATAGTTCTAGCATAGCCGACTCAACTTCTTTCCAGGGAAAGGTTTTTGTCGTATTGGTTGATTAAAAGTGCGGAAAGCCGGGCAAGCCCGGAAAAAAAATACACCAACCGGGCGTTTATCGGTATCAAGCGGGGCCTTGGGCAATTCAACTCCGCCGCTGAGCTGCTGATAGGCTGAAGAATACCTATTTTTGCGCACCTCACCCTTCGCTTACCGCATGCCGCTCACCCAGCAGAACAACCAGGAGCAGCAACTGCTCGACAAGCTCAAGCCCTCCCGCATCATCTTGCCGGTGCTGATTGGCCTGAGCGTGGTCGGCTTTATGTTCTGGCGCAGCTACCAGCCCGGCGACCTGGCCCCACTGGGCGCGGCCAAGCTCCACTGGCTGCTGATTATGCTGGCCGTGCTGGTCGCCCGCGACCTGGGCTACATCTACCGTATCCGCCACATTTCGGAGCGGGTGCTGAGCTGGCGCCAGAGCCTGGACGTGATTATGATCTGGGAATTTGCGTCCTGCGTGCTACCCTCGGCGGTGGGTGGTACGGCCGTCGCCTCGTTTATTCTGAACAAGGAGGGAATTTCGCTGGGCAAGTCCTTGGCCTACGTGATGGTTACGGCCCTGCTCGACAACCTCTACTACGTGGTGACCGTGCCCCTGGTAGTGTGGCTGGCCGGCGACGCCCTCTACCCCCACGAGGCTCTGCAGGGCGGCTTGGTGGCCACGCTCAAAATTGCCTTCATCGTGAGCTACGTGCTGGTCACGCTGTATGCGCTGCTGATGCTGTACGCCATTTTCGTGAACCCTGAGTCGGTGAAGCGGCTGCTGGTGCGGCTCTTCTCCATCCGGGGGCTGCGGCGCTGGCGGGCCAAGGCTTACCAGCACGGCAACGAAGTGGTGTGGGCCTCGGCCCAGCTCCGCGGCAACGGGGCCGGCTACTGGCTGCGGGCCGTGGGCTCCACGTTCTTCGTCTGGACGGCCCGCTACCTGGTTATTGGCTGCATCATTGCCGCCTTCGTCGACGTGAGCTGGGGCGAGTTTCTGCTGATTTTTGGCCGTAACCTGACCTACAAAGTTATTCTGCTCATTGCCATTACACCCGGCGGGGCGGGCATTGCCGAGGGTGCTTTCCCGACCTTCTTCGGCAAGTTTATCGGCACGCCCACCATGACCAACTTCGTGGTGCTGCTCTACCGCATGGTCACGTACTACCTGTATCTGCTGCTGGGTGCCGTGTTTTTGCCGCGCTGGGTGGCGCGGGTATTCAGTGCTCCCAAAACGACTTAGTCCGGTAGCATAACCAACCAAAAAAGGCCCTTCCGCGCAGTGCGGAAGGGCCTTTTTATTGCTGAGCAGAAGCTACAACTATTCTTTTTCCAGGCGCAACTCGGCACCTTCGGGGCTTTTCAAGGTGAGCTTATCGTCGGTCAGCGTTACCACGTCGAAGCTGTTGCTGGTGGTAGCGCCGTCAGGAGTCAGCATGATTTTCTTGTTGGGCTGGTCGAAGGTGTACTTGCCATTGACGGCCCCGGCGGGCGAGGTCATGTTGTACTGCCCGTTGGCGAAGAACGTAATCCGCTCGTCTTCCTGCGTATCTGTCTGCTTTACTTTGTCGCCGCCGGCGCTTAGCTCCTTATCGGTTTTCCAGACCTTGCTTTCGGTGCCGTAGAGCATGTTGACGCCTTCGACTTTGCCTTCCTTGCTACCGCAAGAAGCCAAAAACAGGACCATAAATGCCAGCAGGCTGGCCAGCACACGAGAGGAAGTGGGGAGAGTTTTCATGAGGAAAGAAAGGGTTTTGGGGAAAGACACAAACAACCCGGCAGTCGGCCATGCGAAAGCCAGTGTTGCGGTTCTTACGCGGCAAAAGCTAAAGAGTTAGCCCAGTAGCGCGGAGCTTGCGTGGTTACAACCTAATACCGACGAAGGGCGTAAGAGGCCCTGATACCGTGGCCGTCAGGCAGATGCGGCATCTTCCACTCCCCCTCACCTTAACCGACACATACTCATGGGACTGTTCGATTTCCTCAGCAATAAAGGCGAAGAAAAACCGGTTCAACCCGCCGCCAAGCCCGCCGCCGGTGGCACCGATTTTTTTGGCAATAACACCGCCGCCGGCACGCCCGCGGCGCAACCCGCCGCCGCAAAAGGCGACTCTTACACTGTTGTCAGCGGTGATTCGCTGTCCAAGATTGCCAAGCACCACTACGGGGACGCCTCGAAGTGGCACCAGATTTACGAAGCCAACAAAGCCATTATCGGCGCTAACCCCGACCATATCGAAGTGGGTCAGCAGCTTACGTTACCTACTCTTTAGGTCCTTTTTGCAGAAAAAGGTTGGAAACGCCGTCCGAGCTTCGGGCGGCGTTTTTTTCTGCCCGATTTTTTGGAAAAACAAAAAAACCTTTGGCAGGATTTGGTCTTCTCAATTCCAGCAGTACATTTGCAGTCACCAACCCGGTACTCTCCCAGAACGATGGGACAGTTTGAAAGAATTTATACAGAAGCGGCGAGAGAACAGGCTCCCTGACCCGCTGGCAACCTTCATCTGATGAAAGGTGCCAATTCCTGCCCGCCCGGCGTAAGGCCCGCGGGAGCTATAAGTCGAGTACCATGGAAAACACCCCCGCTTCCGCTTTTCTGTTCCCATCCGCTGCCGCCGCCTCCGGGCTCGCTGCCGAGCCGATGGGTTTGCGCGTTTCCGCCGGCTTAGCTGTTGCCGGCCGAATGCGAATGTGCTGTTGGACCCCGTGTTGTTGCTGTTGCTAGCCTCCTGAGCGCCTAGCTTCTCCCCTCCCCCTCTCTTTTTCCTGGCTTGCCCTCTGCTTACGGCCACTTGCTGGCCTACTTCGGCGCAGGGTTTGGCCTGGCTCCGACACAGCCCGCTCCCGGGCTCCGGATGCCACCCTGGTTGTTCAAATCCAAACGCAACCAGTTGACAATCTGAAACTTCAATTTCAAGACTTCTAACCCAGCCGTATCATGTCCACGCAAGCCCTACAATTCGAGACCCTGCAACTCCACGCCGGCCAGCAGCCCGACCCCGTCACCGGGGCCCGCGCCGTGCCGCTCTACCAAACGACTTCCTACGTGTTTAAGAATGCCGAGCACGGGGCCAATTTGTTTGCGCTGAAGGAGTTTGGCAACATCTACACCCGGCTGATGAACCCCACCACCGACGTGTTTGAGCAACGCGTGGCGGCTTTGGAAGGTGGGGTGGCGGCGCTGGCCACGGGCTCGGGGCAGGCGGCCCAGTTTATTGCCCTGAACAACATTCTGCAGGCCGGCGACAATTTCGTGAGCAGCTCCCACCTCTACGGTGGTACTTACAACCAGTTTAAAGTGGCTTTCAAGCGTCTGGGCATCGAAGTGCGCTTCGCCGACGCCGACAACCCGGCCAGCTTTGAGACCCTAATTGACGAGAATACCAAGGCCCTGTACCTGGAAACCATCGGCAACCCGAGCTTCAGCATTCCCGACTTCGAGCGGATTGCCGCCATTGCCGACAAGCACGACCTGCCCTTGGTGGTCGACAACACCTTCGGGGCGGGCGGCTACCTGTTCCGCCCCCTGGAGCACGGGGCCCACATCGTGGTAGAATCGGCTACGAAGTGGATTGGCGGCCATGGCACGAGCATCGGCGGCGTAATTGTGGACGGTGGCAAGTATGACTTCGGCAACGGCAAGTTTCCGCAGTTCACCGAGCCTTCGGAAGGCTACCACGGCCTGGTATTCAACGACGTATTCGGCAAGAACGGGCCCTTTGGCAACATTGCCTTCATCATCCGGGCCCGGGTGGAAGGCCTGCGCGACTTCGGCCCCGCCATCAGCCCGTTCAACTCCTGGCAGCTGCTCATCGGCCTCGAAACCCTGAGCTTGCGCGTGGACCGCACCGTGGAAAACGCCCTGCGCATTGCCACCTGGCTGGAGCAGCACCCGCAGGTGGAAAGTGTGAATTATCCGGGTCTGAAAAGCAGCCCCTACCACGCTTTGGCCCAGAAATACCTCAAGCGCGGCTTCGGCGGCGTGCTGACCTTCAGCATCAAGGGCAGCAAGGAAACGGCCACTCAGTTTATCGACAACCTAAAGCTGGTGAGCCATTTGGCCAACGTGGGCGACGCCAAAACGCTGATTATCCAGCCCTCGGCCACCACGCACCAGCAGCTTTCGGAAGAGGAACAGCGCGCCGCCGGCGTAACGCCCACTTCCCTGCGCTTGTCGGTCGGTATTGAGCATTTTGATGATATCCGCGCGGATCTGGCCCAGGCCTTTGACGCCGTACGTAACGCGGCTCCCACGACTTCCGATGACGAGGAGGACGCCGTGGTGCAGCCCGAAGTAGAACACGCTGCCCCGCTGGAGGTCTAAAGTAGAGAGGAGACGGGGCGGGCAATGAGAGTGGCCCGCCTGCTCCAGCTACGGCAGCGCCGTGAATGGCAGGATGAGGAGTTGTGAGAGAGGAATCATCCTGACCATTCCGCAATAGCCCGGGTTGAGCCGGCACCGGTCCACCAAACGCTTCATTGGGTGGGACTGATGTAAGAGGACCAGCCGGCTCGGCCCGCGTGCTATTGTATTGCTATTCAACCCCCGCTGCCCCAGTGGCGCCGGGTTTCCCAACCACCTATTGCCTCATGAATCAGCCCCGGCTTTTGAACCTACCAGCGGGCCTCTTGCTCGAAAGTGGCGCGACGCTGGCTCCGGTGCAGATAGCCTACCACACCTTCGGCACCCTGAACGAGGCCCGCGACAATGTGGTGTGGGTGTGCCACGCCCTGACGGCCAATGCCGACGTGCTCAGCTGGTGGGCCGGCCTGTTTGGTGCCGACTGCTATTTCGACCCGGCCGACTGGTTTGTCGTCTGCGCCAACATTCTGGGCTCCTGCTACGGCAGCACCGGTCCGCTCACGCCCGCGGGGCCCGCGGCGGAACCGCTCTACCAGCAGTTTCCCCTGGTCACGATTCGGGACTTGGTAGCGGCCCACGAGGCGCTGCGGCTGGAGTTGGGCCTGACCAGAATTCACACCCTGATTGGCGGCTCTTTGGGCGGGCAACAGGCGTTGGAATGGGCTATTCTGCGGCCCGAGGTGTTTGCCAACCTGGTGGTACTAGCCACCAACGCCCAACATTCGCCCTGGGGAATTGCCTTCAACGAAGCCCAGCGGCTGGCTATTTTCGCCGACACTACCTACCACGAAGCCACGCCCACCGGCGGGCAGCGCGGCCTGAAAGCCGCCCGGGCTACGGCCCTGCTCAGCTACCGTAGCTACGACGCCTACGGCCGCACCCAGGCCGAAACCGACCCCGACCGGCTCGACGAGTTCCGGGCCAGCTCCTACCAGCAGCACCAGGGCGACAAACTCGTGGCCCGCTTCAACGCCTACAGCTACGTCGCCTTGTCGCGCACGATGGACACGCACCACCTGGGGCGGGGCCGGGGCAGTATTGCGGCGGCCCTGGGCCAGATCCGGGCCCGGACGCTGGTGCTCAGCATCAGCTCCGACGTGCTGTTTCCGCCCGCCGAGCAGCAGCTGCTGGCCCGCCACATTTCGGGCGCCACCTACGCCGCCATGGATTCCGAGTTTGGCCACGACGGTTTTCTGATTGAAACCGTCCAGATAACCCAGTTTTTAGAGCAGTTCTATGTCCCCAGTCTCGTCCATTAACCCGGCCGTGTCGGCCATTGCCGCTTCCTTGGTAACGGCCAAAGCCCCGTTGCGCATCGGCCTGATTGGCTTTGGCTGCGTGGGCCAGGGCCTCTACGATATTCTGCAGCACCTGCCCGGCTTCGGGGCCGAAGTGCGGCGCATTGCCGTGAAAAACCCTGCCAAGCCCCGCTCCCTGCCCGCCGAGGCCTTCAGTTTCCGGGCCGATGAGCTGCTGCAGGACCCCGAGCTGGACGTGCTGGTCGAAGTCATTGACGACGCGGCCGAAGCCTTCCGTTTGGTCAGCACCGCCCTGCGCCAGGGCCGGCAGGTTGTAACGGCCAATAAGGCTATGGTGGCCCGGCACCTGCCCGAGCTGGTGGCCTTGCAGCACGAGTTTGGCGGCACCTTGCTCTACGAGGCGGCCGTGTGCGGCAGCATTCCGGTGGTTCGGACGCTGGACGCCTATTTCGGGCAGGAACCGCTGCGCAGCGTGAGCGGCATTTTCAACGGCTCGTCGAACTACGTGCTGACGCGCATGGGCCAGGACGGCTCTGAATACGCCGTGGCCCTGGCCGAAGCCCAGCAGCAAGGCTTTGCCGAAACCGACCCCTCACTGGACATGGCCGCCTTCGACCCCCGCTCGAAGTTGGTGATTCTGGCGGCTCATGCCTACGGCGTGCTGCTGGAGCCCGAACAGGTGCTAAACCTGGGCATCGAAAACGTCAGCGCCACCGATATCAGCTACGCCGCCGTGGCCGGCCAGAAGATTAAAGTGGTGGCCGGTTTGTACTTGTTGCCCAACCACCAGCTCAGCGTGCTGGTCACCCCGCAGTTCGTGGACCCCACCTCGGCCCTGTACACCGTGGACGACGAGTTCAACGGCGTGGTCATCGAGGCCGAGTTTGCCGGCCCCCAGTTTCTGCGGGGCCGGGGCGCGGGCGGCCACCCCACCGGCTCGGCGGTACTCTCCGATATTGCCGCCCTGCGCAACCAGCAGCGCTACGCCTACCCCAAGCTGACCACTGCCACGCCCCTGGCCTACACCACCGACCTGGAAATCGAAATCTACCTGCGCACCGACGACGAGCTGATTCTCGACCAGCTGGGCTTTACCGACATCACCGAGGAGGCCGACGAGGATGGCTACATCGTGGGCTACGTGCCGCTCGACGCCCTGCTCCAGCACCGGGACCGGCTGCGCAAAGCCGGGGCCTTCGTGGCCCGCACCGGCCACGTGCGGCCCGCCACGCACTCAGTTGACGCCCTGGCGCTGACGGAAAGTGAGTAGTTATCCGGTCAAATGCCTCAACAAAAAAAGCCTTGCTCCACAGCGGAACAAGGCTTTTTTATTGGTGTAGACTGCTTTACTCAAACACCACCCGCTGCGGGGCCAAGCCGGCCCCGCGCAGCAGGTAAAAGCCGGGCACCAGGTTTCCGCGGCGGACAGGCTGCTCGGGCTGCTCCCAGCGGAAGCGGCGCACCAGGCGGCCCGTGGCGTCGAGTAGCTCCAGGGTGCGGGGCTGGAAAGCAACGCCGGCCGCGGCCGTCAGGCGCACCTCGGTGGTAGCGGGCTGCGGATACACTTGCATGGCGGTCAGCTTTTCGGCCGGGCGGCGGGCCGTAACCGTGCCGGGCTGGCGCAGAATAGGCCGCAGAAAGTCGCGCACGAAGCGGAAGGTGGTATCCATGTAAGCCAGGGCCCGGGCACTGGTACCACTGTAGGGCACGTGGCCGGCACCTTTGAAGGTGTAGAGCGGGTTGGGCACGCCCACCGCGTCGGCCCGGGGCTTGAGGGCGCCGCTGCCGAAAACGAGCTGGGCCGGCAGGCCGCTGCCCACCGTGCCGCGGCCGTAGGGCACAGTGCCGTCGGCGGTGCCGTGCATACTCACGAAGGGCACGTCGCCGGGCTCAATCCACTGCGGCCGACCCAGGGCCCCGCACAGGTTCACGACCCCGCGCACGGCGCTGGAGTAGCCAGGGTTGCCGCTGTTGCCTTCCAAACCGCCGAGCTGGGCCAGCTCCAGATAGGCTGGCGCTTCACTGGCTTTGTCGAGGTAAGCCAGCTGTAACGCCATGAAGGCCCCGGCCGAGCTGCCGGCGGCGAAAATGTAGCCGGGGTGAATCCGGCAGGTTTTGCTGGTGGCCGCATCCTGGCGAAAAAAACGCACCGCCGCCCGCATGTCCTGGGTGGCCCGGATGGCGGCCCGGGCAATATTGGTGGTATCAAAGGGCAGAAACAAAACTCGGTAGTCGATGCTGGCCGTGACGTAGCCCAGGCGGGCGTAGCGCTGGCACAGCTCGGTTACGTCCTGGTCGGTTTTGGCCCCCGACACAAAGCCCCCGCCGTGGGCAAACACCAGCAGCGGCCGGCGCCGCACCGTGTCGCCGGTGGGCTCGTAGATGTTCATCGTCAGCGTCTGCGGGTTGCCCAGGTAGTTTACCGCGGACCCAAACACAACGTTAGTGCGGGCGGTAATGGCCGAAAATATGGGTTGATGGTACCGGCCGCGGGTGGTGTCAATAACGGCCTGGGCCCGCACCTGGGGTAGTCCGGCCAGGGCCAGCACGAGAAGGAGGAGAAGTTTTTTCATGCGCGTAAGAAGGACAAAGGCGAAATCTTAGGACGAAGCCCGGTGCGGCAAAGTTGTTGGGAATTGGCTGGTTGGCAAGGTTTTTCTCCAACGGGCCCGGCCCAGCGCTTGGGTTGGCGCAGCGCGTTGAGTAGGTTTGCCCCACACCCCACTGCTTCTATCATGCCTCTTACCCCTCCTTTTCTGCGGCCCCACGACCGGGTAGCCATTGTCAGCACGGCCCGCAAAGTGTCGGCCGACGAAGTGGCGGCGGCCGTGGAAATTCTGCGCGGCTGGCAGCTGGAAGTCGTGCTGGGCGAGTCGACGGCGGCAGTGCACCACCAGTTTGCCGGCTCCGACGAGGTGCGCCGCCGCGACCTGCAGCAGCAGCTCGACGCGCCCGACATCCGGGCCATTCTCTGCGCCCGGGGCGGCTACGGCACTACCCGCATCATCGACGAGCTTGACTTTTCCGGCTTTGCCCAGCGCCCCAAGTGGGTGGCCGGCTTCAGCGACATTACTGCCCTAAACTGCCATTTGCTGAGCCTGGGCTACGAAAGTATCCACGGGGTGATGCCGTTTATTTTCAACCAGCCCGGCGGCGAAGAGGCGCTGGAAAGCCTGCGCCAAGCCCTGTTCGGCGAGTCCCAGCCGTATACTGTGCCGGCCCACCCGCTCAACCGCCCCGGCACGGCCCAGGGTGAGCTGGTGGGCGGCAACCTGACGCTGCTGCAAAACCTGACCGGCACCGCCTCCGACTGCCCCACCGCCGGCCGGATTCTGTTTCTGGAAGACGTGGCCGAGTACCTGATGAACATCGACCGGATGATGGTGCACCTCGACCGGACCGGCAAGCTCCGCAACCTGGCCGGCCTGCTCGTGGGCCACTTTACCGACTCCCAGGACAACGCCGTGCCGTTTGGGCAAACGGCCTACGAAATCATTGCCGCTTACGCCAACAAGTATAATTTTCCGGTGGCTTACGGCTTTCCCGTGGGCCACGAGCCCCAGAACATGGCCCTAATTTGCGGCCGCCGCGCCCAACTGACCGTGACCAGCCAGGGCGCCGAGCTGCGTTACTGCTAACTACTTTACCGATGAGCTACACTGTTCGAGAACTATCAGCCGAGGAAGCCCGGGCCCACATTCCGGCCCTGACGGCCCTGTTTCAGGATGCCCTGGACTCCGGAGCGGCCCTCGGGTTCTTGGCGCCAGCAGCCCCCGGCGAGCTAGAAGAATACTGGCAGGAAGTGGCCCAGGCCGTAGCCCAAGGCCACCGGGTTCTGCTCGTAGCCGAAGAAAACGGCCAGCTGCAGGGCAGTACCCAGCTGGATTTGGCCACTAAAAGCAACGGCCTGCACCGGGCCGAAGTTTGTAAGGTGATGGTGCACCGCCGGGCCCGGCGCCAGGGCTTGGCGCGCCGCCTGCTGGCCGCTGCGGAGGAAAAAGCCCGGCAGCACCAGCGCACCACCCTGATTCTGGACACCCGCCAGCACGACCCGTCCGAGCAGCTGTACCAGGGCGCCGGCTACACCGCCGCCGGTACCATTCCCGACTTTGCCCGCAGCTCTTCCGGCGAACTGCACGCCACCGTTATTTACTACAAGCTGCTTTCGTAAGCCGAAACTGCTCGGCGGGCTTACGGTTACAGTTTTGGCGGGTCCAGCTCATCTTCGGGAAGCTCTCCGGGCGGGTCCGGGGCGGCGGCGCCCGACTCGGTAATGAGCAGCTCCACCAGCTGGGCCGGGCCCTCGGGCGTCAGGTTTCGCACGGACACCTGCCGGCCATTCACGCTGTAGCTGTCGGGAGTTTGGCCCAACCCCGGGCCGAAGCGCAGCACCCGTTCCCAGTTGTCGAAGCCAAAGGAAATGCAGGCCGCCCGCAAGGCCGGTACCACGCCGGGCAGAAAGTCGGGGCCCACTTCGTATTCGCGGCCGGCTTCGTCGCGCACCCGGCCGGGGCGGCCGTCGGGCTCTACCAGCCCGCGGGTGACGTACGAAAACTCTATTAGCGCCCGGCCGGCGGCCAGCTCCCGCTGCACCAACGCCAGCATGTCCCACTCGTTTTTCATTCGGCTTCCTCCTTCACAACTCCGCCCGCCATCTTACGAGAGAAGAGGGCGGGCGGATGCGGAATTCGGGCGCTGAAGCCGGGCGCTACTCGTTATAAATCGTCTGGAGCACGGTTTGGCCCACGGCTTTGAGGGTGCGCTTATCAATCACGCTCATGTTGTCCTGGGTCGTGTGGTGGTACTCGGGGAAGTACTCGTCGCCCACGGGCAGGTGGTCGATGATATCCACGGTGCGGACGCCGGCCTGGTTGGTGTACACGTGGTCATCGTCGATGCCGGGGCTGTCCTGGAACAGGAAGTAGTCGGAAAAGCCGAGCTGGGCGCCGGTGTTCCACACTTTGTCCACTACGTCGCGGGCGTACTGCCGGGAGGTTTCCTCGCGGCTGAACTTGGCATTCTTGGCCCCCACCATGTCGAGCAAAATACCGTAGCTGGGCTTGTAGCCGGCCGGCACCAGGTTTTTCGACCAGTACTGGGAGCCCAGACACCAGCTGTCCTTGCCCTGGGCGCTGAGTTGGTCCTTCAGGTCGCTCTGGGTGGAGGAGTCGTAGCCGTAGTCTTCGGAGTCGAACAGGATGAAGTCGATGCCGACGCCAGGCTGCTGGGCGGCGGGCTGTTGGCTCAGCACCCGGGCCATTTCCAGGGCAATGGCTACGCCGCTGGCTCCATCAGAAGCCCCGTCGAGCGGAGCATTTTTCTTCACCTTGTCCTTGTCGGCAAACGGACGGGTGTCCCAGTGGGCAAACACGGCCACGCGCCGGGCCGCCGTGGGGTTGAACTGGGCAATGATGTTGCGGCTGCGCAGGTTAGTACCATCGAAGGCCATGACCTCAAACTTCTGCTCCTGCACCGCCAGCCCGTAGGCCTTGAACTGCCGCACCAGCCAGTCGCCGGTGGCTACGTGGGCTTTGGAATTGGGCACGCGGGGCCCAAACGCCACCTGCTTGGCCGTGTAGGCGTAGGCCGAGTCGGCGTTGAAAGCCGGAGCGGCCACGGTGGCCGGCGTTTCGGCCGGGGCGCTGGTCGTGGTGGTTTCTTTGGTATCGGTGCCGCAGCCGGCCAGCAGCAAGCCGGTGGCCACGGCCAGGGTCAGCACAATTCGGTTATTCTTCATACGCCCAGTCAACGCCGGTTTTTAAGTCTTTAATCACAATACCCTGGCCTTTCAGGGCCGCCCGAATCTGGTCGACCTTATCGTAGGCCTTGGCCGTTTTGGCTTCCTGGTAAAAGCCCAGGGTAAGCTCCAGCAGCTGCTCGGCGTTGGCCCGGGGCTCGTCCTGCAGGCCCAGCACCTGGGTTACCACGGTGCGGTAGGCTTCCAGGGCGTCTTCCAGCGCCGCTTCGCTCACCGTGCCCAGCGTGGGCAGGTTGGCAAAGAAGCCGTTGAACTTGCGCACCAGATTAAACAGGCTGGCAATGGCGCGGGCCGTGTTTAAATCGTCGTTGAGGCCCACGAAAATGTCGGCCACCAGCTTGCGCAGCTCGGCGTCGCCCTTCGCGGTGTCGGCGGCCCGCTCGGCACCTTCGGGCAGCACCAGCTTGTCGAGCAGGCGCAGGCCGTTCATGAGCTTGCGGTAGCCTTTGCGGGCGGCCTGCAAGGCTTCGTCCGACACGTCGACGGGGCTGCGGTAGTGGGCCTGGAGCAGGAAGAAGCGCACCACCATCGGCGAATAAGCTTGGGAGAGCGTGGCCGTGGGGCCCTTGAACATCTCACCCAGCAGCACGAAGTTGCCCAGGCTCTTGCTCATCTTGGTGCCGTCCACGGTTATCATGTTGTTGTGCACCCAGAAGCGCGACTCGTCGGTGTGGGTGTGGCTGCCCTGGCACTGGGCTATTTCGCACTCGTGGTGCGGAAACATCAAGTCCAGGCCACCACCGTGGATGTCGGAAAGCTGGCCCAGGTACTTGCGGCTCATGGCCGAGCACTCCAGGTGCCAGCCGGGGAAACCCTCGCCCCAGGGCGAGGGCCAGCGCATGATGTGCTCGGGCGCGGCCTTCTTCCAGATAGCAAAATCCAGGGGACTGCGCTTCTCATCCTGCCCGGCCAGCGTGTCGCGGGTGCCGGCCAGCTGATCGTCGATGCTGCGGTTGGAGAGCTTGCCGTACCGGTCCCGCTCGGCGTTGTACTTGGGCACATCGAAGTACACCGAGCCGTTGACTTCGTAGCCAAAGCCGTTCTCAATGATTTCCTCCACCATCCGGATTTGCTCGGTGATGTGGCCGCTGGCCTGGGGCTCGATGTCGGGCGGGAGGCAGCCCAGGGCCAGCATGTTCTGACGGTACAGATTGGTGTAGTGCTGGGCAATCTGCATGGGCTCCTTGCGCTGGGCGCGGGCGGCCTTGGCCATCTTGTCCTCGCCTTCGTCGGCGTCGCTTTCCAGGTGGCCCACGTCGGTTACGTTGCGCACGTAGCGCACGGTGTAGCCCAGGTAGCGCAGGTAGCGCGTCAGCACGTCGAACACCACCGGGCCGCGGGCATTGCCCAGATGGGCCTCGCTGTACACCGTCGGGCCGCAGAGGTAGACGCCCGCGAAGGGTGCGTTAACGGGCACGAACTGGTCTTTGCGACGGGTAAGCGTATTGTAAAGGGAAAGCGGGTGCTCCATGGGGCAAAAGTAGCAAGATTTGGCGGTCAGCCCGAGGCGAATTACTTGGGATTATCGGGCGGATTACGGGCTGTAAACAAACGACGCCACCGGTGTTTTGCGCCGCCAACAAATAAACTGCCCTTCATACTCGACAATCAGCCCGCTTTCAGCACAAAAACGGTACATAAACTCGTTTTGGGAGTACAAAAAGTTCACTAGCCAGTACAACGAGTTCCATTTCTGGTATTCCGACTGGTTATTCAGACTTCGCCGCTGCTTGACTCGGAGCGGCCGAAAGCGTGTAGATGGCCGAAGTGGGGAAATGGTCGGAGTAGGGAATTTCGTAGTGCACCCGGAAATCGGCAATCTGCCAGCTTGGACTCGCAAACTGGTTGTCGATGCGCACGAAGGGCAGGCGGCCGTTGTAGGTGGCACCTACGCCGTTGCCCACCGTGGCCCAGGCGTTCTGAAAATGGTCGGCCAGCTGGTCGTAGCTGTAGCTGTAGGGCACGTCGTTGAGGTCGGCGCAGAGCAACATGGGGTAGCGGCACCGCTCGAAGCGCTGCACCAGCGTATCGACCTGTACGCTGCGAGCCACCAGGCCGCGCTTGAAGCGCCGCAATAGCCCCAGGCCCTTTTTCTTCAGGCCCGCCTTGCTCGAGTAGCTGTCCACGATGTCCCGCTCGTCCATGCTCATGCTTTGTAGATGGAAGTTGTAAACCCGCACCGTGTCGCCGGAAGGCAGGCGCAGGTCGGCGTACATGGCGTGGTTCTGGGTTAGTCGGTCGAAGGAAATGGTGCCCCGCCCCACGATGGGAAAGCGCGAGAAAATGGCCATTCCAAATTCGGCCCCGGCCCCGTTGGTCAGCGTTTTCGAGACGAAGGCCTGCCGCCCGGCTTGCTTGCCGATTTTGTCGACGCTGCGAAACAGGCGGCCCTCGCCGGTGCGGCTGCCCACGGGCTCGTTATAAAACTCCTGCAGGCACAGCACGTCCGCCGGATTCTCGGCCAGCCACCGAATAAACTTGACCGGCGACTCAGGGTCCTTGTCGCGCAGCTGCGGGTACACATTAAAGATGCGCACGTTGGCGCTGAGCAGACGCACCGTGCTAGGCCCCGGCGCTGCAGCCCGGCCCGAAGCCAGTTGGGTAGGATGCACGGCCAGGCCCCGCTGAAAGTGCGGCCAGGTCAGAAAAGCCACCAGGGCCGGCAGGGCCGCCACCCGCCAGTTGCGCAGCAGCCAATACCCTACTGCGGCCAGGTTTAGGCCCAGGGCCAGCGGCAACGTCAGGGCGCCGAAGGACGCGGGCCAGAACACCCGGGACGGAATCTGCACGCAGGCAATGGCCAGCAAGAGCCACGCAATGACAAGCAGGGTACATTTAAAGGCAAAGGAACGGCGCACAAGCAAGAACCAGCATCGGGGAAAGCAAAGGTATAGGTTACGGCCACTTTTGCGCCACCGCTGCCCGTTTCCGGCAAAAGCCCTGATTTTTTGGTTGTATCTTTCCCTATGCAACAACCCTTACCCTTTCGATTCACCATCACGCTTTTTCTCTTGCTGGGCACTGGCCTCTGGCACCGGGGCGCGGCGGCCCCCGGGCCCGCGTCTGAGCCCCCGCCGCGCACCCTGGAGTTTGTCGAAAACCGGGGACAGTGGCCCAAGCAGGTGCAGTACTTGGCCGAGCTGCCCGGCGGCCGGCTTTTTCTGGAAAAGACCGGCTTCACCTACGCTTTTGTGGCGCCCCAGGCCCTGGCCCAGCACCACGACCACACCAATACGACCAGCAAGCTGCCGGCCCACGCCTACTCCGTCACGTTTGTAAACGGCAATACCAACCCCGACTTTGCCCCCGCCCAGGCCACGGAGGAGCGGCGCAACTACTTTCTGGGCGCCGACTCCCGCCGCTGGGCTAGCCAGGTGCCCGGCTTCCGGCGGGTGCGCTACCAAAACGTGTATCCCGGCATCAGCACTGAGCTGTACGAAAATACCGCCGGCCACCTCGAATACGACTTTTTGCTTCAGGCCGGAGCCCAGCCCGCCCAGATCCGGCTGCGCTACCGCGGGGCCCAGAAGCTCAGCTTGGAGCAAGGCCAGCTGCGGATTCAAACCTCGGTGGGCGACGTAGTGGAGCAGGCGCCCCGGGCCTGGCAGTTGCAGGGCGACCGGCGCGTGATGGTCGACTGCGAGTACGTGTTGCAGGGCACCGAGGTAACGTTCCGGCTGGGCCGCTACAACCCCGCCCTGCCCCTGGTTATTGACCCCACCGTGCTGTTCTCAACTTTCACGGGCTCCACGGCCGACAACTGGGGCTTTACGGCCACTTACGACCCGCTGGGCAATATGTACTCGGGCGGCATCGTGTTTGGCATCGGCTATCCAATCAGCCTCGGCGCCTATGACACGTCCTTCAACGGTCTGGCCGACATTGCCATTTTCAAGTACAATACCTCCACTACTGGCACGGCCTCCCGCCTCTACGCCACCTACCTGGGCGGCGACTCCACCGAAGCCCCGCACAGCTTGGTAGTAAATTCGGCCGGGGAGCTGGTCATTATGGGCTCGACCAGCTCGCGCACCTACCCCACCACGGCCGGGGCCCTCGACAATACATTTAACGGTGGCCCGCGTCCCGCCAAAGTCAACGGCCTGCGCTACAGCAATGGAAGCGACATTGTCGTCAGCAAGCTTAGCGCCGACGGCTCCCACCTCGTGGCCTCAACCTTCCTCGGGGGCTCCGGCACCGACGGGCTGGTTCTGACTCCGGCCCTGACCCACAACTACGGGGACCAGTTTCGGGGCGACGTTATTACCGACGGGGCTGGCAACGTGTACGTGGCATCGGTGACCAGCAGCACCGATTTCCCTGGTCCCGGCTCCCCCATCCAGAGTTCCAACCGTGGCGGCTCCTCCGATGCCGTAGTGTGCAAGCTCAGCCCCGACCTAAGCAGCCTGCAGTGGAGCACCTACCTGGGTGGCCAAGGCGCCGAGGCGGCCTATTCCATTCAGCTCACGCCCACCCGCGACGTGTACGTGAGCGGCGGCACTACCAGCCTCGACTTCCCCACCACCCCCGGTAGCGTCAAATCCAGCCACGGCAGCAACGACGTCGACGGGTTTGTAGCCCACCTCAACAGCATGGGCACCAAGCTGGAGCAGTCCACTTACCTGGGCACTCCGCTCTACGACCAGGCTTATTTTATCCAGCTCGATGCGGCCCAGAACGTGTACGTGCTGGGCCAAACCAACGGTATTTACCCGGTCACCACGGGGCTTTACGCCACAACCCGCGGCAACCACTTCGTGCAGAAGCTGGATCCGACGCTCAAGGAAAGCCTGTATTCCACCCGGTTTGGCGGCGCCATCAACTCCACTCCCAACCTTTCCCTAACGGCCTTTCTAGTCGACGACTGTGAGCGAATCTACGTCTGTGGCTGGGGCGGCAACACCAATGCCGGGTTCAGCGGGGGCGGTACCACTGAGCTGCCCGTTACGGCATCCGCCCTGCAAACGCGCACCGACGGCTCCGACTTTTACCTGGCCCAGTTTTCTCCCGGGATGAAGGAGCTGGAATACGCCACGTTCTTCGGCGAATACGGCGGCCGTGGGGAGCACGTCGACGGAGGCACTTCCCGCTTCGACAAGCGCGGTATTGTGTACCAGGCCGTGTGCGGCGGCTGCGAAGGCACCTCCGGGTTTCCTACCCTGCCGACGGGTAGCTTTTCCCAAACCAATAACAACCGCAACTGCAACAACGCTGCCTTCAAGATTGACTTTGGCATCCGCTTGGCCGACGTTGGCCCCAACCGCTCTGTGTGCGTCAGCGCGGCCCCGTTTCAGTTGGGTGGCACGCCGGCCGGGGGCACCTGGACCGGGCCGGGCGTGTCCGCACAACCGGGCGGCGGCTACCTCTTCACCCCTTCGGCCGCGGTGCTCGGCGTGAGTATGCTCACTTATTCCGTGGCCTCCACGGGCACCTGCGTCAGCACCCGCCGCCTGCGCGTCACGGTCACGCCCGAAATAGCGCCGGAGTTTGCGGCTCTGCCGCCCCAGTGCGCGGCTTCCAGCAAGGCCATTCCGTTGTCGGCCACGCCGCCCGGCGGCACCTTCAGTGGTCCGGGCGTCAGCGGCAACACCTTTATACCCGCTGTAGCCCAGCCCGGCACCCATATTCTTACCTACTCCTTCGCCGATACCACCCGCTGCGGGTTCGTCACCCAAACGGTGGTAGTTGAGGCCCCGCGCCCAACCGAGGCCGGGCCCGACCTGACGCTGTGCTCCTACGAAACGCAGCCCATTCAGCTTACCGGCTTCAGCCCGGCCGGTGGGGTGTGGAGTGGTCCGGGCGTGAGTGCCGATGGTCTGTTTACCCCGCCCAACACCAACAACCGCGGCGCCATCCTGACCCTGCGCTACACCTTCTCCGACAACGCCTGCGCCACCTCCGATACCCGAACCGTTGTGCTGGCTCCCTCGCCCGGCACCAACATCGACCTGGACGTGCCCTTGTGCGAGGCGGCCTCCCAGTACACGGCGCTGGCGCCCTTCACTCACACGTTTACACCCATTCTGCCCGGCGGCAAGTACCAGTGGGACTTCGGCGACAACACAACCTCCGTTGAGTCCAACCCGACGCATACCTATAGTAAGCCGGGCCAGTACCAAGTGCGCCTCACCGCGTTTTACTCTACCTGCGAAGTCCTGACTCAGTTTGCCCCGGTCGTCGTAGGGGACGTGTTTATTCCCAACATCATCACGCCCAACGACGACCCCGAGCGTCTCAATGAGCATTTTGTGCCCCGCTTCAGCTGCCAGCCGGCTTCGTTGCAGATTTTCACCCGCTGGGGCAACAAGGTCTACGAAACCAGCCGCTACCTCAACGACTGGCGCGGCGAAAACCTGCCCGACGGTGTGTACTACTATCTGCTGCGCGATGCTACCGGCCGCTCGGCCAAGGGCTGGGTGGAAGTCAAGCGCTAACAGAGGCTTACGCGGCCCCGGCTTGCTTTCGGCATTTTTTCGGCTTATCTTTGCACCAGCAAATTGACTACGAAGAGGGGACAGACAGTCCCCTCTTTCTTTTGTCCCCCTATTCATCTCCATGAAATTCGACCGCGACCAAATTGCCGAAATGCTCCAGGACAGCCTGCCCGGTCCCGAGCTGTTCGTTGTCGCCCTCACCGTGTCCGACGCCATCCGGCCCAAGATTACGGTCATTCTCGACAGTGAGCAGGGTTTCGGTATCGACGAGTGCGCCCTGGTCAGCCGTCGTTTGGCCCGCCGCATCGACGAGGCCTACGGCGAAGAAGCCAGCTACACGCTGGAAGTAACTTCGCCCGGCGCCGACCAGCCCTTCACCGACCAGCGCCAGTACACCCGCCACGTGGGCCGTACCGTGAACGTGAAGCTGCAGGACGGCACCGAGAAAACCGGCGTCATGGAAGCCGCCGAGGCCGAAGGCATTCAGCTGGCCGAGGAAATCAAGGAGAAAAACAAAAAGAAAGTATTGCCCGCCGTACTGGTGCCCTTCGCGGACATCAAGGAGGCCCGGGTCGTTATTTCCTTTAAATAACTAAGTGAGCCGGCTGCTTTACGCTGCTGGCTTGGTTCTGAAATTCATCTAACCCGTAAGCTGTTGCGCAAGTACCGGTTCTTAAACCCAACCGCCCACCCAACAGTTAATAGCTTAACCCCATGAACAGCAACGTCCTGATAGAATCGTTCGCCGAGTTCGCCCGCTCCAAGAACATCGACCGTCCCACGATGATGAGTATCCTGGAGGACGTGTTCCGCACGATGATCCGGAAGAAGTACACCACCGACGAGAACTTCGACGTCATCATCAACGTGGACAAAGGTGACCTGGAGATTTGGCGCAACCGCGAAATCGTGGATGACGACTCGGAAGACATCTGGGATTTCGACAAGATTCCGCTGGCCGAAGCCCAGAAAATCGAGGCCGACTTTGAAGTGGGCGAGCAGGTAGCCGAAGAGGTGAAACTCGAAGACTTTGGCCGCCGCGCCGTGCTCATGGCCCGCCAGACGCTGATTCAGCGCGTGAAGGACCTGGAGCGCGACAACCTCTACCAGGCCTACAAAGACCAGGTGGGCGAAATCGTGACCGGCGAGGTGTATCAGGTGTGGAGCCGCGAGGCCCTGATTCTGGACAAGGAAGAAAACGAGCTGGTGCTGCCCAAGGCCGAGCAGATTCCCAAGGACCGCTACCGCAAGGGCGACACCGTGCGCGCCGTGGTACACCGGGTGGAAATCATCAACGGCACGCCCAAAATCATCCTTTCGCGCGCCGCGCCGGCTTTCCTGGAGCGTCTGTTCGAGCTGGAAGTACCCGAAATCTACGATGGCCTGATTACCATCAAGAACATCGTGCGCGAGCCCGGCGAGCGGGCCAAAGTAGCCGTCGAAAGCTACGACGACCGGATTGACCCCGTGGGTGCCTGCGTGGGCATGAAAGGCTCCCGGATTCACGCCGTAGTGCGGGAGCTGGAAAACGAGAACATCGACGTCATCAACTACACTGATAACCTCGAGCTCTACATCCAGCGGGCCTTGTCGCCGGCCAAGATTGGGTCAATGCGGATTAATGAACAAACTGGTCGGGTATCGGTGTTCTTAAAGCCGGACCAAGTTAGTCTGGCCATCGGCCGTGGCGGTGCCAACATCAAGCTGGCAAGCCGGTTGGTAGGCATGGAAATCGACGTGTTCCGCGAAGCCGGCGACTACGACGAAGATATTGCCCTCGACGAATTCCAGGATGAAATCGAAGGCTGGGTGCTCGACGAGCTCAAGAAAATCGGCCTCGACACGGGCCGCGCCGTACTGGCAGTGAGCAAAGAAGATATCGTGCGGCGCACCGAGCTGGAGGACGTTACCGTAGAGGACGTTTTCCGCATTATCCGCAATGAATTCGAGGATAACGAAGAACAAGAAGAAACCACAAATTCCGGCGACGCGCAATGAATGCGCGGCGGCCGGTACAGCAAGGACGCTAAATCACGCTAGTCGGCGTGATTTGGCGTCGGCTGGCAAGATTTAATGTAGTACCTTTGCATCTGAATACGAGTATCGTTCGCGAGCATAGAATGGCGGAAGCAGCACCTAAACGGCTCCAGCAGGCAGCCAAAGACCTGAATATTGGAATGGGCACGGTCGTGGAGACCTTGGCCAAGAAAGGACATCAGGTAGAAAATAAACCTACCACGAAGCTGACTGCCGAACAGGTGGGCCTGCTGGAAAAGGAGTTTGCGTCGTCGGCGCAAGACAAAATGGAGGCAACCAAGCTCACGCAGGCCAAGCGCCAGACGGAAGCTGAAGCTGCTCCAGCTCCTGCTCCCCGGCCTGAACCCGTGGCGCCGAAAGCGGCTAGCCCCGCTGTGCCCACTCCGGCCGCAGCCCCGGCTCCGCAGCCCGCTCCCGCCGCTGAAGCTAAGCCCGCTGCTCCCGTAGCTGCTCCGGCCCCCGTGGCTGCTGCCCCGGCTGAGCCCGAAGCTCCCAAAGTTCCCGGCCTGAAAGTGTTGGGCAAAATCGAGCTGGACTCCAAGGGCCGGCCGGTGCCGCCGCGTCCCGCGGCTGCCGCTCCCCAACCCACCCCCGCTCCGGCTCCTCAGCCTGCCCCGGCTCCCACTCCGGCTCCGGTAGCAGAAGCCAAGCCCGCCGCACCAGCTCCCGCTCCCACTCCGGCCCCCGTGGCTGAAGCTAAGCCGGAACCTAAAGTTGAAGCCGCCCCGCAGCCGGCCCCAGCCCCTGTGGCTGCTCCGGCTCCCGTAGCGGCTGCTCCAGCTGCCCCGGCTCCCCAACCGGCCGTTCCCGTAGCCGCAGCTCCGGCTGCCGAGCCGGCCGCTGCTGATCAGCCCGAAGACACCAGCACCATCGTAGCCAAAGCCGACCAGCTCAAGGGCCTAACGGTACTGGGCAAGATTGAGCTGCCACTCGACTCCTCCCGCCGCGGTGGCCGAAATGCTCGTCCGGTGGCCTCATCCGACGTGCGCAAGAGCGGCCTCGGCCCCGGCACGGATAAGAAAAAGCGCCAGCGCATGCCGGCTCCCGGGGCTCCGACCACGGGTGGTCAGGGCGGCCAAGGCGGTCAGAACACCGGCCAGGGCGGTGGTTACCAGGGCAACCGCCCCGGTGGTCCCGGCCAGCAAGGCAACCGTCCCGGTGGCCCCGGTCAGCGCCCCGGTGGCCCGGGTCAGCGGCCCGGACAGGGTGGGCAGAATGCTCCGCGTCCGGCCCAGGCCGTAACGCCCGAGCAGAACGACAAGCAGATTCAGGAGCAGATCAAAGCCACGCTGGCCAAACTCAGCGGCGGCCGTGGTGGTAACCAGAACAACCGCGCTAAATACCGCCGCGACAAGCGGGCTGGTGTAGCCGAAGACCGTGAAGCCCAGCGCGCCCAGAACGAACTAGACGCCAAGACCCTCAAAGTAACCGAGTTCATCTCCGCCAATGACTTGGCCTCGCTGATGGACGTTTCGGTAAACGAGGTAATCAAGGTGTGCCTGAACATGGGCATGTTCGTTTCGATCAACCAGCGCCTCGACGCGGAAGCCATTACCGTTATTGCCGATGAATTCGGCTACGATGTGGAATTCCTGTCGGCCGAGGAAGAGGAAGTAGACACGACCCTCGACGACAACGAAGAGGATCTGCAGCCCCGTGCCCCCATCGTGACCATCATGGGTCACGTCGACCACGGTAAAACCTCGCTGCTGGACTACATCCGTAACGCCAGCGTGGCCAAAGGCGAAGCCGGCGGTATCACCCAGCACATCGGCGCTTACGATGTAATGACTAAATCGGGCAAGCGGGTTACTTTCCTCGATACACCGGGTCACGAAGCGTTTACCGCCATGCGTGCCCGGGGTGCCAAGATTACCGACATTGCCATCATCGTAGTGGCAGCCGATGACTCGGTAATGCCCCAGACGCGGGAAGCCATCAACCACGCACAAGCGGCGGGCGTGCCCATCGTAATTGCGATGAACAAGATTGACAAGCCCGGCGCCAACTCGGAGAAAATCCGCGAAGAACTTTCGCAGATGAACATCCTGGTGGAAGAATGGGGTGGCAAATACCAGTCGCAGGAGGTTTCGGCCAAGACGGGTCTCGGTATCGACGACCTCCTGGAGAAAGTTCTGCTTGAAGCCGAACTGCTCGAACTGAAAGCCAACCCCGACCGCAACGCCGTGGGTGCCGTTATTGAAGCCATGCTGGACAAAGGCCGCGGCTACGTAACCACCGTGCTGGTGCAAACTGGTACCCTGAAAGTAGGTGACGTAGTACTGGCCGGTCCGCACTACGGCCGCGTGAAGGCCATGACCGACCACCGCGGCAAGAAGATGAAGCAGGCCGGTCCGGCTACTCCGGTGCAGGTACTTGGTTTGACGGGTGCCCCTCAGGCTGGTGACAAGCTGCAGGTGATGGAAACTGAGCGCGAAGCCCGCGAACTGGCCACCCAGCGTCAGCAGCTCACCCGTGAGCAGAGCATGCGCACCAAGAAGCACATCACCCTCGACGAAATCGGTCGTCGTCTGGCCATTGGTTCGTTCAAGGAGCTCAACGTTATTGTGAAAGGTGACGTGGACGGCTCGGTAGAAGCCCTCTCCGACTCGCTGCTGAAGCTCTCGACGCCGGAAGTGAAGGTGAACATCCTTTCCAAAGGGGTGGGTGCCATCTCCGAATCGGACGTGCTGCTGGCTTCGGCTTCCGACGCCATCATCATTGGTTTCCAGGTGCGGCCCTCGCAGAGTGCCCGCAAGCTGGCCGACAATGAGCAGATCGACATCCGTCTCTACTCGATTATCTACAACGCCATCAACGAGGTGAAGGATGCCATGGAAGGCATGCTGGCCCCGACGGTGCAGGAAGTAGTAGTAGCCAACGCCGAGGTGCGGCAGGTGTTCAACATTACCAAGGTGGGCAGCATTGCCGGCTGTATGGTAACGGAAGGCTCCTTCACCCGCAATACCAAGGTGCGGGTCGTGCGCGACGGTATCGTGGTACACTCCGGCGACATCTCGGCGCTGAAGCGTTACAAAGACGATGTGTCGGAAGTACGCCAGGGCTACGAATGCGGTATTTCGATCAAAGGCTTCAATGACCTGCGCGAAGGCGACAACATCGAAGGCTTCGAAGAGAAAGAAATCAAGCGGACGCTGTAGTCGGCTTGAAGGTAATAAGTGCAAAACGCCCCGGCTGGAAACAGCTGGGGCGTTTTGTTTTTGCGCCGCTTAACCTTGGATACCCCCCAAATTAAATTCACAAGCTATAGCTACAGGCAAGCCTACCGGTGGCTAGGTCGACGAACTCTATCAACGTGCCAAGCCACAACCGGGCTTAGCTACTGCCGTGGTGCTCAAAAATCAGCCACGCCATGGAAAATTATTCGGCGCCGAAGGCCGAGCAGGACAGGTACGCACTGACACAAAGAAGGGCGTTGCGTCAATTCTTGTGAAGAACAGCACGGTGGGTGGTAGTCCCAGCGGTAATAGCTACCGCAAGAGTCTCGCCGACGGCAGCAGCAGGCTTTGATAATTCGGTTCGGCAGGCGCAGCAAAGCAATATCTGCAAGACCAAAACGAAGCGGGCCAGATACCTGCTACCGGCCACTTGGTTGATTTCCAAACTGCGCAGAATCAATTATTTTATATATTTAATCCTTCAAAATCACGCTTTCAACTGGTAATGAGCTACTTACTTACTAAGTCACATAATCATGCGATTGACGGTAACTTTTACCCAGCGTAGTTTTGCATCAGTTCAGGAAATAATTGCACACCTGCGCCACTTCATCCGAACTTTTATTCTTCAGCTGCTATGAAAACACTTGCTACCTTCCTCCTCGCTGCGGCCATGACCGGCAGCAGCGCGCTGGCCCAAACCAAAACGCCAGCCCGCACTACCAAACCCGCTAGTCCTGGGACAGCCCCAGCCAAGGTGGTTACGACCAAAACACCGGCCACTACTAGCAAGACCACCACCAAACCCAGCTCGGCCACTACCACCAAACCTGCGCCAAAGCCAGCACCTACGGCCGCTCCGGCACCTGCCCCAACGCCAGCTCCTGAGCCAAAGACTGAATCGAAAAGCGCCACTACGGCTGCCAATGGCGAGTTGTTCCGCAAAGGCACGAACATGGTAAACCTGGGTGTAGGCCTGGGCTTGGGCTACGGCTATTATGGCACGCTGAAGTCGACACCGGCTTTGAGCCTGTCGGTGGAGCACGGCCTGCGCGAAGGAGTGGGACCGGGCACAATTGGGGTAGGCGGCCTGGTAGGCTACAAAGCCTACCACTACGATTATCCGGGAACCAAATACAAGGCTACCTGGACCAATATCATTGTGGCTGCGCGGGGTACTTACCACTACAACGTATTCCAGAATCCCAAGCTTGATACCTACGGCGGCTTGAGCGTGGGCGTGCGGATTCAGAAGTGGAGCGACTCTTACTATGATGACATTCCTGAGCTGAAAGGCTACTCCAGCAGTTCGAGCTACATTACCAGCGGCATTTTTGTGGGAGCCCGTTATTTCTTCAGTAACAACATTGGCGCCTTCACCGAGTTGGGCTACGATATGAACTACCTCAAATTAGGCCTCACTGCCAAGTTCTAACTATTGGGCTCCAGCCACCTTACGGGCCGGCAATAACGGACTACGAGCCGGCTAGAGTTTCGGGGACTTACACCCTGCGTCAATGCCTGAGGCTATACGTTATTGCTTAGTGAATTTGAAAGGCTGGCACCGCTGGTCTTTGCGGAGGTTGGGCAGGCACTGATGTAGCCGGTAGCACTTGCACGGAGGGGAACTATAGCTCGCTGTAACTGCTAATCACGTCAGTAATTACTACTGGCGTGCTACCTCAGCCCCAATATCTCGTATTAGGAATAGGAGCTAGCTGCCGTATTGCTGAGCCTTACGCTAGCTAGCTTCTATGGAAATACCTGACCGTTTCCGACACGGCCCAGGAACTGCTACTTCTTCAGCAGCATCGGGGGCGAACGGTGGCCTCGAAGCCGTTGAAGATGCAAAAAGCCCCGCAGCGCTGCTACGGGGCTTTTTTGTTTGTTGGGGGCCGGCCTTCTAGAAGAACAGAAAGCGGTGCTTCTTCTTATGCGACAAAGGTTTGCCCTTGGGGTCAATGCCGGGGGCGGGCCGGCTCTGTCCCCGCTTTTGCTGGGCGGTGCCGCGCTTGTCCTTAAACTTGCGCACCATAAAGCCTGAATTACCCTTCTCGTATTGCCGGGCGGGACCCGCGGCGCGGCCGAAGCTAGTGTTGGCCGTGCCGCCCGAGCGAGCTTCGAGAATCTCCATCTGCTGGTCGCGCTTCACCTCGTTTGGGTTCATGCTCATGCGCCGCTGCATCCGGGCAATATCCTCCCCGGAAGCTTTCCGGGACGGCTTACGGGAAGCCGCCGGCTTGTCGGCAGCCGGCTCCGATGATTGAGCCTGGGCCTGGAAAGCAACGAGGCTAGTACCGGCCAGCAGCAGTGCGGCAATCAGCTTTTTCATACAATAGGGCAGGTGAGAAGAGGAGGATCAGGTGGGGCAGCAGGCAGGCGCTCCGTCCCCGGGTTCGGCAGCCACACAACCGGAGAGGAGCAAATATAGTTCAATTTCGTTAAAACCTATAAGTCAGGCCAATACCCAGGGTTTCCTTGAACTGGATCCGGCGGCCCCGGCTGTCGGGAGTGCCGTCCTCATTCCGGTCGACGGGCACTAAAACATCGTCATCGTACACGAGAGTGGTGGTAATACTGCTGCTGATGAATTTATTGACCTTGAAGCTGATCAGGTTTTCCCAGTTCACGTCCACGTTGGAGGGGTTGTGCAGGTAGTTACTGAAGAGGTCCAACTTACTTTGAAATGTAATATTCTCCCAGATGGGACGCCGGTACTTTACGTTTAAATACGCGCCGAGTTCTTGCCGGAACTGTTGCCCGGTACCGCGAATCGGTCGGCCGGCCGCATCCCGCGCGGCGGCGTCCACGCCGAAGGCCCCGGCATCGGCCAGGGTCTGGTCGGCCACAACGGTAAACTTGCCGGTAACGGGCGACAGAAACACCGACAGCTGGTCGTTGGGCTTGTAGTCGATGCCGAGGGAAGCCAGGATAAAGGCCGGGGCAAAAAAGCGGGACAGCAGCGAATCGGGCTTGTCGACGGCGTAAGTGGGCGTCAGCTGGGTTTTGACATTGGCCTGGGCCGCGTAGTAGAGCACCTTGGTAAACTGGCGGCCGTATTTGGCGTTGAATTCGAGCCGGTCGTCGCTCTTGCGGATTTTGGCCTTGCCCGCTTTCAGGCTGCCGTACACGACGTCCAGGGACGTATCGAACGTGTTTTGGCCCCGACGGTAATGCAGAAAAGCGTTGCCAATGGCCAGCAGCGACAGGGAGCTTTGGCCCCCGGGCGCCCAGTTGCTCAGGCTTACTTGGCTGAAGTTGAGCGTGCCCACGCCCCCGCGCTTCCAGCCCTGCACGGTATCGGGCGCAGCGGCGCTGGATTCCGACGTTTGAGCCTGGGCCACCAAGGAGATGCCACTGAACATCAGTAGCAACAGCAGCCGGCGAAACCAACTAGCGGAAACAGTAAAAGTTGTGGTCATGCGGAAAGAGCAAAAAAGCCAAACCGGCCTTTCCCAGACTGAGGAAAGACCGGTTTGGCGAGCAGTAAAGCTTAGCGGTTGCGCAGGGCGTCCCGGATTTCCATGAGCAGCACCTGGTCTTTGGTCGGCCCCGGGTCGGCCACGGCAATGACCACCGGCGGCTTCTTGAAGCGGTTGGCCAACTTCACAATCAAAAACACGCAGAAGGCAATGATGAAGAAGTAAATAATGGCGTTCAGGAACAGGCCGTAGTTGACGGTAGCGGCCTTGGCAGCTTTGGCGGCCTCGAAGTTGGCGTAAGTGTTGCCGTCCAGGGGCAGGTACCATTCCTTCAGATCAATGCCACCGATGGCCAGCCCAATGATGGGCATGATGATGTCGTCGGTGAGCGAGGTAACAATCTTGCCGAAAGCAGCCCCGATGATAACGCCCACGGCCAGGTCTAGCACGTTGCCCTTCGAAATGAATTCCTTAAACTCAGAAACAAAGCCCATATGCGTACGAGGGGGTTTAGGTAAGAATGAAAGAAGCACTGACGCTAAATATGAATTTTTCGCGACACTTTGCTTTTACTATACTTTGGCTTAAATATATAGATACCAAATCCGTAACCCCGTCGGCTCTCGCCCGACGCACCGCTGCCGGAGTTCAAGGCCGGAAAATTCTCGCTGAGCGGCTACGGCGGCGGGCCGCAGCCGGGCCACGCTTTTGCCCTATCTTTGCCCCGTTCTTTCACCTATTCCTGCCCTTTACGCACGCATGGCTACTTTCGAAAACCTGCTTTACGCCCTGGATTCGGCCACCGGTATCCTGACCATTACCCTGAACCGCCCCGCCAAGCTCAACGCCCTGAACGCGGCCACGATTGAAGAAATCCGGGAGGCTACCCAGCTGGCCCTCGACGACCCACAGGTGCGCGGCATCATCCTGACCGGCAGCGGCGAGAAGGCCTTCGTGGCCGGGGCCGACATTTCGGAGCTGGCCGCCCTGAACGACATCAGTGGCCGGCGCGCTGCCGAGCGGGGTCAGGAAGCGTTTTGCATGCTCGAGGAAAGCACCAAGCCCGTTATTGCCGCCGTCAACGGCTTTGCCCTGGGCGGGGGCTGCGAGCTGGCTATGGCCTGCCACATGCGCGTCGCCTCCGAAAATGCCCGCTTTGGTCAGCCCGAAGTAAACCTGGGCCTGATTCCGGGCTACGGCGGCACCCAGCGCCTGACCCAGCTGGTGGGCAAAGGCAAAGCCCTGGAGCTGCTCCTGACCGGGGACCAAATTAAAGCCGAAGAGGCTTACCGCCTGGGCCTGGTGAACCACGTCGTGCCCCTGGCCGAGCTGCTGCCCTTCTGCGCGCAGCTCATGACCAAAATTCTGAGCAAGGCCCCGCTGGCCGTGGGTTTGGTTATCGACTGCGTAAATGCCTACTACGACAAGGAAATGAATGGTTACCAGACCGAGGCCAACTCGTTTGGGCACAGCTTCGCCTCCGAGGATTTTCGGGAAGGCACCACGGCATTCCTGGAAAAGCGGCCGGCCGTATTTACCGGCAAGTAGTCCATTACAAATTAAGAAGTAGCAGGTAAGAAGCCGGCTGCTGCCAGTATCGGGCCCATTTTCGGGGCCAATACTCGTGTTCTAGCCGCGGATTCTTACTTGCTACTTTTTGCTTAACCCAAGCATGAGCGTAGCAAAAAAACTAGTTGGGCAAACGGCCGTGTACGGCATCAGCAGCATTGTGGGACGGGCCCTCACCTTTCTGCTGGTCCCGCTCTATACCAGTCGGTTTGAGGCTGCCGAGTACGGCATCGTGACCGAGCTCTACGCCTACGTGGCCTTCCTCAACATCCTGTTTACCTACGGCATGGAGTCGGCCTACTTCCGCTTCGCCACCCGGCCCGGCACCGACCGGCGCCTGCTCTACGACCAGGTCCTGAGCTTGCTACTGGTGAGCAGCGTGGTGCTGAGCGGACTGCTGGCCCTGGCCTCGCCGGCGCTGGCCAGCCTGCTGCACTACCCCGGCCGCGAAAAATACCTGGTGTGGCTGGCCCTGGTGATGGGCATCGACGCGGTAACGGCCATTGCCTTTGCCCGGCTCCGGCTCGAAAACAAGGCCAAGAAAGTGGCGGCGGTGCGCTTTATCAACATCCTGCTCAACGTTGGGTTGTCGCTGTTCTTTATCGTGCTCTGCCCCGATATTCTGGCCGGCAAGTACCTGACCGGGCTGCAGCCCCTGGTGCGGGCCGTGTACAGCCCACAGCTACGGGTGGGCTACGTATTTCTGATTGGGCTGCTGGCCAATGCCTGCTACCTGCCCATGCTGTGGCGGGAGCTGACTGACTTCCGGTTTCGGCTGGACCTGGCCCCGCTGCGGCCCATGCTGCAGTACGCCTACCCGCTGATGCTGATGGGGCTGGCGGGCATGATCAACGAAACCTTCGACCGGCCTCTGCTCAAGTACTGGCTGCCCGAGGGCTTTTACCCGGGGCAGTCCAACCAAACGGCCATGGGTATTTACGGAGCCTGCTACAAGCTGGCTATTTTCATGTCCTTGGTCATCCAGGCCTTCCGCTACGCCGCCGAGCCGTTCTTCTTTTCGCAGTCGACGGACAAAAACTCCCCGGCTACGTTTGCCCTCATCCTGAAGTGGTTTACGCTAAGCTGCGCCTTTATTTTCGTGTTTATCAGCGTCAACATTGAGGATTTCGGGCAGCTGCTGCGCGGCCCCGAGTACCGCTCGGGGCTGGCCGTGGTGCCGGTGCTGCTGCTGGCCAACCTGTTTCTGGGCGTGTATTACAACCTGTCGGTCTGGTTTAAGCTCACCGACAAAACCTACTACGGCACCTACATCAGCGTGGGCGGGGCCGCCCTGACGGTGCTGCTCAACTTTCTGCTGATTCCGGTGCTGGGCTACATGGGTAGCGCCGTCACGACCCTGGCCTGCTACGCCATGATGGCCATTGTGTGCTGGCGCCTGGGGGAAAAGCATTTTCCCGTCCCCTACCCCGTGGCGCGCCTGGCCACCTGGCTGGCCGTGGCCTGCGCCCTAGTGGCTATCAGCTGGTACGTGCCCGTAGCCGACTTCTGGCTGCGCCACGCGTTTCACGTGGGTTTGTGCCTGGTTTTTCTGGCGCTGATTTTCCTGGTGGAGCGGCCGGGGCGCCGGTTGGCCCGCGCCTAACGCGGCAAAAAGGACGAAATTCTTTTTGTCTCAATTAATCTTCCTAAACTTATCCATATCTGGTTCGGCCTATCTTTGCCGCCGGCCTCCTTTGCTTTGCCCTTCATGCGTATTCCCGTCATCAACCGCTCCCACCACCCGCTGCCCTCTTACCAGACTGCCCACGCGGCCGGAATGGACGTGCGGGCCAACCTCGCGGAGCCCATTACGTTGAAGCCCCTGCAACGCGCCCTTGTTCCGACGGGTCTGTTTATGGAAATTCCGGTGGGCTATGAAGTGCAGGTGCGGCCCCGCAGCGGCCTGGCCTACAAGCACGGCATCAGCATCGTCAACAGCCCCGGCACTATTGACGCCGACTACCGGGGGGAGCTCAAAGTGCTGCTGGTCAACCTCTCGGCCGAAGATTTCATCGTCCAGGACGGGAAGCGGATTGCTCAGCTGGTGGTAGCCCGCCACGAAACGGCCGAGTGGGAGCCGGCCACGGAACTGACGGAAACTGAGCGGGGCACCGGCGGCTACGGCAGCACGGGCACCAAGTAACTCATCCCGCGGGGCGCTGATTACGTTTCAACACCTAAACCAACTACTCAAAACTCTCTTTTTCCGCTATGAAAATCATCGTTCCGATGGCCGGCATGGGTAAGCGCATGCGCCCCCACACTCTTACCGTTCCCAAGCCCCTGATTCCGATTGCCGGTAAGCCCATCGTGCAACGATTGGTGGAAGACATTGCCAAAGTGTGCGGTGAACAGGTGGAAGAAGTCGCCTTTATCATTGGCCGCTTCGGCGAAACCGTGGAGAAAAGCCTGGTGCAGATTGCCGAGTCGGTGGGCGCCAAAGGCTCGATTTACTACCAGGATGAGCCCCTGGGCACGGCCCACGCCATTCTCTGCGCCAAAGACTCGCTGAGCGGCCCACTGGTGGTGGCCTTTGCCGATACCCTCTTTAAGGCCGATTTCACCCTCGACAGCTCGGCCGCCGGCACCATCTGGGTGCAGCGCGTGGACGACCCCAAGCCCTTCGGCGTAGTGAAGCTCGACGAGCAGGGCCAGATTACCGACTTCGTGGAGAAACCCCAGGAGTTTGTGTCTGACCTGGCCATTATCGGCATCTACTACTTCCAGGACGGCGACTACCTGCGCGACGAGCTGCAGTTCCTGCTCGACAACGACATCAAGGACAAAGGTGAATACCAGCTCACCAACGCCCTGGAAAACATGAAGAACAAGGGCACCACCTTCGTGCCCGGCCGCGTGACTGAGTGGCTCGACTGCGGCAACAAGGACGCCACAGTATTCACCAACCAGCGCTACCTCGAATATCTGCAGGAGCGCAGCGAAAACCTGGTGGCCGAATCCGCCAAGCTGGTCAACTCCGTGGTTATTCCCCCAGTCTACATCGGCGAAAACGTCGTCATCACCGATTCGGTGGTGGGCCCGCACGTGTCGTTGGGTGACCATAGCAACGTGCGCAGCTCGGTGCTCAGCAACTCCATCGTGCAACAGTCGGCCTCGGTGCTGCACGCCAACGTGACCAACTCCATGATTGGCAACTTCGCCTCGGTGACCGGCACCCCCGACGACTTGAGCCTGGGCGACTATAACACGCTGCGCGTGTGATATTTTTGCCCCTCCTGATGTTAGCAGTAGCGCGGGCTTCTGTCCGCAGATTTGTTTATTTGGCGTAACTCCTTTTTTTGAACGGCGAACAGCCGTCCGTGCTACTGCGCTCATGAGTCGATTTGCCCCTTTTACACTTCTCCTGTTGGGCCTGCTGTTGGCCGGGCCAGGGTATGCCCAGCAGCCGGCGGGCCCGGCAACTCCGGCTAGCGAACCTCCGGCAACGGACTCCAAGCCGCGCAAGCTGACCCGCAAGGAGCGCAAGGAGCTGGCCCACCGCGCCGAGCTGGACGTGGCCCGGCAGCAGGTGCGGGAGTTGTCGGAGAAAGACCGGGAGATGAGCGAGTCGTTCTTCGTAGAGGGCGTTAAGTTCGTGCTGCTCGAAGACTACAACAAGGCCCTGGAGCGGCTGCTGAAGGCCTACGCCCTGAACCCGACCAACGCGGCCATCAACTACAAGATTGCCGAAACCAACCTGCTCAGCGGCAACCTTAAGGACGCTACCAACTTTGCCTTGGTGGCCGTGAAGCTCGACCCCAAAAACGCCTACTACTACCTGCTGCTGGCCCAGATTTACTCGTCCCAGAAGCAGTACGACCAGGCCGCCAAGGTGTATACCAGCTTGATTAAGGACGTGCCCGACTCCGGTTACTACCTCTTCAACCTGGCCGACCTGTACCTGGCCCAGGGCAAGCTGAACGAGGCCCTGACGACCTTCGAGCAGGCCGAAAAGCAGTTTGGCCCGCTCGACGAGGTGTCGTTCAAAAAGCAGCAGATTTACCTCAAGCAGAACAACCTCGACAAGGCCCTGCAGGAAGGCGAGGCCCTGATGGCCGCCAACCCCGACGAAATCCGCTACGTGCTGGCCCAGGCCGAAATGTATGCGGCCAACAACCGGTTTCCCGACGCCATTCGGGTGGCGGAAAAGGCCCTCAAGCAGGACCCCGACAACCCCCAGGCCCGCATGATCTTGGCCGACATCTACCGGCAGCAGCAAAACAAGCCCGAGTCGGACAAGCAAATCAAGCTGGCCTTCGAAAGCCCCGGCCTCGACATTGACGAAAAAGTCCGGATTCTGGTCGACTACATCAAGCAGCTGCCCAACCCGGCCCTGGAGAAAATTGCCCTGGACCTGGCCGACATTACCACCCGCGTCCACCCCAAGGAAGCCAAAGCGTTTTCCGTAGCCGGCGACATTCAGACCATTACCGAGCATAAGGAGCTGGCCCGCAGCAACTACCTCAAGGCCATTAAGCTCGACAACTCCAAGTTCCAGATCTGGCAGCAGGTGGTGCTCATCGACGCCGAGCTCAACCAAATTGACTCCCTGCTGCACCACACCGACCAGGCCCTGGAGCTGTTTCCGAATCAGGCCCCGCTCTGGTACTACAACGGCGTGGCTCAGCTGCTGAAAAAGCAGCCGACCAAGGGCGTCAAAGCCCTAGAGTACGGCCGTAAGCTGGCCACCGACAACCCCGAACTGCTGGCCCAGATTGACACTCAGCTCGGCGACGCCTACCACGAGCTCAAGGAATACGCCAAGTCGGACGCGGCCTACGAGGCGGCCCTGACCTTCGACGCCAACAACGCCCAGGCCCTGAACAACTACAGCTACTTCCTCTCGATGCGGGGCGAAAAGCTGGAAAAGGCCAAGGAAATGTCGGGCAAGCTGGTCAAGCAGTTTCCCACCAACGACACCTACCTCGACACTTACGCCTGGGTACTCTACAAGCTCAAGGACTACACCGGAGCCCGGCAAAGCCTTGAAAAAGCCCTGAAAACCAGCACCGATGCCACCATCATCGAGCATTACGGGGACGTACTGTTTCAGCTCGGCGAAAAAGAATTGGCCATGGCCGAGTGGCAAAAAGCCAAAAAGGCGGGCGGGGCCTCAGCCCTGATTGACCGCAAGATCAAAGACAAACGACTATATGAATAAGTGCTTTCCGCTGGTGTTGCTTTGGATGGGCCTGCTGCTGAGCAGCTGTAGCTCCAAGATTTTCCCGACCAAGTCGGCCACGACTCCCGCGCCAGCCAAAGGCTCTGAACTGGTAAAAGCTAAGAACCTGGACTTCCGCTACCTGAAGGCCAAGGGCAAAATCAAGATTGACATGCCCCAGCTGCAGCAGTCGGCCAACCTGAACGTACGCATGCGCAAGGACAGCGCCATCTGGCTGTCGGTGTCGTTGGGCATCGAGGGCGTGCGGGCCTATATCACCCGCGACTCGGTGCAGGTGATTAACTACCTCCAGAAGGAATACTACGCCGGCGACTACGCGTATTTGAGCCGCCTGCTCAACGTGCCCGTGACCTTTGACCGGGTGCAGGCCCTGCTGCTGGGCAACTACCTGCCGGCCGAGGCCAGCACCACGCCCAAAATCAACGACCAGGGCGCCATGCAGCAAGTCGAGTTTCAGGAAGGCGGCGTGCTCATTACCCAGCTGATTGAGCTGACCCGCAACCGGGTGCAGCAGATCAAGCTGGCCGAGCAGCAAACCCAGAACCTGTTCACCGTCGACTTTTCCGATTTCCGCCCCCTGGCTCCCAGCGCCGTGCCCTTTGCCTACGCGGTGCTCGTACAGGCGCAGCCCGCCAAGGGCAAGCTGGCCACCGCCACGATTAACTACCGCAACATAGACGTCGACCAGGAGCGGCTGTCTTTCCCTTTCTCCGTGCCCAAGGGCTATGTTCGCAAAAAGTAAGCGCACCGCCTTTTTCTTGGCGGTGGTAAGTGTGCTGGCTTTGCAGAGCGGACCGGCCGGGGCCCAGCAGCGCACCAGCCGCAGCAGCAGCTCTAAGCCCAAAACCAAGGCCCAGCTGCTGCGGGAGCGGCGCGCCACGCTCAAGCGGATTCAGGAAACCAGCCGGATTCTGGAGCAAACCCAGAAGCAGAAGGAAGCCTCCGTGGGCCAGCTCAACGCCCTGAAGGAAAAGCTGACCGTGCAGCAGGGCGTCATCAAGAATATTTCCTCGGATCTGAAGTACATCGAATCGGATGTGCGGCAGACCGAGACGCAGGTGCAGAAAACCCAGCAGAGCCTGGAGCAGCTGCGGGCCGAGTACGCGCGGATGATTTACGCCTCCTCCAAAACGGCCAACAGCTACAACCGCATCATGTTCCTGTTTGCGGCCGAGTCGTTTAACCAGTTCATGCTGCGTCTGCGCTACATCCGCCAGTACTCGGAAGTGCGCCAGGCCCAGGCCGCCCAGATTGCCAGCACCAAGCAGCGCCTAAGCCAGCAGCTGACCGGCCTCACGGCTAAAAAGCAGGAGAAAAGCTCCCTGCTCACCACCCAGCTCACTGAAAACCGCAACCTGGTCACGCTCAAAACCCAGCAGGACCAGGTCGTGACCAAGCTTAGCCAGCAGGAGGAAAGTCTGCGCCAGGAGCTGGCCGAGCGCCAGCAGGCCGTGGGCCGCCTCGATAACCTGATTGCCGAGCGGGTGCGGGAAGAAATTGCCCGGGCGGCCCGGGCGGCGGCCCGCGCCGCCGCGGCCCGGGCGCGGGCCAACGCCGCCCGCGCCAACTCCGGCTCGGCCGGTACCGCCGCCCGCCCCAGTTCTCCTTCCCGGGCCGCTACTGCCGCCGCCGCCGCTGCCGAGGAAGAAGCCGTGGAGCGCGTCGATAAAGTGACGCTCACGCCCGAAACGGCAGAGCTTTCCTCGTCCTTTGCCGACAACCGCGGCCGGCTGCTGTGGCCGGTGTCCAAGGGCTTTATTTCCCAGCGCTTCGGCCGCCATGCCCACCCGGTGCTCAAAAACGTGATTGTCGAAAACCGGGGCGTGGATATTCAGACCAGCGCCGGGGAGCCGGTTCGGGCCATCTTCGAGGGTAAGGTGCTCACCGTGGCCAGCATTGCGGGCATGAACAACATCGTCATGATTCAGCACGGCGAGTACTTCACCGTGTACGCCAAGCTGCGCAGCGTGAGCGTTACCGAAGGCCAGCACGTGGATATGCGCCAGCAGATTGGCACCGTGTATACCAGCCCCGATGGTACCTCGGAGGTACAGTTTCAAGTGTGGCGCAACAGCTCCAACCTGAATCCGGAGAACTGGCTGGGCCGCAAGTAAGCTCGACCGTAAAGGACATAAAAAAACACCGTACAGGGTACGGTGCCTTTCTGAGCTATGAAAACAAACTTAGCTACCAGAAACCTCCCCGCAGCTGCTAAAGCGTTGCCGCCTCCACTCGCCACGAAGCATTCCTTGATAACAGGACGAAAGATAGGTGACCCTCTCTCAAATCCCAGCATCTTTCGCTGAAAGTGTAATATTTCTCGGCCAAGGATAGGTTTTTCTATCTGGCCAAACGCTACACTAGATTCAGCCGATTGAGCAAGCCTGCTTTGTAAGAACTCCCGATGGGTACGGGCAATAAGTTGCTGGCGCCTTCTGTCCCGCGGCCAGTATCTACCACGACGGCGTCGGCCTCAATGGCCACTATCCGGTCGAGGCGCACGATGTACTTGCGGTGTACGCGGGCAAATTCGCGGGGCGGCAGCTTGGTTTCGAGCTCCTTCATGGTGCTATACACCGTGTGCCGGTCGCGGCCGGCGTAAATATTGACGTAATCACCCAAAGCCTCCACGTAGCGAATATCGGTGGCGCTGACGCGCACCAGCTTGTGGTCCTGCTTAATGAAGAGCTCGTTGCGGCTGGCCATGTAGAGCGAGTCGGCCGCGTCGTTGGCCATGCGCAGCAGACCGTCGAGCTTGCGTTGCTCCTGCTCCAGTTGCAGCCGGGCGCGGCGCAGCTCCAGGTGGGCCACTACTTCGCGGGCCAGAATGCGCAGGGCCTCGCGCTGCTGCTCGGTTAGGCGGCGCGGTACCCGGTCGATGGCGCACAGTGTGCCCAGCGCCTGGCCTTCGGGCGTGACCAGCGGGGCCCCGGCGTAGAAACGAATGCCCGGGTCGTTGGTCACCAATGGGTTGTTGCTGAACAGCGGGTCCTTGCCGGCGTCCTCCACTTCATAAATATCATTGCCGTACATGGCGTGCTGGCAAAACGATATTTCGCGGTCAGTGCTTTCCACGCCTTCCAGCCCCACGTTGGCCTTGAACCACTGCCGCTCGGCGTCAATCAGGGACACCAGCGAAATGGGCGTGCCGCAGATGCAAGCCGCCAGCTTGGCCAGATTATCAAACACTTCTTCAGCAGGCGTGTCCAGAATCTGGTAGTTGCGTAGGGCTTCCAGGCGGTCGGTTTCCCGGGTGTCGCGCGAGGAGTAGCTGGTCAGGGAGCTAGAAGAAAAGGCAGGGCTGGTTTTCGCTGGCATTGGTTGGTCATCGGGGAAGGCAGGAGGCTGCCCCCACCATAACAATTCAAAGTTAAAATGTCTTAGGACAAAGACCCGAACTACCCAATTGAATTGCATGTAGAGTGGCTACGGTCTGGCACGAAACGACCAGCGCCCCTGTTCTACCCTTTGGGCATCCTTGCCCCTACGTAGTTGCCGGCAAAAATGGATTGAACTAGGGGCTGAATAATTTCTTGTGAACTACTGCCGGTGAACTGATTTGAAAATTATCGGGTACTTTTACCAATCCTAACCGGCTCTTATTCGCGTACAATAAGCTTTGCCACTCCAAACCGGCCCTGGGCCAACCGTTTATGACACTTGCCTCGCTTTTCCTGATCGGCAACTTCGGCACGACCGAAATTCTGCTGATTCTTTTTGTTATTATCTTGTTGTTCGGTGCCAAGCGCATTCCGGAGCTGGCCAAAGGCTTGGGCAAGGGCATCCGCGAGTTTAAGGATGCTTCTAAGGACGAGCAGCCCGAGTTTCGGGACCGGCCGGTGAACCCCAACGACCCGAATCAACCCCGTCTGTAACTCTTGACTATCATGCAGACTCCCACATTCCTCTTCCTGGGCGACCTTGGCGGCGGCGAAATCATGCTGATCATGGTCGTTATCCTGATCTTCTTCGGCGCCAACAAGATTCCCGAACTGGCCCGGGGCCTGGGTAAAGGCATCCGCGAATTCAAAGACGCGTCGCGCGAAATTCGCAGCGAGTTTGAAAACGCCGATCAGCCCCGCCACAACCCCAACGCCGGCTACCAAGCGCCGCCCGTGTACCCAGCTCCCGCTGCGGCCGAGCAGCCCACCACGCCCGTGCATCCCAATGCCGCCGATAATGCCAACGTGGCTTACTCGGCTCCTGCTACTCCGGTAGCGCCGCCCATGGACGGCGGCATTACGCCCCCGGTGCCGACCCCGGAAGAGCGGCCCCGCCTTGATCAAATGACCAACTGATAGCAACCACTTGAGACGCTTTACCTCTCTTACGGAAGTTCGCAACGAGCTGACGGCAGGCACCACGACCTGCCGTCAGCTCGTGGAGTATTATCTGGATAACATCCAGAAGAAAAGCCATTTGAATGCTTTTCTGGAAGTGTGGCCCGAGGAAGCCCGCGCCCAGGCCGAGGCCGTGGATGCCAAACTAGCCGCCGGCAGCGCCGGTAAGCTGGCCGGCATGGTCATCGGGCTGAAGGACGTACTGGCCTATAAAGACCACGCCCTGCAAAGCAGCAGCCACATCCTGGACGGCTTCAAGTCGCTCTTTACCGGTACGGCCGTGCAGCGCCTGCTCGACGAAGACGCCATCATCATCGGCCGGCAGAACTGCGACGAGTTTGCCATGGGCGCTTCCAACGAGACGTCCTACTTCGGGCCGGCCCGCAACGAAATTGACCCCGAGCGGGTCCCCGGCGGCTCGTCGGGAGGCTCGGCCGTGGCCGTGCAGGCCGACTTGTGCCTGGCCTCGATTGGCTCGGATACCGGCGGCTCGGTGCGGCAGCCAGCGGCATTTTGCGGTGTTGTGGGCTTTAAACCGACCTACTCGCGCATTTCGCGCTACGGTTTGGTAGCCTATGCTTCGTCGTTCGACCAGATCGGCACCCTGACCCGCTCGGTGGAAGACGCGGCCCTGCTGCTGGAAGTAATGGCCGGCCCCGACGAGTTTGACTCGACCGTGAGCCAGCAGCCCGTGCCGGCCTACAGCGAGTTGCTCACGCCCGCGCCCCATTACCGCGTCGGCTATATCCGCGACACGATGGAGCGGCCCGGTCTGAACCCCGAAATTAAGGCGGCGGTGGAAGAAACCCTGGACACGCTGCGCGGCCAGGGCCACGTGGTAGATGCCGTGGACTTCCCCTACCTCGACTACATCGTGCCCTCGTACTACATTCTGACCACGGCCGAAGCCAGCTCCAACCTGAGCCGTTTCGACGGGGTGAAGTACGGCTACCGCGCCCCGGATGCTACCGATCTGGAGTCGCTCTACAAGAAAACCCGCGCCCAGGGCTTTGGCCCCGAGGTGCAGCGCCGAATTCTGCTGGGCACCTTCGTGCTGTCGGCCGACTATTACGACGCCTATTATACTAAAGCCCAGCGGGTTCGTCGTTTGATTAAGGACAAGACCGACGAGCTGCTGCGCCAGTACGATTTCCTGGTACTGCCCACCACGCCGACTACGGCGTTCAAGATTGGCGAAAACCAGAAAGATGCCCTGGCTATGTATCTGGCCGACATTTTTACCGTACAGGCTTCCCTGGCGGGCGTACCGGCCATTTCGGTACCGGCCGGGGTCGACTCAGCCGGGCTGCCCATTGGCGTGCAGATACTCAGCGGCGCGTTCCGCGAGGAGCATCTGCTGGCCTTTGCCAATTCGCTCACGGAATCCCTCACTCCAGCCATTCCCTGATGAAAAAGCCGTTGCTGCGCGTTGCCGCCCCTTTTCTGCTCCTGGCTTTTACGGCCCGCCCCAGCGCGGCGCAAGTACAACCCGAACTGAATCCGGCCGGCACGCGCAGCAACGACACGGTGCGCGTGCAGCTCACCCAGCCCCTCGACTCGCTGGTGGCGGAACCCCAATCGGCCCAGGACTCGGCCCGGCTGGTGTGGCTGCAAACCCCGCCCGGCCTGCAGGACCTAGTCGGCGACCGGGTGGCCTGCCTCGACACCGACATGCCGCACGTGTTCAATGGCACGGTGATGAGCTTCGTGAACTACTTCACTTTGCGCAACCGGGGCTACACCCAGCGGATTCTAGAGCGGCAAAACCTGTATTTCCCGCTGTTTGAGAAGTATCTGGCCAAGTACCACCTGCCTCAGGATCTGAAATACCTGGCCGTGGTGGAATCGGCCTTGCTGCCCACGGCCCGCTCCCGGGTGGGTGCCGTGGGTTTGTGGCAGTTTATGGGCCCTACCGGGCGCGACATGCGGCTGGTGCAGAACGAGTACATCGACGAGCGGATGAACCCGGAGAAGTCGACGGAGGCGGCCTGCAAATACCTGCGCGACCTGTACCGCCTCTTTGGCGACTGGGAGCTGGTGCTGGCGGCCTACAACTGGGGCGGCGGCAACGTGCAGCGGGCCATGAAGCGCACCGGCAAAAAGACCTTCTGGGACCTGTATCCGCAGCTGCCTAAGGAAACCCGCAACTACGTGCCCACCTTCACGGCGGCCATGTACACGTTGCAGTACGCCAAGGAGCACGGCCTGCACAACGACTCGCTGCGCTACCTCTACCCCGAAGCCACCGACACGCTGGTTATTTCGGGCCGCAGCCTGGACTTGCGCAAGTTCTCGGCCCAGTTTGGCCTCGACTCGGCCGCGCTGGGGCGCTACAACCCCGAAATCCGCAAGACCTACCTACCCGAATCCATCCAGAATTACAAGCTGACGGTGCCCGCCTGCGTGCGGACCGAGCTGGCGCTGCTGGACCGTGCCACGGTGCTGGACTTCTGCAAAGTGGTAGTGCCCCCACCCCGCCCCATTACGCCCCTGGTACCGGCCCTCCCCCCGGCCGACTCGGCAGCGGCGGCGCTGGCCGCGGCGGCCAAAGCGGCGGAGAAACCCCAATACCGCCGGATTCGGCACTCGGTGAAGCGCGGAGAAACGGTGGCCGACGTGGCGGAGCGCTATGACGTGAGTCCCGCCCAGGTGCGGCGCTGGAATCAACTGCGGAAAGGCAAGGCCCTGGTGCCCAAACAGCAGCTCGTGGTGTTCGTACCAATAGAAGCTTCCGAAACGCCGGCTCCCGCAGTAGCGGCCGTCGTGCGCAAGGCTGCGGTGCCGGCCAAGCTCCCCTTGCCGGGTGAGAAACCGGAGAAGGAAGCCGTAGCCAAAGCCGTGGCCCAGGAAGTGGCCGCCATTACGACGAAGCCGACCAAAGCCGCACCCGTAGCGGCCGACAAAGACTCGACCGAAGAAGCCACACCGGAAAAAGCCGTGGCCGCCGCGCCCGTGCGCCCCGCCCGCAGCAGCCGGGAGCGGGAGGCCGCTGCCGAAGCGAAATCCGCCGCCGGCGCTACTGCCGACGATGACAGCCTGCCCGCCGAGTACACCGTGCGCCGGGGCGACAACCTAACCAAGCTGGCCCGGGAGCGGGGCCTGACTGTGGCTCAGCTCATGAGCTGGAACAGCCTTGCCACCGAAGCCGTAGTGCCGGGTCAGAAGTTGCTTTTCCGGGCCCCGACCGAAGCCGAAGCCACGGTGGCAGCTAAAACCGTGGCCCGCCGCACCCCGGCTAAGCCCACAACCGCGCCGGCTGCCGAGGTCCTGCCGGCCCCGAAAGTACACCTCGTGCAGCCCGGCGACACGCTCTACAACATTTCCCGCCGCTACCAGGGCGTCACGGTGGAGCAGTTGCGGCGGCTCAACCATCTGAAGTCGGATGAGGTGAAACCGGGGCAGAAGCTGCTGGTGCAGGGCTAAGGCCTTCGGCACCTCCGCATACTAGAGGCCACTCCGCACGGGGTGGCCTTTTTTTTAAGTTAATTTTTACCCGGCGGCATGTAGCTCTGTGCGTATCTGAGGGGCCCTTTCGTAGTCAATATCGTCCGCGCGTAAAGTCTAATTTCGCTGGATTCTCGCTGCCGCGCCCCAAAACCGGGTGCTATACTTACGCACTCTTTCGCACGGCTACTACCAAGAATCTTATCTACCATCCGGCCGGCCTACGGCTAGTGCCGGCGTTGACCCTGCCCAACGTGGTGGTAGTCCCTAAAATGCGTTGGGCCTTTCCTACCTGTTTAGCTTGCTTCCCTCTTCACTTGTACTCGTATGAAACTGCTCCCCCTTTTACTCCTCCTGCTTACCGCCAGCGCCTGCAAAAAAGAAAAGACCGAGCTGGAAAAGCTGCCCGACGCCTCCCAGACCGGCAGCGGAGCCGGCGCGTTTCTGCTGGATGGGCACGCCTGGCTGCCCGATAAGAGCAAAACCATCAACATCGGCGGCGGGAGCAGCGGGTTCCCGGCTCAGTGGCGGCACACCAAAACGGGCCGCCCCCTCGAACTCACCTTCGGCAAATCAAGTGACGGCACTGGCTTGAACATCTACTTACCCGACGTCCGAAAAACTGGCACCTTTCAGCTCGACCACCAATTCAGCATTATGCTCGGCGACCGGAACCCGGCCTATGGGCTCTATTTTATGACGAAAAGCCTCTCCTTACCGCGAAGCTTCCTGACGGGTCCCACCGCCACGGGCTCACTCACTATTACGCGCTTCGATACCATAGCCCACATCGTATCGGGCACCTTCGAGATGACCGTCAAAGATGAAATTGGCCCGGAAACCCACCAGCTCACTCACGGCCGCTTCGACTATCCGTTTTAACCCTGCAGCTACCTTTTTTATCCATCAATTCACTTTATCTACCCCTTAATTCTCTTCGTTATGCCTACCCCCAACAACCTGCAGATCAAGCTCTCGGAAGCGGATCTGCAAAAAATAAACGACGCGCTGGACGCCCTCGACAAGGCCCTGGCCCCGGTCCTTGTCACCCTCACCGGCAAGGAAGTGCAGCGCCTACCCAAGGCCAGTGGCGCCTCCCTGCCCTTTATGCAAAAGTCCCTCGACCTGGCCGAGCAGCACCCGCAGTTTGCTCCCGGCTACGTGGATATTCCCGGCCTGCGCCTCGACCTGAAGGCCTGGGAGGAGTTCCAGAGCATTGCGCGGCGCCTGCAGCCCCTGGCCACCAACCTGGCCGCCACCAACGTGAAGCTGGGCAGCAAACAGGGTATCTCCGGCGCCCAGGATGCCCAGGATGCCCACGCCACCCTCAAAACCCGCTTCGAGCAAAGCAAGGAGAAGGTAGCCAAACCCGCCACTCCAAGGCGTAAATGAAAAGAGTAGCGCGAACGTTGGCTGCGCCGACCTCCGGTTGTAGTTCGCGTGCCAGAACGACACTAATGGCGCGGGGTACACGAACTACAACCGGAGGTCGGCGCAGCCAACGTTCATGCTACGAGCTACCATGGCCAGCCCCGCTATTCAGGGGGCGCCGGATAAAATTCATCCGAGTTCCTGTGAATTTTATCCGGCGGCGCGGGAAGCTCCTGGGGCCGGCGGGGGCTATTGTTGGGGTAGTGGGAAGGCAATCGGCTTTGATTCCGGCTGATTTCGCCCCAACTTGCTTACTTGCTTTGTAGCAACCCCTCATCTATTGCTCCGCCCCTATGCTCAAAATCAATAAACAGGAAGCCCTCGATTACCACTCCCAGAACCCCGCCGGGAAGATCGAAGTGGTGCCCACCAAGCCCGTCAGCACCCAGCTGGATCTGGCCCTGGCCTACTCCCCCGGCGTGGCCGAGCCCTGCAAAGCCATTGCCGCCAACAAGGACGACGTGTATAAGTACACCGCCAAGGGCAACCTGGTGGGCGTTATTTCCAACGGTACGGCCGTGCTGGGGTTGGGCAACATCGGCCCCGACGCCTCCAAGCCGGTGATGGAAGGCAAGGGCGTCCTGTTCAAGAAATTCGCCGGCCTCGACTGCTTCGACATCGAAATCGACTGCACCGACCCCGAGGAGTTCGTGCGCATCGTCAAGTCGCTGGAGCCGACCTTCGGCGGCATCAACCTGGAAGACATTAAAGCTCCCGAGTGCTTCGTCATCGAGAAGGCCCTGCGCGAGCAGATGACCATTCCGCTGATGCACGACGACCAGCACGGCACGGCCATTATTTCGTCGGCGGCCCTGCTCAACGCCCTGGAGCTGGTGGGCAAAGACATCAAGGACATCAAGCTCGTGGTGAGCGGCGCCGGAGCTGCCGCCATCAGCTGCCTGCGCCTCTACCGGGAACTGGGCCTGAACGTGCAGAACGTGACGGTCTTCGACAAGGACGGCGTAATTAACCAGCACCGCACCGACCTGGCCGAGCTGCAGATGCAGTTTGCCACCAGCAGCTCCGTCACCACCCTGGCCGAGGCCATGGAAGGCGCCGACGTGTTTCTGGGCCTCTCGGCGGCCAACGTGCTGCCGCCCGAGTTGCTGCTGCGCATGGCCGACAACCCCGTGGTGTTTGCCCTGGCCAACCCCGACCCGGAAATCGTGTACGAGCTGGCCGTGGCCACCCGCCCCGACATCATCATGGCCACCGGCCGCTCGGACCACCCCAACCAGGTGAACAACGTGCTGGGCTTCCCCTACATCTTCCGGGGCGCTATGGACGTGCGGGCCACCGAAATCAACGAGGCCATGAAGCTGGCCGCCGTGCAGGCCCTGGCCGAGCTGGCCAAGGAGCCCGTACCCGACATGGTGAACAAGGCCTACGGCGACAACACCCTGGCCTTCGGCCGCAATTACCTCATTCCCAAGCCCCTCGACCCCCGCCTGATTACCACCGTCAGCGTGGCCGTGGCCAAGGCCGCTATAGCCAGCGGCGTAGCCCGCCGCGAAATAACCGACTGGCTGGCCTACGAGGACGAATTGCGCAGCCGCCTGGGCGTAAACCAAAAGCTGATGAACCGCATTACCAGCGCGGCCAAGGCCAACCCCAAGCGCGTGGTATTCGCCGAAGGCGACAATTACAAAATCCTCAAGGCGGCCCAAATCGTGTACGACGAGGGCATTGCCCTGCCCATTCTGCTCGGCAACCGCAAGAAGATTGACGCCATTGCCCGCGCCAATAGCCTCGACTTGGAAGGCTGCCAGATTATCGACATCCTGGAGGAAGACGCCAAGCGCGACGAGTACGCCGAGCTGCTGTTCCGCAAGCGGCAGCGCCGCGGCATCACGCTCTACGAAGGCCGCCGCCTGCTGCGCGAGCGGAACTACTACGCCTCGATGATGGTCGAAACCGGGGAAGCCGATGCCTTTATTACCGGTCTGAGCAAGGACTACGGCAAGAGCATTCTGCCCTCGTTGCAGGTCATCGGCGTGGATGACGGGGTGAAGCGCGTGGCCGGCCTCTACATCATTCAGCACAAGAAAGGCCCGTTCTTCTTCGCCGATACCACCGTGAATATCGACCCCACGGCCGAAGAAATGGTGGACATCATCGGGCTGGCGGCCCGCACCGTGCGCTTCTTCGACACCGAGCCCCGGGTAGCCGTGCTGAGCTACTCCAACTTCGGCTCCAACCCCGGCCCCTTGCCCGATAAGGCCCGCCTGGCCACCGAGCTGGCCAAGAAGCGCTACCCCGACCTGCTCCTCGACGGTGAAATGCAGGCCAACACGGCCCTGAACCCCGAGCTGCTGCGCGAGCAGTATCCCTTCTCCGACCTGGCTCAAGACGGCGCCAACACCCTAATTTTCCCCAACGTGGTATCGGGCAACATTGCCTACAAGGTGCTGCAGGAAATCGGGGGTGCCGAGGTTATCGGGCCGGTGCTGATGGGCATGCGCAAGCCGGTACACATCCTGCAGCTGGGCGCCTCGGTGCGCGAAATCGTGAACATGACGGCCATTGCCGTCGTGGATGCCCAGACCAACCGCAAGCCGTTGTAAGAAGCCGGTCAAAACCAGCTTAAACATCCGAAAAACGGGATGTTTCCGCCAGCAAACTCGGCGGAAACATCCCGTTTTTTAGTGGAAAAAGCCAGTAGATTTGGGATAGAAAAAGACGGGCTTACTGTTTCTTTTCACCGGACCTTCACCAGCGTCGAGTATGGCAATATCCCTATTAAGCCGTAGTGGGTGCCGGGTCCCGTTCAGTTTCTTATTCTTAGCTTGCCTGCATGATTGCGTACATCGACGGAAAACTAGCCTACAAGGACCCTACCATGGCCATCATGGACGTGAATGGCGTGGGGTATGAGATTAAAATTTCGCTGGCCACCTACTCCAAGCTGCCCGGCGAAGGCGAGAAGGCCAAGATTTATACCTACCAGCACATCAAGGAAGATGCCCAGGCCCTGTACGGCTTCCTGGACCCCAACGAGAAGGCCCTGTTTATGCACCTGATTTCGGTGTCGGGCATCGGGCCGGGCACGGGCATCATGATGGTCTCGTCAATGTCGGTGGGCGAAATTCGCCACGCCATCGTCAATGAGGATGTGCGCTCCATTCAGAGCATCAAAGGAGTAGGCCCCAAAACGGCCCAGCGCGTAATTCTGGACCTGCGCGACAAGCTGCGCAAGGATGAACTGCTCAGCAAAGCCGGCGTGGATACCGTGCCGCTGGCCCGGGCGCACAATACGAACCGCTCGGAAGCGTTAGCGGCCTTAGTGACTTTGGGCTTTGCCCGCGCCGCCGCCGAGAAGAACCTGGACCAGATTCAGCAGAAGCACGGCAGCGAGTTGAGCGTGGAGGAACTGATTAAATTTGCTCTGAAGTCCCATTAGAATTTTACCTGGCCCCGCGTCTGCTTGTTACACTTGAACTCCGGTAAGAAGTCCCTCACCGTTTCGGTAGTTATTGTCGCGTCCTTGCTGGCCTGGTGGTCGCAGGCGGCACCTACCGCAGCTGGTCCCTTTGCCTTGCGTCAGCTGTGGGCCTGGCTGCCTAAGCCCGGTCGGCTCCGTGGCGCAGCCCTTGTGGCCGCCCCCGACACGCCCCGGGTGGCACTTTCCGACACGAGCCGCTACCGGCCCAGCCGCCGCCCCAAGGTGGCGCCCGAGGACCGGCCCGGCTCGCCGTTTGCGCCCCAGCGGCGGCAGTCGCCGCTCTTGCTGGATCTGCCCTCGAACGTGAACCTGCAGGTAACGCCCGACGACAGCTTAGAATACTACGATGTGCGCGAAAAGGTTGGGACCGACATTGATTTTCGGGACCCGAGCCGGCTTACGTTCGAGGAGTACTCGGAGTGGCAGCAGCGCCGGGCCGTGCGCGACTATTTCCGGACCCGCTCGGCCGGCGGGGTCGTCGGCGACCCGGCCGCGCCCGAAACCAAGCGCCTGATTCCCAAGATTTACCTGGGCCCCATGGCCGACCGTCTCTTTGGGGGCAGCTACGTCGATATCCGGCCCAACGGGGCCGTAACCCTGCGCATGGGCGCACGCTTCAACCGCAACCTGAACCCCACGCTGACCCTGCGCCAGCAGCGGGTGGGCGACTTTCAGTACGAGCAGAACATGAACCTGAACCTCACCGGCCAGATCGGGGAGAAACTGCGGCTCACGTTCAACTACGACACCAAGGCGGCCTTCGACTTCGAGAACAACATGAAGCTCGATTATACGGGCTTTGAGACGGAAATCATCCGCAAGATTGAGCTGGGCAACGTGAGCTTGCCGCTCAACAACTCCCTGATTCAGGGCGGGCAGAACCTGTTCGGCGTCAAGACCCAACTGCAGTTTGGCAAGCTGGCCGTGACGGCCGTAGCCAGCACCCTGCGCGGCACCGCCGACGCGGTAAGCGTGCAGAACGGAGCCCAGAGCCGCAACTTCGAAATTAAGTCGAGCCAGTACGAGCGGGACCGGCACTTCTTCCTATCCCAGTTTTTCCGGGACCGGTACGACGCGGCCCTGCGCAACCTGCCTACGATTCAGTCGGGGGTGGAAATCAACAACATCGAGGTTTACGTCACCAACGACAACCGCCAGAGCGACAACCTGCGCAACGTGGTGGCCCTGATGGACTTGGCCGAGCCGGTGCGGGTGTACCGCTCCCAGTTTCAGCGCACCGCCAGCCGCACCCCGGCCGCCAACGAGTCGAACCCCGAGTACCAGGACGTGGTACTGGCAGATCCCAGTGCCCGGAACATTGAGTCGGTAGACAACTACTTGAACAACAGGTACGGTGGCCTGCAGCAATTGGCCAAAACCGTGGACTACGAACGGGTGCGGGCCCGCCTGCTGAACTCCCGCGAATACACCTTCAACGCTCAGCTGGGCTACCTGTCGTTGAACACGCCCCTGCTGCCCGAGCAGGTGCTGGCCGTGGCGTATACTTACACCTACAACGGTAAGAGCTATACCGTCGGCGAGATTTCGACCAACTCGACGCAGGTAAACCAGGATCAGGTGATTTACCTGAAGATGCTCAAGGCCAGCAACCCCGGCGTGAACCTGGCTAACCCCAACGTCAACCCGGCGAACAAGAACCTGGAAACGCGCAACCTGCCGACCTGGGATTTGATGATGAAAAACATCTATTCCCTGAACGCCAGCCAACTCAACCGCGACAATTTCCAGCTGCAGATTGTGTACAAGGACGACGCCACCGGCGTTGACCTCATCTCGCTCAAGGAAGGCCAGAGGATTGCCAACAAACCGCTGATTCAGGTCCTGAACCTGGACAATGTGAACCCCAACAACGACCAGAACCCCGACGGCAACTTCGACTTCTTCCCGGGCACGACCATCGACCCGGACCTGGGCAAGATTATCTTCCCGGTAGTGGAGCCTTTCGGTAGCTACCTGCGGGCCCAGTTTGACACCACGGGCGCGGCCGGCGGCAACGCCCAGCGCGAGCGGGACCTGGCCCGCCAGTACGTGTACCAGGAGCTCTACACCCAAACGCAGAGCGACGCCCAGCAGCGCCAGGAAAAGGATAAGTTTTTCCTGCGGGGCCGCTTCCAGGCCACCGCTACCGACGAAATCAGCCTGCCCGGCCTGGGCATTGCGGAGGGCTCGGTGCGGGTTACCTCGGGCAGCACGGTGCTGGAGGAAGGCCGCGACTACCAGGTATTCTACGACCAGGCCAAGGTCAAGATTCTCAACGCCAGCTATCTGAATTCGGCCAACGAGCTGAAGGTGTCGTTTGAGAAGAACGCCCTGGTGCAGGTGCAGCCGCGCAAGCTGCTCGGGGCCCGCTTCGACTACCGCCTCAACCAAGACGTGAACTTCGGGGCCACGGTGCTCCACCTGCTCGAAAACCAGGCCCCGGGCATCAACCGTGTCAACATCGGCGACGAGCCGGGCAACAATACCATCTACGGCTTCGACGTGAACATGCGGCGCGAGTCGCGGGCCCTGACCAAGTACCTGGACATGCTGCCCCTGATTTCGACCAAGGAGCCCTCGTCGGTGGCCTTCAGCGGGGAAATTGCCCAGCTGGTGCCCGGCAAGTCCAAGCTCGGCCGCGGCGAAGACGGGGTGTCTTACATCGACGACTTCGAAAACGCCCGTACGCCGTACTCCCTGGGCGGCGTCAGCGCGGCCACGGCCTGGCGCCTGGCGGCCACGCCCATTACCGTTCCGAAGCCGGCCAATACCAACGACCTGGGCTATGGCTTCAAGCGGGCTAAGCTGGCCTGGTACACCATCGACCAGACCTACTACACCGGCGGCCCCGGCAAGCCCGGCAACATCAACGACAACGACCTGAAGGAGCACTATACCCGGGGTATTCAGCGTACCGAAATCTTCCCCAACCGGGACGTGGGCGCCACCGGCAACGGCTTCGAATACTCCCTGGACCTGGCGTATTTTCCGCAGGAACGCGGGCAGTACAACTACAACCCCGCGGTTTCGCCCGACGGCAAATTTTTGAACCCCGGCAACCCGACGCTCAACAAAGACAACTACGGCGGCATCAGCCGGGAAATCACCTTCGACACCGATTTCGACAACGCCAACGTCGAGTACATGGAGTTCTGGATGATGGACCCCTTCATCGGCGGAGCCCGCGGCCACATCAAGGATTCGGAAGGCACCGACTTTGACAACACCGGCCGCCGGACCGGCGGGGAACTGTACCTGAACCTGGGCTCGGTATCGGAAGACCTGCTGGTGGATGCCAACCAGCACGAGTTTGAGAACGGCCTGCCCACCGACCCGGCTACCATCGAACAAGACACCAAGAAGACTCTGTGGGGCCGCGTGACCCGCCAGCAGTTCCTGACCGATGCCTTCAGCGCCGCCCCCGGTGGCCGCACCCGCCAGGACATCGGCCTCGAAGGTCTCGACGATAACGAGGAAAAGGCATTCTTCAACGGGGTGTACAGCGGCGTAGCCGACCCCTCGGCCGACAACTTCCGTCACCACCTCGACGACTTCTACACCAACAACAACTACAAGATTCTGGGCCGCTATAAGCAGTATAACGGCATGGAAGGCAATTCCCAGGAGAACAGCCAGCTGAGCTCCACGGCCCTGCCCGACAAGGAAGACCTGAACCGCGACAACGTCATTTCGGACACGGAGCGGTACTACGAGTGGAAAATGAGCCTGCGCCCCGGTACCCTGGAAGTAGGCCAGAACTACATCGTGGACAAGGTGACCAACTCCGTCAACGGCGACCAGGTGTCGTGGTACCAGTTCCGCATCCCGATCCGGCAGCCCTCGGCCGTGCGCGGCACGCCCAATGGGGAGCCATTCGGCTTCAAATCCATCCGCTTCGTGCGCATGTACCTCACCGGCTGGGACCAGCCCGTGGTGCTGCGCATGGTGCAGCCCCAGTTTGTGGCCAACCAGTGGCGCCGCTTCCTAAGCCCGATTTCTCAGCCCGGCGCCCCCTGCCTGAACTGCGGCACCGACAATACGCCCTTCACCATCTCGACGGTGAGCATCGAGGAAAACGGCATTGCCGGCGTGAGCGGCACCGACGCCATTCCCTACGTGCTGCCGCCCAACATTCAGCGCGACAAGGAATACGGCTCCAGCACCGTTAACCGGCAGCAGAACGAGCAGTCCTTGCGCCTGTGCGTGGAAGACCTGCGCGATGGGGTGGGCAAGGCTGCCTACAAGAATATTAACATCAGCATGCTGCGCTACAAGCAGCTGCGCCTGTTCTTGCACGCCGAAAGCGACGACCGGAACCTAGCCGATGGGGCTGTGCGGGCCTTCGTGCGCATCGGCACCGACTACACCCAGAACTACTACGAGTACTCCCTGCCGCTGCGCATTACCCGGCCCGGCGCCACGGGGCAGCGCGAAATCTGGCCCGAGGAAAACGAAATCCAGATTTCCTTCCAGCAGTTTATCGACGCCAAGGCGACCCGCAACCAACAGCACGTGGACCTGAATGTGCCCTACGTGACCCAGCTGCCCAACGGCGCCACCATTACCATCCTGGGTAACCCCGACTTTAGCGCCGTGCAGGGCGTCATGATTGGCGTGCTCAACCCCGTAGACGACAACGCGCCCAAGTCTTTGTGCCTGTGGGCCGATGAGTTCCGGGTGTTCGACTTCGAGCGGGAAAATGGCTGGGCAGCCACGGCCCGCTTCAATACCAAGCTGGCCGACCTGGCCAACATCACCGCTACCGGCAGCTTCACCTCCGTGGGCTTCGGCGGCCTGCAGGACAAGGTGGCCCAACGCTCCCTGGACAACGTGCTGCGCGGCGACCTGAACGCGGCCGTTGCCGCCGACAAGTTCCTACCCGAAAAGCTGGGCCTGCGGATTCCGGTGCTGGTGCAGGCCGGGCAGGAAAGCCGCAGCCCCAAGTACGACCCCCTCGACCCCGATACCAAGCTCGAGCAGTCCTTGCAGAAGTTTGAAACGGCTGAGGAACGAGCGGCCTACCGCAAAGAGGTTATCGACCAAACTAATAGTCGAAGTATCAGCCTGCTCAACGTGCGCAAGGAGCGGATCAACCCCGAGAAGAAGGTACGGCCCTACGACGTGGAAAATTTCGCCCTGAGCTACGCCCTGACCGAGCGCACGCACACCGACATCCGCACCGACCGGGACTACACCAAAACCTACACCGGGGCCCTGGCCTACGTGTACCAGACGACGCCCAAAAACTACACGCCGCTGGCCAAGGTGAAGGCACTGGATTCGCCTTACCTGAAGATTTTCCAGGATCTGAACTTCACGCCCCTGCCCAGCCGCTTTGCCTTCCGGGCCGACCTGGACCGGCGCTACAACGAGCGGCAGCTGCAGCGCACCCAGCTGCCGGGCCAGGTGCCGACTACCGACGGTATTGCCCCGATTTACCAGAAGAGCTTCTTCTTCAACCGGATTTACGACCTGAAGTGGGACCTGACCAAGAGCCTGATCTTCGACTACACTGCCAATAACCGCTCGGTCATCGACGAGGGGGCCGGGCCGAGCGTGGGCAATGACCCCATTGCCCAGGCCAACCGCCAGGAGCTGCGCAACAACCTGCTGCGCGGGGGCCGGACCACCAACTTCAACCAAACCATTGCCCTGACCTACCGGCTGCCCCTGGATAAGTTTCCCCTGACCGACTGGCTGTCGGCCGACACGCGCTACGCGGCTAACTATAGCTGGCAGGCCGCTTCTACAGCAATGCGGACATCCCTGTTTCCCACTGCCAAAGACCCGGATAGCCTACGCCTTACCCAACCCGTCAATATTGGCAATACGCTGCAGAACAACGCCGAAATCAGCGCCAACGGCAGAATTGACTTGGTGAAGCTCTACAACAAAGTACGCTACCTCAACATCATCAATAACGCCCAGCCGCCCGGCCAGCAGGAGCGGGCCGCCGGCCGCCGCGGGACCCTGACGCCGCCCGCGCTGGGTCAATTGCGGGACAAGGACCAATCGACGGCTGCCACCCCCGCCCAGGACTCGGCCAAGGGTCCGGAGCTGCGCGCCCTCAAAGCCGTGCTCCGCTCCCTGATGACGGCCCGCTCGTTGAACTTCACCTACACCCGCAGCACTGGCACGCTGGTGCCCGGCTATTTGCCCGGCACCCGTTTATTCGGGCTGAACAACGACTATGCCCCTGGCATCCCCTTTGTTCTGGGCAAGCAGTACGAGTTGGACGACCTCTACAACCGCGTCAGCTCCAACGGTTGGTATACCCAGCGCAGTGACCTGCTCAACACTCCATTCAGCTCGTTGCTGACTGAAAACCTGACCCTGCGCACTGCCCTGGAACCGTTCCGCGACTTTAACATTCAGCTGGACGGCCGCTGGCAGCGGGTGCGCAACAACGAGACGTTCTACCGCCTGGCCTTGGATCCTATCACCCTGCTGCCCTACACCCGTACCGTCGGCGACTTCGGCCCCGGCAGCCTGGCTGAACGGTTGCCGCAAAGCTCGGGCACGTTTACCACCTCGTTTATTTCCATCAAGACGCTGTTCGGAGACCGTTCGGAAAATGGGAACGTTTCCAAAGCATTCGAGCGGTTCATAGCCAACCGTGGCATTATCCGGGACCGGCTTCAGCAAGCCAACCCCAACGCTTATGACCCTAGCCGGCCCGACAAGACGGGTGCCTACGGCTACAACTCGCAGGAAGTACTCATTCCAGCCTTTATTGATGCTTACCAGGGCCGTTCGTCGGATGGCTACAAGGCTAAGAAGTTCAACCCCTTCGCCTTGCTACCCGTGCCCAACTGGCGCATCGACTACAACGGCCTGGCTGAGCTGCCCTTTATGAAGCGCTACTTCCGCTCCATCACCCTGAATCACCAGTATTCCTCGTCGTACACGGTAGCCAGCTACACTACCTCCACGCTGTACGGGCAGGAGCCCGGTTCCTTCCCGGACCTGCTCAACACCTCCGGGCAGTTTATTCCTTACTTCATCGTGGGGCAGGTAACCATTGCCGAGCGCCTCTCCCCGCTGATTGGCGTCAACTTCCAGACCCTGCAAAAAGTCACCGGCCGGGTAGAGCTGCGCACGGAACGGGGTATTACCCTGAGCACTACCAACAACGCCCAGGTAACCGAGCTACACTCCCAGGAATTGGTAATCGGCTTCGGCTACGCGACCAACCGCCTGAAGATTCCGTTCCGTATTGGCGGGGAGCAGCGGGTGCTGAAAAACGAGCTGACGGCCCGCCTCGACCTGTCTATTCGCGACAACACCACCATTCAGCGTACCATCGAAGCCGTAGTCGATCCACTTTCTCTGGACAAGAGCGGGCAGTTGTTGGTCAACGCGGAGCCTTCCGTTGGCCGGGCCAAGGGCCTGACCTCTAATGGTACCCGTCAGTTGCAGCTTCGCCCCACCATCGACTACGTGCTCAACCAGCGCCTCAACCTGCAGATTTTCTTCTCCCGCACCGTTACCGAGCCCCGGGTGCAGAACTCGTTCAGGAACTCAGCCACCGAGGGTGGGCTGCAGCTTCGCTACAGCTTGTCGCAATAAGCCGGCATGCTGGCGGCTTGAATTCCCTTTCAGCCCCGGTTCCGACAGGAGCCGGGGCTGTTTTTTTGCGTTTCGGGGTATTTGCGGGCTCCGGTCCTTAGCCATTTCGCACGCCAACCCGTACTTTTGGCTCCGGGCGCCCTGCGCCGGTATTCAACCCTCCCAAAACAACACCCCATGAATCTCCCCGCTAATCTGAAGTACACCAAAGAGCACGAATGGATTCGTGTGGAAGGCGAATTTGCTTATATCGGCATCACCGACCACGCCCAGAAAGAGCTCGGCGACATCGTGTACGTAGACATTGACACGCTCGACAAGGAAGTAGCTCAGAATGAGATTTTCGGCACTGTTGAGGCTGTAAAGACGGTTTCTGACCTGTTTAGCCCCGTATCGGGCACGGTAGTCGAAATCAACGACAAGCTCGACGGCAGCCCCGAGACGGTAAACTCCGACCCTTACGGCGACGGCTGGATGATCAAAATGAGCCTGTCGAACCCAGCCGAAATCGACGCCCTGCTCACGGCCGAAAGCTACGGTGAACTAGTCGGCGCCTAAGCCACACTTCTATCGTGCAGCCTACCGCGCCGCCCCCGCCTCGTCGCCGAGCACTTGCCGCTCTGCCCCTGGCGTGGGCGGCGCTGATTTTGGTGCTCACCCTGACGCCGGCCAAATCGATGCCGGAGGTACCACCCTGGGAGCTTATTTCCTTCGACACCGCCGCCCATGCTTTCGTTTTTCTGGTGCTGGCAGCGCTCAGCTACTTTTCCAGCATCCGGCAGCAGCGCTACGCTAGCCGGCGCCGCTACGCATTCGGCCTAGTTCTAACGGAGGGAATTCTGCTGGGCGCTTTCATCGAGTTCCTGCAGGTTACGATGGACCTTGGACGCCACGGCGAGTGGTCCGACCTTATCAGTGACGGTATCGGCACGGTGGCGGGCTTACTCCTGGCCCGGGCCTCCCGTCGCTGGTGGGCCTAAATCCCCGCAATGCCTATGCAGCCTTCTACCTCCCTGCTAACTTTCACCCGTCGTTGGGGGCTTGGTGTCGGGGCCCTGTATGGTGCAACGTTCAGTACCGGCGCCCAGAGCCAAGACTTAGGTCGCGCCCGCGCCACCATTACTACCCTGGCCGCTCCTGCCATGCACGGCCGGGGCTACGTGACCAAGGGCGAACACCGGGCCGCTCACTACATCCGCCAACGGTTCCGGCAATTAGGCTTGCGGTCTTTCACCCCGCACTACACGCAGTCCTTCCCCATCGCCATCAATACGTTCCCGGGCCGTTGCGCACTGGCCGTTGATGGCAAGCCCCTGGTGCCCGGCACCGACTTCATCCTTGAACCACATTCCGGGCCGGGGCACCTTAGCGGGCCCGTCACTTGGCTCGATACGCTGGTGTTCACCGATGAGCCCGACGGCCAACGCTTTCTGGACCGCAGCCTGCAGGGTCAAGTATTGGTCCTGCGCCACCGCGACGCGGAACGAATCCGCACTTTGCCCGATGCGTTTGCCCAGCACATTGCGCAGGCGGCGGCCGTCGTTACGCTCGTCCCTGACAAGCTTACTGCTTCCTTAGCCAGCCAGCAAGTAACCCAACCGCGCCTGCAGGTACTAGCCAGCCGCTGGCCCGCCCGTGCCGCCCAAGCCAGCTTACAGGTTGATGCCCGTCTGGTCCCTAACTATTTAACTCAAAACCTCATTGGCTACGTGCCCGGCCGTATCCAGCCCGACTCCTTCCTGGTCGTGTCGGCCCACTACGACCACTTGGGGCGCATGGGCAAGAACACGTACTTCCCGGGTGCCAACGATAACGCCAGTGGCACAGCCCTGCTCCTGGAGCTTGCCGACTACTACGCCCGGCCCGAGAACCAGCCAGCTTACTCGGTCGTGTTTATGGCCTTCGGCGCGGAAGAAGCGGGTTTACTAGGTTCCAATTATTACGTGCAGCACCCCTTATTTCCGCTGGAGAGGCTACGGTTTCTGGTTAACCTCGACCTGGAAGGAACCGGGGAGGAGGGAATCACCGTCGTGAATGGCCGGTTGCTGGAAAAGCCGTTTCGCGTGTTAGAGCAACTCAACAGTCAGCACCGCTACGTGGCCTCCATTGCGGCGCGGGGCCGGGCCGCCAACTCTGACCACTACCCCTTCTCGGAACGAAACGTTCCGGCGTTTTTCCTGTATACCCGCGGCGGCAGCAAGGCCTACCACGACGTAAACGACCAACCCCAGCAGCTAAGCCTAACGGCCTTTGCCGGCGTGTTCCACCTAGTCATCGACTTCTTCGCCGCAGTAGCCCATCAATAAGCTTTTCTTAGCCTTTTAAGCGTCGGTAGTGATTATACCGCCGTAGCCTTTGTGGATAGTCGGCCGAGTAGTGCCGTTTCTGTTGAAACGCAAGAATCCCGGAATCATCAGATCAGGATCTGACAATTCCGGGATTCTTAGCTTCTACCGGTAAGAAACCGGAGGGTAATTTTTAGCCGTTCGACTTGAACGAGGCCATGATCTGCTTGGCTACAGCCTCCCACTCGGGCTTCTGACGGTCGGCGCAGGTGAAGTTGCACATCAGCAGTTTGCCTTCCACGTCGGTGAAGAAAACCAGGTTGTATACTTCGTGGCCCAGTTCTGGCTTCATCAGTTCCATGAAACCGATTTTGCGGCCATTCACTTCCTTGACACCCTTGTTGAACCACTTCGCCTCTTTGTACTGCTTGGAGTACATCTTGTAGAAGTTGTCGGCGTACATGTCGATCATATCCTGATCGGCAGTGTTATCGGTGTAGGTGAAGGCGATGCTGGCCTCTTTGTTATTGGTGTAGATGACGCTAGGACGGCTCTGCGCTTTGGCGTAGTTGAAGTCCATCTGCTGCTCGCTCATCACCTCGAACCCCTTGGGAATCAAGATTTCAACCCGCTCGCTGAGTACACGCTTTTTAATCATTTCCACCTCGGCGAAAGGGCGGAAGGCCGACAGCATGAGCGTCAGCAAAAGTACGGGAGCTAGTAAGGCTTTTTTCATAGTAGTGGCTGAAAAAAACGTGGAATTCAAGGGTAAGTAAAACTCCGAATGTTGAGTAGTCACTCTGTTCGGATAACACAATTTACGCAGAAAATCTGAAGCTGCAAATTTTCATCTGAAAATAATTGGCTTCACTAGCTTACAACCCCTCAGGCGAACTGAAAAATGAGGTTTCAAGCTTATTGAGGGCATTTACGAGAAATAGGTATTTCTGGATGTCCTCTGGAGCAACATAAATTTTCGGGAAAAGGTATAGCGGTACAACTATACCAAAATTTATGCTAAAAGTTCAATTTTACATTCTGGTCTGGCTTGATTGGAAGTGGTTGGACTTAGAGAATGTTATTGATTTGTTCCTTTATCTTTTCCAGTTCTTCTTTCATGCCGACCACGAGGTGCTGAACCGTAGAATCGTTTGCTTTTGAACCGATTGTGTTGATTTCGCGGCCAATTTCCTGCGAAATAAAGGCTAATTTCTTTCCGCTGGGCTCGGGTATACCTACCGTTTCGATGAAGTACTGCAAATGACTGGTCAAACGGACCTTTTCCTCGGCAATGTCAAGCTTCTCAATATAGTAAAGAACCTCTTGCTCAAAGCGGACCGGATTGAACTGTTCGTGAGCTGTAAGGTCGGCCAGATGCTGCTGCAACCGCAGCCGCACCTGCTCAATCCGGGTTGGATCGTGGCGCTCTACTTCGGTCAGAAACTCTTGGATACGCTCCACATACCCGATGATTTCGCCAGTCAGGGTCTGGCCTTCATCGTGGCGAAACTGGTTGACCCGCTCCAGAGCCTCAGTGACCAGGGGCAGCAACTCCTCCCAGCTTACCTCCTCTTCCTCCTCGGCCGCGCTGGCTTCGGTAGGCGCCTGCAGCACCCCGGGCATGTTGAGAGCTAAAGCGAAGAGCTGATCCTTTGGTGCGCCCACTAGTTCGGCTGCTTTTTCCAGCTCCCGGTAGGAAGCCAGCAGCGCGTCCTGGTTGAGCACCGCGCTGGCACGGACCGCATTACGGGGCCGTACAAAGTCGAAGTTTAGGTTGACTTTTCCCCGAACCAGGCTTTTGGTTATAAGATTTCGAAGTTCCAATTCCCGGTCCTGCAAAAAGCGGGGCAAACGCAGGCTCAGATCCAGCGTTTTGGAATTCAGGGACTTGATTTCGACCGTGGCCGAATAACGGTCGGTTTCGCGATGAGCGATGCCGTAACCGGTCATGGACAAAAGCATGGAGAGCGGGAAAAGCGGGTTGGGTGAAAGCGGGTGCAAAAGTAATGGTTTTCAACATAGTATGTATATATACCCTTGACAATAACATAAGCGTAATATTGTCGCAATACTGGCATAATAGGGCTACGGTAGTTTTGTGAAACGAAAAAACCACAGCCGTATGCGCCGCTTAGGACTACTGTTTATTTTTCTGATTATCAGCTCCTTTGCTTTCGCTCAGCAAGGTGTAATCAGTGGAAAGGTAACTGATAAAAAGACGGGGGACGGCGTAATCGGCGCCACCGTGCTGGTAACCGGCACCGTGCAGGCGGCCCCGGTAGATGTGCAGGGAAATTACGAGCTCAAGCTCGACCCCGGCACCTACAATATCACGATGACCTACATCGGCTACAAGCCGCTGACTTTCGCCGGAATTGTGGTAACGGCCAATGGCAAAACCACCCTGAACGGGGTGATGGAGGAAAACACGACCAACCTGAAGGAGGTAACCGTGACGGGCCAGAAGCAGACGGGCACCGAGGTGGCCATGATTCAGGACCTGAAGAAAAGTGAGGTGGTGGTCAGCGGCATGAGCAACGACCAGATTGTGAAAACCCTGGACCGCGACGCGGCCGAAGTGGTGAAGCGCATTCCGGGCGTGACCGTGCAGAACAATAACTTTATCGTGATTCGGGGCCTGGCTGAGCGCTATAATACGGTGATGCTGAATGACGCGCTGACGCCGTCGGCCGAAACCGATACCCGCTCCTTTGCCTTCGACATTCTGCCCAGCTCGGTTATCGACCGGGTGCTGATTTTTAAGTCCGGCTCGCCGGAGCTGCCCGGCGAATTTGGTGGCGGGGTAGTGAAAGTATACACCAAGAACAGCGTGCTGGACAATACCGGCAGCCTGAGCATATCGGGCTGGGCACGCTCGACCAACACTTTTGCCGGCCGCTTTCAGCAGTCGAACCACAGTGGGACCGACTTTCTGGGCTTCGACAACAGCCAACGGGCCCTGCCCGGCACGCTGGCCGGCCTGACGCGGGAAACTCCCACGACCACGCCCACCCAGCTGCAGGAATTGCGCGGCAGCCTGCGCAATGAATTTCTACCGACCCTGACGAATTCCCGGCCTGACTTGCGCATCTCGCTGGGCATCAACCACAAGTTTGAAATTGGGGGCGTGTATATCAGCAACGTGACTTCGCTGTCGTACTCTAACACCCAGGAGCAATACAACGCCCTGCGCCAGCGCTTCACGGCCTACAACCCCACTATGCCGGACCAGCTGCCGGGCAAGTTCTTCGAATACAACGATACCCGGAGCTTGTCGGCCGTGCGGCTGGGCATCATCCACAACTATCAGGTACGCCTTAATGACCGTAACAAGCTGGAGTTTCGCAACTTCTTCAATCAGTACGGCACCGACGAGGTAGTGAACCGGAAAGGGCAGAACCTGGAAAATTCCGACCCGCTGGAGCGCAACGACTATTCCCTGCACTACCAGAGCCGAAGCATCTACTCGGGGCAGCTGGGTGGCAACCACGTGGTGGGGCCCGCCAGCCGCACTACCCTGACCTGGGCCACGGGCTACAACTACGTGTACCGGGACGAACCCGACTACCGCCAAAACCAGCAGGAGCGCGAATACGTGGCCAACAAGCCCGGCGAAATGAACCCCGAGCCGTTCCGGGTCGTCATCAACAGCCTGCCGACTACCAGCTCCCGGTTTTATGCCTCGCTGCGCGAGAATACCTACATGGGCAGCGGGCAGGTAGAGCGGAGCTACCGGGGCCGGGATACGCTGAGTGCCAACCAGTACAAGGTGCGCCTGGGCTTCTACCTGGAAGAAAAGGAGCGGACCTACGACAGCCGCTACTTCAACTACACCCGCGCCCGTAATTTCGACTACGAGAATATTGGCAACCAGCCGCTGTCGACCATTTTCAGCAACGAGAATCTGGACCCCAAGACCGGATTTGTGCTCAAGGAAAATACGCTGCCCCAGGACCGCTACACGGGCAAAAACCGTCTGGCGGCCGGCTACCTGAGCGGCGTGGCCCCGATTTCGGACCACTTCAGCGTGACTGGCGGCGTGCGGGTGGAATACAACGACAAGTCCTTGCAGTCGGGGGACACGGGCACCGACCAGTACCGCGAGACGCGCACCTTCGTGCTACCCTCCCTGAATGCCACCTACACCATCAATGAGCGGCACTTGGTGCGGGCCGGCGTGAGCGAGTCGGTGAACCGCCCCGAGTTCCGGGAGGTGGCCGACTACACGTACTACGACTTCAGCAACAACTTCTTCGTGCGGGGCAACGACTCGTTGCGCACGGCCCGCATTTACAATGCTGACCTGCGCTACGAGTTTTATCCCAGCCGCTCGGAAATGATTTCGGTGGGCATCTTTGGCAAGCGCTTCACCAACGCCATTGAGCAGGTAACGCGCTCCACGACCGGCTCGGACCTGACGCTGACTTACCAGAACGCCAGCAAGGCCTACGACGTGGGCGTGGAAGTGGAAGCCCGCAAATCGTTGCTGGACCTGACCGAAAACCATTTCCTGCAGCGCCTCTCCTTCGTAGTAAACGCCTCCCTGATTCGGAGCCGGGTGCAGATTGATACCACCCTGGCCAACAACCGCAACTTTGCCCTGACCAACCGCCCGCTGCAAGGCCAGTCGCCCTACGTGGTGAACCTGGGCGTGTTCTACCAGGATGACGAGAACCACTGGCAGATTTCGGCGCAGTACAACATCGTGGGTCCGCGCATTGCCTTCCTGGGCGACCAGAACCAGAACTTCTCGGTGATTGAGCTGCCCCGCAACGTGGTGGATCTGGGTTTGACCAAGGGCTTTGGGTCGCACTTCGAGGTGCGGGCCGGTATTCAGAACGTGCTCAACCAGGAAGTGCGGCAGTACTACGACTTCGACCGCAACAGCAAAATTAACGGCATCGAGAACGGGGCGGCTTTTGCCCGCTACCGCCGCGGCACCTACTCCACGCTGGGCGCCACCTTCCGCTTCTAGCGGGAGGTGGGCAGTAACAGTTTCTTAACCCTGGGGCGACCAAATGGTAACGTCTCACCGGGCCGAAACGCGTTAGGAAGATCAGACCTTTGAGGCGCAAAAAGCACTACTCTTCATCCTTCCATTTTCGCATGAAAAAGATTGTACTCCCGGCTCTGCTTGCTCTGGCTCTGGCATCTTCGCCGCTGGTTTCGCAGGCCCAAACCTGCCCTTCCACGGCTTCCAATGTAATTTCGGTAGGACTGGGCCGTCCCGACAAATCGGGCTTCGAAATCACGCAGAATACCACCTGGACGCGCAACAATATCTACCTGCTCAACGGGGCCGTGTACGTGAATGACGGCGTGACGCTGACCATCGAGTCGGGTACCATTATCAAAGGCGACCTGACCAACCAGGGGGCGCTGATCATCCGCCAGGGTGGTAAGATCAACGCGGCTGGTACGGCTAGCCAGCCCATCGTCTTCACTTCCAACCAGCCCGCCGGCTCGCGGGGCCCCGGCGACTGGGGCGGCCTGATCATCTGCGGCCGCGCCCCGGTAAACCTGCCCGGCAACCCCACCATTGAAGGGGGCGTGGTGGCTACCTTCGGTGGTACCAACGCGGCCGACAACTCGGGCGTACTGCAGTACGTGCGGATTGAGTACGCCGGCATTGCCTTCCTGCCCAACAACGAAATCAATGGCCTGACCCTGGGCGGCGTGGGTTCGGGCACCACCATCGACCACATCCAGGTAACGGCTTCCGGCGACGACTCCTTCGAGTGGTTTGGCGGTACGGTCAACGCCAAGTACCTGATTGCCCTGGGCAGCACCGACGACGACTTCGATACCGACAACGGTTTTTCGGGCCGCGTGCAATACGGCCTGGCTATCCGGGACCCGCGCCGCGGGGACTTTGCCTCGGGCGGGGTTTCCAACGGTTTCGAAAGCGACAATGATGCTACTGGTACGGCCAACGCTCCCCAGACGTCGGCCGTGTTTTCGAACATGACCATTCTGCTGCCCACCACCCCTACTCCGGCCTCGCCGTTCAACAACGCGGCCGGCGCCCTGATTCGCCGCAACTCGGCCCAGAGCATCTTCAATACGGTAATTACCGGCCGGCCCTACGGCCTGGAGCTGAATAGCAACTCCACCAACCTGACCACCAACAGCGCCCAGGGCGGCTCCCTGGTGTTTGCCAACAACGTGCTGGCAGGCTCCGGCACCCGCGCGGCCCGCGTCACCTCCAACAGTGGCAGCACGGCTGGCTTCAGCGTCAACACCTTCGTGGGTGGCAGCAACGACACCACCCGCACGGTGGCCGCGCTGGGCTTGAATGCCGACAACTTCTTCTTCGAGGGCAATTGCTCCAACAAGCCTTGCGTGCCAACCCTGCAACTGCCCACCGCTTCGCTGCTCAACACCGGCGCCGCCTTCACCAATGCCAAGCTGACCGGTGCTGGCAACGGCGGACCGAACAGCACCTTCGACGTGGTTACCTACCGCGGCGCATTCGGCAGCACCAACTGGGCCACGGGCTGGACTAATTTCAACCCCCAGAACACCTGCTACAACCTGCCCGGTCAGACGTTGGCTACCAAGTCGGCTTCCGACCAGGTGCAGAGCCTGAGCGTGGCGCCCAACCCCAGCGCCGGCGCCGCCCTGCTCTCGTTTGAGCTCAAGCGCGCCGACGTGGCCACCATCCGCGTTACCGATGCCCTGGGCCGCAACGTAGCCCTGATTGAAGCCGGTCGGCTGGCCGCCGGACCGCAGCAGGTAGCCCTACCGGCCTCGCTGCGCAACGGCGTGTACGTGGCCACAGTAAGCACCAGCGAAACCAGCCAGACCACGCGCTTTGTGGTAGCCAAGTAATTATCCTAGTGACGATTAATTAGTTATTCGCACTCCTACCAACCTTACGTAAAAAGCCTGCTCCTACCTGGGAGCAGGCTTTTTTGTTGAGGCCAGGCTTTTCGGCCGCGCCGGCAAAAGCCGTAGCTTGCACTCCTTATGAAGCTGCCCCGCGTGCTCATGCTGCCCAAGTGGTACCCCCACCGCTACGACGACCAGGATGGCGACTTCGTGGCCCGCCACGTGGCCGCCATTGCCCCGCACGCCCAAGTGGCGGTCCTGTTTGCGGCCGTAGCCCGCGGCCCCCTGCCCGGCCTGACTGACTGCGAAGCCGACCTGAACGGGGAAATTCCCACGCTGCGCTATTACTACCGGGCCCAGCCCACCGGCCTGGCCCCACTGGACAAAGTGCTGAAGCTGCTGCTGTACTTCTGGTGCCTCGGCCGGGGCTACCGGCGCCTGACTACGCACTGGGGCGGCTCACCCCAGCTTACGCACGTGCATGTGCTGCTGCGCACGGGCTTGTTTGCCTGGTGGCTCAAGCTGACCCAGGGTATTCCCTACCTCATTACCGAACACTGGACGCTGTATCTGCCCCAGAATGCGGGCCGCATGGGTAAGCTGCGGCGGTGGCTGAGTCAGCGCATTGTGGGGCAGGCGGCGGCCCTGCACACGGTGTCGCGCAACCTGGGGCAGGCCATGCAGCAGCTGGGCCTGGTCAATGCCCGCGCGGTAGTGCTGCCCAACGTGGTGGATACCCAGCTGTTTAAGCCTGCTGCCGGCAACAACACTGCCCGAGACCGGGCCGGAGCCGGGCCGTTGCTCCACGTGGCGGCTTTCAACGAGCAGGCCAAAAACCTGAGCGGAATCCTACGGGTGGTGGCCCGGCTGAGTGAGCGGTGGCCCGGGCTTACGCTACGCATTGCCGGCTACGGCCCCGCCGAAGCCGAACTGCGGCAGTTGGCAGCCGACCTGGGCCTGCTCGATACCCACGTATTCTTTTTAGGCAAGCTCAGTCCAGCCCAGGTGGCGGAGCAAATGCGCCAGGCTGTCTGCCTGGTCTTGTTCAGCAACTACGAAAACCTGCCCTGCGTCCTGATTGAAGCCCAGGCCAGCGGCCTACCGGCGGTGGCTACCGCCGTGGGTGGGGTGCCCGAGCTGCTGCCGCCCGACGGCTCCCGCGGCCTGCTGGTGCCCCCCCGTGACGAAGCTGCCCTGGAACAGGCCCTGTCCACGGTGCTGCGGCATCCGGAACGCTTCGAAGCCCGGCAGCTGCGCCAGCACGCCGTGGCCCACTTCAGCTACGGGGAGGTCGGCCGGCAGTTTGTCCAGCTTTACGCGCAACTCCTGATGCCGACGGCCGGCGGGTCTCCTACCCCTCCCCTGCGCCCATGATTCGCCGGATTCTGCAAAACTTTGCCACCCGCCTGGCCACAGCCCTACTCAGCTTCGCCATCGTGTGGCTAACGGCGCGCTACCTGGGCGCTACTGGCCGCGGCGACGTGAGCCTGTTCGTGACGGACTGCGCGGCCCTGTTGCTGTTTATTGGCCTGCTCGGCGGCTCGTCCCTGATTTACCTGGCCCCAGGCCGCAGCATCTGGCACTTGCTGGTACCGGCCTATGGCTGGGCCACGCTGGTGTGCGCGGCCGGCACGGTAGTAGTGGGGCTGGCCCGGCCGGTGGCGCCGCAATATCTGCTGCATCTGCTGGGGTTGTCCTTGCTACAGGCGTTTTTCTCCATCAACAGCTCTTTGCTGCTGGGCCGCAAAAAAGAAGGTGCCTACAATCTGCTCAACGGGCTGCAGGTGGGGTTGCTGGCCGGGAGCCTGGCCTTGGCCTTTGTGGGCTGGCAGTGGCGTACCGTGGCCGTGTACTACTACGCCGCTTACCTGGCTTACGGGCTGCCGCTACTGCTCAGCTTCGGGGTGCTGCTCCGGCTGCCCGACCAGTGGGCGGCGGGGCGGGGCCTGGGCCTGGCAGCCCGGGAGTTGGCGCACCACAGCCGCGGGGCCCATTTATCCAACATCCTGGCTTTTGCCAATTACCGCCTGAGCTACTACTTCGTGGCCCACTACGCCGACGCCCGGGCTCTGGGCGTACTGAGCGTGGGCGTGGCCCTGGCCGAGGCCATCTGGCTGATTCCGCGCAGCACAGCCCTGGTGCAGTACGTCGATTTGGTGCACGCCACTGATAAGCACACCCAGATTGCCCCAACGTTGCGCATTGCCCGCCTCACGCTGCTGAGCACAGCCCTGGCGGTGCTGCTGCTCTGCGCCTTGCCGGCCCAGGTGCTGACGGCCATCTTCGGGGCGGAATTTGGGGCCGCCCGGCCCGTGATTCTGCGGCTGGCGCCCGGCGTGGTGGCCATTGCCCTTAGCGTGATGTGCAGCACTTATTTTGCTGGCGTAGGCCGCTACCGAGTCAATAACCTGGCGACTACCGTGGGCCTGCTCGTGACGCTGCCCGCCTGCTGGCTTTTGATTCCCAGGCTGGGCATCAACGGCGCGGCCTTGGCCACTAGCCTGTCGTATTTGGCGTCCACGGCCTATTTGTTTCACCAATTCTTGCAAGCTACCGGGGCTGGCTGGGCCGCTTTAGTGCCCGGCCCCGCCGACCTATCCTACCTGCGGCAGTTGCTCGGGCGCAAGCCGGCTTAGGCGCCAACTTGCCGTAGCTGCACCGCAAACCAGTGCTCTGGGTCGGCCAGCGGGTCGGGGGTGCGGGTAGGCAGCGGCCGGGGTGAGTACAGCGCGCAGAGGGTGTTTTCGACCTGCACTAGCGGGCCGATAGCCGAGGTGGGCAGGCCATCCAGAATACCGGCCAGTACTTCCCAGCGCGGCTGCCCGGGCTGCCGGCTGGCGTCGTGCCACACCACCACGGTTTCGGGACCCACCAAGTGCTCAAACACCCGGCGCGTATCGGTGCGCACGGCCTCGTAGGTATGGTCGCCGTCGATGAAAATCACGTCGAACTTTCGGTCCAGCGCGGCCATGTCGAAGGTGGCCGAGTTGCCGTGCAGGTGGGTCACGTTGGGCAAAGGCCGGGAGAAAAAGCCGTGCAGCTCGATGTAGCGCGCCGGCAGCCCCAGCTGCCGCAGCTCCTCGGCCGACAGATTCAGCGTGTACACGGCCTGGGCCACCTCGGCCACGTTGGCCGCACTTTCGCCCCGCCACGTCCCAATTTCGAAGTACGTAGCCGCGGCCACCCGCCGGCATAAGGCCCGCAGCAGCAGCAAGTCGGTGGGCAAGGAGCCACCTTCCCGAAAGGCAAACGGCTGCACGGTGGTATCGGCGGCCGACAGGAAGGTGTGCAACGCCACCAGGGGCAGGCCCTGCGCACTCAGTTGCCGACCCGCGTGGGCCTGGGCCCGCCGCTGCCAGCTGGCTTCATCGGCGGCCAGCACGTGGTTGAGCAGCCAGGGGTTGCGCGCCAGGGCCGCCAGCCCGCGCAGGGTTTTGGAAATCTTCGACACAAGCGGGAAATGAGTGAATGAGTGAATGAGTGAGTTGGCTGTTCAAAGCCGTAGAGCTGCATTAAGCGGACAAAACTTCACTTAATCACTCATTCACTATTTAGCTAATCGGGACTTTGCGCAGGATGGCTTCAATCAGGTCCTGGGTGCGGATTCCGTCGGCTTCGGCTTCGTAGTTGAGCAGGATGCGGTGGTTGAGCACGTCGCCGGCCACGTCCTTGATGTCCTCGGGCAGCACGTAGTCCCGGTCGTCGAAGAAGGCTACGGCTTTGGCGGCCCGGTGCAGGGCAATGCTGGCCCGGGGGCTCACCCCAAACTGCACGTACTGCGCAAACTCGGCCAAGTCATACTCGGCCGGCTTGCGGGTGGCAAACACCAGCTCGATGATGTACTTCTCCAGCGTCTCGGAAATCTGCACCTGGTTGATCATGCTGCGGATGCCGAAGATGTCTTCCTTGGTCAGAATCGGGTTTACCTCGCCCACGTAGCTCATGTTGGCCATGCGGCGCATCACCTCCAGCTCGTCGGTCTTTTTAAGGTAGTCCACGTGTACTTTCATCATGAACCGGTCGACCTGGGCCTCGGGCAGCGGATAAGTGCCCTCCTGCTCCACCGGGTTTTGGGTGGCCAGTACCAGAAACGGCAGGTCCAGCGGGTAGGTGGTTTCGCCGATGGTCACCTGCTTTTCCTGCATGGCTTCGAGCAGGGCGCTCTGCACCTTGGCCGGGGAGCGGTTCACTTCGTCGGCCAGCACGAGGTTGGCAAAAATCGGCCCTTTCTTTACTTCAAATACCGACTGGTTCTGGTTGTAAATCATAGTGCCCACCAGGTCGGAAGGCAGCAGGTCGGGGGTGAACTGCACGCGTTGGAAATGCAGGTGCAATACTTTGGAAAGCGTGCTGATGGTCAGAGTTTTGGCCAGTCCCGGCACGCCTTCCAGCAGGATGTGGCCGCCGGTGCAGAGGCCAATCAGCAGGCGGCCCACCATATACTGCTGCCCCACCACCACTTTGCCTACTTCGGCAAATACTTGCTTGATCTTTTGCTGATAGTCAGCGGCTTGCATCGGCGGCACGAGGTCAGAGGAAGGCAACGACATAGGAATCGGGAACGGTACTCTGGTTAAAGGTAGCAAAAGCCCGCCGACTGACTGGCAGGCTAAGGCGGAAATAGCGTCTGCCAGGGGCTTTTTACCCGGCTTAGCCGCCGCCGCGGCCGGGGGCATGTGCCGCAGAACCGGTATATTCGCTGGATCCTTAGCTCCCTTATATTCTTACCGGCTTATGCCTGCTCCCGTTTCGCCCGCTCCCGCCGACTTACGCCGCTTTCTGGTGTTGGCCGTCGTGTTTTACGCCCTCTGGTTTTTCGGCTACGAGCGGACTCTGGCTCCCGATGGCCGCCTCGATGCGGCTTTGTCGGCCAACATTACCACGGCCAGCGCCGCCACCCTGCGCGGCCTGGGTTTCGACAGCCGCGTGCACGGCCTGGATCCGTACCTGGTCTTGCTCAACAGTCAGCCGGTGGTGCGGGTGGGCCACCCTTGCAACGGGCTGGTGCTTTATGCGCTGTTTGCGGGCTTTGTGCTGGCCTTTCCCGGGCCGTGGCGACGCAAGCTGTGGTTTATTCCGGTGGGCATGCTGGTTATCTACGGCATCAACGTGGTGCGCATCGGGGCTTTGGCCCTGAACCATATGTACTCCCACCACACGGTCGAATTCAACCACCACTACACGTTTACTTTTATCGTGTACGCCTTCATTTTTCTGCTCTGGATGCTCTGGGCCCGCCGCCTGGCCAACCCCGCTCCTCTCCTCGCCCATGCCTGATTTCGCGGCTTCGCCCTCGTCGTACCCAATCGTAATAGTGCGCGGCCTGACCGCCGGCCTGCTCGTAGCGGCCCTGTTCTGGGTGGGTATGCACAACGACCAGGTATTTGTGGCACTGACCCAGGCCTGGCAGAAAATTTTCCTCACCCTCGGCTTGAGCGCCCAGGCCGCCAAGCCGCAGAGCGGAATCAGCACGCTGGTCACCACGCGTAGCCTGCCGGCCGTCTTCACCTATTCCCTGCTATACACGGCGGCTTGCCTGGGCGTGCTCTACGCGGCCCTCTACGATACGGCCCGCATGCGGCTGGTGCTACAGCTCTACGCGGCCGTATTCGGGGCCTGCACTTTGCTGTTGCTGGGCGGTAAGCTGCTCGGCGACGCGAGCTGGGCCTACCAGCTGGGCCGCCGCCTCATCGATTTTATCGTTTCGCCCCTGCCCGTTATTATTCTGGTACCCCTGCTGCGCTGGTACGGAACTCCGGCCGCCGGCCGCCGCTAGCTACCACCTCAGCGCCCCGGGCGCTGCTACATCTGCTGCAGCCAGGTGCGGGCAATGCTGATGTCGTCGAAGGTGAGCACCACGATGCCGGCCGAGGTGTACTGCAGGGTTAGGTCGGTGGAGAGGCGGCTGTAGACGTTGGGGGAGTACACCCAGGCAAAAAACTCGCAGCCGGCTTCCCGCATGGCCGGAAACCACTCTTTACCGCCCCACTCGGCGGCGTCAGCCCACATGCTGGTCACCCGCGTGTTGTCGTTGAGCACCTTGCGGCACTTCTCCTCCCGCACAAACTCCAGCATCTTCGTTGCGCCCGATACCACCGAGTCGTAGTCCTGGTCGCCAATCCATTCCACGTCTAGCCACTCGGCAAAATAATCGTAGCGGATACTGATTTGGGGAGTTTCGTACAGCAGGCGTTGACCCATACAACTAACGTGATAAGCAAAATTGGTAAGCAGCTAAACTGGTAGCCGCCCCTTTAGGTTGCCGCCCGACGCCAGAACGGCCATTTAATGACCAGCTTCAGTTAGCCAGAGCAAAGCTACAGAAATTCAACTTTTACTATTCTTCTAAGCGGCCAGGGCCTACTACAAAAAATCCCCCGTTGCTTCACGCAGCGGGGGATTTTCTGTAGTACCAGAGACGGGACTCGAACCCGTAAGCCCTTAAGGCAAGTGATTTTAAGTCACTCGTGTATACCATTCCACCACTCTGGCTCTTGCTTGGTTTTTACCCCGGTAGCGGGTTGTTAATGCGTGGCAATTTGGGCATAATAGCTGTAAATTCTCAATACGGTGGTCATTATTTACCCCGTTGATATGGTGAAGTCCCAAAGGAATAGGCTGTTGCAACCAGTGGGTCAGCTCACACTGTTCGCATTGCCACAGCTTTAGCCCTTCTTTCAGCAAGCGGGGCGGTGAAGTATAAGTTGAACCTTCAACCAAGATTTTGGAAAGCGGAAACGTAAGCCCAAAGTTCCGGTAGCGTTTTCCGAATTCCAGGCGCTACCCGTGAAATGGCTGGTATCCAGAGCCAGCTGCTGAATACGCTGCCGCACTGTTTTGTAGGTGCCACCCGCTGGCACGAGCCCCATGCGCATAATCACCTGGGCTATAGAAAAACCTTCCGCCACAAGCCGCCGAAAGTGTTCATCACCGACAGGAATGTTTGCACGAAGCGGGCATAGCAGGCAGGTGCTGGTTGGTCCGCTAAAGCTAAAAACAAAAAGAGGATGCTGCTGATGCAACATCCTCTTGGAGCGGGAGACGAGGTTCGAACTCGCGACCTCGACCTTGGCAAGGTCGCGCTCTACCAACTGAGCTACTCTCGCTTTTGATCTTTGGCGCCGTAGTGGCGTTTTGATGTGACAAAGGTACTACCGTTTTCCTTTGAGTCAAGGGCTACCCCAAAAATAATCGTTAAAATTTCGCTGCAAAAGGCCTTTCTAGCTCATTTTCAGGGAGAAAAATTTTCATAATTTTCCTCCCTGAAGGCAAAGCAACCGGCTTTTACTTGCTCTTAGCGCCCAGCGCCAGCTTCAGCTCATTGAGCTTGAGCAGGGCATCGATGGGCGTGAGCGTATTCACGTCGAGCTGCTGGAGCTGCTCGCGGATACGCTCCAGCACCGGGTCGGCGGGCTCGAACATGCTCAGCTGCAGGCTGGGGCGGGGCGCCGAGGCTACGGCCGCGGCCGGCTGGGCCACCGGGCCCCGGCTGGCTTTGCCGTTTTTCGGCTCGGCTTCCAAGCCGGCCAGCACTTCGTCAAATTCCGTGGGGCCTTCCTCGAGGCCGGTGGAGGCGCGCTCCTGCTCCAGGTGGTGCATGATTTCGTTGGCCCGCAGCACCACGGCCGTGGGCATACCGGCCATGCGGGCCACGTGAATGCCGAAGCTGTGCTCGGAGCCGCCTTCCACGAGCTTGCGCATAAACAGGATGCGGCCGTCGGCCTCGCGCACGGCCACGTTGTAGTTGCGCACCCGCGGGCAGTCTTCGGCCAGCTGGTTGAGCTCGTGGTAGTGGGTAGCAAACAGCGTTTTGGCCCGGGCCCGGGGGTTGTTGTGCAAATGCTCGACAATAGCCCAGGCTATGCTGATACCGTCGTAGGTGCTGGTGCCCCGCCCGATTTCGTCCATCAGCACCAGGCTGCGGTCCGAGAGGTTGTTGAGGATGCTGGCCGTTTCGGTCATCTCCACCATGAAGGTACTTTCGCCCTTACTCAGGTTATCGGAGGCACCCACGCGGGTGAAGATCTTGTCGATGACGCCGATGGTGGCCGCGTCGGCAGGTACGAAAGAGCCAATCTGGGCCAGGAGCACAATCAGAGCGGTCTGGCGTAGCAGGGCCGACTTACCGGCCATGTTGGGCCCGGTAATGACGACAATCTGCTGCTCTTCCTGGTCGAGGCGGATGTCGTTGGGAATGTAAGCCTCACCGGGCGGCAGCTGCCGCTCGATGACCGGGTGACGGCCGGCCCGGATGTCGAGCAGGGTCGAGTCGTTTACCACGGGCTTCACGTAGCGCTGCTGCCGGGCCGTGGCGGCAAAGGACGCCAGACAGTCGATGATGCCGATGGCCCGGGCATTCTGCTGAATCTGGGGCACGAAGTCCATGGCCGACAAGACCAGCTCGTTGTAGATGTTCTGCTCGATGACGAACAGGCGCTCCTCGGCGTGCAGAATCTTTTCCTCGTAGGTTTTGAGCTCCTCGGTAATGTACCGCTCGGCGTTGACCAGGGTCTGCTTCCGAATCCAGGTGGCCGGTACCTTGTCCTTATGGGCGTTGGTGACTTCGAGGTAGTAGCCGAATACCTTGTTGTAGGCCACTTTCAGGGACGAAATGCCGGTGTTCTGGATTTCGCGCTGCTGGAGCTGAAACAGGTAGTCTTTGCCTGAGAAGGCAATGCTGCGCAGCTCGTCCAGCTCTGGGTCAATGCCCTCGTTGAGCACGTTGCCCTGGTTGGTGAGAATGGGCGCGTCGGGCCGAATTTTGGCCTTGATTTCCTCCCGCAGGGTTTCGCAGGCGTTGAGCTGGTCGGCCAATTTCTGTAAGGCCCGCATGCCCGAGCCGGCCAGCAGCTCCCGAATCGGGCCGATGGCGTCGAGGGCGCGGCTGAGTTGGAGCAGCTCCCGGGGGTTGATGCGGCGCACGGCGACTTTGGAAATCAGGCGCTCCAGGTCGTTGATCTGCTTGAGGTGCTGTACCAGCTCACCGAGCAGCTCGGGGTTGTCGAGCAGGCCTTCCACCGTGTCGAGGCGGCGCTGAATCTGGGCGGGTTCCTTGAGCGGCAGCACCACCCACTTACGCAGCAGGCGGGCGCCCATGGGCGTCACGGTCTGGTCCAGAATGTCAATCAGGGGTACGCCGCCGGGGTGCTGGGCGTGCACCAGCTCCAGGTTGCGGACGGTGAACCGGTCGAGCCACACGTACTTATCCTCCTCCAGGCGGCCGATGCTGGCAATGTGACCAATGTCGGTGTGCTTGGTTTCGGCCAAGTAGTGCATAATGCAGCCGGCGGCCGTAATGCCTTCCCGCAGCCCGTCGATGCCGAAGCCCTTGAGCGAAGCCGTGTTGAAGTGGCGGGTTAGGGTCTCGTAGGTGTAGTCGGCCCCGAAAACCCACTCATCCAGCGCGTAGTGGCAATAATCCGGGCCGTAGTGCTGCTCAAACTCCGAGCGGCTTTTCTTGCAGAACAAGACTTCAGCCGGACTGAAATTTTGGAGCAGCTTGCCCAGGTAGGCATGGTCACCCTGGGCCACCAGGAATTCGCCGGTACTGATGTCGAGGAAAGCAATGCCGCACTCCTGCTTCCCGAAGTGCACGGCGGCCAGGTAGTTGTTGGAGCGGCGCTCCAGCACGTTGTCGTTGAAGGACACCCCGGGCGTAACCAGCTCGGTAATACCGCGCTTAACGAGGCCCTTGGCCTGCTTGGGGTCTTCGAGCTGGTCGCAGATGGCCACCCGCTGCCCGGCCCGCACCAGCTTGGGCAGGTAGTTGTCGAGGGCGTGGTGGGGGAAGCCGGCCAGCGGGGTTTCCGACGAGGTGCCGGCTCCGCGCTTGGTCAGGGTAATGTCCAGGATGCGGGAAGCCGTCACGGCATCCTCGCCGAAGGTTTCGTAGAAGTCGCCGACGCGGAACAGGAGCAGCGCGCCGGGGTGCTGCTCTTTAAGCTGATAATACTGCTTCATCAGCGGCGTATCAATCACCGGGGCGGGCCCCAGCGTGCCGTGCATGGGCACCGGCTTCTTCGGAGTAGAGGCAGTACGCAAAGGAATCAGGAAGAATAAAGCGCCGAAAAGCGCGGGTATTGAATAGAAAGGACTACTTGCCAACAGCGGTGGCCGAAGGCTCAGTTCCGGCCCGGGGGCCGCAACGGGCGGCGCATCCTACCTTTGGGCAAAATACCTTGCTGGCAATGCGCAAAAGAACAATGGAAGAGCTGAACCGGCTCTCGGTGGCAGACTTCAAAAGTACGCAAAAATTCCCCCTTACCCTGGTCCTCGACAACGTGCGCAGCCTGCACAACGTGGGCTCGGCCTTCCGCACCGCCGACGCCTTTGCCATCGAGAAAATCTGGCTCTGCGGCATTACCGGGCGCCCTCCGCAGCGCGAAATAACGAAGACGGCCCTGGGCAGCACCGAGTCGGTAACGTGGGAATATGCCGCTACCACCGTGGAAGCCATTCAGCAGCTCAAGGCCGCCGGCTACGTGGTGGTGGCCGTGGAGCAAACCGACGCCAGCCGGCTGCTCCCTGATTTCCGGCCCGTACCCGGCCAGCCTTACGCGCTGATAATGGGCAACGAAGTATTCGGCGTCGACGACGAGGTGCTGGCCCTGTGCGACGCGGCGGTGGAAATTCCGCAATTCGGCACCAAGCATTCCCTGAACGTGAGTGTGGCGGCGGGTGTGGTGCTATGGGACTTTATCGGCAAACTACTGTCGACTTCCGCTTAGCGGGTGTACAGCATTTTGGCTTTAGGTAGCTATACCAGTCGCAAAACCACCAAACTATAAGACTTCATAGAAAAGAGGCGGTTTTGCTGTAAACCGTGTGTAGATTTGGCGACAATGCTATTGGGGTTTATAATATCCAGTGGTGCCAACCTTTCTCTTCTCCAATCATCCCTACATGAAGTCAACCTTTACCGCTTCAGTAATGCGCGCTCTTACCGCCGCTGCATTACTGGCTGCTCCCGCGCTGGCAACGGCCCAAAATGCTCCGGCCGAACGGGCCATCAGTCAGCTCGCGGCCCAACGCAGCCGCCTGGGCCTAAGCGAGGCCGACCTGCGTGACCCGGCCATTACGAGCCAGTATACCGACGCCCACAACGGCCTGACCCATACGTATCTGCGTCAGCGCTACCAGGGCGTAGAGGTGTACGGGGCCGTAGCCGACGTGCACCTGGACCGGGCCGGTAAAGTGGCCAGCCTCAACAGCAGCTTTCTGCCCAACGTAACCCAGCTGGCCCGCCCCGCTACTCCGGCCCTATCGGCCGAGCAGGCTGTGGCGGCTGCGGCCAAGGCGCTGAACATGCCCGCCCCCGGCAGCCTGCAAACCCTGAAAGCCGGCACCGCTGCCGCGGGAATGGAGTTTAGTGACGCCGGCATTTCGCTGGAGAAAATCTCGGTTAAGCTCATGTACCTGCCCCTGGCCGACGGCTCGTTGCGGCTGGTGTGGGACGTGACCCTGGCTCCCCTGTCCGCCGACCACTACTGGAGCGCCCGGGTGGATGCCAGCACGGGCGTTCTGCTCGATAAAAACGACCTTACCATCAGTGAGAGCTTCAGCGTGAGCACCCTGACGCGGCCCGTAGCGCAGATGGCCGCCGCGGCCGCCAGTCCCCAGCCGGCGGTAACTCCGGTGGTGGGCCGCCGTCCCAACGTGGCTAATAGCTACAACGTGTGGCCCCTGACGGTAGAGAGCCCGACCCACGGAGCCCGGCAGCTAATGACCAACCCCGCCGACGTGCTGGCCTCGCCCTTTGGCTGGCACGATACCGACGGAGTAGCCGGGGCTGAATACACCATTACCCGCGGCAACAACGTGCACGCCTACGACGACCGGAACAACCGCAACGTGTACTCGGCCGCGACCAGCGTGAGCCCCGACGGCGGCGCTAACCTGGAGTTCGACTTTCCTTTCAATAGCCTGAAGGAGACGGCCGCGGCCACCAACCTGAACGCGGCCGTCGTGAACCTGTTCTACTGGAACAACCTGGTGCACGACATCATGTTCCGCAAAGGCTTTAACGAGGTCAGCGGTAACTTCCAAGCCAAAAACTACGGCGCCACGGGCCTCGGTAACGACGCCGTACGGGCCGAAGCACAGGATGGCGCGACGCTGGCCCTACCGAACCTGAACAACGCTAACTTCTCGGCCCCGGCCGACGGCTCGCCACCCCGGATGCAGATGTACCTGTGGGACCGGTCCGAGCTGGCTATCAACATCACGGCCCCGGCGGCCCTGGCCGGTTCGCTGAACGCCCTGGAAGGCTCCTTGGGCCGCAAATTGTCTAACGTGGGTCCCATCACGGCCAATCTGGTAGTCGTAAATGACGGCTCGGCCAAGCCCGAGCGCGGCTGCAACGAACCCCTCGTGAATGCCGCGGCCGTCAACGGCAGCATTGCCCTGATTGAGCGCGGCAAGTGCGGCTTCGCCAACAAAATCAAAAATGCCCAGAACGCCGGTGCCCGCATGGTTATCATGATGGACAGCGTGCCGAACTCGACCACGCTGACCCGCATGGGCGGCTCGGCGCCCGACACCATTGGCCTGCGCATTCCCTCGGTTTTCATTACCAAAGCGGATGGGGAGCGTTTGAAAACGGCAGCCCGCAGTGGTCAGATCATCTCGATTTCGGCTTCCGGCGCCCTCTACTACCGCGACGGGGACTTCGACAACGGCATCATTGCCCACGAATACGGCCACGGCATCTCGAACCGCCTCACCGGCGGGCCGGCCACCACGAGCTGCCTCAACAATGCCGAACAGATGGGCGAAGGCTGGAGTGACTTCTTCGGCTTGTGGATGACCACGAAGCCCGGCGACGTGGGCACTGCGGGTCGGGGTATTGGCACTTACGCCTCCTTCGAGCCTACCACGGGCCCCGGTATCCGGCCAACCCGCTACAGCACCGATATGAGCATCAACCCGTCGACGTATGCCCTGATTGGCACCACGGGCTACACGGCCGTGCACAGCATCGGCTACGTGTGGGCCTCGGTACTGTGGGACCTGAACTGGGCTCTGATCAACCGCTACGGCTACAATGCGGACCTGACCGGCACGACCGGCGGCAATAACATTGCCTTGCAATTGGTAATCGACGGCCTGAAGCTGCAGAAGTGCAGCCCCGGCTTCCTAGACGGCCGCGACGCCATTCTCAAAGCGGATGCCGCCAACAACGGCGGTGCCAACGCCGACCTGATCTGGAAAGTATTTGCCCGGCGGGGTATGGGCGCCAACGCCGTGCAGGGTAGCAGCAACTCCCTCACCGACAACACGGCCGGCTACGAGCTGCCCGCCGTGCTGAGCACCCAGAAAGCCTTGAACGAGAGCCTGGTGGAAGTATACCCCAACCCGGCCCACGACCAGCTGACCGTGCGGACGCAGGTAAGCAGCGCAACGCCAGTGATGGTGGAAGTGCTGACGATGCTGGGCCGGAAGGTAATGAGCTCCTCGGCGGCTCCGGCCCGTATCCAGTCCGAAGGCCTGCGCCTGAACACCTCGGAATTGGCTAACGGCCTGTACGTGGTGCGCCTGACCACGTCGGAAGGCACGATGACCAAAAAAGTGGTGGTGCAGCACTAAGTCCTGCCGTTAACCGTTTGCGTATACAAAAAACCCGTCTGGCTGAGTGCTGGGCGGGTTTTTTGTACTTTTCAGCTTTCATCTACTGCCGTTTTATGGCTTCTGCCCTTCCCACCTCCGCTGACACTGCCCTGCTGGCCCTGCGTCCCGTGCTGCCCACCACGCTGGCCGTGGCCCCCGAGCCCACCGCCGGCGACTTCCTGCACCGTACCCTGCGGCCGGTACTGAAGCTGCAGAATGAGCTGCTACTGGCGCTGGTAGCCGACTTTCTGCGGGAGCACCACGTGGCCTTTCAGGCGCGCAACGAAGCCGAGCAGCTGCGCACGGTAACCGAGCTACTGAGCCGCAACGTGAAACTGCGCTACACCATTATCGGGGTAATTATCGGGCTGTTTACGAGTTCCGAGCAGGAATTTTATCGGCAGCACCGCTCCGAACTCAACCGCCGCCTGCTGGAGCTGGCCACGCAGCGGGTCAGCAGCCAGCTGCCGGCCCTCACGGCCCAGCTAACCGGCGCCGCCTAATGATGCCGAACCACTACCACACGCTGGGAGTGGACGAGCAGGCCACGCCCGACGATATCCGCCGGGCTTATCGCCGGCTGGTGCTGCTCACCCACCCCGACCGCACCACCGACCCGGCCGCCCACCAGCGGTTTTTGCGCATCAACGAGGCCTACGACGTGCTCAGCAACCCGGCCCGCCGCCGCGGCTACGACGCGCTGCTGGAAGCCTCCCGCACGCCGCTGCCCCCACCACCGCCTAGAACTGCGCCCGGTTCTCCGCCCCAGGGGCGTCCCTACCGCCCGGCCACCGCCAACCCGCCGCGTCAGCGCCGCCCGGCCCCAATTAATTTTGGAGCTTACCAAAGGCCCGTTCGGCTGTGGGGCAGAATTCTGCTGCTGCTGGGCCTGCTCGTTTTCATCGACTACTACGGACTGCGCTACACAACGACGGCCTCGTTGCTTAGCGCTGCCATCTACGACAGCGGAGCCGATACCTACATTATCCGCACGAGCAAAGGGAAATTTCTAACCAGCGGCGACTATACGGCCGGCGGGAATTCTTCTGCCGGCTTAGTCCAGCTACGGGTGTCGCTGCTGGGCCATTTCATTCGCGAAGCCCGCTTTTTGCCCGCTGGCCCGCCCCTGCCGGTTCTGTTCCGGCATCAGGCGCTTTTCACTTTCACGAGCCTGCTCTTGCTGGCGGCCGGCTTCACCCAGGGCAAGCTTCTCGGCGACGCCGGCCGGGTAAATGCGGCCATCTTAGCCACGTCCTTTGCCTTGTTGGTCGTGGTGCTCATAATCAGGGTGTAAAGCCGCGGAAAACAACAAAAAAGGCCCGTTCCAGAGGTGGAACGGGCCTTTTTTGGGCTCCGACTAACCTAGTCGTACTGCGAGTCGCGCAGGTGAACTGGGGTGGTTTTCTTGCGCAGGCGCATGTTGAGCAGCTCCACAACCAGGGAGAAGAACATGGCAAAGTAGATGTAGCCTTTCGGAATTTCCTTGTGGAAGGCTTCCATCACCAGCATGATGCCAATCATAATCAGGAACGACAGGGCCAGCATCTTGATGGTGGGGTTCTTATTGACGAAGTCGGCAATGTAGCCCGAGAAGGCCAGCATGACGCCCATAGCCAGAATAACGGCCAGAATCATCACCAGCACGTTGTCGACCAGCCCCACGGCCGTCAGAATCGAGTCGAAGGAGAAGACGATGTCGACGATGACAATCTGCATAATGACGCGCGACATGGTGTGAAACTTGCCTTCCCCGGCCGCGTCCTCCTCGCCCTGCAGCTTGGTGTGAATTTCGGTGGTGCTCTTGCTCAGCAGGAACAGGCCCCCGGCCAGCAGGATAAGGTCGCGGCCCGAAACGCCGAAGTTGGGCTCCAGGAAGGGCAGGTTCAGCGTGAAGAGCGGGTCCTTGAGGCTCACAATCCAGGAAATGCTCAGCAGCAGCCCAATGCGGAACAGCAGGGCCAGCAGCAGCCCAATGGTGCGGCCCCGCTTCTGCTGGTCGTGGGGCAGCTTATTGACGACAATAGAAATGAAGATGATGTTGTCGATGCCCAGCACGATTTCCATGAACGTCAGCGTGAGCAGACTAATCCAAGTGGCGGGGCTGGAAAAAGCAGAAATATCAAACACTGGTTAATGTGCTAATGTGGAAAATGTGTTTCTAATGTGCTGGTGAACAATGTGCTGATGTGCTAATGCAGGGCGACACTTGAAGTCTCAAATCATTCGCACATTATGCACATTCAACCACATTCGCACATTGGCAACCTCTACTTCATGTTGACGAACTGCAGGGGCTGGCCTACTTCGGCGCTCTTTTGGCGCAGCAGGGCAATAACCTGTTGGAGCTCGTCAATCTTCTTGCTCGACACCCGGATTTGCTCGTCCTGGGTTTGGGCGTCGACCTTGATTTTGCTGTCCTTGATGAGCTTCATGATCTTGCGGCTGGCTTCCTTGTCGATACCGGCCCGCACCTTGATGGTTTTCTTGACCATGGCCCCGCTGGGCTGCTCCTCGGCCGAAAAGTCGAGGCAGGTACCGTCGAGGCCCTGCTTCACGACCCGGCCCAGCAGAATATCCTCCAGGGCCTTGACGCGCATGGAATTTTCGGAGCTGAGCTGAATGGTATTGGCTTTCTTGTCGAGCTCAATGCCGCCCTTGGTGTCACGCAGGTCGTAGCGGGTCTGCAGCTCTTTTTTGGCGGTATTTACCGCGTTTTCCAAGGTTTGCGGGTCTACTTTGCTTACAATGTCGAAGGAGGGCATGGTCGTGGGTTGGGAGTGAAAGGATGGTGGCCGACTCTGGGTCGGCCGACCCTGGGCGGACTTACGCAGCATACGTACACCGACCCGGGAAGTGGCAAAAGTATCAAATGCCAGCCGCAACCCACCTAGATTTTTCGGCCGCTATTCCCCAACTTACCCTTTTACCACCCGCTCATGCCTGTTCGTGCCCCCCACTCCCCCGCCGACTTTGCCGCCTACTACCAGCTGCGCTACCAAGTGCTGCGCCAGCCCTGGCAGCAGCCACCCGGCTCCGAGCGGGCCGACGACGATGACGCGCCCACCACGATGCATGCCTTGTACACAACTCCCGAAGGCCACGTAGCCGGCGTGGCCCGCCAACACCCGTCCGGCCCCAGGCAGATACAGGTGCGCTACATGGCCGTGGATCCGGCCTTTCAGGGCCAGGGCATCGGGCGGCAGTTGCTGGCATATCTGGAAGCCGGCGCCCGCCAGCAGGGCTATACCGAGTGCATTCTGCACGCCCGCCAGGAGGCAGTGCCCTTCTACGAGCGGCTGGGCTACCACGTCGTGGCCCCATCCCACCTGCTCTTCGGCTCCATTCAGCACTTTCTGATGCGCAAGGAGTTGTAGCTTCAGCCTCCGCACCCGGTAGCGGAGTTGGTAAAGCGTGGTAGAAGCCAGCCACAGAATCCGTCGAATCCGTGGTTCAAAATTGCTCCCGGCCCCGCAGCAGGTCGAAGTACAGGCGGAAGTCGCCGAGCAGGGAATACCAGGGGTGTTGAAACGTGGCCGGCCGGTTACGCTCCACAAAGAAGTGCCCCACCCAGGCAAAGCCATAGGCCGCCACGATGCCCAGCGGAATCAGGTTGAACCGCTGCCAGACCACGGCCAACCCCAGGGCCAGCAAAAACAGCGTGGTGCCAGTGAAGTGCAGAATGCGGGTGCCCCGCTTGCTGTGCTCGCGCAGGTAGCGGGGGTAAAATTCGGCGAAGGTGAGGGGCGCGGCAGACATAGCGGTGGGGTTATAGCGTAAAGAAACCTAACTTTTCGGCCAATATCCAGTTCTTTTCCGCCCAGTCCTTTTTCCTTATGGAGCAATCCTACGACGTAGCTACCCTGGTTGGTATCTACAACCAAATCAACCACTACGGCCGCACCAACGGTATGCAGCTCACGGTGGCCGGCCCCGGCCAGGTGGAGTACAGCATGGCGGTGCGGCCCGAGCACCTGTCGTCGCCGGGTACCTGCCACGGCGGCGTTATTGCCGGCCTCATGGACTCCGCCCTGGGGGCAGCGGCCCTCACCTTCGCCTTCCAGACCGGGGAGCTGGTGTCCACGGTCGAGTTCAAAATCAACTACCTGCACCCGGTGCGCCTTCACGACCAGCTCGTGGCCCGGGCCCGCGTCGACCACTCGGGTAAGACGCTGGTGGTGAGCAGCGCCGAGATTCATTGCCTCAACCGGGAGCTAATCGTGGCCCGGGGTATGGGGACTTTCAACCGCTACCCGGCCGACAAGCGCGACTTCCACCGCCTGCTCTTCCCCGACGCCGATAATTCGCCCGCTGATCTGTAGCCTCCGGGCATACTCCACAAAAAGGCCGGCCGCTCCCGCATTGAAGGGGAACGGCCGGCTTTTTTTCAATCAAGCAGTAACTACGCTACGGCTTAGAGCAAGTCGGAGGAAGCCGACTCGTGCTCGTGCTCTTCGTACTCGTCGCCATCCGGGTCTTGGGGCGGCTGCACTTTGCGCACGTTGCGGGCGCAGTCTTCGTCGCGGTGGTTGCGGCCCACGGTGAACTCCACCCAGTCGCCTTCGCGCAGGTCGTTGAAGTCACCTTCGGCCATGTCGGCGTAGCTGAAGAACAGGTTGTTGGGTGGCATTACCACGAAACCAAAGCCGTTCTTGAGGTTCTTGATGGTGCTGATGCCCACCGTCCCCACCGGGCCGGCGGCCGTGGGACCCGTGGGGCGCACGGGCTTCACTGAGGGGAAAGCCACTGGCTCGGGCGTGTTCACGAACAGGCTCTCGATGAGCTCGTCGCTGCTGGCCAGGCCGTTGTCAATCACGTCGTGCATGGCCACGGGGTAGGTCACGTGCTCCAGCAGCTGCTGGGAAGCGCGGGTCACCCGGTTTTCCCCTTTGAAGTCCACGTACTTGAAGTCCCAGTTCAGCAGCATCACGCGGGTGCCGATGGTGTTGAGTTTCTTGATCAGGGGCACGTAGTCGGAGTCGCCGGCGATGAGCACAATCACGTCGAAGCTCTTATGCAAAGCCAATTCCAGGGCTTCCAGGGCCAGCCACACGTCGATGCCTTTTTCCTGCAAACGGCCGTCGCGCGTTTTCAGGGGCATGTAGTGGGTGGCAATGCTGAGATTCATCAAAATATCGTCCAGCAACCGGTCGTGAAACAGGCGGTCTTTGTCGCGCGCCTCGGTGGCGGAGAGTCGGCCGCGGAAAAAGTGCGCGTCCGTAATCTGACTCAGACGCACGTCTACATCTTCCTCCTCCGCGACTTGGTGCCGAATATATTCGTGCAGGCCTTCGAGGCTAATCCGGGCCTTGCGCTCGTGCTGGAAGTAGTAGTAATCACTGATTTTCAGGAAATAATTACCGTCGTAAAAGACGCCTATCCTTATCAGTGGGCTATTCATCTGGTTCATACAAAAAAGCTTTAATGCGAGAGGTGTGCAATCAGGGCAGGTGTGCGAGAAGTGAAGTAGGAATGCTAAAGGTAGCTATGATCAAAGATACACACCTTGGACCGTAGGTTCGCTTTTGCATGACCGGCACCTTTGCCCTATCACATGTTTATGTGATGGAGCGGCAGGCAGGAAATACCAGTTTGTTTGAAAATTGTCGGCTTAGAGGGCTAAGGATGGACAACAAACATCCTGTCATTCATAAAATCCTATATTCAAATCGAGCTTCCCTCCATGAAGTTACAGAGATCAAAGGCAATAATAGCAAAAACACTTATTACACTATCGACCATTGAGTGCAATTTCCAGGAGAATACCCCGAAGGGTGCGAAGCTAATATCTTAATCATATTAGTGCAAATTTTCATAAAAACTTAGGCCATCAGCAAGCGTTTGCAGGCAACTAATCAATTGGTATTATTCTCTTAATCAACGTAATAACTCTGAACGAATTCATCTTATTTCGTCCCTTAGCATAGCTATAATACAATAAATTTCAATTATCATCTTCACATCATCTTCCTAACAGTCTACTTTTTAATCTCATTTTCATCTATAAACAACATATTTTTTTTCGGGAAAATTCTCCCTGCAGCCATTATTAGTGAGCCAACCGTAGCGCTTTGCCGATTCGGCCTTAGCCCTGCCCCGCGCCCGGCTCCAACAGCTGAGCGGGCCGCTCAGAACTGCATGCGGGCCACGATAAGCACCAGCACCAGAGCGGCATAGCCCACGCAGATTCCTACTTCCAGCAAATTGCCCGCAGTAGAGCCCGTCCGAATAAGGGGAATTTTGAAAGCGTAGTCGGATAAGGGCATAAACCACTTCACCCCGGCCTTAGTCAGGGAGTCGGCCACGAGGTGGGAGGCGTAGCCAGCCCCGGCAAAGTGGGCCACGCCATGCCAGCCCAGGGTGTTATTGGCCAGGTAGCCGATGTAGGTCCACAGCAGGGTAGCCCAGAGCGTGTGCGTCCAGGTGCGGTGGGAGGTGTAGGGGGCCAAAGCCACGAAGATGCCCAGCAAACTCAGCCACAGAAACCCGAAGTACAGACCCGCCAGCACAGTGCAGGCACCGGTAAACATGAGGGCCAGCTTGCGGGCCGAGCCGCCCTGCATAGCCACCCCGATAAGCCCGAAGGCCAGGGCCGCCGTGAAGCCCATGCGCCGGTCGGGGCCCTGAGGCAGCATGTAGTGAGTGTAGCCGGCCAGGCCCAGAGCAATGAGGGCAAAGGCGAAGCGTACGTAGTTCTGGGAGAAACTCAGGCGCTTGCTCAGCCGGGAGCCGGGGTGGTCGAGGTCGGGAGCCAGGGCCGAAAAGCCGGCTAGGGCAATACCGGCGGGGGAAAAAGGTACGCCCGCAACGAGGCCGCCGACGGCCACGCCGGTAATCAGGCCAATGGCCAGGTGAGAAGAGCCGCGCACAGATAGAACGTTAGCAGATACACTAAAGCGCGAAGGTACGCGGCCAGCCGCCTAGTTGGGCACGGGCAGCAGGTACACGATTTCCGGCTCGAAGGCCGGCTCCGGCGCGGGCTGGGGCTTAGGGGCCGGCTGCCGGGCCTCCTGAATGCTGGTCCAGGCGTTTTTCAGGGTTTGCCAACGCACCCAGGCGTCGAAATTGAAGTCCTGGTCCTCGGCGGGGTTACGGGTGGGGTCCATACGCAACAGGGGGAATTAAGGGTGATTGAAGCGGCAGGGCAGAGCAAAGACCAATTTATATTTTTTTCGCAACTCAACCGTAACCTTTTTCCTTCGAGCCTCGTCGCGCGTGGGCAGCAACGGGTGCTGGGCCGCAGGCAGGATCCGCACCGCCCGCGTTGGGCAACGGGGCCGGGCTGTGGGCGGCGCGTGGACACTCCGGAACCGTGCCCGCGCTGGCGGCGGTGATTTTGCGGGTTGTAGAAGAAACTTTCGGACCTTGGCGGCGGTATTGCTTAGCACCAGTACCTGCCTCCTGCCCGACCGGATTTGTCTTCGGCCGGGCTTCTCCCTTTTGCCTTTCTCCTAGCCGCTCCTTGTTTTGAAGGTCACCGACTTCCTCCAGCTTTACTCCCTCGACCCCACCGTGCTGACCGTGGGAGCCCGCCTGAACCCGGCCACCGCCAGCTCCGTGCGCAGCAAAGCCGCCCAAGCCGACGCCAGCACGGCCCGCCTCCACCTGCGCGGCCTCGTGGGCAGCCAGGACGCGGTATTGGCCGCCGCCCTGCACCAGGAGTTTCCGGATCAGCACCACCTCTTTATTCTGCACGACCGGGAAGAGGCCGCCTACTTCCTGGCCGACCTCCAGCACTTGCTGCCCGATGAAGAGCCGCTCTTGTTCCCGAGCTCCTATAAGCGCCCCTACGCCTTCGACGAGACGGAAAACGCCAACGTGCTGATGCGGGCCGAGGTGCTCAACAAGCTCAACTCGCACCGGGGGCCGAAAACCACGGCCGAAAAGGCCTCCGAGGATGCCGATGACGCCCTGCCCGAAGGCGCTGCAACAAGCAAGAAAGGCAAGAAAATTAGCGTGAAGGACACGGCCGGAGCCCTGATTGTCTCCTACCCCGAGGCGCTATTTGAGAAGGTTATCAACAAGAAAAGCTTAGTTGCCAACACCTTTATTGTCAAGGTGGGCGATAAGCTCGACGTCAACTTTATCAGCGACATGCTGGCCGAGTACGACTTTGAGCGCAGTGACTTCGTGTACGAGGCCGGGCAGTTTGCGGTGCGCGGCGGTATCGTCGACATCTTCAGCTACGCCAACGAGCTGCCCTACCGCATTGAGCTGTTCGGCGACGAGGTCGAAACCATCCGCACCTTCGACCCCGAAAGCCAGCTCTCGGTGGAGAAGCGGCAGCAGGTGAGCATCATTCCCAACGTGCAAACCAAGCTGCTGCAGGAGACGCGGGAGGCGTTTCTGGACTTCATTCCCCGCAACACCGCCATCTGGGCCAAGGACGTGCGCCAGACCCTGGACATCGTGGAGGAATCCTTCGACCGGGCCGAGGCGGGCTTCAAGGAAATGCTGGCCTCGGCCGGCGGCGTGCAGATTGTCAGCAAGCCCGAGGACTTGTTCGAGTCGGGTAAGTCGTTCAAGAAGCTGCTGGAAAACTTTCCCATCGTGGAGTTCGGCAAACGGTTCCACTTCAAGGCCGGCGCCGAGGAGTTCAGCTTCAGCGCCAAGCCCCAGCCTTCGTTCAACAAGGATTTCAGCCGCCTGGTCAAGAACCTGCACGACAACCAGGAAAAGGGCTTTACCAACGTCATTGCGGCCGAATCGGTGCGGCAGGCCGACCGGCTGCGCACCATCTTCGACGAGCTGGATAACAACGTGCAGTTTCAGCACCTGCTGCTAGGCTTGCGCGAGGGCTTCGTGGACGATACGCTTAAGCTGGTGGTCTACACCGACCACCAGCTGTTCGAGCGGTTCTACCGGGCCCAGGAAGGCCGCAAGTTCTCCAAAAAGAAGGCCCTGACCCTGAAGGAGCTTCGCACCCTGGTGCCGGGCGACTACGTGGTGCACCAGGATTACGGCATTGCCCGCTTCGCCGGCCTGACCCAGGTCGAAATCAACGACCGGCTCCAGGAAGCCATCCGCCTGGTGTACCGCGACGACGACGTGCTGACCGTCAGCATCCACGCCCTGCACAAGATTGCCAAGTACTCGGGGGCCGAGGGCACGCCGCCCACCATGAGTAAGCTGGGCTCCCCAGAGTGGGAAAACAAGAAGAAGTCGGTTAAGAAAAAGGTCAAGGACATTGCCGCCGAGCTGATCCGGCTCTATGCCAAGCGCAAAACCGCGCCCGGCCACGCCTTCGCCCGCGACTCCTTCATGCAGGCCGAGCTGGAATCCAGCTTCATCTACGAGGATACGCCCGACCAGGCCAAGGCTACCGAGGACGTGAAAAACGACATGGAGCAGCCCCACCCCATGGACCGCCTCGTGTGCGGCGACGTGGGCTTCGGCAAAACCGAAGTAGCCATCCGGGCCGCGTTTAAGTCAGTGGCCGATGGCAAGCAGGCGGCCGTGCTGGTGCCCACCACCATCCTGGCCATGCAGCACTACAAAACCTTCCGCGAGCGGCTCAGCAACCTGCCCGTGACGGTGGAGTACGTGAACCGCTTCAAGACCACCAAGCAAATCAAGGAGACGCTGGCCCGGGTGGCCGAGGGCAAGACCGACATTCTCATCGGCACCCACCGCCTCACCAACAAGGACATCAAATTCAAGGACCTGGGTTTGCTCATCATCGACGAAGAGCAGAAGTTCGGGGTCAAGACCAAGGACAAACTCAAGGAGCTCAAGGTGAACGTGGACACGCTGACCCTCTCGGCCACGCCCATTCCGCGCACCCTGCACTTCTCCCTGATGGGTGCCCGTGACCTTTCCGTCATTGCCACGCCCCCGCCGAACCGCCAGCCCGTCCAGACCGAGCTGCACGTGTTTGATGAGCTGCTGATCCGCGACGCGGTAGCCCGGGAGCTGAAGCGCGGCGGGCAGGTGTTCTTCGTCCACAACCGGGTGAAGGACATCGAGGAGCTGGCCGCCATGATTCTGCGCCTCGTGCCCGACGCCCGCATCACCACCATTCACGGGCAGATGGAGGGCGACCTGCTGGAAAAGCGCATGATGAAGTTCGTGGACGGCGAGTACGACGTGCTGGTGAGCACCAACCTGATTGAGTCGGGCCTGGATATTCCGAATGCCAATACCATCATCATCAACCGCGCCCACATGCACGGCCTCAGTGACCTGCACCAGATGCGGGGCCGGGTGGGCCGCTCCAACAAAAAGGCCTACTGCTACCTGCTCACCCCGCCCGTGGCCGGCCTGCCCTCCGACGCCCGCAAGCGCCTGAGCACCCTGGAAGAATTCTCCGACCTCGGCGACGGCTTCAAAGTGGCCATGCGCGACCTGGACATTCGCGGGGCCGGCAACCTGCTGGGTGGCGAGCAGTCGGGCTTTATCAACGACCTGGGCTTCGAAACCTACCACCAGATTCTGGACGAGGCCGTGCAGGAGCTCAAGGAAACCGAGTTCCGCGACCTGTTCCTCGGCGACCCCACCCAGCGTCTCCAGGAAGCCGCCGCCACCAAGGGCCCCAAGGAGTGCAACATCGAAACCGACCTGCAAATCCTCATCCCCGATAACTACGTGAGTAACGTCTCCGAGCGCCTGCAGCTCTACAGCAAGCTCGATAGGGTGAAGGGCCCCGAGGAGCTGCGCAAGCTCGTGGCCGGCATCGTGGACCGCTTCGGCCCCCTGCCCGCCGAGGTCGAGCAGCTGGCCGACATCGTGCGCCTGCGCTGGCAGGCCTGCCAGGTCGGCTTCGAAAAGCTCACCCTCAAGAAGAACCTGCTCAAAGGCTACATTCCGGCCACCAACAACGAGGCCTACTTCCAGGGCGACACCTTCGGCACTATCCTCAACTACATCCAGACCCACCCCCGCTCGGCCTCCATGAAGGAGCGCAAGGAACAGCTCATTATCAGCATCGACGAGGTGAAAAGCGTGGGCGCCGCCAAGCGGATTCTCAGTGAGCTGGGCAGTGAGGAGAAGGTGGGCGTGTAGTAATTGTCTTTCACTTTCAATGAAAAAGCCCGCTCCATAAGGAGCTTGTCCTTACCCAAATTTTAAAAGCGTTCCAGCCATAAGCTGGAACGCTTTTTTTGGTATTGCTGATGACTTTAAAAACGAAAGGCATAGGCTTTTTTACTGAAAACCACCGTCTTCTTAATCCTTGATGGGATATGGATAGCCTAGCCGGGCAACTCGGCTATATTCCCCGCCAGAACCTGTTCCAGCTCTGTGCGGTGGGCGTTTCCCCACTGCTCCATTACCTCAATCACTGGCAGCAGGGACCGTCCCAGGTCCGTGAGGTGGTACTCGACTTTGGGCGGCAATTCGGGGAAGATGGTTTTGCTAATCAGGCCGTGGTGTTCCAGCTCGCTCAGCTGCACGTTGAGTACGCGCCGGCTGGCGCTGGGAAGCATGCGCTGCATGGCGCTGGGCCGCTGGATGCCCTGGGCCATGCACACGAGCAGGGTGGATTTCCATTTGCCGTGCAGCACTTCCTTGGTGAGCACGGAGCCGCAGGTCAACGTGTTGGCAATTTTCTTCTGGTACATCGGGGAGGCAACTGGGGAAAGAGGTAGCTGAGGGAACAGGGATTAAAACCGCCCTAGGGGCGAAAAGTATCGGGTGCCGAATAACTTCTCCGTACTTGTTATGGGACCCCATGGGCCGGAAGTTTGCTCCGTGAACAGCGCAACCAGCGCCACACCATTCAACCTAGCAAGCAACCATCATGGGAAAGCTCACCGGAAAAGTAGCGGTTATTACCGGCGCTACGTCAGGCCTGGCCTTGGCCACCGCCCACTTATTTGTGCAAGAAGGAGCCTACGTCTTCATCACGGGCCGCAATCAGCAGAAGCTTGACGAAGCCGTGAAGGCTATCGGCCACAACGTGACAGGGGTGCTGGGCGACGCGGCTAACCTGGCCGACCTGGACCGCCTGTATGAGACGGTCCAGCGGGAAAAAGGCACTATTGACGTATTGTTCGCCAGCGCGGGAGCGGCTGGCTTCGGCAAACTGGGGGAGATTAGTGAAGCGTTTTTCGATTCCATCTTCAACCTGAACGTACGCGGCACCCTCTTCACGGTCCAAAAAGCCCTGCCCTTACTGGCCGCGGGCGGCTCCATTATACTCACTGGGTCGATGGCCTCCATCAAGGGATATGCGGCCAACAGCGTGTACAGCGCCAGCAAAGCCACGCTGCGGGCCTTCGTGCGGGGCTGGCTGGTGGACTTGCAGGACCGCCACATCCGGGTCAACCTGCTGAGCCCGGGCGCTATTGATACGCCTATGATGGCCGCTGCCGGTGCGGAGTTCAAGGCTCAAATCGCCCCGCTGATCCCACGCGGGGAAATGGGCCGTCCGGAAGAAGTGGCCGCCGCCGCTCTGTTTCTGGCTTCGACGGAGGCCAGCTTTGTGAACGGCATCGAACTATTCGTGGATGGGGGCATGGGTCAGATTTAGCCTCGCCACGACCGGGTTAGGCCCCTAACCTCAGCTCGTTGCCGAAGTCATTGGGACGTTTGAACAACGATGCGTTTCCTGAAGTCCTAGCGCTTCGGAAGATTTGGGTAAGGACAAGCCTCATAAGAAGCGGGCTTTTTTGTTGGATTCCCCGGTTTAGAGAATCCGGTAGCTAACGGGCAGCTGGCATTCGGCGGCCACCGGCTTCCCATTCGCCGAGGCCGGAATCCAGTTGCTGGGCAGCAGCTTTACTACCCGCAAGGCCTCTTCGTCGCAGCCGTAGCCCAGCCCCTGTACCACCCGATAATTGGAGGCATTGCCGTCTTTATCAATGGTAAAGGCCACGCGCACGTCACCCATTATCTGGCTGCGCAAGGCCTCGGCCGGGTAGCGGACTGACCTACCGATATGCATCAGAACCACCGACTCCCCGCCGATATACACGGGCGGAGTCGTGTACGCTTCCGCGCCCGATGGCCAGAACGTGGCCCGCATTGAGTAAGCAGTTGGCGTGCTCAAGACCAGTTTGCCGCTGCTGTGGTCGTACTGCTGGACCAGCTTGCCCTCCGCCGAGTAGTAGTTCCAGACCCCGGCTTTCTGCCCTTGGTGGTAGCGTCCTTTCCAGAGCAGGTTCTTGCCGTTGTCGGCGTAGGCGGTCCAGGTGCTGTCTGGCTGACCAGCCACATAAAAGCCTTCCGTCACCAGGGTCGTGCCTTTGCGGCCTGCATAGCTGCGGTAGGCACCCTGCCGGATGTTAGAATCCGTCTTCAACACGGAATACTCCTCCCGGCCGGGCACACCTTGCCGGGGCACACTCACCTGCTCGGTATCCTGCGCCTGGGTCACCAGGGGAGCGGCCAGCAACAGCGGCATCAATAAAAACCTGTGCATACACTTGAATAACGAGCACTACGCGCACCCACAATGACTACTGAATGCCCAAAGTACAACCTCCTGCCTACTTGGCCACCATAAGAGAAGCCCAGCACTTGCTCAGCCATAAGCACCCGTCCAAGCTGCCCAAGAAAAGCCGCGCTTCTAAACCAGAGGCGCGGCTTTCCTTATGCCCCAACTGTTATGCACCCCGCCGTGCCCTCACTCCGAATCCCCTATCCTGACGCGCTATGTATCCCACTTGTTGATGCCTATTCTAGACGCTGAAATTCACGTGGCCCGGTGCGGGTGCCGTCCTGCCTACCTTACCTTATTGGTGAGCACCTACTAAATTGCTTCACTTTTGCACCAATCTTCTTCCCCGATGATGCACGTACTATCCTCTCTTCCGTCTTTGCACGACACGGCGGCTTCCCTGACCGAGTACTGGTCGCCGCGCGTAGTGGCTGAGTTTGAAGACTCCTATGTGAAAGTGGCCAAAGTTCAGGGTTCCCTGGCCTGGCACAGTCACGAGCAGGAGGATGAGGTCTTTTTTATCCTGAAGGGCCACCTGCGCATCGAACTCGAAAACGGGGCCGTCGAGCTGCCCGAAGGTGCCTTGTACGTCGTGCCCAAGGGCGTACGGCATAACCCCGTGGCCGAGCAGGAATGCCACATCATGCTGATCGAAAAAAAGTCAACCCTGCACACCGGCAGCGAGGTGACTGAGAAAACCCGTTCCCTGGCTGATCAGCTACGACCCTTAGAGGGCGGGAGCCTCTAGCAGCCCCAGCCCCGCCCGGAAATACTGGAAGCTGGCCGACTGATTCCGCCCCGGGTCCATTTTCGCCGCAATGGTTTCGGCCCATTCCCTTTTGCGCTTGCCGGTGGTGTACAACCCCGCAGCTTTCAATACGCCCCATAGCACGTCATTCGGCTTGGGGGAACTTTCCGGCTCCCGATCAATACCCTTGAAATGGTGGGTTTTTACCTTGGGATATGCGTCCGTAATGGCCTGCCGGTCGCCGAGAAACCAGGCTTCTAGCTCCTGAACAGCCAGGGCGTTGAACACATGAAATAGCTGCCCCTCCTTGGCCTGACCCAGCGTGAGCAGCCCAGCCGACTTCGCCGCGTCTTCCAGCAGCTTAAACCGCCGCTCGGCCACTCCATCGGCATCGAGGAGCACGACGATGCGCAAATCCTGCTGCCCCGGCTCGGTCATCCGCTTGCCATAGGCCCGCAGCAGTGTGGGTAAGTTGTCTACCAATCCTTGCCAGCCACCGAGCGACCGGAAGCGCGGCACGTAATGAGCCGGCAGTAGGCGCGGAATTAACTGTCGCAAGGCATCCTCCGCCGACTCCTCCTCTAGCAGAAATATAACTTGCATATTACTCCGGAGCCGAGGTAGGAAACCAAGTGAGGGGGTCACCTATATCAAAGAAATTGCGCGCCCATAAGTAGCCGAGTGGCGAACCTTCCTCCACCATAGCCACCACCTCGGGCAGGTCAGCTGTGCGCGTAGCCTGGGTGTAGCCATCGGCTCCCCGATGCAGAACCCAGACCTGCTCTGGTTCCAGCGCATCCAGCAGAAATGGTGAATGAGTGGCCACCAGCAGCTGCCGGGTCTCGGTAGCCTGTATCATGTCCTCCGCCAAACGGGGAAGCAGGCGCGGGTGCAACTCGTTTTCGGGCTCTTCTATCCCAACCATCCCGGTAGCATTGGGCTCATAGAGCAATGTCAGCAAGGCCGTCAGGCGCATAGTTCCACCCGACATGTATTGGGCTGGTATGGGCTTGTCGAATGCTACATCCCGAAACCGCAGCAGCAGCCGCTCATCTGAGGTAACTTCCGGCACAATGCCAGCCAGACCCGGCACCCAGCGCCGCAGCTTCTCCGTGACCCGCGCCAGCGCCTCCGGATGCTTATCGTGCAGGTAGTACAGCACGTTGGGCAGGTTGTCCCCGTTGGCCGAAAGCTTCTCCCGTGGCCCGGCATCGGAGTAGCCCTTCAGGTGGTCGTCGGTGAGGTGGATGTAGCGGTAGGAGGTGAGAACTTTAAGCAGTGAAACAGTTTTAGGAGCTACTTTTTCTTTGTCTTGGCTAAATGCGTAGGTGTAATATAGAATCGGATCCGACGAAGGGTTTGTATAATACTTACCTGGGTTTCCATCCCTTTCATAAATATTGATCCTGAATATCTTCTCATATCCCGGAGTCTGAAGTGGATTCGGTTCAGCATTCACCAGTTCGATTAATCGCTCAAGCTCTGCACCCGGCTCTGTCAAACTTTCGCCCGAAACGAACACTACTCCATTGGCTTCGTCAATACTCAGCTTATAAATGATTCGCGGCACTTCCTCACTGATGAAGCACTCTACCTCAAACTCAATAGGCCCCTCCTGCCCCCGGGTCCGCATCCCCGCAAACCGGTTCCGCTTCTCCCAGGCCTGCTGCAAATTCCCGCTCACCGCCTCCCCCAGAAACGCCAGCGCATCCAGCACCGTGGACTTGCCGCTGCCGTTAGGCCCGATAAACACCGTCAGCGGGGTCAGGTCGCGCAGCTCCACGTCGCGCAGGGCGCGGTAGTTCTTGATGCGCAGGTAGGTGAGGCGAGGGAAACCCGGGGCCGCGGCAGAGTCAGGCATAGAAGGCGAAAAGCAGGATGGGCTACAAAGTACGCGGGTTAGGCGGGAATGTGGGTAGTGTACCCGCATTCGGGCCTAACCCGGCTGTGTTACATCCAGACCCACCCCCACTCGGCCTCCAGGAAGGAGCGCAAGGAACAGCGCATCATCAGCATCGACGAGGTGAAAAGCGTGGGCGCCGCCAAACGGATCCTGAGTGAGTCGGGCAGTGAGGAGAAGGTGGGCGTGTAGAGATTGAGTCTGCATCTACGGAAGTATTTTTACTATATTTACTAATCTCCTAACAAAATAACATTGCATGCATATGCCAGCAGAAATAATGCTTCCCAAAAAGATCGTAAAAGTATTAGAAAACAGTGATGAATATGCACAGGCACTGTCAATTATATCTACTATCAGCCCTATTTACGAAGACAATAGAATGTATTTTTTTGAAGAATTTACAGACCACGGCTTGAACCATATTCAAGAGGTACTTAATTCCTCTGAAGATATTATTTCAAATAGCAGCTATAGATTTATTACAGCTAGAACAGCACTTACTTATATTTGCTCAGTATTACTACACGATATTGGCATGCATTTATCTCTTGATGGCTTCAAACGCCTTGTTGGAGGATGCTTAAATACACACTTGATAAAAGATTTTGACAATGAGGATTGGACTACTACTTGGAATAAGTTCTTATCTAACGCAAAAAAATATGACGAAAAACAAATAAACAATATTTTTGGAGAAAACCTGGATGATGAATTTATTATACCACAACCAGATATCAATTTATTAAATTCAAACAACATTAGTGTATATGACAAAAAACTCATAGGTGAATTTATCAGAATAAACCATGCGAGATTAGCTCACGAGTCTGCTCTTGGAGGGTTCCCAGGCGCAGATAAGAATATTGATATATTAAAGGATCTTGACACAGAAATAAAAAATATTATAGGCACTATAGCAAGAAGCCATAACCTCGCAATTAGGGATACTTTTTCTTATTTAAAGAAAATCGAAATCAAGAAGTGGCATTCTATTTACAAGATACCTTCCATATATTTAATGGTGTTATTGAGATTATCAGATCTTATACAAATACATGCAGGTCGCGCTGACAGTAACAAATTAAAATATCGCCGTTTAAACAACCCTATATCAATAAGAGAATGGGCAATTCATCAAAGCATTGGCGATATATACACCAATACCGAAAATGAAGACCCAGAGTCAATATACGTTTCAACCATTCCGAAAACAAGTGAAATATACTTAAAAGTAAGAGATTTAATAGACTATATACAAAAGGAATTAGATACGTCTTGGGCGGTCCTAGGTGAAGTATATTCAAAAATCAGCTTATACAAAAATTTGCAAATAAAATACCGGAGGATAAATTCTAATATTGACGATATTAATCATTTTAAGAACACAATAAACTATATACCCAAAAAGGTTTACTTTGATACTACTAGGGAATTGCAAAGATTACTTATTGCACCGCTTTACGGCAACAACCCATCATTTGGAGTTAGAGAACTTTTACAAAATTCGGTAGATGCATGCCGGTCAAGGGAATATTTTGAGAAATTAAAAGGCAATAATTTTAACCCTTTAATAAACATATCAATTAAACGCATCGACGATTATAACTTGCTGTTTTCAATACAAGACAATGGAATTGGAATGACTTTGGATACAGTTGAAAACTATTTTCTGAAAGCTGGAGCTTCATTTAGAAAGAGTAGTACTTGGAAGCAGGATTTTGTCACTACTGATGGAGTTACTAGCATCCAAAGAACAGGTCGGTTTGGCGTTGGAGCACTAGCAGTCTTTTTGTTAGGTAAAAAAATTAAATTAACCACGAAGCACGTGCATGATGATAGCTTTGGATTATCTTTTGAGTCAACTTTAGAAGCAGAACAAATTGAGGTCATAAAAACCAATAGTTTACCTGGAACCACTATTGAAATAGTTCTTAGTAGTCATGCCTCTGAGCTTCTTAAAGAACAATACAGCTCTTATGGTTTATATCATTACAGAACTGCATCTTGGCAAATTTGGTATACAATAAATGAACCCCGTATAGACATACAGGTTCCTGAAGACTGGGAAGGCCAGCCACACATTAATACATTACCAAGCATTGATAACGAACCATCAAAAAATGCAAGTGCTATATACCCAAAGGGGTTTAATAAAATAGTCTGGGAGTATACGTATGGTAGTATAAATCTTATTTGCAATGGCTTTATTATACCAGGAGGTTACAAAATACCACAGACAGAATACCCAAGTATAACTAAGTTACCTCAGTTACGCGTATTTGACTATGAAGGGAATTTACCTCTGACTTTGAACAGAAATTACTTAGAAGAAGATTATCTCCCTTTTGAGAAAGACTTAACAACAGATATATACAAGGATATAATTACTTATGCCTTATCAATTCCCATCAAAAAACCGAAGACAAATAATACATTTATTAATCATGGCTTATTATCACATCCAGCATATACTGAATCATCAAGATTCAATTCTTACAAAAAAGAAGCTTACAAAGTAAACAAACTTGTATTTCTCAAAAACGGATACACTTTTTCACTGTCACATTGCTTAAAAAAAAATAACATTAAGGACATAATCCAAATCTGGACTAGTGAAATTAATCCAGAAATATCAACAGATAAAGATCTTGTGAAAATCAAAGTTCCTACAGATAAATATGGTATTATATTTTATAACAAAGAAACATTAGTAATGCACGACAAAGAAATAAGCAATCTTACTAACTGCTTTAACACTATAACTAAGCCATCAAGAAAACGTCATTCTAGAGAGAGCGAAGAAAATGAATTGATGTTATCGAGAAATTTCATCATTTATAAAAAAAATATATTAATAAACAATAATTATTATAATAAATTTAAAAACTTAAACAATTTAACATACGAATACCGATATTATGAAGCAGATACAGAACGATACAAGGATTACACTTTAGTCAGATTATCAAACAAAGAAATAGAAAGTATATCAAGCGAAGAATTATACGCTCTCGATATTTTATCAAAAAATAATCCAACACATATACACATGGCAGTAGTCAGTAAAATAGAGTCATATAACTCAGATGAAAACAATGAAACTGCTATTTTAAAAAACCTACTAACCGAATACCTTGGTGAATCTTGCATGATACCATATGACTTAAAACAAAGGCTAAACCCAAGCATCAAGGAATACAAAATTCTGAAGGAAAAAGTAGATAGGCATATAAGATTACGAGAACAAGAGAATAAAGATGATTGCTAGTTTTTTATTACTACCCTCCAACAACTTACCCTACGCCAGTTGTTCTAGCAGGTGAGGCTCAGTCACATCAAGTAAGACACGAGCTACAAGCTTACGGCTGTTCCCCACAATGACACTTCAACATCCCGCGCCGCTTGTGCATGCACTCTCAAACAAACAACGCCCCCGAACTGCTGGCCGGGGGCGTTGGTGCTTGTAGCGGACGGGTTGGGCAGAAACCAGGCGACAGGGCAGCCTTGCATGTCTTGACAGCGGCTTCGAGGGCAGCCGCTTCGTCCAAGAAGGCGTTACGGCGGGCTACATCGAATACACCTCAGTCCCCGCAGCTACTCCCGCCACTCGCGCGCCCGCCACCCCGCATTGTGAGCAGGTCAGCACGACTTGCGCCCCGGTCACTCGGCATTGTGAGCACGTCACCGGGCATTGTGCAGAGGGCAGCACCCCTTGTGAGCCGGTCACGAGGCATTGTGCGCAGGTCAGCAGGCATTGTGCGCAGGTCACCGGTCATTGTGCGCAGGTCACTGGTCATTGTGAGCAGGGCAGCGCCCATTGTGCGTCCGTCAACGGCTCTTGTGCATCCGGCAAAAAATATATACCGCCCAGCTTATCCAACCGGTTCACCAACCACCTATCTTCCTGAGGTACTTAACCTTTACCTATCATGAATGATAAGCAACGCGCCCGTCTCACGATGATGCAGGCCACCCTCGCCGTACTCAACCAGTACGCCGCCGTCTACACCGCCAACAAAGCCCTCGGCACCGCCCGCGCCGAGCTGGCCGCCCTGGTCCAGCACCTCGACCCCACCGCCGACACCCAGCAGGCCGCCCACAATCCCAACAGCGCCGGAGCCGTCAAGAAAACCACCAGGAACCACCTGGCCCAGCGCGCCGCCGAAGTCGCCGCCGCCCTGCTCGCCTACGCCGACGCGCAAGACGACATCCGCCTCCACACCGCCGCCGACTACTCCGAGTACCAGCTCCGCCGCGCCACCGACAACGACCTGCCTCGCATTGCCAAAAACATCCACGACCAGGCCAAGGACCACTTCGCCGCCCTCCAGGAGCAGGGCGTCACCCAGCAGGAGCTCACCGAGCTGGCCGCCGCCCTGGCCGCCTACCAGGCCGAGCAAACCGCCCCCCGCCTCGCCACCGCCGATGCCAAGGCCAACACCAAAGTCCTGGCCGCCGACCTGCGCAAAGCCACGGGCCTGCTCCGCAACCGTATCGACAAGTTCCTGATCCGCTACCAGCGCTCCGAGCCCAAATTCCACACCGCCTACCAGTCGGCCCGCAAGGTTATCAACACCGCCGCCCGCCCCGCCACCGAGGCCAAGGTCAAGCCCAGCGTTTAAGAAAACGGCACACTCCAAACCAGCCCGTCATGCTGAGCCTGTCGAAGCATCTCTACCGCTTCGTTTAAGAACGTCATGCTGAGCCTGTCGAAGCATCTCTACCGCTTCGTTGCAGTGCTAATCAGTTACCACTGCGGTAGAGATGCTTCGACTCCGCTGCGCTGCGCTCAGCATGACGTGCTAAAAACAAGCAAGCCCGCGTTGCCCCCTATCCTAGCTGCACTATCTATTGTAACCGCCAACGCCCGGCCTCCTGCACAGGAGGCCGGGCGTTGTGCTGTGACCGGGCAGCAGCGCAACCCGGGCACGTTGGTTTCACTAGCTCCCTAGGCCGTAGCGGCCCGGTCCAGCAACCGCAGCACCACTTCCTTCTGCAACGCCCGCAGCTCGGGGGAGCCCGAGACGTTGGCAAACATCAGCACGCCCGTGCGCTGGGCCAGGTTGAGGCACACGACGGTATCGGCGCCCGGGTCGCCGCCGCTGTGGCTGGCCAGTTGGGCCCCGTTCACCTCCCGCCGCAGCCAGATCAGGGCCTGCTGAATCGTGGGGTTGCCGGGCGCTACCTCAATACCCGGCTGCGCGGCCAGAAAGGTGTGGAGCGTGGCGGGCTGCAAATAGGAGTGGCCGCCCACGATGCCCTCGTTGGTAAACACTTCCAGCAGCCGGGCAAAGTCGCGCGGGGAGCTGCGCAGCGAGCCGGCGGGCCAGTCGGGGTAGCCGGTGGGCGGCAGCTCTTGCAGCTCACTGCCTTCCAGCTTGTAGGGCTTGGCCAGGTGCCGGGGCCCGACGGCGGCTATTTTCCAGGCCGTATGCTCCATGCGCAGGGGCCGGAAAAACTGCTGCTGGGTGAAGACGTCCAGGGGCACCGCCCCCACCCGCCCGGCCAGGTAGCCCAGCAGGGCAATGGCCACGTTGCTGTAGCTCCACTGCGTACCCGGCCGCGCCGCCGCATAGCACTCGGCCGCCCCGTACCACTGGCCCCCGGGGCTGAGGTAGCCCGTCAGAAAATCCCGCAGCGGCAGGCTCGGGTCGCCGGCCCCGGTAAAGGCGGCCGTTGCCCCGTAGCGGGCATCCGAAATACCGGAGGTGTGCGTCAGCAGGTGGCGAAACGTGAGGGGCACGTCGGGAAAGAGCGGGTGGCGCACCCCAAAGTCCAGGTAAGGCCCAATGGGCTCATCGAGCTGGTACTTGCCCTGCTCCAGCAGCCGCAGCAGGGCTGCCCCGGTCACCACCTTGCTCACCGAGGCAATGTGAAAGGCCGTGTCCGGCGTCACGGCCCGGCGGGCCTGCACGTCGGCCAGCCCGTAGCCGGCCGCAAACCGCGTCCGGCCGCCGCGCACGATGGCCACGCCCAGGCCGGGAGTATGCGTGCGGGCCAGGCCGGCTTCCACAAACGTGGCAAACTCCCGCTCCCAGGTTTTATCCCCGCCCATCCGGCCCCAGGCCACGGGGGCCACCAGCAAGGAGGCGCCCATTCCCAAGAATTTCCGACGATTCATCCGTTGTCTGTTTTCGCCAAAAGTAGGGAAATACCGACCCGGCCCGGGCGCCACCAGACTCCAGCTTCCAATTCGGCTCCAAACCACGTTCTTTAGGGCGCCCCTACCGCCGCCGCTACTACCTATGCCGATTCACCTCCGCCCGTTCAACTGGCGCTTATTCGCTTCGCACTGTCTGGCTATTCCCCTGCTCATCCTGGGGGGCCAGCAGCTCCAGATTATTCGATTTGCGTCGTTAACCGAAATCTACCAGCGGGCTGGAGCCGAGGCGATGATCAAAGCTTCCGGGCAACCAGCCAGCATAGTTATTACCAGCATGCAGGCCGGTCCGCTCTATGCCTGGGGGGCCGCCATTCTGCTCGGCTGCTGTTTATCGGCCCTGGTCGTGTGGCACCGGGGCGAAAGCCGGCTGCTGCCGGTGCTGCTGTTGGGGGCGGCCCTCGTCAGCTCCTGGACCCACTACTATCAGAGCCAGCCCATCAACCGGCTACTAGCCTACCTGCGCTGGCCGCTGGAAGCCTGGCCGGTGGAGGTGCGCCTAGCCGTGGTCGGTGGCGCCCTGGTGCTGCTGGGGCTGCTGCCGTTTTTGCTTACCTGGCGCCGGCCCCACGGGGCGCACGTCTAAGGCGGCCTAAAATCCCCCGTCCCCGAAGCTACTCCCGCCGCTGCCCATGTCCCCCACCCTTGCCCGCATCTGGTATTTGCGCGAAGTGCGTAAAGGTCCCCACTTCACCGGCATGGCCAGCGTGAGCGACAAAGGCACCCCGCTCGACCTGACCCACGTAAAAACCTCGGCCCAGGCCACCAGCCAGCTTTTCTGGCTGGATGAGCACGACGGCAAACAACGGCTGCGGCTCACCGAGCCCGGCCGCCCCGATTTCTGCTTTGAAGTAGTAGAGCTAACCGCCCACAAGCTGGTCCTGACTTTCTGGGTCACCTTACCAAACGAAACCCGGCCGCGGCATTACTTCACCGAAGAGTACGAAGCCGGGCTCCAGGCATCGGGCGCAAGTCAGCACGACGTATGCCCCAGGCACGAGGAATGGTGAGCCAGCCCCAGTTCCAGTAGGGCGAACTACACAGTTCGCCCTACTCTCCCCATCGTTACCCTATTCTATTGTAAAGCATAACGCCTGGCCTTTTACTAAGGAAGCCGGGCGTTGTGCTTTACCAGCCGAATCATGCAAACCGAACACCTTATTTTCAGCCGCTTACAGAATACCCTCCTTATCTTCGTGGCTTGTACTATCCCTATATCCAGTTGAAAGCACTCCTACTTGCCACTGCTGCCGCCCTGTTGCTGGCTGCCCCCACCGCCTTGCGCGCCCAATCCGTCGGCATCGGCACCACCACCCCGGCCAGCTCGGCGGTGCTCGACGTGACGTCGCCCAACCCCGGCACCGCGCCCCAGGGCTTTCTGCCGCCCCGCCTCACCCAGGTTCAGCGCGAGGCCATTCAGCAGCCCGCCGCCGGCCTGCTCGTCTACCAGACCGACAGCCCCGCCACCGGTACCGCCGCGGGCCTCTACCTCTACGGGGGCAGCTCCTGGAGCCTGCTGCCCACCAGCGGCAGCACCACCGGCGGCGACAACCTGGGCAACCACACCGCCACCCAGAACCTCAACCTCAACGGCAACAAGCTGGTGGGCGGCACCACGGCCCGCGCTACCCGGGGCGGCCTCAGCCTCAACGGCAACGGCCTGCTTACCGTGGGCGCCACCCGCGTCAATGCCGACTCCACCACCCGCTACGGTGTGCGCCTGCTCGACATGGACCAGGACGTGGTCATCACCTCCGACCAGGGCAAGGGCAACACGACGCCCGCCGTTACCGGGGCCGGCGACCGGCTGATGTGGCTTTCCTACTACAGCGCCTTCCGGGCCGGCGGCGTCACCGGCGACCGGTGGAACACCACATCCTCCAATAGCGCTGCCATCGGCCAGTACTCGGCGGCCTTTGGCCTCGACAACCAGGCCGGCAGCACCTACTCCACGGCCTTCGGCTGGAACAACCGCATGCGCAACTGCGAAGGCACGCTGGTCACGGGCATCAACAACGACATGGCGCAGTCCTTCTACGGGGTGGCCATGGGCGGGCGCAACTCCCCCAAAGGCTGGTACAACCTGGTCGGCGGCTACCAGTGCAAGGTGCTGAGCTCCACGGTCGCCAACTACTCCGCCGCCGTGGGCGCCTACGTGCCGAACTGGCCCCCGTCGCTGGCTTTTGGCCAGGGATCCTACTCCCGCTCCAGCCGGGGCAACACCTACACCCTGGGCTACTACGCCCGCACCAACGGCTACTTTGGCTGCTTCGTGCTGGCCGATATGTCGCCGCTGGCCATTACCCCTTCTAACATACCGCCCACCGACCGCGCACAGGACTCGGTGTACTGCAACAACTACAACCAGTTCACGGCCCGCTTTGCCGGGGGCTACCGCCTCTTTACCACCGTGGCCACCCGCGACGACCCCGCCGGACTCTCGCCGCTGGGCACCCCCGTGGGCGTGCAGCTGTTTGCCGGTGGCAATGCCTGGCAAACCCTTTCCGACTCGACCAAGAAGGAGCGCCGGGTGCTGGCCGACGGCAACCAGTTCCTGGCCCGCATCAACCGCATGCGCCTGGGCTCCTGGAACTACATCGGCCAGAGCCCCGACACCATGCGCCACTACGGCCCCATGGCCCAGGACTTCTACGCCGCCTTCGGCCACGACGGCGTGGGCCGCAGCGGCAATGCCACCACCATCAACCAGGCCGACTTCGACGGCGTCAACCTGATTGCCATTCAGGCCCTCTACCGCCAGGTACTGGCGCTGAAGGCCGAAAACGACAAGCTCCGCCAGCAGACTCTGAAAGCCCAGCAAAACCAGCAGCGCACCGAGGCCAGCACGGCCTCCTTGGAAGAACGGCTGCGCCGCCTCGAAGGGCTGCTGGCTCCCCAGGCCCAACGTTAAAGGCCGGCCCCGCAGCCCCGGCCGCGCAGTCCAGGTTGCCGCCGCCCCGCCCGGCTTCCCGTGGGGAGGCCGGGCGCTGGCCTGTAGCCGCCAGGCCGGTCCGCACTAATTTTCACTTTCCTGATACAGCCTACAGCTCAGCCGAGTATCTTCGTATTCCTATATACTTTCCGCTAATGAAAACATTCTACTCAGTACTGATTGCCCTGAGCCTTGCCACCGTGGCCCAGGCCCAAACCACGCCCGGCGGGGTGCGCATCGGCACGGCCGGCACGCCCAACAGCAAAGCCATCCTCGACCTCGACGCCCAGGGCAAGGGCCTGCTCATCCCGCGCATGGACTCCGTGGCGCGCACCGGCATTGCCTCCCCGCCCGACGGCCTGATGGTCTTCCAAACCGACGGCCGCAAGGGCTTCTGGTATGCCATGAGCGGCGGCTGGCTCTTCATCCCCGACAAAGCCCGCAGCGGCGGAGCCGGCGACAACCTGGGCAACCACGTCGCCACCCAAACCCTCGACCTGAACAACGAGCGGCTGACGGGCGTGGCCACCTCCGCGCTGGGCGACTCCACGGCCCAGGTGCAGATTCAGTCGCTGGTGCCCAACAAGAGCGTGGCCCTGATGACGCGCAGCATCTACGGCCGCAACTACACCCGCACCATGCTCTCGGGCTACGGCACCGGCCCCTACAACCAGGATATCGACTACGCCGTGTGGGGCAACGCCTACCGCGCCGAAGGCTGGGGCGGCATTTTCACGGCGGGGCGGCCCGGGCAGCCCCTGCGCTGGGTGGGCCTGGCCGGCCACCCCGGCTACGTCAACGCCAATGCCGCCATCCGCATCGTCGACGGCACCCAGGGCGTGGGCAAAGTGCTAACCTCCGACGGGGTGGGCAACGGCAAATGGATGCCCATTACCGCCGCCGGGGGCAACTTCAACCTAGGCCCTTACAAGCTCACTGCTGACGGCGGCGAAGTGGAAGTAGGCGACGTAGCCACCCCCATTCTACTGATTCACTCCAACACCAATAGCAGCGTGACCGGGGCCACGCTGCGGTTCCGGGAAAACGACCTCAACTACGGCTGGAACCTGCGCCACAATAACGGCGCCTCGGAAGGCGGCTCCACCAACGACCGTCTGGTGCTGGAGCGCGTCGAGGCCGCTACGGCCGCGCCCGTCATGAGCTGGGACCAAACCACGGGCAACGTGGGCGTGGGCACCACCAACCCGGCCTATAAGCTCGACGTGGCCGGCATAATCCGCGGCAACAACGTGGCGGTTTCCGACGTGCGCTTCAAGCAGAACATCCGCCCCCTGAGCGGGGCCCTGGCCACCGTATTGGCTATGCGCGGGGTACGCTACACCTGGAACGCCCTGGGCGTGCAGCACGGCGGCATTGCCGGGGCCGAGCAGGTGGGCGTCCTGGCCCAGGAAATCGAGAAAATCTACCCGGAGCTGGTCAGCACCGACGCCCAGGGCTATAAGGCCGTAAACTACGCCCAGCTCACGCCCGTGCTGCTGGAGGCCCTCAAGGAGCTGCACGCCCAGCTGGACGCCCAAACCCAGCGGGCCGAGCGCGCCCAGGCCGCCCAGCAAGCCGACCACGCCGCCCTGCTCAGCCTGCAGCAGCAAGTAGCCCGGCTCCAGCAAACCCTGGCGCCCACGGCCCAGCACTAAGCTGCCGCGTTGCCGGCTCTCGAAACCCGGCGCCGCGTTGCCCCTATCCTGCTTACGCTCTAGTACAACTAGTAACACGCCGCGCCCGGCTTCCCACTTGCGGAGGCCGGGCGCTTGGCTTGTAACCGGGTTTGCCTGACAAGCTGCCCTCTCCCCTATCAAATTTCCGTCTGGTGGGCGGCACGGCCGCCACGCCCGGCTCGGTGGGCCTGAGCATCAGCGCCACCGGCCTGGTGCGCATGGGCAGCACCAACACCACGGGCCGCCCAATTGAAGGCTTCGCCTCGACAACGCCGACGGCGGCCTGCTTGCCACCGGCACCCTGGGCTACGGCCTGATTCCGGCCACCGGGGCCGGGCTCCGGCTGATGTGGTATCCCTATTAAAGGGTCCCTGCGCGCCGGCGCAGTCGATGGCAACCAGTGGGACGACATCAATACCGGTTTCTATTCCCAGGCCTTCGGCAATGACGTCACGGCCTCAGGCTTTGGCTCATTTGCCAGCGGCGACGGCAGCAAGGCCACCTCCACCGTTGCCATCGCCATGGGCAGCGCCGCTACCGCCAGCGGCACGGCCAGTGTGGCGCTGGGGGCCAGCAGCACGGCCAGCGGTTTCGGCAGCCTGGCCCTGGGCTATACCTGCACGGCCGCCGGGCATTGGCTCGGTGGTCCTGGGGTCAGCGCGCCAGCACCAACGGTTTTTCCGGGTCCTTCGTGGCGGCCGACGAGGCCACGACCAACTTCCTCAACAGCTCGGCCAACAACCAGTTTTCGACCCGCTACGTGGGCGGCTACCGCCTCTATACCAATTCCGCCATGAGCGTGGGCGTGCAGCTGTTTGCCGGCGGCAATGCCTGGCAAACCCTTTCCGACTCGACCAAGAAGGAGCGCCGGGTGCTGGCCGACGGCAACCAGTTCCTGGCCCGCATCAACCAGATGCGCCTGGGTTCGTGGAACTACATCGGCCAGAGCCCCGACACCATGCGCCACTACGGCCCCATGGCCCAGGACTTCTACCGGGCCTTCGGCCACGACGGCGTGGGCCGCAGCGGCAATGCCACCACCATCAACCAGGCCGACTTCGACGGCGTCAACCTGATTGCCATTCAGGCCCTCTACCGCCGCGTGCTGGCTCTGGAAGCTGAAAACGCCAAGCTCCGCCAGCAGCAGGCCCGGGCCCGGCAGCCGGAGCAGCCAGGAACTGCGGCCGCTACCACTGCAGCCCTGGAAGAGCGGGTGCGCCGCCTCGAAGCCCTGCTCGTGGCCCAGGCTCAGCGCTAACGGTTGCTAGTGCTTTTCGGCAACTGGACTCCCGCTACCACAGCCCCGCCCCGGCCGCATTGGTCAGGGTGGGGCTGTTTGGGCTTCTTCGCAGTTCGAAACAGCTGGGCCGCCGGCTATTTCAGCACCTTCGCATCGTAGACTACTTGCCCGCCAATCAGGGTCAGCACGCTGCTGGTCTTGGGCAGCTCCGGGGGTGGCACGGCGAAGATATCCTGGGACAAGACCACCACGTCGGCCAGCTGCCCGGCGGCCAGCCGGCCTTTGTCTTTCTCCGCGAATTCGGCGAAGGCCGAGCCGTACGTATAGGCCCGCACGGCCTGCTCCCGGGTCAGGGCCTCGGCCGGGTTGCTGGGGGTGATGCCGGCCAGCATGATGTTCAGAAAAGGATTCAGGGGCCCATCCGAGCCCAGCGCTACCGGCACGCCCGCCTTGACCAATGAGCCCAGTGGCTGCATTTTCGTACCCCAGCGCTGGTGAAACAGCTCGGGCTCGGTGAAGTGACTCGGGTTTTGCACCACCACCACGCCCAGCGCCCGGGCCCGCGGCAGCAGGTCGCCGATGAGGCCGTCGCCGTGCTCAATGCGGACCCGGCGCGCGGGCCAGCTGTTGGCGGCCCCATTCTGCTCCATAGCCTGCAGCACGGCCTCGGCCGTCCGGTCGCCGGCGCAGTGTACCAGCAGCTGCTGCTTAAAATCGACCGACTCCTGCACCATGCGGGCTACTTCGGCCTCGCTGAAGTTGAGCTTGCCCGTCCACCCGGGGCGGTCCTGGTAGGGCTGGCGCAGGGCCGCGCCCCGTTCGTAGGGCGTGCCGTCGAGCACCCACTTCATGCCGCTGGCCTGCACGGTGGCGGGCAGCCCCCGCTGCAAGGCCGGCAGCTGCCGCACCTCGCTCAGGTCGCGCTGCTGGGGCGTGGTGGGGGAAAATGGTATGGCCCGCACCCGGATGGGCAGCTTGGCTTGCGCCAGCAAGCGCACGAACCGCTCGAAAGGCAGAAAGGAGAACAGCTGCACCGAGGTGATACCCAGGCGCAGGGCTTCGGCCGACAGCTGCCGCAGCTCGGTTAGCGCCACCGAGTCGGGCGTTTGGGTGGCCAGGGTGCGGCTGGGCTGCCACTGGGCGTATTCCCAAAACCGACCGTTGAGCGGGCCGGCCGCCGTGTGCTCGTAGTAGCCGCCCAGCGGATCGGGCTGCTGCTCCCCGATACCGAGCTGCTGCAGGGCCCGGGAGTTGGCAATGTAGCCGTGCCCGTAGTAGGCCCGCAGCAGCACGGGGTGGTTGGGAGCCAACCGGTCGAGGGCGGCGCGGGTTACCTGCTCATCCGTGACGACGGCCCGGCCTACCCAGCCATACACCCAGCTTCCGGCCGGAGCCTGCTGCACCGCCGCCGTCAGGGCCAGGGTAGTTTCCACCCAGCTGGGCTCCATTGTGGTGAAAGCCAGCGTGGTGCCCCGGGGCGCGGGCGTAAAGTGGTTGTGGGCATCGTTGAAGCCCGGCGTACAGGTGCGGCCCTGCAGGTCGATGCGGCGGGTGCGGGGCCCGGCCAGCTTGCTGATGTCGGCCGTGGTGCCCACGGCCACAATCCGCGCCCCGCGAATGGCCAGGGCCTGGGCCGTGGGTTGGGTGGCATCGGCGGTAAAGAGCTTGCCGTTGAGCAGCACCAGGTCGGCGGGCTGCTGGCCCAGAGCGGCGGTGCTGACCAGTAAGCCGCTTAGTATACTCCACAGTAACTTTTTCATAAACCCTCAGGTGGTTAGCCCCAACCGAATATCAGAGCCGTTGAATATACACAAAAACCGGTATGCTCGTATATCCCTAGCTGCCACCCTGCTACCCTACCCGTTATGTCTGCTCCGGTTTCTGCTGCTCCCACGGCCAGCCCCAGCGCCCTCCACATCCGCCCGGCCACGGCCGCCGACGAAGCCTTTATCCGCGCGGTGATGCCCCGGCTGGTGGAGTTTGGGCCACCCGCCTGGCGCGACGCGGCCCAGCTCACCGCCACCGACCTGGCCGTGCTGCTGGAGGCCGTGCTCCAGCCCACGCCCGGGCACAGCGTGTTCGTCGCCGAGCAGCACCAGCAGCCCCTGGGCCTGATGCAGCTAACCATCAACACCGACTTCTACCAGCAAGAGCACGCCCACCTGGCCGATTTGGTAGTGGCTCCGGCCGCCGAGGGGCAGGGCGTGGGCCGGGCCCTGCTCGAATACGCCGAAAGCTGGGCCCGGGCGCGGGGCTACCACTGGCTTACCCTGAGTGTATTTGCCCAGAACACCCACGCCCGGGCCATCTACGAGCGGGCCGGCTTCGGCCAGGACATTATTAAATACGTGAAGGTGCTGAGCTAACCCAGGCTGGACGGGGCCGGTAGGCTTGGCGCTGAGGGGGCCTATTCCAGGTATTTTTCTGGCTGGCACCCCGGCCGCCGCGGTTTCCTCACCCGCAGCGCCTATTTTTAATGCCCTTGTTTTTCTATTCCCCGGCGGCCCGCCATTCTGCCCTTGCTGTATGCTTGATTTCTCCAAGCCCGATGCCTCCTCGACTACTCTTCAGCAAGCAGAACGGAAGCAACGGCGTCTGCGTCTGTTGGTGCTAGGCGTTTTGTGGGGTATTGCGCTGATATTGGGTAGCCGGCGCTGGTTGCACGCGCTGCTCTACCAGGCGGCCGTGCTGGAGGTGGCCTGGCCCGTGTTGGTATTGGGCTGGGTCCTGGGCTTGGGTCTGCTATATCTCCTGCTCATAGCGGTGCACGAGGGTGGCCACGTGCTGGGCGCCCGGCTGGCCCGGTTCCGGGTGCTGACCTTTGCCGTCAGCTGGCTGCGCATTACCCGGCAGGCCGGCGGGTGGCAAGTGCGCCTGCAAAAACCCCTGGCCTCGCTCGGGGGCATGGTGCAGGCCTACCCCGCCCACACCCGCCACCTGCGCCCCCGCTTCGCCCTCTTCATTGCCGGCGGCCCCCTGGCCAATCTGCTGACCGGCGCCCTGGCCCTCTACCTGCGCCAGGTGCTGCTGCCTCCTACCAGCGAGCTGGCCTTTGCCGTTTCCCGAACGCAGTACGGGCTCAATCATGCGCTGACGTTCTTCGGCTGGGCTTCCCTCTTCGTCGGAGCCTTCAACCTGCTGCCGCTGCGCCTCAAGTCGGGCTACACCATCGACGGCCGCAAGCTCTGGTACATGGCCCGGGGCGGGGCGGCCATGCACCAGCACCTCGGCTTGCTGTACTTTCAGAGCATCACCTACGCCGGCACCCGCCCCCGGGCCTGGGACCCGGCCCAGCTGGAAGCCTTTTTGGCGTACCGCAGCCACACCGTGCTCGATTTCTACGCCCACCTTTACGCCTATGCCTACTACCAGGACTGCGACGAGCGGGCCCTGATGGAAGAGCACCTGGCCGCCGCCCTGGAGCGCCGCCACGCCAGCCCGGTAGCCCTGCAGCAGCACGTGCTGGCCGAGGCCGCCGTAGTGGCCGCCCTCTCCGATGAGCACGCCGAATATGCCCGCCAGTGGCTCGACCAGGCCCAGGCCGCCAAGCCTTTCAGCAATGAGGAGGGCCTGTTTGCCCGGGCCGCAGTGGCCTACGCCGAAGGCCAGCTGCCGGAAGCCACCCGCTGGCTGCAGGCCGCCCGCCAGCAGCTGCAACAGGCTTCGCACCTGGCCGCCAACGAGCAGGGCGCCGAACAGCTCGATGACCTGCAGCACCGCATTGCGCTGGCTGCCACGGCCCAGCCGGCTTAAGCAGCGTCTTCCGGCCCAGCCCCCGAACAACCTGGGCAAAAGCCAATCGGGGCGGCGGGGGTAAGAAACTACGGAAGGTGGCCGGGCTGGTCCGGGCTCAGGGCTGACCAAGTCAAACTTGCCGTGGGGCTTGAACTACCATTAAAAGCAGCGGCAGAAGTTAGACTCGACTATATATCCGGAGTTGGGCATATTTCTTACGCGGGCCCGCGGCATTTCCCAGCTGCCGGCTTACCCCTACCTAGCAAAATACCCAGAAGCAGGTATTGCCCACTGCTCAGGTCCGGCGGTACTTTTGTAGTTGTCGAGTTCCGGCTATTGCTTCCGACAGGAGAGCACCGGAGTATTGGCATCAACCCGTCGTCCTACTAACGCATCTGCCTTGCAACTCTTTATGCCCAAACTCTACAACATTCTGTGCCTGCTGTGCCTGCTGGTGGTGCTGACCATTGGCGGGTGCACCAAAAAGGAAGACCCGGCCCTGAACCCTGACCCGCCGCTGACGCTGACCTCGACCCTGGACAAAACCAGCGTAACGCCCGGCGACGTGGTGGTTATTACCACTTCCGACAACCTGTCGGACAAACCCAGTTGGGAAGTGCTGGTCGGGGGCCGCAAAGTGGTGGTGGCTAAATTGGAGGCTAATCAGGCCTCGTTTGTGGTGCCGGTGCTGGCTACGGGGCCCGTGTCGCTCGACCTGACGGCAATGGGTGTAAAAGCCGCGCCGGCCCTGACCATGACAGCTTACCCAGCCATCACCGATCCGGCCCCCGTGCTGGCCGACTTCGAAGCCCGTCTGGCCAAGGGTATTACCTACCTCGACCGGCTCAGCAAAGACACCCTCAACGCAGTGCCGGGCCAGAATGTGGCTTCGATGCGGAGCCTGCAAAAGGCCTACACCTCGCAGCTGGCAGCGCTGACGATAGCGCAGAAGATTGAGGTGGCCTACGTGCTACAGAAAATCACCTTCGATGAGGTGGAGCTGCCGCAGCGCCGCACCGCCTCCGCCGACCCCAGCGACGACTTCATGACCATTGGTAAGGCATTCGTAGTCAGCTCGCTTACCACCACGGCCTGCATTGCCGTCTTTGCCCCTCTGGCCGCTTTTCCCGACCCGGTAAGCAAAGTACTGGCCTGCGCCGTAGCTACCCAGGGCATTTTGTCGCTGATGACTTCGCTGAAGCTGATTCAGGAGCTGTGCAACCGTTTCGATTTGATAGCCGAAGTAGGCGTGCTGGCCTCCAACGGCGCGGCGGCCATTACCCTGGGCAATGAGCAGCTCACCAGTTGCCTCGTCAGCGCGACTGGCCGGACCCTGGCCGCCACCGACGCGGCCGGCTCGGCGTTTATGCAGAAAATCTTTGCTGCCAACGCCAAGTTGGAAAAGGCCCACGCTGCCTTCACCGCCACCTTTACCCGTATCAAATCCTGGTTTGGCGACGCGACGGCGCCCACCCCCTACGTCAATCCGGTGAAGGCCGCTGCCGCCCGGGCCAAACGCAACTTGGCCGCCAACCTGGTCAAGATTCAGAACGTGTCGCGCTCAGCTATTACGCTGATAGCCTCGGTGGTCAACAACCAGCTTACGCTGCGAGCCAGCAGCACAACTATTACGGCTACCGTCACCTTCACCTTCGACGTGGTCTACGACAACGCGGAGTTGGGCATTCAGGCCCGCAAGACAATTACGGCCACCTACAACCCCCAGGTGGCGGGCTACACCCTGGAGCTGCTCTCGTATGATTTGCTGCCTAGCTCCAATGGATTTACGAACTGGACCAGTGACCCCAACCCAGCTACGTACACGGCTTACGCCAGCGTGCAGCCGGGCCAGGCGTTTTCCTCACCCCAGCGCATGCAGCACCATCACCGCCTCAAGCTCAACGGCGTGTACGTGAAGACCCGGGATGGGGGCAATATCTCGGACTACGGGACTTTTTCGATTGATACCGGACAGGGCTTTCAGTCGGCTGACGTGCACGTGGGGACCTACCAGATCAACGTTTACGATGCCACTAATAACCGCTCCGTGTCCATTCCCGTTGACCTGACCATCGACAACTCGATCCACAGAATGGCCGTGGGCAAAACCCTGCGTGTCAACTACCCATCCTCCAGCGGCAGCACGGTTCGCACCCTCGAAATCATCCTCCGCTCCAACGGCACCTACAGTCACTACGAAGATGGCAAGCTCACGGCAGAAGGCACGTACCGGTTAGACGGCGGCCGCCTTTTCTACTCCCAGGTGTGCGGGGGTAGTACGGTTCGGGGCACAAGCAAAAGCGTGGGCGGCATTTACTTTGACGGACACGTTGTGGTCAATAACTTTTTCCCATTGTACGAGGACGGCTCCTCATATCAGTTTCTGTGCGTACCCAGTTGGTTTAGTATATAAGCCCGTCTAGGCGGCCCCGCCTTACCCACCCTGAATAGTACGCACTGCGGCCCGCCGAATTCTCGGCGGGCCGTTGTTTATTTAAGTAGCATCAGCCCGCGCAGGCCGGGGCGCCGGCGGCCGTCAGCAAGTCGAAATTGCCGCGCTGCTTGAAGGCCTGAATGGTGTAGCCGTGGTACTTCTTGAACTGCCGCGAGAGGTGGCTGGCATCGCTGAAGCCCAGCTCGTAGGCAATTTCCTTGACCGAGTTGCCCGAGTACAGCAGCCGGGCCTCGGCCACTTTCAGCCGCGACTTGAGCACGTATTCCTGCAATGACTCGCCAGCGTTGCGCCGGAAATACTCCCCGAAATAAGTGGCCGACACGTGGAAATGCGCGGCCAGCCGGGCCACGCGCAGCTGCTCGTTGTCGAAGAGGTGGTGCTGCACGTGGTTGAGGACCTGCTGAAACCGCGGAGCGGCGGCACTGCCCCCGGTGGCCACAAACGCAGCTTCGATGTTGCGGGCCAGGATGTTGAGAATCGTCACCAGGCTGCTTTGAATCATGCCGTGGGAAAAATTGTCGCGCTGGGCGTGCTCGTGGCGCACCAGCTGCAGCAGGTGAATCAGGTGCTCTTTGTCGCGGGCCGAGCGGATAATGTCGCCGGGCACGCGGTTGTAGTTGACCAAGATGTAGGACATCTTGCGAAACCAGTCCTCGAAGTCGACTTCCCCGTGGCGGCCCTTGTCGAAAACCTGGTTGGTGAAGCGCACAAACAAAAACCGGGTGGGCGTGAGCACCTCGAAGGAGTGGCAGTTGAGCGGGGGCAGCAGGAAAATGCTGTGCTGCTCGTAGGGCACGTGCTGGTAGTTGATGCACTGCCGCCCCTGCCCTTCCTCCACCAGCACCAGCTCGAAGAAGTTGTGCTGCTCGGGCCGCTTGCGCCATTCGGTTACTTCCTCGACCAGGATTTCGAAGGGCGCGTGGGAAAAATCCGCTTGTACATGCATGATTCAGGGACGAAAAGACCAGTGCTGCCGCAATAGTAGCCGTTGTCAGGCAATTTCCGGCCAGATTCGGCTGCCGGTAGCGGCTTCGTTCCGGATTATCCCCGATTCGTACTACAGCTCCTGCCCGGCGGGGCCCCACCTTTGCCCCGTTCTTCACCAACCCTTCCAACCGATATGAAAGCCTTTATCCTGACTGAGCCCACTGGCCCTAGCGGCCTGCGCCTGACCGAGCTGCCCACGCCCACGCCCGCCCCCACCGACGTGCTGCTGCGGGTGCAGGCCCTGAGCGTGAACCCCGTCGATGCCAAATCAACCGAGGGCAAGGCCATGTACGGCCGCTTTAAGGACGAGCAGCCGCTGATTCTGGGCTGGGACGTGGCCGGCACCGTGGAGGCCGTGGGCGCCGAGGTAACCACGCTGCAGCCCGGCGACGAGGTCTTCGGCATGATTAACTTCCCCGGCCACGCCCGCGCCTACGCCGAGTACGTGGCGGCCCCGGCGGCCCACCTCGTGCGCAAGCCCGCCGGCACCAGCACTGCCGAGGCCGCCGCGGCCACCCTGGCCGCTCTTACTGCCTGGCAGGCCCTCGTGACGCAGGCCAACGTGCAGCCCGGGCAGCGAGTTCTGATTCACGCCGCCGCGGGCGGGGTGGGCCACTACGCGGTGCAGCTAGCTAAGCACCTGGGCGCCTACGTCATCGGTACGGCCTCGGCTGCCAAGCGCGACTTTGTGCTCAGCCTGGGCGCCGACGAAGTCATCGACTACCAGCAACAGGCGTTTGAGCAAGTAGTAGCGCCCGTGGATGTAGTGCTCGACTCAGTGGCCGGCGAAACCCAGCTTCGGTCGTTGGCGGTGCTCCGGCCCGGTGGTACGCTGGTCAGCATCCTGGGCCTCACCCCCGACACGCCCGCCCGGGCCGAGCAGCACGGCGTAACGGCCAAGGCCATGCTGGTGGATTCCAACCAGCCCGGTATGCAGCAGGTGGCCGACTTGCTGGCCAGCGGCGCGCTTCGCTCCCACGTGTCGCTCACGGTACCGTTCGACGAGCTGCCCCGGGCCTTGGAACAGATCCTGACCGGCCGCACCCAGGGCAAGGTGGTCATTACGCTGTAGACCAGAGCAACGCTTTGGTAGCCGTTAGGCTACGCCACCAAAACGCCCGACTGCCTACCCATGGCAGTCGGGCGTTTTGGTGGCCCGAAGCTTCAGCTTCGCGTATCGTCAGAGCCCATAGCCGACTGCCAGAAACCAGCTACGGCTTTTTCTGCTTGCGCTGCCGGTTTTCGGCCTGGATGCGCGGCTTCACCCCGTCGTCGACGCCGCGGCCGGTGGGTACCGGCTGGTACAAAGACGCCGTGGTGACCGGGGCCGGCGGCGCAGTTTTGACCTGGTAGCGGTGGGCAATGTTGGCCGACACCCGCTCGGTGAAGTGGGGGAAAATACCGTGCGAGAAAAACGCGCCCCGGGCTTTCCAGCCCACGGGCAGCTCCTGCCGGGGCCGCACCGAGGAGCGCACCATGGCGTTGACAACCTTGCTGGGCGGGTCCATGGCGGCCATGCGGGGCGTGCCGCCGCTGTAGTTGGCCGCGTGGCCCCAAAACGGCGTGTCCACGGCCCAGGGCTCGATGGTGACGACTTTGATATTCGCATAGCCATTGAGACGCAGCTCGTGGTTGAGGGCCTGGTCCAGGTTGCGGATGGCGCCCTTGGTGGCGGCGTACACGGCGTGGTAAGCCAGGGGCACCTCACTTTCCACCGAGCCCAGGTTCATGAGCGTGCCCTGGCCCTGGGTCTGAAACAGCTTGATGGCCGCCTGGCTGCCGTAGATGATGCCCTTGAGGTTGACGTCAATTAGCTGGGAGTAGTCATTGAGCGGAATTTCCCAGAACCGCCCGATGCCGCCCACGCCCACGTCGTTGACCCACACATCTACCCGGCCGAACTGCTTCACCGCCGCTTCGGCCAGGCGCTGCACCTGCTCGGGCTGGCTGATGTCGGTGGTTACGACCAGGGCCGAGCCGCCACTGGCCCGAATCTTAGCGGCTACTTCCTCCAGCAGCTCGGTGCGGCGGGCGGCCAGCACCACGTTGGCCTTCATCGTGCCCAGCTGCTCGGCCATGCCCCGGCCAAAGCCGCTGGAGGCCCCGATAATAACGTAGGTTTTGCCCTGCACCTGCTTGTGCACGGCCGAGCCCGGCTTGGAGGTGGCGCAGCTGCTCAGGGCCCAGGCCAGCAGTAGCAACAGCCCCAGCGCCCAGGGCAGAAAGCGGCGCGGCGCGGGAGTCGGGGCAAAGTAAAATCCGGGGGCGGCAGTAGAGAAATGCATAGGAAAATGGGTCAAGAGTAATGGCCTACACTACTCTGCCCATACGGCCTGCTTTTGCGCCGGGATATAGCCCAGCTTGCCGCAAACGCCGTTTTAACGTTCAGCCTAGTCCCCTATTTCGGTACTTTTCCACGGGTCCCGGGCTGGCCGGCGCTAGGGTTTTTCGGGAATTTCCCGGCGGGCTTCGGGGGCCAGGTCGCCGCTGAAGGCCTGGTGCTGAAATATCGACTTGCGCACGGCGTGGGCCTGCTTTTCGGTGTGGGCGGCCTTGGTCAGGAACACGTCGGCCACGGCGGCCTGCCCGTCTTTGGCGAAGTACTCGCCCAGGTGCTGGAGCAGCATCTTGCTTTCCTCCAGCCCCCGCATCGACTGGTAGAGCAGGCTTTCCACCGACTCCGACACCTCCGAGAGCAGGGCGCTGATGGTGTAGGCGTGGCCGGTGTGGCAGCGGAACCGGATGAGCTTGCCCTCGATGAGCTGGGTGAGGGCGCCGTGGCAGTCGGGGCAGGTGAAGGCCGTGAGCTGGCCCTGGTCGATAATGCCCATTTCGAAGGCATTGTCGTTTTTGGCAATGTTGACCTCGATGCCCAGCAGTGCCGTGTAGCCCTTGGGCACGGCCGGGTGGGCCAAGGCCGGGCTGGTGGTGAGGCGCACGAGCAGGGCGCCCAGCTCGGCCAGGGGCACGATGTGGTCGGCCTGCACAAACTCCAGGGCGTTGGTGGGCATGGCCGGAGCCGTGGCATCGTCGGGACTTTGCACCACCGTGACGCCGCCCAGCCGCTGAATGCACCACAGTCCGGACGTGCCGTCGTCGAGGTAGCCGGTGAGCACCACCCCAATCACCCGGGGCCCGTAGCCGTAAGCCGCCGAGCGAAACAGGGCGTCAATCGAGGGCCGGAACCGGTTTTCCTTGGGCCCGCGCTTCACCAGTACCGTGTCGTTTTCGATTAGCAGGTGATAATCGGGCGGGGCCACGTAGATAACGCCGGGCTTCAGCGCTTCGCCGTCGCGCGGGTGCTTGGCCGGCAGCGCCGAAACGTCGCTCAGCAGCTGGGGCAGCAGGCTCTGGGCGTAGGGCGCCATGTGCTGCACGATTAGAATGGGGGCGGGAAAGTCGTGGGGCAGGGTTTTTACCAGCTCCAGCAGGGCCATGACGCCCCCGGTCGAAGCCCCGATTACGACAATATCCCGTTTGGCAGCGCCTTTCTTCTTTGCGGTCATACTACGTCAAAACAACCGTACCACTTTGCCCGTGCCAGCAGCCCGGTGGGCGTGGTAGCTCCACGGACGGCAGAAGCCGGGCTGTTGCGTACGCAAAAACCGGGGCCGCGTTAGTCCTGCCGGGGTCTGCAGCCGGTTTCGGGCTGGTAGTCACGCTGCTACGAATACGCACCTGAGCTGTTCAACAAACCACCTTTGAGCTTTTCAACAAAGTAGCCCGCTACCCGGCGCCCGACCTTTGCGGAGAACTTAACCCTCCGTAACAATGAACAACGTTTGGTTTATTACGGGCAGCGCCCGGGGTCTGGGCCGCAGCCTGACCGAAGCCGTGCTGGCCCGCGGGGGCCGGGTGGCCGCCACGGCCCGCCAGCCCGAGCAGCTCGCCGACTTAGTAACCCGGTACGGCCGCCAGGTGCTGCCCCTGGCCCTGGACGTCACCGACGCCGCCCAGATAACGGCCGCCGTAGCCACCGCCGTGGCCCACTTCGGCCGCCTCGACGTGGTGGTCAACAACGCCGGGTTTGGCATTACCGGCGCGGCCGAGGCCTACTCCGAGGAGCAAGTGCGCAGCCAGCTCGAAACCAACCTCTACGCCCCCATTGCCATTACCCGGGCCGTGCTGCCCTACCTGCGCCGGCAAGGCAGCGGGCACATTCTGCAAATCAGCTCGGTGGGCGGCCGGGTTGGCAACGCGGGCGTCTCGATTTACCAGGCGGCCAAGTTTGGGCTGAGCGGCTTCACCGAGGCCCTGGCCAAGGAAGTAGCCCCGCTGGGCATCCGGGTCACGGCGGTGGAGCCGGGCGGGTTCCGCACCGACTGGGCCGGCGCCTCCATGCGCTTCGCCCCGGCCATTGCGGGCTACGACCTGGTGCAGCAGCGGGCCGACTTCTTCGCCAGCGGCAGCTTCGTGCCCGTCGGCGACCCGGCCAAGGCGGCCCAGGTGATGCTCGACCTCGTGCAGCATCCCCACCCGCCCGTGCACCTGGTGCTGGGCAGCGAAGCCGCCGCCATGCTCCGGCAGGCCGACGCCGACCGGCGGGCCGAGTTTGAGCACTGGCTGCCCGTCACCCTTTCTACCGACCACGACGAGGCCGACGCGGCCAATTTCCTGCAAACCGCCATGGGCCAGTCGCTGCTGGCCGAGCGGGGCAAGCCGCGGGGTTCCGAATAAAGCCACCGACCGGACTTGCCCGCCGCCGGAGCGGCCGGTTTTGGTATATTCCGTGGCGCCGCGGGTGGCGCTTTGCCCCGCCGGTTTGTTTTGATCTTATGCCCAGCCTTCCCGAAATTTCCTTGCGCCCCCAGATTCTGTATTCCTGCTACCACAGCCGGAGCTCGGAAGGCGAGCAGTTTGTGCCCGAGCACATTCTTAGCTTCCAGCTGGCGGGCACGCTCACCACCTTCGATGGCAACCGGCAGCAGGTGTTCCGGGAGGGCGACCTGCGCCTGAGCAAGCGCAACCACCTGGTCAAGTTCAGCAAGCAGCCGCCCGAGCACGGCGAGTTCAAGTCGCTGTCGGTGACGCTGGACCAGGACACGCTGCGCCGCTTCAGCCTGGAGCACGGCTACCACGCCGCCGGCCCGCCCGCTCCCGATGAAGCCGTGGTGGCCCTGCCGCTCACGCCGCTCTACCAGAGTTACCTCGACTCGTTGCGGCCCTACGAGCAGCTAGCCGAGGCCAGCTCGGCGGGTTTTCTGGCCCTCAAGCTGCGCGAGGCCATTCTGCTGCTGCTCAACAGCAACCCCGAGCTGCAGAACGTGCTGTTCGACTTCTCGGAGCCCGGCAAAGTAGATCTGGAAGCCTTCATGAGCCGCAACTTTCACTTCAACGTGCGTCTGGCGCGCTTTGCCTACCTCACGGGCCGCAGCCTGGCCACGTTCAAGCGCGACTTCGAGAAGATCTTTCAGCTTTCCCCCAGCCGCTGGCTGGTGCGGCGCCGGTTGCAGGAAGCCTATTTTCTGATCAAGGAAAAGGGCCGGGCGCCTTCGGAAGCGTATTTGGAAGTCGGCTTCGAGGACTTGTCCCACTTCTCGTTTGCCTTCAAGAAAATGTACGGCGTGGCCCCGTCCCGGCTCTAGCTGGCAAGCTTGCCAGCTAACAACGCACAAGCGGAAGCCGGGATGGTCCCGGCTTCCGCTTGTATGATTTACGGTCTGCTTTGGCGGTGCCGGTTACGGCATCACCTCGAAGGCCAGGAACTGGGTGACCTGGGTGGCGCCGAAGTTGTCGTCCGACACCAGAATCAGCGAATAATGGCCATTGGCCAGCTTTGGGCCGAAGGTCATACCTTCCAGGTTATCCACGCGGGCCACGCCGGTAGAAGCCACGTCCAGCACCAGGCGCTTGGTTACGGGCGTGTACGTGGCGCCCTGCAGGCCCCCCAAGGTATTCACGTCGGTAGCGGCAGCCAGGTCTACTTCGTAGATTTTCACCTGGTAATCCGGGGTGGCGCCCACGGCAAAGGACCGTTCCATCACCAGCAGCTTGGTTTCCGACAAGGCCAGCACTTCCACGATGCCGTTGAGCTGAAATTGGTCGGCGGGCACCGGGGCTTTGTGCACGGCGTCGAGCTTGTAGGCGTACTGGCCCACCACCTGCCGGGTGGCTTTGTCGTACTTCACCAGGCGGGTGGTGGCCGTTACGCCGAAGGCCGCGCGGGAACCGTCTTCGTAAATGGGCTCTTCCTGGGCCGTAAACACAAACCGGCCACCGGGCGTGATGGACATACCCTCGTAGGAGCCGTTGGAGCGGGTGCCGTTTTCGGTGGCTTTGATTTGAAACAGCGGAGGCAGGCCAAAGTCGGCGACGTAGCTGCCGTCCGGGTTGGCTTCGCGCAGAAACGGATTGTTGAGCACGGCCGGCGTCACCGTCAGGTTGCGCACTCCTTCACTGCTCCAGATAATGTGGCCCGTGGCCGCGTCGTAGCGGATGCCTTCCGGGTCGATGCGGGCGTAGATGGCCGTGGCGTCGGAACCGGTTTTGGGGAAGGCCGTGCCGTCGGGCCGCTTCAGGGTCGTCACGCCGTTCACCGTCACGCCCGTGAAGCTGTTCTGGTCAAAGGCAAGCTTGGCCGTGTAGTAGCGCACGGGCTGCAGGTCCGACGGGTCGTCGCTCATCAGGTAGTACGAGTCGTTGTCGGCGCGGTAGTCGAGGCCCGAAAAGCCGCCGAGGGTGGTGCCCTGGTAATCCTGCTTGAAGGGCACTTTGGCTTCGCCGATGTAGCGCAGCGAGGCTACCGAGGTGGGTGGGGCCGTGGTGGCGGGCGTGTCGTCGCCTTCTTTGTCGCAGGCCAGCAGCACGGGCAGCGCCGAGCCGGCCAGCAGCAGGGCCGTAGTGGAAAACAGCTTGTTCATGGGGAGAGGAGTGAAAACCAGGAATAGGAAAGGATGAGCAAAGTAAGCCCGTGGAAAAGCGGGCGGAGTTATGCCAATGTTATGCTTGCCGGGCGGCGGGCATTGGGCGGCCCGGCGAGTCTCTGGTTTAAGATACAACGGCGGGCCGTAACTTACTGGCTTAGAAGATACCTGCCTAGCCCCACCCCTTATGTTCAAAGCCCTGGTTGCCGACAATATTACCCTGCACCTGATTGAGGAAGACAACCTGGCCGAGGTAGTCACGCTGTTCTAGGGCTTCCCCGATTCGGGCCCGATGGTGGCCGAGCTGCTGCGTCACTACGTGCCCACCTACGACCGGGGCCGGCGCACCAACTTCGGTTTTTACTCCCGGCTGGGTTCCGAGCTGGCCGGCCTGACGGTGCTCACCGTCGACAGCTGGGACGAATCCTCCGGTTCTACCGGCGCCGACGTGTTGGAGCACATGCGCGGCCGGGGCGTGACGCCGGGCAGCAAGCCCCACCTGTTTTTTCTGGCCTTCGAGCTGCTCGGCCTCAACCGCGTGGCCACCGGCTGCCGGGTGTCCAACCTGGCGTCGAAACGGTCGTTGGAGAAAACCCGGGGCCTGCAGTTCGAAGGCATCATGCGCGAGTCGGGAGTCAACGACGAGGGCCAGTTTGAGGACGAGTACCTATACGCTATTCTGCGCCGCGACTGGGCCCCGCTCTACGACAAAAACCGGGTGCAGGTGGTGTATTAGCGCGGCCCGCGGCGGGAAATATGTAAATTCAGCTCCACCGTTGCCAACCGCCAAGCCGCCTCCGCACGTATCTTGCACACTTGTCTGGTGCAAACTCCTACCCCGCCGGATTTTCTCATTGTCCGGAGCGCGCGGGTAGGCGCCCCGTCCTATTGCGCATGAATCACATTGTGTACATGAGCCGGGCAGTCCGGCCACTGTCCGACCAAGACCTGCAGGAACTACTGAGCCAGTGCCGCCGCGACAATGCCCAGCACAACGTCACTGGCATTCTGTTTTATAGCCACGGCAACATTGCCCAGCTTATCGAGGGCGAGCCAGCCGTTATTGAGCCCCTCTACGAGAAGATTTCCCGCGACGGGCGCCATTCCAACGTGACCCAGCTGGCCAACAAGCCCATTACTACCCGCAGCTTTCCCGACTGGTCCATGGCCTTCCACCCCATCCAGACCGAAGGTTTTCACGCCCTGGAAGGCTTTTTCCTGCCTCACCAGCTGCCCGCCACGCCCGAGTCGCTCACCATTGCCGACGCCCTGATTGTGGACCTGGTGCGCCAGGCCGTGTTTGGTGCCGACGAGCCTGCCTCCGCCCAGTAAAGCGCCCCGCCCAGATTTTCACTTTTTTTCGGCTTCGTAGGTGGCTGACCCGTACAGGTCAGCTGTCTTTCCGTTAGTTCAGTCTCAACCCGCGAATCCGGCCTGCTTACCCCATATTTGCAGTCCTTTTCTCCCTGCCCACCCCGTTCATGCGCGAACAGCAGCTTCAGAGTATTCTCCGGCACATGCCCGCGGGCATTGCCACCCTGTTGGGGCCGGAGCTGCGCTATGGGTTCGTAAATGAGGCCATGCAGGCCCTGCTCGGCGGCGACACGCCCGAAGGTCAGCCCCTGGCCAACCACCTGGGCACCCTGGCCGCCGACTTGCTGGAGGTAATGCAGCAGGTGTATCAGTCGGGCCGGCCTTACGTGGCCAAAGCCTACGCCCTGCCCTTGCCCGGCGAGGCCGGTCAGGCCGCCACGCCCCGCTACTTCGACCTGGCTCTGGAGCCCTTGCAGGATGAGGACGAACAAACCCAGGGCCTGCTGCTGTTTGCCGTGGATGTGACGGGTCAGGAAGAAGCCCGGCAGCGCGCCCACGAGCTGGCCCTGGAAACCCGCCGCCTCGACGCCCGCCTGCGGGTGCTCACCGAAACGGCCCCCCAGATTACTTTTAGCGTGGACGCCGACGGGCAGTACGAGTACGTGAGTCCGCAGTGGTACTACTTCACCGGCCAGCCGCCCACGGCCGACCTGAACGCCATCTGGCCCTTGCTGATTCACCCCGACGACCGGCTGCGGGTGCTGTATCAGTCGGATGCGGCCCGGGCCGGGGGTATCGGCTGGAGCTTCGAGTACCGCCTGCGCCGCCACGACGGGCAATACCGCTGGGTGCTCAGCCGCGCCCTGCCCGAGCTCCACGCCCCCGACAAAGCCGTATTCTGGCACGGGGCCGTTACCGAAATCCACGACCAGCGGGAACTGGCCGAAGCCCTGCGCCGCGGGGAGGCCGAGCTGCGCTTTCTGGCCGACAGCATTGCCCAGCTGATCTGGACGGCCACTGCCGAGGGCTTTATCGACTACTACAACCGCCACACGGCCGAGTACACCGGGCGCACCCCCGAGGAGCTGGGCCCCACCGGCTGGGTGGGTCTGCTCGACCCCAGTGAGCAGGCCGCCGCCGCCCGGCGCTGGGTGCAGAGCGTGGCCAGCGGCGCCGACTACGAGGGCCTGTACCGCATGCGCCGCCACGACGGGGTGTACCGTTGGCACATCATCCGGGCCCGGCGCCTGACCGACTCCCGGGGCCTGCGCTGGTTTGGCACCTGCACCGACGTGGACGACCAGCACCGCCTGCGCGAAGTGCTGCAAAGCCAGTACGACGAACTGGCCCGCACCAACCGCGACCTGGACACGTTCGTCTACACGGCTTCCCACGACTTGAAACAGCCGCTGTTCAACCTGCGGGGCCTGTTTGAGGAGCTCAAGCGCACGGCCACTTTCCACGACCCCGAGCAAAAGGACATCCTGGTGATGGTGGACGAGGCCCTGCGCCAGCTCGACAGCACTTTGCAGGAGCTAGCCGCCACCGTGCAGGATCAGCGGGAGCTGGCCACGCCCACCGAGGCCCTGGACCTGAGCAGCGTGGTGGAGGAAGTTTTGCTGGGCTTACGCACCCAGGTGCAGGAAACCCAGGCTTTCATCGACATTCAGACCCAGGAGGCGCCGACGCTGGTATATGGTCGGGCCAACCTGCGCAGCGTGCTGCACAACCTGCTCAGCAACGCCCTAAAGTTTGCTCACCCGGCCCGCGCGCCCCACATTGTACTCACCAGCCGCCTCTCGCCCACCGGCAAACCGGAGCTCACCGTGCGCGACAATGGCCTGGGCATGCGGCTGCGTGGCGGCACGGCGCCGGCTTTTCACCTCTTTGAGCGCCAGCACCCGCGCGTGCCCGGGGCCGGGGTGGGCCTCTACCTAGTGCAGCGCATCCTCGACAGCCACGGGGGCCACCTCGAAGTGAGCAGTGCCGTGAACGAGGGCACGACCTTCACCGTGCACTGGTTTGAGTAAAGCCAGACTGGCTTTTTTGAAGCTACGCCGGTAGCCCAGCTCTACAACCGGCCCAGATTTACAGATACCAGAAATTCTCGGGCGCCACGGCCACCGTTACGGCTTGCCCAACCTGATGGGTAGCAGTGGTTTTCACCCGAATAGTAGTGTTTTGCAGCCGCACGTCGACTTCGGAATAGCTCCCGAAAAACCGCACTTCCTGCACCGTAGCCGGCAACCCGGCCTCCCCGCCTTCCGGACCTAGCAGCACGTTTTCGGGACGCAGCAGCAAGGGCTTACGCCGCCGGGGCAGGCCGGCACCAGCGGCCAGGCCCCCCGCCACCGGACCTTGCAGCAGGTTATAGTCGCCGAAGAGGCCGGCCGTGTACTCATTCACCGGCTGCCGGTAAATCAGGGCCGGCGGGCCCTGCTGCACAAGCCGCCCGCTCTGAATCACCAGGATTTGCTCGGCCCACGACAAGGTATCGGCCGGGTCGTGGGAAATGAGCAGGCAGGTAATGCCCAGCTGGGCGCCAATGTCGTGGATAACGGCCTTGAGAATCTGGCGGTGGCCCCGGTCGAGGTTGGAAAACGGCTCATCGAGCAGGAGCAGGCGCGGGGCCGTGAGCAGCAGGCGGGCCAACGCAATGCGCTGCCGTTCGCCGCCCGAAAGCTGGTCGGTACGGCGCGTGGCCAGGTGCCCGATGCGGCACAGGTTGTAGAGCTGCTCGGTGGTCACGGTCTGCTGTTTGCTGGCGTAGCGCAGCACCTGCTCTACGCGCAGGGAAGGCGGCAGCTCGAAGTGCTGTGAGAGAAACGCTATGCCCGGGTGGCCCGGAATCAGTACTTCCACGGGGCCTTTCACCCGTCGGTCTTCGAAGCGCACGGTACCGGTCGTGGGCTGGGTAAGGCCGGCAATGATTTGGAGCAACGTGCTTTTGCCGGCCCCGGTTTCGCCGGCTATGGCCAGCTTCTGAAACTGGCGCTGGCTAAAGCTGATATCCTCTAACACCGTGTTGCCCCTTTCCTGCAGGGTTATTCCCGAAACGCTCAACCAGCTCATACGTGCCGCAAAAAGTAAAATGGAGGGCAGCCGCGGCGCCCCGCTCCCGGTAAGCCACCTGCCGCTACGCCGCCGGGGCCAGCGTCCGGTTGTACTTGTTGCGGTACTGTTTCGGCGAGAGGCCCGTCAGGCGCTTAAAAGTACTACGAAACGCCTTGGGGTCGGAGTAGCCCACCTGGTACATCACCTCATTCACGTTTTCCAGCGTCGATTCCAGGCTGTTTTTGGCCGCCTCAATCTTAACCCGCTGAATGTATTCCACCACCGAGTTGGACGTGGCTTTCTTGAAGCGCCGCTCCAGGTTGCGGCGGCCCAGGGCCAGCATATCGGCCAGCTGCTCCACGGTTATCTTGTCCTGGTAGTTGTCTTCAATGTAGGCCTGGGCCTTCTTGATGGGCTCGTCGCCGTGCTCCTTCTGGCCGTTGAACATGATAAAGGCCGACTGACTAACCCGCTCAATGTCAATCTGGAACACCTTGGCGCAGATCAGGGCAATTTCGCGGCCGGCGTACTTCTCTACCAGGTACAGCACCAGGTTGAGGTAGGAAAAAGCCCCGCCGCTGGAATAAATACCGTGCTCATCGGTCACCACCCGGTCCTCGACCAGCTCCACCTGCGGAAACATACGGCGAAAGTCGTGGGCGGCGGCCCAGTGGGTGGTGCACTGCCGCCCGTCAATCAGGCCGGTGGCGGCCAGCAAAAACGCGCCCAGGCACAGCGAAGCCACCTCGGCCCCACCCCGGTACTGCTCAATTATCCAGGGCAGAAAGGCGTGGTTGTTGGCCAGGGCCACGGCTGGGTCCCCATCCACGGCCGGGATGATGACCAAGTCGGTTTTGGGTACGTCCGCAGTCAAATGGGGGGTGTACACCGAGTACAGGCCCCCGCACACGGGCGTCTGGGTCTGCAAGCCCACCAGCTGAATGTCGAACAGCGGAGCTTTGTTCATGCGGCGCAGCAGGGCATTCACTTCCGAGAAAACCAGGCGCGGGCCTTCGATGCTGCCCAGAACGGCGCCCTGCGGAACCAGGATGGCAATGTGTTTCATAGGATGAAATCTTAAGTACGGCGGGTGTCGCAATCCACCCTGAATTCGTCGGAATGGCCCCCTATATAGCGCCGCCGCATTACTAATTTTGTTGGCGACACCAGAGTACCCAAAGGCAATAATACTATATATATTAGTAAAAATCACCTCCTGCCGCAACTTCATTTTCCACTTTTTCTCTTCCCCATGCTTACCTCTGCCCTTACCCCCTACCTGGCCTTCAACGGCACCTGCCGCGAAGCCATGACTTTCTACCAGCAGCGCCTCGGCGGCGACCTGCAGATGCAGACCTACGCCGGCACACCCGCCGCCGAAAACCTGCCCGCCGAGGCCCAGAACAACGTGCTGCACGCCATCCTGACCAACGGTAGCCTGGTGCTGATGGCCTCCGACGCGGGTCAGCAGGCCGTCACGAAGGGTAACATGGTTTCCTTGTCGGTGAACTGCCGGAGCGAGGAGGAAATTACCAGCCTCTTCCAGCAGTTTGCCGAGGGTGGCACCATCACAATGGACCTGCAGGATACTTTCTGGGGCGCCAAGTTCGGCATCCTCACCGACCGGTTTGGTATCGACTGGATGTTCAATTACGATAAGCCCACCGCCGAATAAGGCGCTACTGTAGGCGAAAACAGGACCGGCCGGCACTGCAATGCTGGCCGGTCCTGTGTTGAGGTGCGAAGCCACCGCCAAACGGAATGTCTAATTAGCCCGAAACTGCTTCGCCGTGGTATGCCTGCTGCTGGGGCTGTGCTGCCGGCTCCCTCGGAACCTGGGGCCGCCGCAACCGAGGGCTGCTCGGGCACGCCCCGGGCATCATTATTCTGGCGCCGGTAAACCTGGGTAGGCTGTAATCCGCAGCGCCGGACCAACGCAAGCTGTTGCTTCGCCGTACTACTGAGCCCCGGCCCGGCTCACGCGCCGGACTCTTTCACTTACTACTCCCAGCTATGAAACTCACGCTTGTTTTTGCAGCCCTGCTCGCCGGCACCGTTGGCAGCGCAGCGGCCCAGACCAGCCAGTCGCCCAACACTACCACGCCCAAGACGACGCAGGCCGGGGCCAAGACCGAAACCCGCAGCCGCCCCATGAACACGGCTCCCGCTACCGGCCCCACCCGGGCTTCGCGCTCCAGCTCCACCACGAAATCGACGCGCCAGGGCAGCGCCACGGGCAGCACCAATAGCGAAACCGTGGGCAAGAACAGCCGGGGCAAGTCGGGCACCGGAGCGGCTAAAAAACCTACTACGACCGAGCAGTAACCTACCGGGTTACTTTCCCTACCGCGGGCCCCACGGCTTCTTCTACCGGGAAGAAGCCGTGGGGCCCGCGGTGTTTTTAGGCTGCTGAGAATGGCAATTACGCGTGCGGCCGGCGCGCCAGCCACTCGGTGGCCTCCCGGCCCACCAGCGCCCGAAAAGCATCCATATCGGCCGCCTGAAGCGTCGTGCCAGCCGTCTGCTCGTAGGTTGGGCGCAGCTTATCGGCTAGGTGCTTGAGCTTTTTGGGCAGGTCTTTTTCCTGAATGTTTTCCTCGTCTAACAAACGAAACAGTGCTTCTTTAGGAATCGGGGACAGACCACCGGGGGCTACCCACCCCGGCGCGGAGTTGTTCTGCTGCTGAGCCATAACCTTATAGGATTAGCGGAAAAAACTCTCCTTGTACGCACCACCGAAAGTCCGTGTTAATAGCCGAGCAAGCATCTATTTACTTGGCAATGAATTAGTTGTTGAGCTTACCACGAAAAGCCCGGCCAGGTCCCACGGAAGCTCAACCGGAGCAAAAAAACAAGCTCTTGACGGTTAAGAAGTTACTACCCGCTTCTCACTTTATTTGGAACACTGCTGGTAAGGCGCCCGTAATCAGCTGACTAACACGGCTTAAAGCACGGCTTTCGGCTCACCTAACTCAACCAACCCAACCAACTGTTCTTATGAAAAAGGTATTGATACTGGCTGCCGTTGTGGCCGCCACCATGGCCAGCGCCAAAGCCCAAACCACTTCGGGTACCAGCACTTCCGGTAGCAGCACTTCGGGCAGCAGCACCGCCGGCACTACCTCGGGCACCACTTCGGGCGCCATTACCGGCACCATTGGTAGCACCACCGGCAGCGGCGGCACTACCACCAGCGGCACCACGGTGGGCAGCTCCACCTACGGCAGCACCTCGGGTTCGGGCTCCACGTCGGGCACCGGCTCCACCTCAGGCGCTACCACTTCGGGCAGCGGCTCCGGTTCGGGCTCCGGCTCCGGCTCAATGACCAGCGGCTCCATGTCGGGCTCGGGCTCGTCGAGCAGCACCAAATCGTCGACCCGCAAGTCGAGCAAAGCTACGCGCACCAAAACCCGCTCCACGGGCAGCACCAGCGGCAGCTCCACCAGTGGCCGCAGCACCTCGGGTAGCTCTACTTCGGGCGCTACCACCGGGGGCATCCGCTAAGCCAGCTTAGCACCCCAACGTCCACAAAAAAACGCCCGGTTTGCGCCGGGCGTTTTTTTGTGGACGTTGGGGTGCCACTTAAGCGTAAGCAAGCCGGGTACGTTCGTTCTTAACCACCGAACGTGTAGCCCGCTAGCAAAGTCAGGCCGCGGGTGCCACTCAGAGCAAGGCCGTGAATCGGGTCCGACGTGCCGTCGTAACGGTCGGCGCGCATTTCGAGCTGCACGCTGCCCGAACCAGCTTTGATAGAAAGCCCGGCGCCCACTAGGCCCGCGCCCACGTTGAAGCGGTGCACGGGAAACACGTACGTGTCGACGCTCTGAAAGCGGGGCCGCTCCGACCGTACACTGGCGTCGCGCAGCACATTGAGCGAAGGCAAAAAGCCGGCCTCCACAAACGGCTGCACCCGCCCCCGCATAAAGCTGTAGCGCAAAATCAGGGGCACCCGCAGCGTAGCCAGTTCCGCCTTGACCTCGTTGTTGGTGATGTCGTCGCCGTTGAAGCGGTTGGGACTGGCTTCGACGTAGGTCGAGTGGTAATTTTGCAGCACGTACAGGGCCTGCAGCAGCAACGACAACCGGGGATTAAACCGGCGCATGGGAATATCCAGGCCAACTCCGAAAGCTGCCCCCTGGGACTTGTCCAGCTCATGCTCGGTGTTGTTTGCTTCATTTATCACCCGTATCGTGCCCTGGTGTGTGCCGCCGAGCACGCTGATTCGGGTAGCCGAGTTGTTTTTGGGAGTAAATGTCTTGGTGGCGGCCGGGTTGATGCAGGTGTTGTAGGCCGATACAAGCTTAATCAGCGAAGTTTGCTTGAGCTCGACTTTAGCCACAGTGGTCTGCACCGACGGGCAATCGGCCATGATAGGCCAGAGCACGTTGCGAAAGGTGTAGAGCCGCTGTTGGGTGGTTACGTTACGGTGCTGGGTTTCGTCGTAGCGCGTCACGGTGGTGTCGCTGATACCCAAGGCCTGCACCGCCGGGGCCGTAGCGGCCGTCCCGATGTAGTAGCGGTCCTGGTTACGGTCATCTACGCGGTGAAACAGCTCGGCCCGCCCCAGCACCAGCGCCTCTAAAAAGGCGGAAGCCGTGGTTTTCTCGGGCAGCGTCTTGCTCTGGTAGTTGGTGCCGCCGGCAAAACCGTAGGCCCGGATCTGGCCCGGCTGATACTCTACCACGGCCCCGGTAGCCGAGGGCCGGTACCGGCAGAGCAGGCTGTTGCGCTGCTCCCCGCGGTAGTCAACTTCGCCCCGCAGCGTGTCGCCGCTCAGCGGCAGTACGTAGCCCGCCCGAAACCCGGACTGCGCAAAAATCAGGTTGCTGCTTGCCAGCAGCATGGCAACTAGTAGTTGTTTTTTCATAAAACGGGCCCGAAAGTTAAATGGCCAAGCGGCAAAGCTACGACGGGCGGCGGGTACGACCGGCATTTATTTATGCCCCACGGGCTGGGGCTGGGCAAAAACGAAGTCGGCCTTTTTTCAAGTTGAAAATACCATTCCCATCCTTGCAAAAGTTATACTACCTCGCTTCCAAGCACTTTTTCATTCAACGGCATTTTATACCAGCCGAGCCAAAACTACTCGTCATGCAGAATTATTTTTCAAACGCAAATCATTACTAACTAGATATTTACATAAAAATACATATTTCCTCTTCTTAGCCCATCAGTGGTAGGCTGGGCACTAATGATTAATTTTGAGGGCTGACAGTATTCAGCACCCTGATTTTATGCAAAATTCTTACTTCCGTATGCTGCCCGTTCTGCTGGCCCTGCTCAGCCCCGGGCTGGGCCTGGCGCAGAAGCCAGATCCGGCGTTGGTGACCAAGGCCAACACGATTCACAACCAGGCTTTCGTGCTCGACTCGCACCAGGATACGCCCATCAACCTGGTGAAGCCGGGCTTCGACATCAGCAAGGACCACGACTCCCAGGAAGCCCAGGTAGATCTGCCCAAAATGCAGCGCGGCGGCCTCGACGGCGCTTTCTGGGCCGTGTACCTGGGCCAGGGCCCGCGCACCCCCGAAGGCAACGCGGCGGCCAAGCAGGAAGCCCTGACCATTTTCAACGCCATCCGCTCCACCATTCAGGCGCATTCTTCCGCCCTGGATTTGGCCACCACCGAGGAGCAGGCCCTGCAGATTCGGCGGGTGGGCAAGCGGGCTATTTTCATCGGGATGGAAAACGCCTACCCCATCGGGCAGGACCTGGGCTCGTTGAAGTCGTTCTACGACTTGGGCGTGCGCTACATCACCCTCTGCCACGGCTCCAACAACGACATCTGCGACTCGGCCACTGACCCCACCGGGCCCGAGCACCAGGGCCTGAGCGCCTTCGGCAAGCAGGCCGTGGTGGAAATGAACCGCCTGGGCATGATGATAGACGTGTCGCACGCCTCCGATTCGACCTTTTATGACGTGCTGCGCCTGACCAAAGCCCCCATTATTGCGTCGCACTCGAGCAGCCGGGCCCTGAGCAACGTGCCCCGCAACCTGAGCGACGACATGCTGCGGGCCCTGGCCAAAAACGACGGCGTGGTGCAGCTCAACCTCTACAGCGCCTACGTGAAAACCGAGGCCAAAACGCCCGAGCGCCTGGCCGCCGAGCAGGCTTTCTTCGCGAAGTGGAACATCAAGAACTTCCTGAACGTGTACGGCCTGCCAGCCGCCGAGCAGCAGCAGGCCCAGGCCGAGCTGCTCCAGCTGGAAGCGCAATATCCGGTGGCCCTGGCCACGGTGCAGGATGCGGCCAACCTGATTGACCACGTGGTCAAAGTAGCCGGCATCGACCATGTCGGCATTGGCACCGACTTCGACGGCGGCACCCGCCTTACCGGCCTGGCCGACGTGGGCGAGCTGCCCGCCCTGACCCTGGAGCTGGTCAAGCGCGGCTACTCGGAAAAGGATATCAACAAGATCTGGAGCGGCAACCTGTTTCGGGTAATGAAGGCCGTGGACAAGGCCCGGGCCCTGGTGACCGTGAAAAAGTAAGCACGACTTACCCCGTAGTATTGCCAAAGGCCGGCTTCCCGAGGGAAACCGGCCTTTGCTTTTGGTGATGCACCCTATTAGCGGGCCGGCGTCACGGTGGGGGCGCCCAGCTGAAACTTGACCGGAATGACGCACTCCACGGCCACGGGCTGCCCCGTCACCTGCGCCGGAATCCAGCCGTTGGCCAGGCTTTGCACCACGCGCAGGGCTTCCTCGTCGCAGCCCGCCCCGATACCCTGCGTGACATGGTAATCGGAGCAGGTGCCGTCCTTGCCGATGGTGAAGGCTACCTGCACGCTGCCACTCACGCCACTGCGCATGGCCTGGGGCGGGTAGCGCAGCAGCATCATTTGGCCGGAAATGGCCGACGAGCCCCCGATGTACAGCGGGGCCACGTCGGGCCAGGTCTGGCCGCTGGCGGTGGGCTCCCGCAGCGTTACCGACAGGCTCTTGCTTTTGCCGGGCCGCGCGTACACCAGCTGGCGGGCGTCGTAATCGTACTTCTGCTCCAGCTCACCCTTGGTGGTGTAGAATTCCCAGAGGCCGGTGCGCTGATCGTTCTGGTAGGCGCCCTTGGCTACCACGGTAGTCCCGCTGAAGTCGTAGCTGGTCCAGATGCTGTCTTTGCGGCCCTGGGTGTAGTGGCCCTGGGTAGCCAACGCCAGCTGCCGGCCCCGGTATAAGGTGTAGGAGCCATGCTTTACCGCTTTGTCGGATTTGAGCACGTAGTACACCTCGTTGGAAATGGGCGTGGTGCTGTAATTGGTGACTTTCTTGGTTTGCTGCCCGAAGCCGCGGAGCGGGGCCATAAGCAACAGCAGTGGTACGAAAGCCAACGGGGCAAGACGGATTGAACGCAAGGACATTAAGGCAATAGAAATAGGAGTTGAAGACGGTATGCTTGAGCCAGGGGCCGGGCCAGCCGGCTCCGCCTTCTTCAAAGATACCTTCCGACCCTGAATCAGCCCAACGCGCGGCGCATTTCGGCCGCTACATGCGGGGCTGAATGCCGAGAAACTTCATGGTAAAGAGCACCTCGGTGGCCACCGGCTGCCCGCCGTACTCGGCCGGAATCCAGTGGTTGGGCAGCTTCTTGAGCATGTCGAGCATGGCTTGGTCGCAGCCGCCGCAGCTGCTGGGTATCACGCGCCAGTTCGAGACGTGGCCATCGACGCCGATGGTGCCCACGACCTGCGCTTCGCCATTGACCCGGCCCATTACGCCAATGCGCGGAAACTGTACGGTCATGTAGTGACCCTGCAAGGCAGACATGCCCCCAATGTACTGCGGTTCGATGTCGGGGCGCTGGGGGCCGCCGTCGGGGCCGGGTGTGGGCAGGCGCGCCAGCACCCAGCCCTGCTGGCCCTCGGGGCGGCTGAGCAGCACCTGGTGCGTGGTGTAGTCGTACTGTTGGCTCAACATACCGGTGCGCGTATAAAAGGTCCAGACGCCCACGGGCTGGTCGTCGTGGAAGGCGCCTTTGACCAGCACCCGGCCAGTTTCCGGGGCATACTCGGTCCAGGTGCTGTCTTTGCGGCCCTGGCGGTAGTAGCCCACCGCCACGGGCTGGGAGCTGGAGTTGCGGTGCACCTCGTAGCGGCCGTGGCGCACGTTTTTGTCGGACTTGAGCACGTAAAATACTTCCCGGAGCCATTGACCGTCGGCTTTGGTCACTTTGCGGGTTTCCTGGCTAAAGCCCAGCAACGGTAAAGCCAGCAGGGCACCGGCCAGCAGCCCGCGGACAAGCGAAATAATGGGTAAGGAGTAGGCCATGAAGGAGGCGGTAATAAGGTAGGATTGAGTAGGAATAAAGAACTTTGCCCGCCCGGCATAATGCCGCGCCGCGGACGGGCCGGTCAAATGTAAAACATCCGGCCCGGCCCGCAAGTATGCCGAATCGGGCCCACGGCCTTTCCTTTTGTTTTTTCGCTATGACTTCCTCCCCCATTACCACCATCGTTTTCGACCTGGGCGGCGTGCTCATCGACTGGAACCCGCGCTACCTCTACCAGAAGCTCATTGCCGACGAGCAGCAGATGAACCACTTCCTGAGCACCGTCGCCACGCCCGACTGGAACGAGGAGCAGGACGCGGGCCGCAGCCTGGCCGAGGGCACGGCCCTGCTGGTGCAGCAGCACCCCGAGCACCGGGAGCTGATTGAGCACTTTTATGGGCGCTGGCCCGAAATGCTGGGTGGCGCCATTCCGGGCACCGTGGACGTGCTGACCGAGCTGCGGGCCAGTGGCCGCTTCCACTTATATGCCCTCACCAACTGGTCGGCCGAGACGTTTCCGGTGGCGTTGGAGCAGTTCGAGTTTCTGCACTGGTTCGAGGGCATCGTGGTGTCGGGCACGGAGAAGTCGCGCAAGCCCTTTGCCGACTTCTACCACACGCTCTTTACCCGCTACAGCATCGAGCCGGGCCAGGCCCTGTTTATCGACGACAACGAGCGAAATATTCTGGCCGCCCAGGCCGTGGGCATGCAAACGGTGCATTTCCAGTCGGCCGAGCAGCTGCGCCGGGAGCTGACGGCGCTGGGCGTGCTATAAGGAGTACGAATTCGGTAAAAAGGATTACCACTCGTCATCCTGCATAATGCCGCGCTTCGAGAAGCAGCCGCCTTACGCCGCGTTGGTAGGCCCCCGCTTCTCGTTTTGCAAGCCTGGTAACGCTCCGCTTCTCGAAGCGGAGCCCTTTTGGTAGTTCAAAAAGTAAGCCGCTTCTACTCGCGAGGCACTACCGGAACCCATGAAGGGCGCCGCTTCTACTCTCGAAGGCCTTCAGCACGTATAAAAATGCCTCGAGACTTGTCCCGGGGCATTTTTATACGTGCTGAAGCCCGTCGGGACTTGTCCCGAAGCATTTGTGGAACCGGGGAAGGCCGTCGGGACTTGTCCCGGGGCATTTTCAGGAATTTTTAAACTACAACGGCCACTTCCCGCCGGGGAAGTGGCCGTTGTGGAGGCATATACGGGCCGGGCGCGGCTTAGCAGTTGCTGCCGTCCAGGCCGCAGGCGTCGCCGGAGGCCAGCACGGTGGGGGCGGGGTGCTTTTCTTCCCACACTTTGTCCAGCACTTCCAGAAACAGCTCACTGGGCTGGGCGCCGGATACGGCATACTTGTCGTCGAAGACGAAGTAAGGCACGCCCCGCACCCCGATTTGGCGGGCCTGGTACTCGTCGTGGCGCACGTCCTGGGCGTAGGCGTCGGTTTGCAGCGTGGCCCGCACCTGGGCCGGGTCGAGGCCGATTTCGGCGCCCAGCTCGGCCAGCGTGTCGAGGTCATCCACGTTGCGGCCCTCGGTGAAGTAGGCGGCCAGCACCCGTTCCTTGGCCGCATCCTGCTTGCCGTGGTGGGCGGCCAGGTGGATAAAGCGGTGGCCCAAGAAGGTATTGACGGGCTGCATGTGGTCGAAGTCGAACTCCAGGCCCACCTCGCGGGCCACCTGCCCCATGTGCTGGTTCATTTGGCGGCCCTGCTCCACCGACATGCCCTTGCGCTCGGCCAGCAACTGATGAATGCTTTGGCCGGGCTTGGTTTGCATGGTGGGGTCCAGCTCAAAGCTGCGCCAGACGATGTCCAGCTCGGCGCGGTGGGGAAACTGCGCCAGCGCGGTTTCGAGGCGGCGCTTGCCCACGTAGCAGAACGGGCACATGATATCGGACCAGATTTCTATTTTCATGTCTCAAAAGGATTTTGCAGGCCTAATAAGCCGGAAGTAGCTTAAATGTTTGCCGGGTGCTTACTTGCGCCTAACACCCGCCGCCCCGCCCGGGGTTCACGCCGCTACCTCGCCGCCCATGCCCACCCCCGAATCATTCTGCGCCTTTGAGGCCCCGCTCGAAGCCGGCGGCCCCAGCTTTATGCCCACCCAGATTGTGCGGGTGCCCCCGCTGGTGCTGGCCGAGCTGGGTCCCAAGGCCAAGCGCCTGACGGGTTCCATCAACGGCTACCCCATCCGGCTGGGCTTGCTGGCCCTGGGCAACGGCGAGAAGGGCATCATGGTCAACAAGGCTACCTGCAAGGCCGCCGGGCTGCGCCTGGGCCAGGTGGTAGCCGTGCAGCTGGCCCTTGACCCCACCCCCGACACGGTGGACCTGCCGCCCGAGCTGGCCGAGGGCCTGGCCGAGTGGCCCGAGGCCCAGGCGGGCTTCGAGCGGCACAACGTCAGTATGCGGCGGGCCATAGCCTACCACGTGAGCAGCGCCAAGCAGAGCGAAACCCGCCTCAAGCGCACCGTGCAGCTGCTGCAACGCCTGGCCGTGGGGGCCCACCCGTTTCGGGCCCGGCCGGGAGAATAACCCGGCCTCCCTGTTCGTTTCCCGAACCCAAAGCCGGATATTTGCCCACCACCTTCCTGCCCCCACTGCTATGATTCGTTCCGGTTTGTTTGCCCTGCTGCTCCTGGCAGCTACCGCCTGTAGTCAACGCAGCTACAGCACCCGGGAGCTGGTGCCCCAGGCCCTGAGCCAGCACAAGCTGGTCGCCATTCTGCCCTTCGACGTGCAGCTCGACAAACTGCACCTGGAGCCCATTGCCTACGTGGGTACCGACGTAAGTCCGGAAGAAGTGGAAAAGCGCCGGCAGCGCTGGGAGGCCAAGCAGCAGGAGCAGCGCAAAGTAGTGGCTTACCAGCTGCAGCAGGAGCTGCTCAGGCAACTGGTGCTGCGCCAGACCAAGCACCCTTACTCGGTGCAGTTTCAGAACGTGGCTGAAACCAACAGCCGCCTGGAGCGGGCCGGCATTACCTACGCCAACCTCAACGACCACAGCATGGCCGAGCTCAAGGCCGCTCTGGGCGTGGATGCTGTTTTGTCGGGCGAAACGTCCTTGTTTCAGCCCCTGCCCAATGGGGTGGCCGTGGCCCTGCTGATGCTCACCAACGTTGGCGTACCCCAGAGCGAAGTGCTGACCAACGTAACCATTCACGACTGCCAGAGCGGGGAGCTGGTCTGGAAGTTCGACCACCAGCAGGTAGGTGAGCTAAGCGCCAGCCCGGCTACCCTGGCCCGGGTGCTGGTCCGCAACTCGGCCCGCACGTTTCCCTACCGCCGCTAGAGCGGCCCGCTACTGGTGCTGCAACCACTGCTGGGCCAGGTCCAGGTCTTCGAAGGTCCGGGCTACGGGGTGGGTTACCAGGTCCAGGGCGTGGTCAACGGAAAAACGGCCGTACAGATTGGGGGAGTACACCCAGGCTATGTAGCGCAGGCCCGCCGCGTAGAGGTGCGGAAACAGACTTATCTGCTGCCAGTCGGGCTTTTCGAGCCACATATCGGTTACGAGCCGGTTGTCGTTGAGCAGCTTGGAGCTGCCCGCGGTCCGCACGCACGCCAGAACAGCCTCGCCACCTTCCCGGGCCCGGGCCAGACTGATGGAGCCGTGCCACTCGGCCAGCAGCCAGTGGTGGCGGGGGTCGTAGCAGATGGCCAGAAAGGGCAGCTCGTGAAGAATGCGTAAGGGCATGGGCTGGGCAAAAAAGCGGATAACAAGCACCAGATGCCGCCGCACGGCCGCAGGGTAATTGCCGAAGGTAAGCAAATCAGGCTGGTGGCCGGGGTGCCACGCCCCGGCTGCCCGGCCACGCCTTCACCGGGCAACACCCCGGCCCAGCTCCGCTACCGGCGCCGGCCGACGGGGCAAGGAGGCCGGAAAGCCCGAAAGCTACGGGCCCAGATCAGGCTCGGCCGTAACCTTCGGGCCGGGCCGGCGGTTAGTCAGGCTATGGCTGGCCCACTGGTGGCCGGCCTTTCCGGAATCATTTTTACAAAAGCAATATGGAGTACAAAGAGTTAGGCAACTCGGGCGTGCACGCCTCGGTTATTACGTTTGGCAGCTGGGCGGCCGGCGGCTGGATGTGGGGCGGCACCGAGCAAAACGACGCGGTGGGCGCCATTCGGGCCTCCTACGATCTGGGCGTGACGTCCATCGACACGGCCCCGATTTACGGCATGGGTTTGAGCGAGGAAATTGTGGGCGAAGCCATCAAGGGCCTGCCCCGCGACAAGGTGCAGATCCTGACCAAGTTTGGCATGCGCTGGGACTTGCCCGAGCCCCGGGGCGACTTTGGCTTTAAAACCAAGGACAACAGCGGCCACGACCTGGACGTGTACAAGTACGCCGCCCCGGAAAGCATCATCAAGGAGTGCGAAGACAGCCTGCGCCGCCTCGGCACCGACTACATTGACCTCTACCAGATTCACTGGCCCGACGTGACGACGCCCATCGACGCGACGATGGAAGCGGTGAGCCGGCTGGTGGAGCAAGGCAAGGTGCGGGCCGTGGGCGTGAGCAACTACTCGGCCCAGCAGATGGCCGAAGCCGAAAAAACGGTAAAGCTGGCTTCCAACCAAGTGCCCTACAGCATGGTGCGCCGCGACATTGAGAAGGAAGTAGTGCCGTATTCCATCGAGCACAACAAGGCTATTCTGGCGTACAGCCCCCTGCAACTGGGCCTGCTGACGGGCAAAATCAAGCCCGGCCAGCACTTCGACGCCAGCGACCTGCGCGCCACGCACCCGCTGTTCAAGCCCGAGTTCGTGACCCGCGTCAACGCGTTTCTGGACAAAATCCGGCCGATGGCGGAAAGCAAGAACGCCAGCCTCTCGCAGGTGGTATTGCGCTGGACGCTGGCCCAGCCCGGCATTACGGTAGCCCTGGTGGGGGCCCGCAACGCCGAGCAGGCCGTGCAAAACGCCAAGGCCATCGACGTAAAGCTCTCCAGCGAGGAGCTCGACTTTATCAGCAAAGAGCTGAGCCAGCTGCAGCCGGCCAAGGCGTAAGCGGCCGGAATTGTGCGTAGAATAAGGCCGGGAAACGTATTTCCCGGCCTTATTTTTTTGTCTCTTGCCCGGCATGACTTCCCCCTACATTCCGCTCACCATCCGCGCCATCCGCCCGGAAGCCCCCGACACCAAGAGCTTCGTGCTGGAGCCGCCGGCCGGCACCGTCCTGCCCTACCAGCCCGGCCAGTACCTGACGCTGGTGCACACCCGGCACGGGCAGGAAGCGCGGCGCTCCTACTCCATCAGCTCGGCCCCGGCCCTGCACGAGCCGCTAACCATTACAGTCAAGCGCGTCGACAACGGGGTGGTGTCGCGCTACCTCATTGACCAGGCCCAACCCGGCGACGAGCTGCACACGCTCGGGGCGGCCGGCTTTTTCACCTTGCCCGACGATATTAGCAGCTACCAACAGCTGATTCTGCTGGCGGCGGGCAGCGGCATCACACCGTTGTTTTCGGTGCTCAAAACGGTGCTGCACGCGGTGCCCCAGCTGCGGGTTTTGCTCGTGTACAGCAACCGGAACGAGGCCAGCACCATTTTCGGGGCCGAGCTGCGGGAGCTGGCCCGGCGCTTCCCCAGCCGGCTACATCTGGAAATGCTCTTCAGCACCGACCCGAACCTGGCCCGGGCCCATCTGCACAAGGAACTGCTGGAACAGCTGGTGGCCCACTACGCGCCCGGCCCGCCAGCCGCCACACTGGCCTACCTGTGCGGCCCGCTGAACTACATGCGCATGGGCACCTACGGCCTGCACGAAGCCGGCCTGCCCCTGAGCCACATCCGGCGGGAGCTGTTCAACACCGCCACGGCCACCGTGCCCCACAGCATCCCGCCCGATACCGAGGCGCATGAGGTGCGCATCCGGGTGCGCGGACAGGAGCACACGCTGCGGGTGCAGTACCCGCAAACCATTCTGCAGGCGGCCAAACAGCAGGGTCTGGTGCTGCCCTACAGCTGCGAGGCCGGGCAGTGCGGCAACTGCGCCGCCCGCTGCACCGCCGGCACCGTCTGGATGGCCAACAACGAAGTACTAACCGACCGGGAAACCGCCCGCGGCCTGGTTTTGACCTGCACCGGCTACCCCGTGGGCGGCGACGCGGCGCTGGAAATCTGAGGTGGGCACTGCCGTTGTTTGGTCTGTGCTGTTGTTTATTCTGCTGGCCCGCGTCTGTCATCCTGAGCAGAACGCGGGACCTGCCTCGCCTTTGTGACAAGCCTGAGTAAATGTAAAAAGCCTCTTCCTGCCTGCGTGGAAAAGGCTTTTTACGTTGGCAGAAACTTCACTGGGGTAGGTGAGGAAGGCCCTTCGCAAGCTCAGGATGACAGACGCGGGCCAGCAGAATAAACAACAGGGCAGCTGAAGCGCGGCCGGCTTCGGTGCGCTTACCGCAATAAAAAAGCCCGGCTCAAGGAGCCGGGCTTTTTCGAGGAGGAAATCTACCAGTCGTAAGGAGACTTCCTTACGTGACTTAGCCTTTGGGCATCAATACTTTGTCGATTACGTGAATCACGCCGTTGCTCTGAATCACGTCGTAGGTCGAAATGCAGGATACGTTGCCTTTCTCATCGGTCAGGACTACGTTTTTCGGGCCGTTCATGGTGGCGTACAGGGTGCCGCCGCTTACGGTTTTGAGCGTAGCCGTGCCTTTACCGGCTTTGATGGCAGCCATGATTTTCTCGGCCGTCATGTTGCCGGCTACCACGTGGTAAGTCAGAATTTTGGTCAGCGTAGCCTTGTTCTCGGGCTTTACCAGGGTTTCGACGGTGCCAGCGGGCAGGGCGTTGAAGGCGGCGTTGGTGGGGGCAAATACGGTGAAGGGGCCTTTACCCTGCAGGGTTTCGACGAGGCCAGCGGCTTTTACGGCGGCTACCAGCGTGGTGTGGTCCTTCGAGTTCACCGCGTTTTCCACGATGTTCTTGTTGGCGTACATGGCTTCACCGCCGACCATCACCGTACCGGCGGGCGTCATCTTGGCCTGGGCCGAAGCCGACTGAACACTGGCAGCGCCCAGCAGGGCAACGAGGGCGAGGGAAAACAGATTTTTTTTCATGGTTCGTTTTGCAGAAAAAGGTTGGGGTCGGAACTGCGGGCACTTACGCAGCCCCTTTCCCCACCGGATTTCAGAACCAGAATATTTCTTTGTTGAGCTTGGTGTTTTCAACGGCTCAGCGCGTCATCAAACAACTATCAATCAACACCATAACAACCACCAAAAAAATCAGAAGCCGATATCCAGCACCAGGGGCTGCACCTGCCACACCCCGGTGCGCACGTTGTAGATAGTGCGGAACCCAGCTTCGAGCGGGGTGCGCAGGCGCAGCGGGTTAAAGACGAACGTCACGTCGAGGCCGGCCGTGCGGCCAGCCGTCTGGTAAGCACTAGCGCCAGTGCTGCGGCCCACGGCGGCGTCGAAGAAGCCCATGGCCTTGACGCGCTGCACGTAAAGCACCCGGCCCAGCTCCCAGTCGGTATCGGCCAGGGGCAGGCGGTACTCCACGCTGCTCACGAGCAGCTTGTTGAAGCTCACGTAACCTTCGCCGCGGGGGTAGAATACGGCCGGGCTGAAATCGTACCTCTTCTGGGGGTTCGGGTCCCGGTCCTGCTGCTGGTAGCCGGCGCGCAGGCGCAGCGAGTGGTGCTTGCCCGCCCCGGGCAGATACAGGCTACCAAACGCGGCCCACTGCCGGGCCTGCAGGCCGGTGCTAAAGGGCGTGTCGCGCCAGGAAGCCGTCAGGGCCTGCCCCCAGCGCGGGGCCACGTCGCGCTTACTCTGCTTGAGCACGTGGGAGTATGCCAGCGTACCGTTCAGAGCGTGCAGGCTGCGCCCAAACCCGACTTCGGTGATGCGGCGCGTTGGCAAGTTGTAGCCCTGCACCAGCTCGCCGCTGTAGTAGGCGCCCAGCGTAAGGGCCTGCTGGTACTTGGAGCGGGTCAGGTTGAACGGCAGCCGGGCCCCGGCCGTGAAACGGTTATAGGTCCAGCTGTCGGTGGCGCCGTCCCGGGTCAGGTGGCGCCCCCCGCGCTGAAAGCCCGCATCCAGCACCGGATACAAACCCTGGTAGCTCACGTTGGCCGACACGTTGGCCGTGCGCTCCACGCCGTCGTAGCCGGCGGCCACCACGGCCTGGGTGGTGTTGAGCAAATCCTGGGACCGGACGCCCACACTGAAGGCCTGCCCGGTGGGCGCCTGAATAATGCCCCAGCTAAAGGTGTTGAAGGCGTGACTCAGGCGGTGGTAGGGCGTCACGGCCAGGGGCGTAGCCGCACTCACGCTCGAATCGGGCAGCACCGTGCCGATGGTGCGGGTGCCGGGCTCCTGGCTCAGCAGCGGGTCGGTGTAGGCCGCGGGCCGGGCCGGCGCCGGAGCCGCCACGGGCCAGAGCTCGGGCTGCAAGGGCATTTCGACCACCTGCGCGCCTTCGGCCCGGAAGTCGTGGAAAGCCAGGTGGCGGCCATCGGGCGACACGGCGGCGTGGTAGGCGCCCAGGGGCCGGGCCGTAACCTGCCGCACCTGCCCCGAGCGGGTATCCACGGCGTACACGTTGTCGATGCCCGACTGCGGGGAGTTAAAGAGCACATAGTCGCCCCAGGGCTGGGGGTGGCTCAGGTTGACGTTGGCGGCCGGCACGAGCGTCTGGTGCTGGCCGGTTTCGGTGTCGATGCTTTCCAGCATTTTGCCGGCCGGCTGCAGCGTCACGACGACGATGGAGCGGTTGTCGGGGCGCCAGCGGGGCTGCTGGTAGAAGTCGTTGGTGGGGTTGGGCAGCACCCGCTTTTCCTGGCCGGTAGCCGCGTCGAGCACCACGAGCTGGTTTTGGTAGTCGGTAGTGGCCCGCACGGCCAGAATCAGGCGGCCGTCGGGCGAGAGGGCCGCGTTGGTGTAGCGCTGCCGGGAAGTGAGCCGGGTAAGCTGCCCGCTCTGCAGGTCCAGCACCCGCAGGTCGGAGTACACCTGCTGGCCCCAGCGCACCCCGGGCCGGAATTCGGGCCAGCAGGCCTTGCCCCCGCCCACCGACAGCATTTCGGGGTTGTTGAACAGGCCCTGCACGAACACGCGCTTTTCGGGGGCGTCGCGGCGCAGCAGCACCAGCTGGGAAATGTCGCCCAGCCCGCTTTTCACGGCCAGCACCGTGTTGTCGTCCACGTATTGCGGGTATTGGTACTCCGTGAAAACGCCCGGCTCCGTCTTGGTTTGAAACGGTGTGACGGGCGTCAGTTTTAACTCCTGCTGCCGGGCCCGCCACAACGAGTCGAGCTCGGTCATGGTGCGCGCGTAGAGATCGTCGGTGCGCAGCTGTCCGCCGGCGCTCAGCCGCAGCTTATCCGAAAACGAGAAGGGGTAAATCGGAAAGCGGTAGTAGCGGTTCAGCACGTCGCTCCAGGCCGTGGGGCCGCGGCGGCGCTTGAAGTTGGTGGTCATGAAGTAGCCCAGCACGTAGTGGTTGGGCACATTGTCGCGGAAGGAGCCGGCCACGGCCTTGCTGTAGCTGAAGTGCCGGCCGGCCAGCAGGTTGGCCCGCAGGCCGAGGTCGAAGTAGGGAATCCGGCCCCGGCCGCTGCGGGTGAGCAGGGTTTCGGTGCCCACCGCGTCGCCCTCCCAAAACCAGTCGGGAATACCCAGGGCCACGGTGCCCAGACCGGCGTAGCCGAAGAGCTGGTAGGCCAGGCGGCCCAGGCCCTGCTGACCTTTTTCGTACTGCACCACGTGGCGGTCTTCGTGCACGGCCAGCAGGTCGAGCCAGCCCAGGGTACCGGCCAGAAACGGGTCCTGGGGCGGGGTGGTGAAAAACTCGGAGTGGCGCGGAATCAGCGTGACGAAGCCGTTGCCGACGGTGGTCTGGTTTTGGAGCACCACCGTAATGGGCCGGGGCTCTTTTTCCAGGGAGGCACTCACCGGGCCGTACACCTGCTCCAGGCGCAGGGCCGTGCGCTGGGCCTGGGCCGCAAAGTTCTCGGGAAACAAAACCTGGAAGTGGGGCGTGCGCACCTGCTGCCAGCGCAGGGCGGCCGGGTTCTGGGGCAGCACCGGCAGCGCGGGCTGGGCCTGGGCCGGCAAAAAGCGCAGCGTCGCGGCCAGGGCCGCCAAAAGATACTTGTGCATTAATTCGACGGAAAAAGCGCGGCCGGTCAAACTCGCTACTCTCAGGCAATGCGGAGTAGCAAGCAGACCAAAACAAAACGGGGCTCAACTGGTCTGACAAATTTAACGGCAAACCTGACACTTACCGGCCCGGAACGCCCCAGGTCTAAACCGCGTTGCCACAACAAGCTCACCTGGTTGAGCTACGTCCAAAAACCCACCGCTTTTCGTAGATAGTCCCGATGAATCAACTAAGAATATACCTCCTGGGCCTGGTGCTGGTGCTGACCGCCTGCACCCAGAACCGCTCCGACGCCCAAACCTTCCGCCGCTCCACCACCGGCGGGGCGCCCCAAAACCTCAACGGCCTGGCCGTGGCCACCTTTGCCGGCGGCTGCTTCTGGTGCACCGAGGAAATCTTCGAGGAGCTGCGCGGCGTCAAGCAGGTCGTGTCGGGCTACGCCGGCGGCCCCGAGCAGAACCCGACCTACGAGCAGGTGGGCAGCGGCCAAACCGGCCACGCCGAGTCCATTCAGGTGTACTACGACCCCAAGGTAGTCAGCTACCAAACCCTGCTCGACGTGTTTTTCCTGGCCGGCCACGACCCGACGACCCTCAACCGCCAGGGTCCGGATGCCGGCACCCAGTACCGCTCGGTGGCCTTTTACCGCTCGCCCCAGGAAAAGCAGCTCATCGAGGCCACCATCAAGCGGGTGGATGCTTCCAAGCACTACAGCTCGCCCATCGTAACCCAGGTGCGGCCCTTCACCGTGTTCTGGCCCGCTGAAGACTACCACCAGGGCTACTACCGCCTCCACCCCGACAACCCCTACATCCAGTCGGTTTCGACGCCCAAAATCGAGAAGTTCCGCAAGGCGTTTAAGGACAAAATCACTACGGACTAACTACGGCATCCCGGCGGGCCTTCCCGCCGGGATGTTTGTTGGCCCCTGGGGTGTACCGCAGGTTAGCTTTCCGGTAAGTGAGGAATCGGGTGGCCGGACACAGGACCTGCCGCGGGCTACTCGCAGTTACACCATCAGAAAAAAAATATCGATGGTGTAACTGGGCCCCCACATCGAACGGGGTGCGGGTTATGTCGCCGGCCCGGGCTTTATTCGGGTCGGTTGTGCTTGGTTGGCCGCCCGCCGGCTTATATTTGCTCAGGGTGCTTCCCGGCCGTCGTCTGGACCGAAGAAATCTCCTGCTCCTTACTCTGTGAGATTCTATGCCTGCCGAAGCCGTTGACTTCCACCTCATTTTTGATTCCCTCCCGACGCCGCACCTGATTTTGTCGCCGGCGCTGGTAGTGGAAGCCGTAAATGAGGCCATGTGCCGGGTACTGCACCGCCCGGCCGCCGAGCTGGTGGGCCGCGACGGGCTAACCATTCTGCCGGCTTCGGCCACCGGCCCCGAGCACACGGCTACGCTCTGGCGCACGGCCCTACTGCACGTGCTGGAACGCCGCGAAACCCGCACGCTCGACATTCAGCGCTACGACATCATGCGCAGCTCGGGGGCGGTAAGCACGCAGTACTGGCAGGCCACGCTGCGGCCGGTACTGCAGCAGGGGCAGCTGCGCAATATCGTGTGCCGGGTGCTCGACGTGACCGACCAGGTGCTGGTCCAGGAGCAGGGCAATTTCAGCCGGGAAAGCTTCAGCCTACTCACCCAGGCCACCCACGACGCCATCTGGGATGCTGACCTGCGCACTGGCGCGGTGTGGCGCAACGAGATGTTTACGGCCCTGTTTGGCCACCCGGTCCAGGCCAGCGGCACCTCCCAGCTCTGGCTCGACCACCTGCACCCCGACGACCGGGCCGCGGTGGAAGCCCAGCGCGCCGCCGCCTTTGCCGGCCCCGACTCGGTTATTACCAACGACTACCGCTTCCGCCGCGCCGACGGGTCCTGGGCCGAGGTGCTCGACCGCGCCTACATCGTGCGCGACGCCGAGGGCCGGGCCGTGCGCCTGCTCGGGGCCATGCAGGACGTAACCCAGCAGCGCCAGGCCGAGCGGCTGGCCCAGCAGAACGCGGCCCGCTTCCAGGTGCTGGCCGAGGTGCAGCAGCAGCTGATCTGGACCACCGACGCCGCCGGCGAAGTGGACTACATCAACCCGTTCTGGGAGCAGTATCTGCATTCGTCATTGGACGATGCCCGCCAGAACGGCTGGCAGCACCACGCCCACCCCGACGACTTTTCCACGGTGCGGGCCCTGCGTCAGCAGTGCGTCGAGTCGGGGGAGCCGTTTGAGCGGGAAGTGCGGCTGCGCGAGGCCGCCAGCGGCGAGTACCGCTGGTTTCTGGCCCGCGCCGTACCCGCCCTCGATGCCCAGGGCCGTATCGTGCACTGGGTGGGCTCGGCCACCGACATTCACCACCAGAAAAACACCGAGCAGTTCCTGCAGCAAACTATTTCCCAGCTCGACCGGCTGCTGGAATCCCTGCCCCAAATGGCCTGGACCTCGCGCCCCGACGGCGGCGTGACCTACTACAACCAGCGCTGGTTCGACTTTACCGGCGGCTCAATGGCCGAGTTGCAGGAATGGGGCTGGGAACGGTTTATTCATCCCGAGGACCTGCCCACCACCTTGGCCAGCTGGAAACAGGCCCTGGCCGCCGGCACCCGCTTCGAGGCCGAACACCGCTGGCGGAACCTGCGGGGCGAATACCGCTGGTTTCTGGCCCGGGCCGAGCCCATTCAGGACGAGGCCGGCAACATCATCCTCTGGGTGGGAACCAACACCGACATCGAGGAAAGCCGGCAGATGCGCGACCAGATGCAGCAGAAAGACCGGCTGCTGCGCCGCATCATGGGCCAGATTCCGGCCAATATTGCCACCCTGCTCGGGCCCGACCACCGCATCGGCTTCGTCAACGATGGCATGCAGCGCCTCTACGGCAGCCGGGCCGTGTCGGGCCTGAAGATTGCCGAGGCTTTTCCCGAAGTCGAGGAGCAGGGCTTCGTGGCCCTGATGGACCAGGTGTACCACAGCGGGCAGGCCTACTACGGCACCGAGCAGGTGACGCTCATTGAAAACGAGCAAACCGGCCAGCCCGAAACCCACTACCTCGATTTCACTTACCAGCCCCTGCTCGACGAAAACAACACGGTGCAGGGCATCCTCATCTTTGCCGTGGAAGCCACCGAGCGGGTGCTGGCCCGGCGCCGGGCCCAGGCTCTGGACGCGGCCGTGCGCCTGCGCGACGAGGAAATGCGCACCATGACCGAGGCCCTGCCGCTGATAACTTACATCAGCGACCCGCAAGGCCAGCCCCTGTACATGAGTCCGCAGTGGTTTGCCTACACCGGCCACGACCCGAACGACCCTGACCCCCACGCCTGGGAACAGGCCTTTCACCCCGAGGACATCGTGCGGCCATCTTTCCTGGAGGCTGCCGCCCAAAAGAACGTCTGGTACCAGGAGCTGCGCCTGCGCCGCCACGACGGGCAATACCGCTGGCACCTGAGCCGGGCCGTGCCTGCCCTCGATGCCCAGGGCAACGTGCTGCGCTGGTTTGGCTCTTCTACCGACATCCACGAGCAAAAGCAGATTCAGGCCAGCCTGCGCTGGAGCGAGGAGCGCTACGAGCTGGCCGCCCTGGCCACCGACGACGCCATCTGGGACTGGGACCTGCTCACCGACGAGCTGACCTGGACCCCGGCCATTGAGCGGGTGCTGGGCTACACCGCCGCCGAGATGGAAGCCGTGGTTTCGTGGTGGGGCGCACGCATCCACCCCGACGACGCCGAGCGGGTGCTGGCCGGTATTCACCACGCCATCGACCACGGCCACACTGACTGGCAGGACGAGTACCGCTTCCGGCGCGCCGACGGCACCTACGCCCAGGTATTCGACCGGGGCCACGTGGCCCGCGACGCCGGGGGCCGGGCCGTGCGCATGATCGGGGCCATGCAGGACGTGACCCAGCAGCGCCAGGCCGCCGCCGCCCTGAGCCAGCGGGAGGAGGAGTTTACGGCCCTGGCCAACTCCATGCCCCAGCTGGCCTGGATGGCCCATGCCGATGGCCACATCTACTGGTACAACGAACGGTGGTACGCCTACACCGGCACCACCCTGGAAGATATGCAGGGCTGGGACTGGCAGAAAGTGCACCACCCCGACTACCTGGCCGACGTGCTGGAAAGCTGGCGTGCGGCCCTGGCCACCGGGGAGCCCTGGAAAGACACGTTTCCCCTGCGCAGTCACGACGGGGAATACCGCTGGTTTTTGTCGCGGGCCCAGCCCATCCGCAATGCCCAGGGCGCCATCGTGCGCTGGATTGGCACCAATACCGACGTGACCGAAACCCAGCGGGTGCAGCAGCAGCTCAAGCAGCAAAACAACGAGCTGCGCCGCATCAACGAGGACCTGGACAACTTCGTCTATACCGCCTCCCACGACCTGAAGCAGCCCATCAACAACATGGCCGGCATCTTCGAGGAGCTGACCCGCACGGCCTACTTCCGCGACCCGGACGCCATCAAGCTCATTGCCATGTTTGAGCGGGCCCTGCACCAGATTTACGACACAATTTACAACCTCTCCGAGCTGGTGCAGGTGCAGAAGCTGCGCCACGAGCTGCCCACCGAAACCGTGCAGCTGGAGGCCCTTACCCGCGAAGTGCTCAGCAGCATCGGCGAGCAGCTGGCCAACGTGCGTGCCATCGTCACCACTGACTTTGACCCGGCCCCGGCCGTGGAGTTTGTGCGGCCCAACTTGCAGAGCGTGCTTTATAATTTGATCAGCAACGCCCTGAAATACGCCACCCCGAAGCGTACCCCGCGCATTCACATCAGCAGCACCCGCGCGGATGACCACGTCGTAATTGCCGTGCGCGACAACGGCCTGGGCATTGACATGGAACGCTACGGCAACCAGCTGTTTCAGATGTTCCGCCGTTTCCACGACCACGTGGCCGGCTCGGGCATGGGCTTGTACCTGGTCAACCGCATCGTGCAAAGCTACGGGGGCCGCATCGAGGTGACCAGTGAGCTGGGTAAGGGCTCCACATTCCGCATTCATATTCCGCTGACCGGCCACCCGCTGGCTCCCGCTCCCGACGAGCAGCTGATGCTGATTTAGCCCCGGCGGCCCCAGCAATTGCCGGGGCCGCTTGGGTTTCTTGCCGCCAGTCCGTATGCTTGCGTATGCCCGTACCGCTTCTCCCGTCCAAGCTGCCCGATGTCGGCACCAGTATTTTCTCGGTTATGTCGCAGTTGGCCGCCGAGTGCGGCGCCATTAACCTGGCCCAGGGCTTTCCCGACTACGACCCGCCCCAGGCCCTGACCGAGGCCCTGGCCCGCCACGCCCGCACCGCCGGCCACCACCAATACGCGCCCATGCCCGGCCTGCCGCGGCTGCGCGAGGCCATCAGCCACAAAACCGCCGCCGTCTACGGGGTGCCCGCCCCCGACCCCACTACCGAAATTACCGTCACCAGCGGGGCCACCGAAGCCCTGTACGCCGTGCTGGCCGCCGTGGTGCGCCCCGGCGACGAAGTATTGGTGCTGGAGCCCGCCTACGACCTATACGGCCCGGCCATCCGGCTGCAGGGCGGCGTGCCGGTGTACGTGCCGCTGCGGGTGCCGGAGTTTACGCCCGACTGGGACCTGGTACAAGCCGCCCTAACGCCCCGCACCCGGCTGGTGATGATAAATACGCCCCATAACCCCTCGGGCGCGGTGCTCACCCTCCAAGACCTGACTACGCTGGCCGGGCTGCTGGCCGATACCGACGCCTTTCTGCTCAGCGACGAAGTGTACGAGCACATGGTGTTTGACGGGCAGCAGCACGCCAGCGCCCTGCAGGTGCCGGCCTTGGCCGAACGCAGCTTCGTGCTCTCGTCGTTTGGCAAAACATACCACGCTACGGGCTGGAAAGTGGGCTACTGCATTGCCCCGCCCCTGCTTACGGCCGAAGTGCGCCGCGTGCACCAGTTCGTAACTTTCGCCGTGAGCACGCCCGCTCAGCACGCCCTGGCCGACGTGCTGCTGGAGCCCGAGCAATATGCCACGCTGCCGGCTTTCTACCAGCATAAGCGCGACTTGTTCGGGGAGCTCATGGCCGGTTCGCGGTTTGAGCTGTTGCCCACGCCCGGCTCCTACTTTCAGTTGGCCCGCTACCAGTCGATTTCAAGTGAGGGCGACGTGGCCTTCGCCCAGCGCCTGACCCGCGAATCGGGGGTGGCCGTCATTCCGGTGTCGGCTTTTTACCACGACGGGCTGGACCACGGCCTGATCCGGTTTTGCTTTGCCAAGCGCGACGATACCCTGGCCCTGGCCGCCGAGCGTCTGAGCCAAATCTAGCGGCACCGTAGTGGCCACCTGAGAATAATCGGTGATATTGCCGGAAACCGGTGCGAAAAAGGAAGGAACGATTGATAAATATCTTGCATTATTCTTTTTATAAGCAGTATATTTCTCAGTAGAACACTCAGCCCTTTTTCCTACCTCAACCTACTGCACTGTGTCTGATTTAACCGTTTCCTTCGTCCAAGCCTCCCTGCAATGGCACGACCCGGCCGCCAACTGGGCCGAACTCGGCCAGCATATCGAGGAAATTTCGATTCCGACCGACCTGATCGTGCTGCCGGAAATGTTTACGACCGGCTTCAGCATGGACGCCGCCAACCTGGCCGAAACCATGGACGGTCCTTCCGTGGCCTGGATGAAGCAGCTGGCCGCCTCCCGCGACGCAGTAGTCACCGGCAGCATCATCATTCGCGACCAGGACCAGTACTTCAACCGCCTGCTGTGGGTGCGGCCCGACGGTATGCTGAGCTACTACAACAAGCGCCACCTGTTCGGGGTGGCCGGCGAAAAAGACGTGTACACGGCCGGTACCGAGCGGCTGGTAGAAGAGTGGCGGGGCTGGCGCATCTGCCCGCTGGTGTGCTACGATTTGCGCTTCCCGGTCTGGAGCCGCAACTCGGCCACCGCCCCCTACGACTTACTGCTGTACGTGGCCAACTGGCCCGCCTCGCGCCGCACCGCCTGGATTACGCTGCTGCGGGCCCGGGCCATCGAGAACCTGGCCTACACCATCGGCGTCAACGTGGTGGGTATTGATGGCAACAGCCTGGCCTACGCCGGCGACTCAGCCCTGCTCGACATGCGCGGGGAGTATCTGGTGGAAGTCGGCAACCACGAAACCAGCATCACCCGCACCCTGCGCCGCGCCGACCTGGAAGCCTTTCGGGAGCGGTTCCCGGCCCTGCACGACGGGGATGCTTTTTACCTCGGGGAACCGGTTTCGGCTCTCACGCACCAGGAGTAGACGAAAGCTCCACTTTCCAAAAAAGCCGGGCCCGCAGTGTGCAGGTCCGGCTTTTATCGTTTTAAACTGGCCAGCTTCTACTGCACCACCAGCCGCTGCACTCCAGTTTGGCCCTTGGCGGTTTCGGCCCGCACCAGGTACACGCCGGGCGCTAAGCCGCGCAGCTCCAGGGTGTGCTGCACTTGCAGCGTGGCGGCAGTGCGCACGGGCCGGCCCAGCACGTCGAGCACGGTGAGGCGGGTGGGCTGGGGCGTTTGCACGGTGGCCGTGGTGGTAGCCGGGTTCGGATACACGCTCAGGGGCAGCGCGGCCACGGCGCCCTTGGTGCTGAGCACGGCGCTGCGCACGCCCAGGGCCACCACGCCGCCGTCTTCGGTGCCCACAAACAGCTCGGGCTTGCCGTCATTGTCGACGTCGGCGGCCGCCAGGGTGTAGAGGTTTTCGATGCGGGAGCCCAGGTCCAGGGTTTCGAAGCGGCTCAGGGTTTTGTTGTAGAGCACGTCGGTGCGGTCCATGAACAGGCCACTCTGGCCGCGGAAGTTGCCGTAGAAGTGCAGCTGCCCGAGCTCATCAATGGTGACTAGGTCGGGCTGGTTGTCGCCGTCGAAATCGGCTACGGTCGTGGCCAGGTTGTTGGGCCGCTCGTTGGTGGGGGTACGCAGGCGGCCGTAGTCGTTGTTGACCACCGTGAAGGCCTCGTTCAGCGGCTGGCTGCCATTATTGCGGTAGTAGCGCAGCGACTCGCCGGGGTAGTCAAAGGAGTTGGTATTGGTGCTGAGCAGCATATCCACGTACCCGTCGCCATCGATGTCGGTGAAGGTGGGCGTGTCGTACGAGCGGTTTGGCAGGTTGCTCAGCAGCGTGGGCGCGGCAGCATTAAAGACGGCCGCCTGGCTGGCCGGGGCCGAGTTGAGGCAGTAGGCAATAAAATTGTAGGAGCTGTTGGTCAGTGTGAAAGCCGAAAACACCAAATCCAGCGCCCCGTCCCGGTTCAGGTCGACCAGCACCGGGCGCAAAGAGCCGTACTTTTTGCCCGACAAACCCAGGTAGTCGTTGGTAATGAGCTTGAACACGGGCTGACTGGCCGTGCCCACGTTCTGGTAAAACCAAAGCGAGGCGCGGTAAAAGCCCTTGCCGGTGGCCCGGCTCACCCCGCCGATGAGCAGGTCCTTGAGTCCGTCGCCGGTCAGGTCGCCGAAGGCCGGAGCGGCCTTGTCGCCGGTGTCGAGCATGTCTTTCTGCAGGAAATCATTCTGCCGGAAGGCAAAGCTGGGCACCGTCGTTGCGCTGGTGTTTTCGTAAAACCACACGTTCTGGTGGGTATCGATGGTATCGAGGTGGTCGTACACGTTGGGCGTCAACACCAGGTCGGGCCGCCCGTCGAAGGTCACGTCCAGGGAGTAGGGCGCCGGAAAGTTAGGCAGGCGCACGGGCGTGGCGGCGGGGAAGTTGGCCGTTTGGCCCGCCGCCGAGAAGACGGCCGTGGCCTGGGTGCCCTCGTTGGTAAGGCGCACCAGCTCGGCGCAGTTGTCGCGCGCGGTCAGCAGGTCTTTGTCGCCGTCGCCGTCCAGGTCCAGGGGCAGCAGGTTATTGCCGCTGGTATGGTTGGGCTTGAGCACGCTGCGGCACTCATCGGTCCCGAACACGAAGGACGAGCACGTCGAGTAGCACACTTTCACCCCGCCCCAGCGCGGACTGCTGAAGGCGAAGGTCAGGCCGCCGCAGGCCGCGGTGCTGGTGTTCAGAAAGCAGTGAATGGTGGTGCTGTTGATGTAATTAAAGGTGGTAATGTCGAGGCGGCCGTCGCCGTTCACGTCCTCAATGGCGGGCGTGTTGTAGCCCCCGGTGTTGATGTTGATCTGGCTCCCACCCGAGACGTAAAGCAGCTCGTCGGTGATAAGCTGGAAAGCGGGCCGCCCGCCGCCAGTGGCCACGTTGCGGTACACCCGGATGCTGCCGCTGATGGAGCCCATGGTGAAGATATCGGGGCGACCGTCGCAGTCGTAGTCGCGCAGCTGCACCCAGTTATTGAGCTCCTTGGGAAACAGCGACTGGTACTCGGGGGCGTACTGCCACATCCGGCCGCCGGTCGCGGGGTTGGCCGCGTTCAGGTAGGTGTAGGAGCGCCGCGTCTGCCGGTCGAAGAGGTAGAGGTCGTTGCGGGCGTCGCCGTCCAGGTCGATGCTCGAAAACTGGGCGGTGTTCAGGCCCCCAACCCAGGGCGCGGCCAGGGTCTGGGTGCCGTGTACTACATTTGCCACCGACCGATATTCAAACCCGAACGGCGTCTGGGCGGCAGCTGGTTCGGCCAGGCCGCCGAAGGCACTTAGCAGGAAGAGGATAGCAAGGAATTGTCGCATCGGTAGCACAGCAAGTAGAGCAGAATAAAGTAGCCCCAAGTTACGCAGAATCAGTATGGAAGACAGCACGGCGTTATACGCCCGTTTCACGCAGTGCGCGGCCGTCAGCACCGACTCGCGCCAGGACCAGACCGACACCTTGTTTTTTGCCCTGAACGGCCCTTCGTTCCGGGGGCGCGACTTTGCCGCCCAGGCCCTGGCCAAGGGGGCCCGCTACGCCGTGGTGGACGATGAGGCCCTGGCCGCTTCCGACCCGGCGCGCTACACCTACGCACCCGACCCGCTGCTGGCCCTGCAGCAGCTGGCCCAGCACCACCGCCGCCAGCTTTCCATTCCGGTTATCGGCATTACCGGCTCCAACGGCAAAACCACGACCAAGGAGCTGCTCTACGCCGTGCTCAGCCGCCGCTACGCCGTGCAGTACACCCGCGGCAACCTCAACAACCACATCGGCGTGCCCCTCACCCTGCTCACCATCCGGCCCGGGCAGCACGAAGTGGCCATCGTGGAAATGGGTGCCAACCACCAGGGCGAAATCGACTTGCTCAGCCGCCTGGCCGAGCCCACCCACGGCCTGATTACCAACATCGGCAAGGCCCACCTCGAAGGCTTCGGCGGCGAGGAAGGCATTGCCAAGGGTAAAAGTGAGCTGTTCCGCTTTCTGGCCGCTACCGGCGGCACGGCCTTCGTCAATACCGCCGACCCCAAGCTGCCCGGCCTGGCGCAGGTAGTGGCCGAGCGAATCACCTACCCTACCGCCGGCGACACCTACCCTGCCGAGCTGCTCGAAGCCGCGCCCCAGGTGGTGCTGCGCCTCTTCGACGGCACTGTGGTGGAAGCCCAGATTACGGGCGGCTACAACTTCCTGAATTTGGCCGCCGCCGCCGCCGTGGGGGCCCACTTCCAGGTCCCGACCACCGATATTGCCGCCGCCCTGGCCAGCTACGCGCCCACCAACAACCGCTCCCAGCTGGTGCGCACCGCCCGCAACGAAGTAGTGCTCGACGCCTACAATGCCAACCCCTCCTCCATGGCCGCGGCCCTGACCAGCTTTGCCGCCCGCCCCGCCACGGGGGAGAAAGTGGTAATTCTGGGTGACATGTTCGAGCTGGGCGAGGACAGCGTGGCCGAGCACCAGGCCCTGGGCGAGCTGCTGGCCACTCAGCCATTCGAAACCGTGCTGCTCTGCGGCGCCGACATGCAGCACGCCGCCGTGCAGCCCGGGTTTCGGCACTTCCCCACCAAGCAGGAAGCCGCCGCCTGGCTCACCGAGCAGCATCTCACGGGCAAGCAGATCCTGATTAAAGGCTCCCGCGGGATGGGCCTCGAAACCCTGCTGCCGCTGGTGTAGCCCCCCCCCCTGCCCACCAAACACACAAAGGCCGCCCCGGTACTCCGGGGCGGCCTTTATTGGTATTGAGCGGCGCTCAGGGTGGCCCGGTGGGCCGTGACCTTGGCAATGAAGTTCTGGATGAAGGGTACCTGGATATCAATCAGGCCGGCCTCGGCTTCCGCCTCCACCAGTACTTCGGGGCCGACCTGATTCTGGCGGGCCAGCAGCGCGTCGCGCCGGTCGGTGCTGACGCGCAACTCATTCTCTTGTTTTTCGCGGTTCTTGCCGGCGGGCAGGGCCGGGATGACCGGCGTCATGGCCGTGATAAAGGCGTTGTGGCTGGTCAGCTCGGCGGTGTCGTTGGTGGCCGAGGAAGTCATAGCTAAACCATCCCATGTATTACGTAGCACCCAGCATAAAATACCTACTTATGGGTATTTTACTCCCATTGGTATAGCGATACATTTGCTGGGTATAATAAGCAGCCAGCTGCATAAGCAGGTCGAAGAACGGCCTATTTCCCCGCACATGAAAAGAATCCTACTCTACTTTCTGGCCCTATTCTTCGTGGCCGCCTGCGGCTCCTCCGATCAAGACCCAGGACCAAGCAATCCAACTACCCCGCAAGGGTCCATCACACTTGTCACGAACTCGGCAACCCCCGGGCAGTTCGTGATTGCCAAGGCTGACGCTAAGCCAACAATCACGGCTACCTCCATGATAAAAGTGGGTGGCAAGGAGGTAATGGCAATCGAAGGAGACTCCAATAAAGTAGCTTTCGTGATGCCCATCCTGCCGGAGGGTAAGGTGACAATCGACTACAGTGGTATTGGCATCAATAAGCAACTAGACATGACGGTGGGTACTTATACCCCCATCACAGACCCGGGAGCAGTCGCCAGCACCTTCACGACCGAGTTGGGGCAGATTGCAACGCGGTTTCAGGCCCATGTTGCAGACCCAGTGATTCAGCTAGAGCCGGCTTTTATAACGGCCATCAACCAGCAGCGGCAGCTCATCACCGACAACTTTCCCAAGCTCTCCCCCGCTGAGCAGCTCGAGATGGCTTACCTGCTCAAGGGCATGATGCTCAATGATGCCGACTTTGCCCTTGTAGACCATAACCCTGATAACTACCGGGGAATTAAAGGTATGATCGACCCAGAGGACGAATGGATCAGGGCCAGGGTCATGTTCTATGGGAGCATAACGGCTGGCTCAGCCAGCTTTTGGCTTGCCACCAAGCTAGCTAGCTATCCCACGCCAACGCCCTGGCAATGGGTGGGAATAAGTGCCTGCGTCGCAACGAACCTTGCTTGTATTGTTATTGCAAAGAGTGAGGCCAAGAATATAGGAGAATTAAAGGCCCTAATCGAAGAAGTAAAAACCCCACCAAGCCTGAAGTTTATCGGGGGAAAATTGCAAAAACTAAACCCAGTTGGGTCTTTCCGCAACCTAAATCAAGCGGATAAGGCAGCCTTTGCCGCGCTTTTTGAGAAAGTAACGAAGCTGGAGAATTGGTACAATGGTCTCGTCACTATTACCAATAAGGTAAAGAGCATCTTTAGCAGTGCCAGCATGGACTTGCCGCCGTATACGAACCCGATAAAGGCCCAATCTACCGTCAAAGAAATTACTTTGAATCCTGCCAAGGCCGTATTCAGGAACGTTTCGGACCCAAGCATCAAACTTGCATATACTCTTAATAGCGCGGGTGGATTCGATGTTACGGCCACTAGAGAAGCGGTCGGCTTGCAGGACAGGCCCTTTACCTATGATATTGAATACACGCAGAGCGGAATTGGCAGGAGCAAAACCAAGACTGTAAATGCGGTATTCCAGCCTGTGCAACCCTTTGCTGTCTTTCTCGAAGACGGTAATAACCAGTCGGGCAAGCCCGGTGAAGCACTTGCAAAACCCTTGCAGGTGAAGGTCATAGATGAAGATGGTAAACGATTGGCCTTTATTGAAGTAGAGTGGAGCGTAAAGTTGGGGGGTGGAAGTCTAAGTTCAGGCAAATCCATCACGAACGCACAAGGTATCGCCCAGACAACATGGACCTTGAAGGTGGGTGCGTCAGGGGACCAGAAGGTGGAGGCCATAGTCAAAAAAGCGGACGGCACACCTGTATATGGCGCACCTACTGTGTTCACGGCCACCACTGGCCTTGGGGCGCTTCTGGTAGCAGAGGGAACTTGGAATTTAACGGCCTACCAACCGGCCGGATCTGACTTTTTCCAATTCCAGGACAGAGGCAATAAAGCATGCTATCCTGCTGGCGTATATGACAAAGACAGAATAGTCAGCGGCACCTACACGTTCAGTGGCATTGACCCATTTATTGTTGGAACAACGACGAGAAGCACGGTGGATGAGATGCAGACCTACAACTGCGCCACAGGCACCTATACAAAAACGTTGGGTTCAACGACCGTCTCACACGGATGGAAAATTGATGCGCAAACTGGTAAACTGGTCTTTACCTACCAGGGGAAAGAAGTTGGCTGGTTTGATGCAACGGTGTATGAGAATAGAATAACCTTTAGTGGAAGGGCCACCGATGTGAAAGAAGGGGAAGCCACCAGTTCGTTCTACTTTGAGATAAAGAAGAAGTAACCCCTCGACTAGCAGCTTAGCGGTAGGTATCACCGCTCGAATTCATACAGCCGGCTTATCGAACGAGCAACGCGTACAGCCTACACCAGCCTGCCTTCAGGCTGGTGTAGGCTGTACGCGTTGCTCTCGCCAAGTATAATAGCTGGTGGCGGCCACCTGCAGGACTGCAGAGTTGGCCTAGGAAATAGCCGTACGTGAGGCATCTTCCTAGCATAGCCAGTGCTGCATGCGCCGGCTGCGGGTCGAAGGTCAGGCCAAGGACCAAGTAACAGGCGCCAGTCTGGATGTCGGTGCCGGCATAGGAGCGCACGGCAAGTTGTTGCCGTCGATCAGCAGTCGGTTGGTACCTAGATTTAGGTGCTAGGTAGCGGTAGGGTTGCGTAGTTTTTTGCCCGGGGTCTAGCTGGCTGTGGGCAACACGTCCCAGGAGGAGCCACCGTAGAGTAATAAGCCGGCGGTATTGTCAGTTTGGTAAATTAGAAGGCCTATCGCCAGGTTCTAGCTGGCATCCCGCTGCACAAATGTGAGGTGGAGCAGCACGACCTAAGCAGTGGCAACAAACCGTGCTGGTGAATAGCAGCAAAGACAGGTAATGGGGGCGTAAAACACCGTGAGTTAAGGAGCAGTACTCTCTGATGGCATAGGCAAACAGGTGGGACCAATGATCAACTCCGAATACAAAAACCGGGGTTCAGGTAATCGAAAACCATACCCCGCGCTGATTGGGTGGCAACATGTTGGGTAGCACATGGACCGCGTCTAAAGTGTTTCCGTTCGGCACAACACGTACGATTACAGGTGCTTTAAGAGAGGAGTGGAGAGCACAACTGTTAAGCAGAGACAGGGCATCGTCGAGCGAGTATGCGGGCTCACCAAAGTTGCGCATAACTAACAGACCTTTGGATAACTGGACTTCCATCCAATAGCGGATAAGGGGAACGGTCATGAATGAGAAACTTGGGTTTAGCGAAACGGTCGTTGCACGGCGCCATCGGCTTTAAGCCTCGCCGCACACGGATAACTCGTTGCCGCTCGGGTCGGTGAAATGAAACCGCTGTCCTCCTGGATAGGAGAATAAGAGCTTGGTAATGATTCCTGCTGCTTGCTCGACAGCTCTTGTCCGGCCACAAAAAAGCCCCCGACCAGAGTGGCCGGGGGCTTTTTTGGTAGAGCCAAATGGTTCCCAGGGTACCGGTTGCAACGCCTGAAGCCGCGGCCCCTGTCATTTACCACCGAGCAAGGCCGCTTACTCAAAAGGCGTATCGAAATCGGCGAAGAGCGGCAGGGCCCGGTCTTTGTCCGACACGAGCGGGGCCGCAATATCCCAGTCGATGCCCAGCGTCGGGTCGTCCCAGCGCAGGCCGCCTTCCGAGCCCGGGTTGTAGTAGTCGGTGCACTTGTACAGGAACAGCGTATTGTCTTCGGTAGCCACAAAGCCGTGGGCAAAACCGGTGGGGACGTAGAGCATGTTGCAGCGCTGCGAGTCCAGCACCACCGTCACGTGCTGCCCGTAGGTGGGCGAGGAGCGGCGCAAATCTACCACCACATCCACGGCCCGGCCGGCGGCCACGCGCACCAGCTTGGCTTGGGCATACGGGGGCCGCTGAAAGTGCAGCCCGCGCAGCACCCCTGCCCCCGAGCTCGACTGGTTATCCTGCACCCAGTCGCCGACGGCACCGGCCTCCTGCATGAGGCGGGCACTAAACGACTCAAAGAAGGCCCCGCGGGGGTCGCCGAACACCCGCGGCGTAAACTCGATTACACCGGCCAGAGCGTGATGCTTAATTTCCATTCGGAGAGATATTGATTGTACGAGGCCACGGACCTACGCAGTGGCAAGGTAGGAAGTTTAGCTGCTAGCGGACCCGGGGCCCAACGGCCTCCACGATGCGCAGGTACTTATTGAGCACAATTTGTTCGTCAAATTTTTGCTCGGCCAGCTGCCGGCCGGCCTGGCCCATGGCCTGCAGCTCGGCACTGGAAAGGCGCTGCACCTGCAGCATCTTGGCGGCCAGGTCGGCGGCGTTGCGCACCTCGCACAGCAGGCCATTCTGCCCATCCACCACCGTCTCGCGGCAGCCGGGTACGTCGGTCGTCACGATGGGCTTCCCCATGGCGGCGGCTTCGAGCAGAGTTTTGGGCGTGCCTTCCCGGTACGAGGGCAGCACCACGCAGTCGGCCCGCCCGATGTGCTCGGCCACGTTGTCGGAAGTGCCCAGGTACTCAATGTTGCCGGCCTGGAGCCACTCTTCAAACACGGCCCGTTTCACCCCGATATTACCCGACTCATCGACGCCGCCCAGCAGCTGCACCCGGGTGCCGGGCAGGGCCTCGCGCACGATGCGGGCCGCCTCGAAGTACTCCTCCACGCCCTTTTCGTAGAGCACCCGCGCAATCATCAGAAAGGTGAAGGGCTCGTGGCGCACAAACTCCGCGGCGGGCCGAAACCGATTGGTATCCACGCCGGAGCCGGGCAGCAGGTCGGTTATGTCGGGGCGCACCAGGCCGTGCTGCAGAAAGAGCTGCCGGTCGTCGTCGTTCTGAAAAAACACCCGCTTGGGGAAGCGGAAGGCAAACCGGTACAAGCTCAGGGCCACCCGGCTCACGAAGTTCTGCACAATAAACACCGTGCCCAGGCCCGAGACGTTATTCACGCTCGGAATACCGGCCAGCTTGGCGGCTAAGGTTCCGTAGATGTTGGGCTTGATAGTGTACTGCAGCACCACGTCGGGCTTTTCGCGCCGGTAGATGGTGTAGAAGCGGCGCGTCAGCTGGGCGTCCTTCACGGGGTTAGTACCCTTGTTTTCCATCAGAATGGGCACGTAGCGGCAGCCCAGCTCGGTTTCGAGCCGCTCGGAATAGGCGTCGGGCGGGGCTATGGCCAGCACCTCGTGGCCGGCGGCCTGCAGGGCTTTCACCAGGCTCCGGCGGAAATTCCAGATATTCCAGGACGTATTAATAACGATGGCAACGCGCATACAACTGATTCGGGATTCGGGCGGCAAAGGTAGCAGGTCCGGTTTCGGTATCGGTAAAAAAGTAGCGGCCTACCGCCTAAGACCCGTTGCGTACCTTCGCCCCATGATTCGCTTTGCTTCCTTTCTTTCCACTTCACTGCTGCTCATGTTGGCCGCGGCTTGCAACTCGGACGGGAATTCTGCTCCCGCAGAAACGGCCGCCGCACCGGCTGCCGCGGCGGAGTTGCCCGGCCAGGCCCTGTTCGTGCAGAACTGCGCCGTGTGCCACGGCCCCGACGGCAAGCTCGGCCTCAACGGCGCCCATGACCTGACCAAAAGTAACCTGAATGCAACCGGCCGCGTGTATATGGTGACGCAGGGCCTGGGCAAGATGCCTTCCTTCAAAGACAAACTCAGCCCCGAGCAGATTCAGCAGGTCGTTGACTATTCTCTCACCCTAAAATAAGCTTCAGCCCCCTTAGCGCCGGCGCCTATTTTATTTTCCCTCTTCCCGCACTCTATGGCTAACAAACCGTCCTCTAAAGGCCGTAAGCCCGGCAACAGCACCCGCCACCCCGGCGCCGTCGACGGCGTCAGTGGCCGGGTGGGCCGCATCCTGGCCAAGGCCAACAAAGAAGGCACCTACGACACGGCCCTGGAGCAGGAAACCGCCGTGCTGGTGGCCGTACCCGACAAGCGCCAGCCCGACCTGCAAACCCAGGAATACCTCGACGAGCTGGCTTTCCTGGCCGAAACGGCCGGCGCCAAGGTCACCAAACGCTTCGTGCAGCGCCTCGAAAAGCCCGACATCCGCACTTTCGTGGGTGAGGGCAAGCTCGAAGAAATCAAGGCCTACGTGCGCCACAGCAACGCCAGTATGGTCATCTTCGACGACGACCTCTCGCCCTCCCAGCTGCGCAACCTCGAAGCCGAGCTGCAAGTCAAAATCGTGGACCGCAGCCTGCTCATCATCGACATTTTTGCCAGCCGGGCCAAGTCGGCCACGGCCCGCACTCAGGTGGAGCTGGCCCAGTACCAGTACCTGCTGCCCCGCCTCACCGGCCTCTGGACCCACCTTAGCCGGCAGCGCGGTGGGGGCGTGAGTCAGCGCGGACCGGGGGAAACCGAAATCGAAACTGACCGGCGCGTGGTGCGTGACCGGATAGCCCTGCTCAAGGACAAGCTCAAGGAGCTCGACAAGCAGAGCAACACCCAGCGCAAGTCGCGCGCCGGGCTGGTGCGCGTGGCGCTGGTGGGCTACACCAACGTGGGCAAAAGCACGATTATGAACCTGCTGAGCCGTTCCGACGTGTTTGCCGAGAACAAGCTCTTCGCCACCGTCGACTCGACGGTGCGCAAAGTGGTGCTCGAAAACACGCCCTTCCTGCTGTCCGATACCGTAGGGTTTATCCGCAAGCTGCCCACCCGCCTGATTGAGAGCTTCAAAAGCACCCTCGACGAAATCCGGGAGGCCGACCTGCTGGTGCACGTCGTCGACATTTCCCACCCCTCGTTTGAGGAGCAGATTGCCGTCGTCAACGATACGCTCAAGGACATTGAGGCCGCCGACAAACCCATGCTGCTGGTCTTCAACAAGATTGACCGCTACGACGCTGATCAGGAAGAGCACCACGGCGGCTTCGAGGGCATGAACGCCGATGAGGATGTGGAGCCCCGGCCCACGCTGGAGCAGTTGCAGGCTAGCTACATGGCCAAAATGCACGACCCGGTAATTTTTATTTCGGCTCAGGAGCGGCAAAATATCGATGAGCTGCGGGCCTTGCTGGTGCGCCACGTGGCCGTGCTGCAAGAGCAGCGCTACCCCCATAACACCTTCGAAAATGAGGAATAGCACCTCGGCGTTTTTATAATTTTACGAAGCGGCCCGAAAATTTTTCGGGCCGCTTTTTTTGACCAATTATTCGGTTTACAGCCGGCAGAGCGCCTACATTAATTATCAAAGATATTTTATACAGTAACCCTTTTCTCGCGTGCCGTGCCACCAGCCGCAAACAAAGTAGACCCGCTTCCGTACCTACGGCTCGACTCGTCAAAATTTGGCTTAACACTGAATGGTTTTACAATTTAAGGCACCTTTAATTGTAGGATCCATAAAAATAGAGCCAATAAATTATTCATTGACTTAGTCGGGATTTTTTCTAGCTTGCCTTTCTCGTTCCCTTTCTCACATCCAAACCATTCCTTTCCCCATGAAGAAAAACGTTTACGCTATTGCCTTGGCTTGCCTCGGCCTCGCCTCCTTCTCGGCTCAAGCACAGGACCAACGCATGGCCAAGGGCAACGACGACGCCATGCTGCGCGGCCGCTCCTGCGCCACAATGGACGTCCTGGAAGCCCAAATGGCTGCCGACCCTTCCCTGGCCCAGCGCATGGCTGATGTAGAGCGGCAAACGGCCGCCGTATTGGCCAACCCAACCACGGCCAACCGCACCGGCGCCGTTGTCACTATTCCGGTAGTGGTGCACGTGCTCTACAACACCACGGCCCAGAACGTGTCGGACGCTATGGTGCAGGCCCAGATTGACGTGCTGAACAAAGACTACAGCAAAACCAACTCCGACGTTAGCCTGACTCCCACCATGTTTGCCGGCTTGGCCGCCAACACCAACGTGCAGTTCGTACTGGCTAAGCGCACCCCCACCGGGGCTCCCACCACGGGCATCATTCATAAGCAAACCAAAACCGCTTCCTGGAGCACCAACGACGCCGTGAAGAACTCGAAGCGCGGCGGCGACGATGCCTGGGATGCTACCAAGTACCTCAACATCTGGGTCTGCAACCTGGGCCAGGGCCTGCTGGGCTACGCCCAGTTTCCCGGCGGCTCGCCCGCTACCGATGGCGTCGTGGTGCTGTACTCTTCGCTGCCCGGCGGCTCGGCCAAGCCTTACGACAAAGGCCGCACCGCCACTCACGAAGTAGGCCACTGGCTGAACCTGCGCCACATCTGGGGTGATGCCAGCTGCGGCAATGACCTGGTGTCGGACACGCCCACTCAGCAGACCTCGAACTATGGCTGCCCGGCTTTCCCCCACGTAACCTGCGGCAACCAGGGTGATATGTCGATGAACTACATGGACTACACCGACGACGCCTGCATGTACATGTTCTCTACGGGCCAGGCTTCGCGCATGAACGCGCTGTTTGCCGCCGGTGGAGCCCGCGCTGGCCTAGTTACCTCGCTCGGCGGCGTGGCGCCCCGCATGGCTATAGCCTCGCTGGGCACGGCTTCGGAAGTAGCCATGTACCCCAACCCCGCCAGCAGCGTGCTGAACCTGACGCTACCCACTACGACAGCTGCTAAAGGCTGGTCCGTAACGGTTTACGACCTGCAGGGCCACCAGATGAAGCAAGCCAGCTACAACGGCCAAGGCCAAGTGCAGGTAAGCCAGCTGCCCAAGGGCTTGTACCAGATGACGCTCTCCGATGGTCAGCAGACCCTGCGTCAGCGCTTCGAAAAGCAATAATCTTCTATCTTAGCAGCGCTGGCAGTTGTTGCAGCAGTTGCTTGCTTTCTGATCTAAGAGCCAAACTTCACTCACCAGAAAAGCCCACCGATACCGGTGGGCTTTTCTTTTTTAGGCCTGATGTCTCCCAACAACTTTCGCACCCTTAGCGGCCCAGGGAATTTGAGGCCTTTATAATGATTACAATATACTGTCGGAAACTAGCTGCTACGTTACGTTTCCAATAATGTTACCCGCTAAAAATTAAAAATATTACACCTTATCGGATTATTTCTGTAAAAATATTCAATACATTGGTACCCTCGTTCCCTCTTTCCACAACCAATTCCTTTCATTCACATGAAAAAAACCTTTTACGCAGTAGCTCTGGCCTGTCTCGGCCTGGGTCTCGCTTCGGAAGCCCAAGCCCAGGACGCTCAGAAGCAGCTTACCAAACGCCAGTGCGCCGCCGTAGACGTGCTGAAGGCCCAGCTGGCCGCCGACCCAGCCATGGCCCAGCGCATGGCCAACATTGAGGCTCAGACCCGTCAGTTCGAGGCCGACCCAATTGCCCAGCGCACCGCCGCCACGGTCACCATCCCCGTGGTGGTGCACGTGCTGTATAACACCACCGCCCAGAACATTTCCGACGCCCAGATTCAGTCGCAGATTGCGGTCCTGAACCAGGACTACAGCAAAACCAACGCCGACTACACCAAAACGCCGTCGGCCTTCGCCGGCTTGGTAGCCAACGTAGGCGTACAGTTCGTGCTGGCCAAGCAGACGCCCACCGGCGCCGCTACTACCGGCATCGAGCGGAAGCAAACGAGCACGACCTCGTGGGGCACCAACGATGCCATGAAAAAGGCCAGCACCGGCGGCCTCGACGCCTGGAACTCGAGCAAGTACCTGAACCTGTGGGTGTGCAACCTGTCGGGCGGCGTACTGGGCTACGCGCAGTTCCCCGGCGGCGCCGCTGCCACCGATGGCGTGGTTATCCTGACCACGGCTTTCGGTAAGGGCGGCTCGGCGCAGGCTCCCTTCAACCTGGGTCGCACCGCCACCCACGAAGTAGGCCACTGGCTGAACCTGAACCACATCTGGGGGGACGACGGAACGGCTTGCACCGGCACCGACAACGTCTCGGACACGCCCAACCAGGCCGACGAAAACTACGGCTCGCCCTCTTACCCCAACCCTTCTTGCTCGAACACGAGCGACATGTACATGAACTACATGGACTACGTGGATGACGCGGCCATGTATATGTTCTCCACCGGCCAATCGTCGCGCATGAATGCGCTGTTTGCTTCCGGCGGGGCCCGCGCTGGCCTGCTCACCTCGGTAGGCGGCACGGCTCCCGGCGGTGGCACCACGCCGACCACGCCGACGTACTGCTCGTCGAAAGGCACCAGCGTATCGTATGAGTACATCGACTACGTAGGCCTGGGCTCCATTGCCCGCACCTCGGGTGCCGACGCCGGCTACTACAACGGCACGGCCCTGACGACTACGGTAGCCGCCGGCTCGACCCAGACCATCAGCTTCAGCGCTGGTTTCACGGGCACGGCTTACGGGGAGTACTTTAAGGTGTACATTGACTACAACCAGAATGGAGTTTTCACCGACGCTGGTGAACTGGTGGTAAATGCGGCTTCCAGCACTTCGTCGGCTACCCGCACGGGCTCCTTCACAGTGCCCCTCACGGCTAAGTCGGGCGCTACCCGTCTGCGGGTGGTTATGAGCGACAACTCGGCCACGACCAGCTGCGGATCCTACAGCTACGGCGAAACCGAAGACTACACCATCAACATCAGCGGTGGCGCCGCCCGCGCCGCCACGGCAGCCCGCATGGGCGGCAGCGCCAGCGAGTACTCGGTGTACCCCAACCCGGCTACCGATGTGCTGAACGTAGTAATTCCTTCGGACCGTGACGCGGCCGCCGTGTCGGTGAAAGTGTACGACGTACGCGGCGCCGAAATGAAGCAGGCCCAGTTCGAAAACGGTCAGCTCAACGTGTCGCAGCTCGCCAAGGGCGTGTACATGCTCACCATTGCCGACGGGCAGCAGGTGTCGCACCAGCGCTTCGTGAAGCAATAAAACAGTTAGCCCGGGCCGCCGCTATACCTTACGCGCGGCGGCTCTGCGCTACTTCCTGACAAGGCCCGCCGGCATCGGCGGGCCTTGTTTGTTTTGGTGCGGCCCGCAGCCGTACTTTATTCTTCATAACCATTTCGCAAGGCCAACAGTAAAGAGGCCTGCCCACCCTTTTGAAGCCCACCGTATGAAGACCCTGTACCTGATGCGCCACGCCAAATCGAGCTGGAATTTCGACGATTTGAGTGACCAGGAACGCCCCCTCAACGACCGGGGCCGCACCGATGCCCCGCGCATGGGTCAGGCCCTGGCCAAGCGCAGCATCCACCTCGATTTGCTGCTTAGCTCGCCGGCGGTGCGGGCCATGAGCACGGCGGCACTGGTGGCCAAGGAGCTGGAATACCCGCACAACCAGATTCAGGTAAACGACCGGATTTACCGGGCCGAGGTGCCCGACCTGGTGGAAGTAGTGCGGCAGCTGCCCGACGCGGCCGACTCCGTATTGCTGGTGGGCCACAACCCGACCATTACCGACTTTGCCAACGTCATTTCGCCCAGCCCGCTGAATGAAATGCCCACCGCGGCTATTGTGTGCATCAAGTTTGACTGCGGCAGCTGGGCGGAAATAGACCGCAGCAACGCCGAATTCTACTTCTACGACTACCCACGCAACCAGCCGGAGTAGCGTCCCTCCTGCCTCATCCGGACTGCGTACAGCCCATAGCCCCGGCCGGGGCCGTTGCGCAGTCCTGCCTTTCCCCTCGTATGGAATCATCTAAAAAAAGCGCGCCGGTTCTGCTGAACCGCGAATTGAGCTGGCTCACCTTCAACCGCCGCGTGCTGCAGGAAGCCCAGAACCCGGACGTTCCGCTGCTGGAGCGCCTGAAGTTTCTGGCCATTTTCTCCTCCAACCTCGACGAGTACTTTAAGGTGCGCGTGGCCACCCTGCGCCGCCTGGTCAAGCTCAAGAAAAAAACCCGCGCCAAGCTGGGCGAAGACCCCGGCGAGCAGCTCAAAAACCTGCTGGCCGAAGTAGGCCGGCAGCAGCAGGAGTTCGGTGACACGTTCCGCAACGAGTTGCTGCCCGAACTGGGCCGCCAGCACATTCACCTGATTTCGGAGCAGGACCTAAGCGAGGAGCAGCGCGACTGGGTGCACGCGTATTTCCGGGAGAAAGTGCAGGATTTACTCTCGCCGGTCATTCTGGATGACAACCTGCACCACCTGTTTTTGAAAGACCAGACCGTATACCTCACCTTCTTGCTAACCCAGCCGGTGAAGGAAAAAAAGCGGCTGGAAGACGAGCGGGTGCTGGTAATGGAGCTGCCCACCAAGCGCCACGGCGGCCGGTTTGTGGAGCTGCCCGCCCAGGGCGAGGAACGCTACGTAATGTTCCTCGACGACGTAATCCGGTGCTGCGCGGCCGAGCTGTTCCCGAAGTACCAACAGGTGGAAATGCACGCCATTAAGATTTCGCGCGACGCCGAGCTGGACATTCAGGAGGAAGTGTCGGGCAACCTGATGGCCAAGATTAAAAGCAGCCTGCAGAAGCGCGAAACCGGCTACCCGGCCCGCCTACTCTACGACCCGGGCATGCCCAAGGCCGTGCTGCGGGCCGTGATGCAGAAAACCGGCATCGGTAAGGAAGAACTGGTGGAAGGCAGCCGCTACCACAATTTCCGCGACTTTTTCGGCTTTCCCGACCTGGGCCTCGAGCAGCTCAAGTACCAGGAGCAGCTACCCCTGCCCCACCCCACGCTGCCGCGCACGGCGGGCAAAATGCTTGGTGCCATTGCTGAGCGCGACCATCTGCTGCACCTGCCCTACCAATCGTTCGACTACGTGACGCGCTTTATCCTCGAAGCCGGGGCCGACCCGCAGGTAACCAGCATCAACATCACGCTCTACCGGGTTTCGGCCAAGAGCGAGGTGGCCAAGGCCCTGCTCAAGGCCGTGAAAAATGGTAAGCAGGTAACAGTGGTCGTTGAGCTGAAAGCCCGCTTCGATGAAGAGTCGAACATGTACTGGGCCGAGAAGCTGCAGAAGGCCGGAGCCAACGTTATTTTCGGCATTCCGGACCTGAAAGTGCACAGCAAGCTGCTGCTCATCACCCGCACCGAGGACGACCAGAACCGCCTCTACGCCTACTTCAGCACCGGCAACTTCAACGAGGTTACCAGCCGTATCTACGCCGACCACGGCCTGTTCACGGCCGACCCGCGCCTGACCCGGGAGGCGGCCGAAGTGTTCCGCTACTTCCACGACCGGCAGCCCAAAACCGGCTTCGAGCATCTGCTGGTGGCTCCGTTTGAGCTGCGCGAAAAGCTTAATGCCCTCATCGATAAGGAAATCAAGCAGGCCAAGGCCGGCAAGGATGCCTATATCATTCTGAAGCTGAACGCGCTGCAGGACGACCGGATGATTAAGAAGCTCTACGAGGCCAGTGAGGCCGGCGTCCGGATTGAGCTGCTGATCCGGGGCATTTCCTGCCTGGTGCCCCAGCTCGAAGGCCAGAGCACCAACATCCAGCAGCGTGGCATGGTGGACCGCTACCTGGAACACGCCCGGGTGTACGTGTTTGGCAACAACGGCCAGGAAAAGGTGTACGTGGCTTCCTCCGACTGGATGGCCCGCAACCTGGACCGGCGGGTGGAAGTCGCCTTCCCGATTTACAACGACGAGCTGCGGGCCGAGGTGCGCCACCTGTTGGATTTGCAGCGCCAGGATAACGTGAAGTCCCGCGACTTTCACAACAACTTCCTGGGCCAGGACGACCCCACTGCCCCGCAGATCCGGGCTCAGTTCGAAACCTACAACTACCTCAAAAAGCTCAGCAAGCGCCGCAAGCCGGCGGCCAAGGCGTAAGTCAGTCCAGCACTAGGACATAAAAGAAAAGCCCCGTTTTCTACGCAGAAAACGGGGCTTTTTCAGTCGGTGGTGAGCCGCTGCTACCGCTTCAGGAACTTGCGCGGGGGCACGATAAACAGCTCGAAACTGGCGTAGGGCGCGCTGGCCAGCTTGCTGTCGATGATTTTGATGCGGTTGTCATTGGTCCGGTCGAAGGCGTCGAAGGCGTAGTTGTAGCGGTAGCCGCCTTCCAGGCCAAACCAGAGGAAGTCGTAGATTTCCCGCTCCCAGCGGACCCGGAACTTCACTTCCGTTTCGCGCAGCTCCAGGGAGTTGAGCGTGGCGTTTTCGTGGCGTAGCGGCGTGCGCAGCTTCACGATATAGTTGAGGCCATCGACGGAGTAGCCGGCAAAAAACAGGGACCGGGGCGAGGCGTTGTAGCGGGCCGTGACGCGGGCCGGAAACAGGGCCTCGATACCCCAGCGGTTGTTGAAGGTGCGGTTGTAGAGCAGGGCCGGATACGGACTGAAGCGCCCGAAGGTGTAGCCCAGCTGCACGCCCACGCCCCACGAGAACGTAGGACTGCGCTTCCAGCCGTACAAAAACTCCGACGACACGCGCAGGTAGTCTGATACGTTGAGCTCGGAAGAGGTATAGTCGCCGCTCAGCTCGCCTTTCACCCGGAAGATGTACCAGTTCACGTCGTTTACCGGCCGGATGACGGCCAACTGGGCCCCCAGGGTTTTGAGGCCCTTGTTTTCGATGTTGTCGTAGAGCTCGTAGCCGGTGGGCTGGCTGCTGAATTTAAACTCTTCCCGCTCGTAGTTCACGCCCAGAATCAGCTTCAGGTGGGGGTGGTTGAGCATCGGGATATAGCCCTTGATAACCAAGCGGGCATTTTTGGTGGCATCCGTGTTGTAGTCGCTCAGGCCGACGGCCTGACCGGTGGAGGCCACATTAAAGCGCGGTACCCGTTCGTAGTGAAAAATCAGGCCCTTGCTGGGGCCCATGCCCACCACTGAAGGCGTGGCAAACTGCTGGGCATCGGAGGAGCCCGTGGAGCTGGTATCAGCGGCCGTGGGGGCGGGCGGCGGGTAGACGGGCGTGGTGGGCGTAACCTGGCCCAGGGCCGTTAGGGTGAGGCTGCCGAAGCCGGCCGAGAGTAATAAACGACGAAGGGCGGCGGAAACCGGCAGAACGTAGCGAGTCTTCATGAAGAGCGGGAAAAGCGCGGGATTTTCGCGGAAAAGGAACACTGGGTTCTAACGTGTTTACGCGGAAAAGGATAGGACAAAAACCTCGGCGCTAGAATTGGGTAGGGCAGCCACCAAAACGCCCCAAACCACCCGCCGGAAGGCAGGCCGCTTGGGGCGTTGAAGCAGCCGTATTGCGCGGCTAGAACAGGAAGTCGAAGCCGACGAAGACCAGCTTTTCCTCCCCTACCGAATATGTGGCGTTGATAACGGCCTGCTTGAGCACGTCTACCCACACCCCGCCGCCGAAACCGGTGTGGAAGGCGTCGATGCCGGTGCGGGTGTCATACTCGGAATACACGCGGCCCGCGTCGGCCAGGCCCAGGATACCGAACTTGCCGGGCACCAGGTAGGCGTTGAAGCTAAAGAGCTGCAGGCGGGCTTCGGCGTTGGCGTACACCGACGAGCGGCCGGCGTAGCGCGTGCGGCGGTAGCCGCGCAGGTTGGTGGTCTGGCCCAGAGTATTGGCCTGGTAGAAGCGGTAGTCGCCCCAGTTGCGGGCGGCCCCGATGCGGCCGGCCCAGGTGAGCTGGAATGGGAAGTTGGGGCTCAGATAGAAGCGGAACTCGGAGGTGATGCGGCCGAAGTTGAGCTGCTCGGCGTTCATCTGGTAGTTCTGCTGAATCTCGTTGTACCAGCGCAGACCAATCCGGGGGTTTTTGGGCGAGCTGGCCGCGTCGATGTTCAGGTAAGCCCGGCCGCCGAGGTAGCGGTTGAGCTGGAAGTCGGACGAGCGGATGCCCAGGCCCGCGCCGCTCACGCCGTTGTTGTTGGCATCGAGGCCGGCGGCAATCTGGCTGCCAATGGGCTCCCGCTCCACCCGAAACTGGTCGTACTGCGGCCCGATGCCCACTTTGAGGAAGCTGAACAGGTCACGCTCCAGCACCGGGCTTACGTAGAAGCGGGAGAAGCGCACCCGGTAGGTGTCGTTGATGTCGCGGTTGCGGACCCGGTCGTCGGAGCCCAGCAGCTCGTTGCGGGAGTTGTTGCCTTCCCCGAAGAAGTTGTAGAGCAGCTGCGGACCGTAAAGCTGGGCGTTAATGCGCAGGTCAAACTTGCTAATGACATCCACGAACTGCCCACTGTAGCGCACGTTGTAGGCCTGCTGGGAGGGCGAATAGTTGGCCGCCAGCGTTTGCTCGGTCGAGAAGGGCGCCTTGCGGAAGGCGTAGGTACGGTAGGTGACGCCGCCCCCGAAAAACAGTCGGTCGTCGATGTTGTAGCCAAAGTACAGGGCCGGACCGAAGTAATTGAGGCTGTAGTCCTTCCGGTCGGTGCGCGGGTGGGTGTCGTACTGGCTGACCTCGATGCCGGGCTGCAGGCGCAGGCGCACTTCCTTGCCCGCGTTGATGACGTTGCCGGTGTCGGCGTCGTACACCTGGGTTTTGTGGCCCAGGCCGCCCACCCGGGAGTTGTCGGTAATCGAGTCCCGGTCGGTGCCGCCAATGATGCGCAGCATCGCCCCGCCTTTCGATTGGCCGGTTACGTTATACACGTCGTTGCCGGCGAAGCCGTAGAGGCGGATTTCGTCGGTTTCCTTGTCGAAGGTCTTGTCGAACAAGGTTTTGCTCAGCTTGCCTTCCTTGTTGATCTTGGTGACTTTGACGCGGGTTTTGTCGCCGTCGAGGCGCTCCACGTCGAACCGCTCCCGCTTGGAGCTGCCTTTCACTTCCACAATATCGTTGAGCGTGCCGTAGTAATCGGCGGCCAGCTGGGGCAGCAGGTCACGGCGGCTCTTGAGCTTGGCAATGATTTCGGGGCCGTGCAGGTCGTAGATTTCCTTGGGCCACTGCGAGCGGAACGCCTTTTCAATTTCGGCGTCGGTCAGGTCGGCCTTCATCTTCTCGGCAATTTTCACCCAGTCTTCCTTGGTTACCGAAGCCAGGAATACCCGGTCGTTGGCCAGGGCCGTCAGGTTGAGGCCTTTGAAGTCGGCGTAGTCGTAGCCAAAGTTCTGGAAGTTGCGGATGGCCCACTTGCGCGAGGCCAGGTAGGGCAGCAAACCGTCGCCTTTGAAGAAGGCAATGTCGCGGTCTTCGGGCACGGCCGTGAATTTCCGGTCCCCGTCCTTGTCCTTGGTTTCGGCCCAGCGCCACTGGTCCTCGTGCCGGTCCCAGTCGCCGATCCACATATCGAAGAGGCGGGAGCGGGCAAAGGCTTTTTCGTTGACGCGGTTGTCGTTGTCGTCGATGAGGCGCTCCATGACCTTGTCGGTGCCCACCAGGTTTTCGGCGTTGCCCAGGGAGGCCACGTTGCTTTGGTCGTCCTTGGCATCTTCCTCAATCATGGCCGGCGTGTTCGAAAACCGCTCGTAGTACTGGCCCAGCAAGGGGTCCTGCGGGATATAAACCGGCTTGGGGTTGGTGTGCAGAATACCGGCCGTGGTGCCCAATGAGGCCACCGGGAAGGCGCCAAACGGGTGCTGGGCCGAAATCTGGTCCTGCAGAATGTCTTTGGCCGCGCCCTCGCGCAGGGCTTCGGGCAGCACGGCGGCGGGGTCTTTGTTGAGGCCGCGCAGGGTGTAGTTGCGGCCCTCCTCGTTGCGCACTTTCAGCGAGGCCGTCTGCTTGCCGCCGCCAATCTTGTAGGGTTCCAGGCCGCCGCGCTCGGTAGCCATGTCGAGCACGTCAAACTTTATCGGCGTGGCCCACTCCTTGCGGTAATGCTCGCCGAAGAGGAAGCGGTGAAACTTGCCCCGCTCGTCGTACTCCTTGTTTACGGCCAGGGTCACGGTGCTGTCTCGGAAGTTGGGCCGCTTCACATTCTTGACTTCCTGAATCTGGGCTACTTCCTGGGTAGTTTTGGCGTAGAGCGGCGTGCGGAACACCAGGCGGCCGGTTTCGCCCTTGTCGTTGGGAATCCAGAACTCGGTCCAGACCTCGCCGTTGTCGTAGTAGTTTACCCGTGACCAGCCTTTCTCCTTGTCCGAGAAAATGGCGTCCCCGCTTTTATTGGGCCGTACGTGCTGGGTTTTGCAGCCCGAGCCGCTTACAATCTGGTGCATGGAGCCCACCTTGAAGTACTGCAGGTTGTGCTCGTGGCCCGAGGCGTAGATGATGTTGGGGTACTTATCGAAAATTTCCAGCAGGCCCTTTTTATAGGCCTGGTACTGGGGGTGGGGAATATCCTGGCTTACTCCGCCGTATTTGCGGGCAAAGGGGTACACTGAGCCGATGATGGGCAAGGGCAGAAAGGCGTACTTATAAACAATGGAAAGCGGGAAGAAATGGTCGGCCAGGGTGAAGTAGCCGCCGTGAATACCATCCGAGAAAATCGGGTGGTGGGCAATGACCATGATGTTGCGGTTCTGATTCCGCTGGATGATGTCTTCGAGCTGGGTGAAGAAGTCGGTTTCGTTGGCCACGCCGCAGCCGCTGTTGCCGCCGTAGGGCCGCTCGCCGTTGGTTTGCAGAAACCACTGCGAGTTGATGGCAATCATCAGAATATCGTCCTGCAGGCGCACCTCAAACGGGCCCGGGCAGGCGTCGCGCGGGATAAAAAAGTCGCCGGTGAAGGGGAAGGCGGCCGAGTCGCTGGTCAGGTAGTTTTCCACGAACTGCTGCTCACGGTTTACCTGGTCCACACCGCCGGTAAGGCCCTGCTTCCAGTCGTGGTTGCCGGGAATCATGTACTTTTCGCCGTTGTAGCCGCGCAGGGTTTCGAGCTGCCCAATCATGCGCTCCTCCGACTCTTTGCGGTCGTAGGCGCCCTCGCGGGGCATGCCGTACTCGTACACGTTGTCGCCCAGGAAGATAGTGGTGCTCTTGGGGCCCGCCTTTACAATCTGCTGGTGCAGGAAGTTGAGGGAAGGCTCCCCGCCCTCAGTTTTTTTGATGGGCTTGCCTACGTCGCCAATCAAAAAGATGGAATAGCGGATGTGGCTGCTGTCGGGCGGCGTTTTGCTTTCCCAAGTTTCGCCCCCGTGGTTGTAGTTAGGCCGCGTGGGGTGGGGCGTCTGGGTTTTCTTTTGGGCAAGGGCAGGAGTAAGGCCACTCCATAGAAGTAGTAAGCAGCCAAGCAGAAAAGGTCTTCTCATATAGAAGCAATGAACGTAAAAGCAGCGCGGGAGGTATAGAAAAGAGGGCAGGCCACCGCCGGTCGAAGCCCGGAAAAAGTCGTAAACTAGTGCATACGGCACCGCGCATCGGGCGTTGACGGACTGTGGCCTGCCCTACGCAAACGGCCGGCCTACGGTTGGGCTCAGGGCCGGCAAAAACTTCGTTCCCCAATTCGCGTTCTAAGCCAGTTGGGAGCTGGCGGCCCACGTTGCCCCCTCCATTCTACTTCCCCCGCATGGAAACCACTGAGACTCTTAAACCGGCTAAAGCCGAAATCCTGAAGAAGGCCAAAGCGTACATTACGGCTCTTTTCGAGGAAAAACTCCCCAAGCCCCTCGTTTACCACTCCTTCAAGCATACGGCTACCACCGTCAAAGAGGCCAAAGCCCTGGGCGAAGCCACCGAGCTTAGCCCCGAAGACCAGGAGGCTCTGGTGCTGGCGGCCTGGTTTCACGACGCGGGCTACACCGAGGTATACGACGGCCACGAGTACCGCAGCATGGAAATAGCCGAGCAGTGGCTGCAAAGCCAGGGCTACCCCGCCGACCGGATTGCCGTTGTCAAGGACACGATAAAGGCCACCCACCGCGACGAAACGGCCAAAACCGAGCTCCAGCAGCTGCTCGTGGATGCCGACCTGAGCAGCATGGGCAAGGAAGAGTTCTTTGCCAACGGCGAACTACTGCGGGCCGAGTGGGAAACGGTGCTGGGCAAAAGCTACAACAGCGTGGAGTGGGCCGAAACCCAACTCGACTTCCTGCTCTCGTCCAAGTTTCTGACCGACGCGGCCAAAGACCGGTACAAGGAGCAGTACAAGGAAAACATCAAGGACCAGCGGAAGCTGCTCAAGAAAACCGAGAAGAAGAAGAAAAAGCGTGAGCAGGAAGAGCAGGGCAACTTTGCCGAGGGCAAGCGGGGGGTCGAAACGATGTTCCGGACCACCTACAGCAACCACATCAAGCTCTCGGACATGGCCGACAAGAAGGCCAGCATGATGATTAGCCTCAACGCGGTTATCATGTCGGTGCTCATCACCTACCTCGGCGCCAAAACCACGTCCCTGGGCCCGTCCTTCACCCGCAACCCGATTCTGACTGTGCCCATGGGCATTCTGCTGGCTACGGCCCTGGGCTCGGTGGTGTCGGCCATCCTCTCGGCCCAGCCCGACGTGACCAGCTTCAAGTGGCTCAAGAAAAGCCCCCAGGTGGCCACCAACCGCCGGGTGAATCTGCTTTTCTTCGGCAACTTCACCAAGCTCAGCCTCGACGACTTTCAGAGCGGGATGACCGGCCTGATGCGCAACAAGGACAACCTCTACACCAACATGGTGACGGACATTTACTACCTGGGCGAGGTCCTCTCGCGCAAGTACCGGCTGCTGCGCATCAGCTATACCATCTTCATGGTGGGCCTGATCCTGACGGCCCTCTCGTTTGGCATCGTGCTGCTCTACAAGTCGTAGGGTTTGCTGAATCCTAAAAAGCCCTGCTAGCAAGCTGATCTTGTCCTTGCCCAAATTTTCTAAAGCGTTTCGGCTTGTGGCCGGAACGCTTTTTTAGTGTTGCTGGCAGTCTTTTAGAAAACAGCAACTATAGCATGTTGAATAGCACGCACCGCTCTTTTAGTGAAGACCACCCGTTCCGCTGAACCAGCTCCATACCTTGCGGGCACTAGCAAACGACAACGGGCCGGTAGAAGGCTATTAGAAATTCTTTTCAGCAGGTACCGATTCATGAAGCACTTGCTTAACAGGGCCGCACCGACTTCTACAACAGCCATATTCGTTTTTGTAAACTTCTCGGGTAGGATAGAAACCCGCTTGTTTACAGAAGAGCTCCACTAACGTTTTCAATAAGACTTTTTCCCTTGTATAGCCGCACAACAGGAAACAAACAGAGCCCTCTCCGTCCGCGGATGGAGAGGGCTCTGGGCCGGCCGGGGCAGGTTTCTTGAATTACCAGATAACTACCCGGTCGCTGACCGGGCGCCACAACGCGTCGCCTTCTTTGATGTTGAAAGCGGTGTAGAAGGCTTCCAGGTTCGAGAGCGGCCCATCGACCCGGAAGCGGGCGGGAGAGTGGGAATCTGTTAGCACTTGCGTGCGCAAGCCTTCGTCTCGGTCCTTCTTACGCCAAATAGTGGCATAAGACAGAAAGAAGCGTTGGTCGGGCGTGAGGCCGTCAATCAGCTGGGTACTCTTGCCTTGTTCTGTCTTCTTGAAGGCCTGGTAGGCAACCGTTACGCCGCATAAGTCGCCGATGTTCTCGCCCAGCGTGAGCTTGCCGTTGACGTGTAGCGTATCAAGCGCCACGTACTGGTTGAACTGCCTAGTCAAGGCCACGCCCCGAGCCGTAAAGTTCTTCTTGTCGGCCGAGGTCCACCAGTTTTTGTAGCGTCCCTGGGCGTTGAAATGGCTGCCCTGGTCGTCGAAACCGTGGCTAATTTCATGGCCGATAACCGTGGCAATGCCCCCGTAATTGACTGCGTCATCGGCCTGCGGGTCGAAGAAGGGCGGGAGCAGAATACCGGCGGGAAACACAATTTCGTTGTTCAGCGGGCTGTAATACGCATTCAGCGTGGGCGGCGTCATCGTCCACAGGTCGCGGTCGACGGGCTTGCCGACCCGGTTAAAGCCTTCATGAAACGAGAATACCGTCGCGGCTTTGATGTTGCTGAAGTAGTCGGGGCCAATCTGCAGGGCGGAATAGTCGCGCCACTGATCGGGGTAGGCAATCTTTCGTTTAACGGTGCTAAGTTTCTGGAGGGCTTTTTCTTTCGTGGGGGCGGTCATCCACGTGTTGGCCTGGATGCGCTCGGCAAAGGTGGTCACCACGTTTTGCACCAGCGCGTCCATCCGCTTCTTGGAGTCGGCCGTGAAATACTTCTCCACGTACACTTTGCCCAGCATTTCCCCCAGCATCCCGTCTGCCACCAGCACCATCTGCTCGGGGCGGGTCCGCATCTGGGTCCGGCCGGTCAGGGCAGTTACATAGAAGGCGAAGTTGGCTTCCAGAAAAGGCATGCTTAGGTACTGCGACGAGTTGCTCAGCAGGCGCACCTTTAGGTAATCCTTCCAGGTGGCCAGGGGCGTGGCGGTTAGCTCTTTGTGAAGCCCGGTGAAGAACTCGGGTTGGGCCACGATGATTTTGGCTGAGGGAATGTTCAGCTGCTGAAACATGGCGCCAAACCCCAGCAGCGGGAATTGCTTACCCACTTTGTCCAACGTGTAATAGTTCAGGAGCTTGCGGATGTTGCGGTTTTCCGTGGCGGTGCGTGCCCCAAGCGCCAGGCGGGTTTCGAGGGCCAGCACGGCCGCCGCTTTTGTTTGGGCAGCTTCCTTGGCCGTGCCCGAAAGCTCGAACAACTGCTGCAGGTAGGCCACGTACTTTTCCCGGGTAGCTACGGCTTTCGGACTAGCCTCGGAGTAGTAGGACTTCTCGGGTAGCCCCATGCCGCCCTGGCTCAGGGTGATGATTTCGACATCGTTGCGGATCGGGTCGGCAATGTGGCCCAGGTTAAACAAGGGAGCCGTGCCCCTGACCAGCCCCGTGGCGTACTGCGTGGTGACTTCGGCCGCAATTCCCTGCGGGCTGCTGATGGCGTCGATGCGTTGCAGATCGGCCTGCAGGGGCTGCACACCCAGCTGGTCGAGCACCGCCGTATTCATGCCGCTGGTGTAAAGATTCTGCAACTTTTGCGCGTCGCTGCCGGGTTGGTTTTTCTGGGCGGCAGTGGCTTTCAGCAGCTCCTGCAACTGAAACCGAGTTTGCTTCTGGAGCATCGACGAGCTTCCCCACGATGCTTCGTTGGCGGGAATTTCGTTGACTTTGAGCCAGCTGCCGTTCGCGTAGTTGTAAAAGCCGTCGCCTGGCTTTATCGTCCGGTCAATGGTGGTCTGGTCCAGATTAGAGTGCTGAGCAGGCGCAAGGGAAGCTTGCTGTGCTTGTATGGAAAGAGCACAAGGCAAAATCAGGAGCGCAAATAGCGTAAACGATTTCTTCATGTAGATGGAGTTAATAGGTCACCCGAAAGGTATGCCAAATAATTTATAAAAAACATTGGAATTGATCAAAATCGAGGTTTACTCGGCAATTGGGGTCGAATTCAAGAAGTAGATGTCTTTCCAAAGGCTGACGCAGCTCGCTACATCCATAGCTCGTGGTACCCGGTCATCAAGGAAACAGACTTGTTCGATACCAGCCTCAACCGGTTCGTTGCCATTTTACTCAGCAGAGTCGTAAGCTTTATTCGCGAAACCCTCTTCTTTCCTGAACGGCGGCCCATGCACGTCTGCTGGCCTGGTGCAGTGGAGCTACAGCTTCAGCCGAGTTCCAGAAACTGGTTCACCTTTCAAGGTTCAGGAAACTCCTGTTGGCTATGGGTTTGCTGAACTCCTGGCTTTTCGGAAGACTTGGGAAGGATGAGGCCAGCAAGCTAAAAGCGCTTCTTTTTATGTTCTTGGGCACGCCTTAGCTTTCCCGGCCGGCACGCTGCATCCGTTCGCAGAGCGTGGCAAACTGCCGGCTGGACTGGCCCATAAACCGGCGCATGCGCTGCCGCTGCCCGAAGCGGATCAGGGGGCGGGGGCTGGCAATGTAGCCGTAGCGGAATTCCAGGGTCACCAGGCAGGAGCGCGCATCCACGGCCTCGATAAAGCAGAACAGAAAGGAGTTGGGAAACAGCCGGAACAGCGAAATTTTCTCCACGTATTCAATCCGGTCGGCATCTTCAAAGCGCTGCACGGTCTGGAAGTCAATCTGCCCGCGGTTGAGCTTCACCTTGTAGCTGGTGCCCAGGCGGCCGGCTTTGGTCAGGTCGTATTGCACCTCGCTCACGCCCGGCATCCAGTGGGCCCGCAGCCGGAAGTTGCTCAGCACCCGCAGCGCGTAGGCCGCTGGCACCCGCACCGTGCTCATCACTTTCAGGGCGCTGCCATCCCCTCCCCGGTGCGTGACGCCTTCCCCGGCATCGTTGAGCAGCAGGCGCAGGGGCGAAAGGTAGGCGTACCGGTAGCAGATTTCGCCCAGGTAGTCGTAGAGGCAGGTGCCGCGCAGCAGGCGGGTCCAGCCAAAGCTGCGGGCCACGTCGGCGGCGGGCTGGGTTTCGAGGTAGCCATCGGAGAGCAGGATGTACTCGTTGCCGGTCACGTTGTTCTTGAGCAGCCGGTGCACCACGATGACGTCGCGCCCCATGAGCTTGGTAAACTGCCGGATCTGGGCCACGCTGACCCGGCCGAAGTGCACGATGATCTTAATGGTCAGATCGTGGCTGCGCAGGGCGGCGCTCAGCTCCGAATCCAGGTCGCGCTCCACCAGGCGCACGTAGTTCTGGAAGTCGAGGAAGATGCGGCGGCATTGGGTCACGACTTCCTGCACCGTAGGCGGCGGGCCCAGCCGGTAAAACAGGATGGCGTCGCCCTGAATTTCGCTCACCTCCATGTTTAGCGTATTGGCTTCCACCAGAATTTCGAGCAGGTCGGCAATGAGCTGGGGCGCCAGCACGCTCCCCGACTCCTGAATAAAGCGGGTAAAGCCGCTGATATCGGGAATGAAGAGCAGCGCGGGCACCATGCCGTCAGCCGCGTCGGCCGCGGCGGGGGCAGTAGGCCGGCGGCCGGCGGCCCGGCGGGCGGCGCGCATGTCATCCAATAAACCCATTCTAGTCGGCAAAAGGAATTCAGAAGTGAAGCTAGCGGCCTATACGCAAGCCAAAGAGTAGCGGGTTTGGGCCGTAGGTTGCTTTCCCGTTACCTTTGTTAGAGTTGCATCGCTAAGGCTGCGTAGTTCAACGGATAGAATAGGCGTTTCCTAAACGCTTGATATGGGTTCGATTCCCGTCGCGGCTACCCCGGCCCTGCTTACCCAAGGTAAGCAGGGCTTTTTGTTGCCAGCAACTAGTAGGCCCAGCCCAAGCGTAGTGTCAGTAGGGGAAAGATCAGATTTTAAAGTGCGCAAATCAGGCTTGACCGAGCGAAATAAGTGTTACAACGACTGGCAGTCAAGCTGAACAACTTCTTGTGAGTAAGCAAGTATATAGCTAGGCAGAGCCAGCCGCTACCGTTGCTAGTCCCCACAGTGTCCTTCTGCCATCAGGTTTCTGTATCTAACTCTATTCGTATTGCTTTAATGCTACCCATTAGCGAAGATGTATTAGTGCAGCGTCTCTACGCCCGGGATGAAACCGCCATGACCCTGTTTTATGACAAATACGGCCGGGTTCTTTATAACGTGATTCTGCGCATCGTGCGCAACGAGGTAATGGCCGAGGACGTGCTGCAGGAGAGCATGGTCAAGATCTGGTATTCTTTTGCCTCTTATACCGCCTCGCGCGGCCGCCTCTTTACCTGGGCCCTGAATGTGTGCCGCAACGCCGCCATCGACCAGCTGCGCACCCGCCAGTACCACGAAGGCCAGCAAACCCAGCCCCTCGAAACCAGCCAATCCTGCTACCAGATGGCCACCTCCGGCTTTCAGCCCGAGCACGTAGGCTTGCGGGAGCTGGTGATGGGGCTGAAGCCGAACGACCGAAAAATTATAGATCTGCTCTATTTCGGGGGCTTCACCCAGGCCGAAGTGGCCGATGAGCTGCAAGTGCCCCTGGGCACGGTCAAGACCCGGGCCCGGGCGGCCATGCACGCCCTGGCGAAGGCAGCCCGCTAACCCCGACCAGGCCCCGGCAAAAGTGCATTTTTACAATTCTTTTTGTTTGCACTTATCATTGGTGTTCAGTCCCTCACAAGTGCTATTTCCGGTTGTATGGGCCCGGCTGCTCACCAATTATCTACCCTCGTATTTTTTGCCTAATCGGCCGCAACAAGCGGAACGGTGAACTGATTTATGAATATTACTAGAGTGCTATTAAAACTAAATTTATTTCCGCAAATTTGCTGTGCGCTTTAAAAGCGACTTCTTTATTCTGCTCTCTTCTTTTATCCTATTGCGTTTGTTTTTACTACCGGGCTTTTGGCCGGGTAGCGCTTTTTATGGCATTCATCATCCTGTCAACGGGTCTGCCATAGTCCTCTGAGACCTAGTTAATCATCCGCACGCAACGCTCTTCCTGGCTTATCATGCTTACCCCAAGTAGAAGGTACGCCGCGGGCTACAGCTTTTAAGCTTTAGCACGCAGCTAAAGCTATTTTCAACTCTTTTATCCCACTATTTCATGGACGAAGCCTTCATCGGTTCCATCGTATTGTTTGCCGGCAATTTCGCCCCCAAGAACTGGGCCTTTTGCGACGGTTCACTGCTGAGCATCGCGCAAAACTCGGCTCTGTATTCAATTTTGGGCACTACCTATGGCGGCAACGGCCAAACCACGTTTGCCCTGCCTGATCTGCGCAGCCGCGTACCGGTACACGCTAACAACGGTCAGGCCGGCCCCGGCCAGCAGGCAGTGCAACTGGGCGAAGTAGCCGGCACCCGCAACGTGACCTTGCTTGCCGCACAGATGCCCGCTCACACGCACGTGCAACAAGTGGCTACGCAGGCCGCTACGACCAGCGCCCCGAGCGCCACCGTAGTGCCGGGCACCCCAAATGGCGTAACGAGCGGCAGTGAGGAATCGGTTGCTATTAACAATATGGTGGCGGCCTCCGGGGCTACCCTTGTACCCCTGGCGCCCACTGCCATTGGTGTTGCGGGTGGCAGCCAACCGGTGAGTGTGATGCAGCCTTACCTGGGCCTGAACTACATCATCTGCCTGTTCGGTATTTACCCGAGCCGTAACTAAGGAAGTAACTTGAACCTGCCCGCAGACTGAGGCGGCATCGTTGCGGTTGGCAGCACCCCAACCGTAACGATGCCGCTTCGCTGGCTTTATTCTGGGTAGCACCCGGCTGGTGCTTAGATTTCCCGGCTCCGTTGCGCTTGCCCGCAGCGGGGCTAGATACCAAAAGACCCTGCTTTTCTTTGGTTCTGCCTGGCGAAATACTGCATTGGCCACGCCCTGGCTGGCAAACCCAGCCCGGCCATGCTTCGGCAGCCGCGCGTTGGCTGGCCGCACTGGGTAGGCCTTGGGCCTGCTTGCCTCCCATTTTCCCACTTCACACTTAGCTGACTTCTCCTAATTCAACATCCTATGTACAAAATTTTACTACTTGCCTACACACGCAGGCTGCCCTGGTTGGCAGCCCTGCTGGTCTGGGTGCTGAGCCTGATGCCCCATAGTGGGCAGGCCCAGGTATACTACACCCTCAACGACGGGCAGGCCACTACTGCCCTTGACCAGCTTCGCCGGGTGAACTCCGACGGTACCAACGACGTGCTGATCAAAGACAACTTTATTCAGATTGCCGGCCCGGCCGTGTTGGATGCAGCCAACAACCGCATTCTGGTAGCTGATCTACGGCCCAGTCAGGCTTCGACCAGCCTGACCAACGCCAAAATTGTGGCCGTAAGCTTGGCCACGGGCAATGCTGTTAGTACCCTGGTTACCGCGCCCGCTATTACGGGGGCGGCCAGTACGACCATAGGTGGCATAGCGCTGGACAAGGTTAATAACTACGTGTATTATACCCTAACGGATGGGTCGGCTACGGCCAGCCTCGACCAGCTGCGGCGCGTGAACCTCAATGGCACTGGCGACGTGCTCATCAAGGACAACTTTATTCAGACCGCTGGCCCGCTTGTACTTGATGCGGCCAACAACCGGGTTCTGGTAGCTGATGTACGCGTTAGTCAGGCTTCGACCAGCCTGACCAATACCAAAATCGTAGCGGTAAGTCTGGCCACAGGCAATGCTGTCAGTACTCTGGCAATAGCGCCGGCTATTACGGGGGCGGCCAGCACCGTAATAAACGATCTGACCTTAGACAATGTCAACAACTACATATACTATACCTTAACTGATGGGGCAGCCACGTCTAGCCTCGACCAATTGCGCCGCGTTGGCCTGAATGGCACTGGGGACGTGCTCGTCAAAGACAATTTCGTGCAGACTGCCGGCGTAGTAGCGCTGGACGCGGCCAATAACCGGGTTCTGGTAGCCGATGCGCGTAGCAGTCAAGCTTCGACCAGCCTGACCAACACCAAAATTGTGGCCGTCAGCTTGGCCACGGGCAATGCCGTCAGCACCCTGTTTACCGCCACTGCCATTACGGGGGCTACTTCCACCACGGTGAACGGTATTACCCTATTGGATCAAACCGCGCCCACGGTAACGACGGCCGCGGCCACCAGCATTACTAACAACAGTGCCGTACTAGGCGGCGATGTAACGGCCGATGGTGGGGCTACAGTAACAGAACGCGGCGTGGTGTACAGCACCACCAACCAGACGCCTACTACCAGCGACACGAAGAACACTAACGGGAGCGGCACTGGCAGCTTCTCGGAAACCATTACGGGCCTAACGTCCCGCACCACCTACTATGTGCGGGCCTACGCCATTAACAGCGTAGGAACCAGCTACGGCGACGTTCAATCCTTTACCACCCCCAACAGCGCGCCCGTGGTGACCACCACCAGTGGCACTACCACCTTCATCATCGGCGGAGGCGCCGTGGCCATCGATAACGGCATCACGGTAACCGACGCGGACAACACGACGCTGGCCTCGGCCTCGGTACGCATTACGTCGGGCTTGCAATCCGGGCAAGACGTGCTGGTGTTCTCCAATACCAACACGACGACGTTTGGCAACATTGGCTCGGCCGCTTCGGCCACCGGCACGCTGACGCTGACCTCGAGCGGGGCCACAGCCACGGTGGCGCAGTTTCAGGCCGCGTTGCGGACCGTTACGTTCAACAACTCGGTTGGTACCGCCCCAACGACGGTCCGCACGGTGGAGTTTGTGGTCAACGACGGCACCACGCCCAGCGCGGCCGCGACCAAAACCATCACGTTTGCCCCTGCCACCACGGTGGTGTCGGTGACGCGCCTGACGCCTTCGCCCACGGCCACAACCCAAGTGCGCTACCAAGTAGTGTTCTCGCGCAGCGTGACCGGCTTAACCGTCAGCAACTTCAATACTACGAATACGGGCTCCGTGAGCGGGACCGGCATAAGCAGCGTGGTCGGCTCGGGCACGACCTACACCGTGACGGTGAACACCGGGACCGGCTCCGGCACCCTGCGCCTGAACGTGAACAACAGCGCCGGCATTACGCCTACGGTGTCGGGCCTACCCTACACTTCGGGCGAAGTCTACACCATCACTAAGGCCTTCTCCAACCCGGTACTAACCATCCAGGGCACGGGCGGCGCGGGTTCGGATGTAACGGCCTTCGTTGACGCGGTACAGGTACTCAGCAGCGGCACGGCCGTAGCTAATGCCTTGCAAAACGGCAGCTTCGAAATCCACGACCCGCTGAGCAACGGCAATTTTGGCTACCAGCCTACGAGCGCCAGCTGGACGTTCAACACCCGCTCGGGCATTGCCGAGTCGGGCAGCGCTTTCACGCCGACCACCCCCATTCCCAACGGCATTGCCGTCGCCTTTATCCAGAGCACCGTCGGCAACAACGGCCAAATTCAGCAAAACCTGGCCCTGCCCACGGGCAGCAGCTACCAGGTTAACTTCCAGGCCGCCCAGCGCGTCTGCTGCACCACACTCGACCAGAGCCTGAACGTGTTCCTCAACGGTGTGTTCCTCGGCAACATTCAGCCCGGCCCCGACGGGTACACGGCCTTCAACTCGGCCACGTTTGCCGTGACGGCCCCGGCCCTGACGGCGACGGTGAGCACGACCTCGGCCAGCCCTACTTCGACTTCGCCCATTCCTTTCTCGGTGAGCTTCTCGCAAAGCGTGGGCACGAGTTTCGACGCTACGGACGTGACGGTGACAGGCGGCACGCTGACTAGTGGCAGCTTCGCGGGCAGCGGGCCGTACACCTTCACCGTTACCCCCAGCGGATCTGGTACCGTATCGGTCAGTGTGGCCGCCAACAAGGCTCAAGACGCCAACAATACCCCCAACACGGCCAGCAACACGGTGAGCGTGCAGTACGACCAGCCAGTAACGGCTGCTCCCCTGGTGTTTTTCCCGGCCAATGACGGCATCGTGAGCACCACCACGCCTACCTACGGTGGTTCGGCACCCATTAACAGCACCGTGACGGTGTATGTGGATGGCTCCTTCATTGGCACGACAACGGCCAATGTGAGCGGCACCTTCTCCTTGACCCAGCCCACGGCCCTAGGCCAGGGCCCCCACACGGTGTATGCCAGAGCCCAAAGCAGCGGGGCTTCAGTGAGTCCCAATAGCCCCACCAATACCTTCTATGTTGACTCGGTACAACCTACGGTAGCTATTAGCTCGACGGCCACCAGCCCGACCAGCACTTCACCGATTCCGGTGATAGTGACATTCTCGGAAGCCGTGACTGGTTTCGTAGCCGGTGACGTGGTGGTCAGCAACGGCACGCTCAATAGCTTCTCAGGCTCAGGCTCGACCTATTTCTTCACCGTAACGCCCGCCAGCAGCGGCGCGGTAACGGTGAATGTACCGTTTAACGTAGCCCAGGACCAGGCCGGCAACCCCAACGCGGCAGCTCCTCCGTTCCTGATTTTCTATAACCAGACAGTTACTGCTGCTCCCGTCGTGACTGCACCGGCTAACGGCAGCTTGGTGGGCACTACCACGCCGACCTACACAGGTACGGCCCTGGCCGGCTCGACTATCCAGGTTTACGTCGATGGCGCAGCCTTATCCGGCACTACGACGGCAACGTCTAGTGGCAACTGGACTTTCACGCAAACCACGGCCCTGACGCAGGGCTCGCACACGGTGTATGCCACGGCGCAAAGCAGCGGCCAGGCCGTCAGTGCTAATTCCAACACCAATACCTTCACCGTCGACACGGTCCGCCCGGGCGTGACCATCAGCTCCACGGCGGGAGCCTCGGGCACCACGACTAACGCCTCGCCCATTCCGGTGACGGTGACCTTCTCGGAAAGTGTCACGGGCTTTGTGCAAGGTGACGTAACCGTGAGCAACGGCTCGATTTCGGGATTTTCGGGCTCGGGCGCTACCTACACCTTCAACGTGACGCCGGCCAGCAACGGCACGGTAATGGTGAACGTGCCAGCCAACGTGGCGCAGGATGCGGCCACCAATGGCAACATTGCCGCCACGCAGTTCAGTATCATCTACAGCCAGCTGGTAACGCCTGCACCCGTAGTGGTGGAGCCCGCCAACGGCGGCCTGGTCAATAACAACCGGCCGGTGTACGGCGGCACGGCCGTGGCTAACTCGACCGTGACGGTGTATGTCGACGGCAGCAGCGTTGGCACGGTGACAGCCAACAGCAGCGGCACCTGGGGCCTGATTCAGCCCACGGCCCTGGCCCAAGGTTCGCACACGGTCTATGCCACGGCCCAGCTCAGCGGGCTGGCCGTCAGTGCCAACTCGAATACCAACACCTTCACCGTTGACTCAATCCCGCCCACCGTCCTGGTTACGGCTTCGGGCTTTACCAACGGCGGCAGCACGAGCAGCTCCCCCATTCTGTTTGCCGTGAGCTTCGCGGAAAGCGTGACGGGCTTCGTGGCAGGGGACGTGGCGGTAACGAACGGCTCCGTCTCCAACTTTGCCGGCTCGGGCTCGGGGTACACCTTCAACGTGACGCCAGCTGGCAACGGTACAGTGACGGTGACGGTCCCGGCCAACGTAGCGCAGGATGCGGCCGGCAACGGCAATATCACTTCCGGCCCGTTCAGCTTCACCTATGGCCAGTCGGTAACGGCTACCCCGGTGGTAACAACGCCGGCCAACGGCAGCCTGACAAACAACAACACGCCGGCCTACTCGGGCACGGCTGTGGCTAGCTCGACGGTCACCGTCTACGTGGATGGTTCCAGCATTGGTACTACCACCGCTACTGGCGCCGGCACCTTCACGCTGACCCAGCCGACGGCCTTGGCTAACGGCAGTCATACGGTCTACGCCACAGCCCAGTTCAGCGGCCAAGCCGTCAGCGCCAATTCCAACACGAACACCTTCACCGTCGACACGGTCCGGCCTGGCGTGAGTATCAGCTCGACGGCGACAAGCCCGACGAGCAGCTCGCCCATTCCGGTGACGGTCACGTTCTCGGAAAGCGTTACGGGCTTTGTGCAGGGTGATGTAGTGGTGAACAATGGCTCGATTTCGGGCTTCGCCGGCGCGGGCGCAACCTACACGTTCAACGTGACGCCTTCGGCTAACGGCACCGTGACAGTGAACGTACCGGCCAACGTAGCCCAGGATGCCGCCACCAACGGCAACACGGCCGCTACCCAGTTCTCCATCCAGTACAACGCCATTGTAACGGCCACAACGTGGACCGGCGTTACCAGCACCGATTGGTTTACGGCCAGCAACTGGACGGCCGGGGTTCCAACCAGCACCGTGGATGCATTCATCAACCCGGGTGCAGCCCGCTACCCCGTAATTGGATCGGGCGCGGCTGCTACTAAGGACCTGATTCTGGCTACCAATGCCTCGCTCACGCAAAGTGGCGGCACGCTTCAGGTAACTGGTGCTGGCTTTGCCATCGACGGCACCTTTACGGCCACCGGCGGCGTAGTGAGTTTGGAAGGCACAAGCGAACAGCGCCTCGGCGGCACGCGCACGGCCTTCTACGACCTGACCGTGGGCTCGGCCGGAGCTCGTTTGGACGGCCCGGTGGATATTCAGCGGGTACTAACGCTGAATGGAACCCTGAGCACTATTGCTCGCCCGCTCACGCTGCTTTCTACTAGCGCGGGGACGGCCATGGTGGTCAACAATAACGGAGCTACCGTGGCTGGAACTGCCACCGTGCAGCGCTACATCGACCCCAGCCTGAACCCCGGCCTGGGCTACCGCCACTACAGCTCCCCGGTGCAGTCGACGACGGTAGCGGACCTGGCCACCAGCGGCTTCTCGCCCGTCGTCAACCCCGATTACAACACGCTGGGCAACACGGTGAATCCTTTCCCGACCGTGTACGGCTACAATGAAGCCCGCATCGCGGGTTCTGACGCCACGACGCAGACCTTCGAGTACGGCTACTTCTCGCCCAACTCGCCCGGCGAGGTTCTGACCCGGGGCCGCGGCTACACGGTCAACCTGGCCGCCAGTGAGAAAGTCGACCTAGTGGGCACACTCAACTCTGGTGACGTGGCCATTGGCGCGCTGACGCGCGGCACCCAGGCCAACTCGGGCTGGCAGCTGCTGGGCAACCCGTATCCTTCCCCCCTGGACTGGAAGAAAGCCCGGACCGCACTGCCCACCGGCGTAATTGACGCCGTGTACGTCTACAAATCCAGTGACCAGTACGGCGGAACCTACCAGGTCTATCAGAACGGCTTCGGCACCCTGCCCAACGGCATCATTGGGTCGATGCAGGGCTTCTTTATCCGGGTCAACCAGACGGTCAACTCGTTCAGCTTCCTGAATGCCTGGCGCTCCACTACCGGTGAGAATCCGAGCTTCAACCGGCCCACGGCTGACCTGCGCCCGGCCCTGCAGCTGGATCTGGTCAGCAGCCAAGGCACCCACGACCCGGCCTTT